>JARRKU010000102.1:0-50597 GCA_037387725.1 Desulfobacteraceae bacterium
GACCTAATGTGCAAGCTCTAAGAACCAGATGGATTGACAGTTTTATTAAAAAGCGATAGGTATCAGCCTGCAATTCCCGATACAGTTCTAATCTGAGAAGAAGAATCGCCCGATTATGAAATGCCGACCCTGATTCGCCCTGTGCGGTCTGGAAATCGAAGATGAGGATGCCTGTGATCGATTTAGCGCCATTTTGCTGAATGCATTTGCTTTCGGCAGCATGGTATTTGTCCGATTCTATAAGAACATCAGATTTAAAAGAAAACCATAGCCGCGTACGATCTTCTGCGAAGAATGTGCTTGTCTGGCATAAGGGCAGTTTTTCCGTATTTTACTTCAATATCATTTTCTTACGGAAAATGCAGTACAAAATGATTCTGCCTTTCGAAAATAAATGACCAAGGAAGTTGCAGCCTATGGCTCGATTTTTATTTACTACCCTTCCATGGAATGATCTGGGGCTACTGACCCGATCTCTCCCAATTGCCAGGGGACTGGCGGCGCGTGGACACGAGATCGCCTTTTTCAGTCCGGCCAAGGCCCCTAGAACGCTGATTTCGCAGGCAGGGTTTAATACCCTCATTCCTAAGCATCCGATATACCTTGTGAGAAAGCGAGACCTTGGTCTGAAAGGTATTGCTCGCCTCATTAGGTCAAAGCCTTGGAAGGACGCTGGCATGAGCGCTTTCAAGTTTTTTATAAAATGTATTAAAGCAATCCCTCTGAAGTTTGCACCTCAAACGCCGGAAGTCTGGAGCATGGATCACGCTGCAGCAATGACCGGAATGATGAATGCGAATTTCGTAAAAGCGAATTGCGAGGCTTTGATCAACCTGGTTCGCCATTTTCGACCGGATATCATTGTTGATTTCTGGAACCCGTATGCATGTATGGCTGCGAAAGTGATGAAGATTCCGTTGATAAGCGTTATTCAGGTGGATCAACATCCCATGGCAAAAGGGTTTATCTGGTGGAAGCCGCTGCCTGAAAACGTTCCGTCTGCCGTACCGGTAGTCAACAAGGTATTGGCGGCCTTCGGAGTGAATCAGATCACCAAGATCGAGGACCTTCATATCGCAGATTTGACGCTCATTATTGGAACCCCTGAGACAGACCCGCTCCCGGCCGGTGCCGAAGGGCAACACATAGGACCGCTCTTGTGGCAGGACGATAATGCAAGTCTTCCCTCCTGGTTCGATGGACTTGATGCTGAAAAGCCAATCATCTGGGTTTACTCAGGGAACCCACGCTATTCGAAAAAGGCCACCGCATTGGATTCGGAAGTTATCCTTCTTGCATCTATCGAAGCTTTGGCGGCGATGGAGGCGCATGTCGTTCTGACGACTGGCCACCATTCGATTCCAGAGGAATACCTGCCCTTGCCGGACAACTTTTATTTCGCCCCCTATCTGCCCGGCCTATTGTTAGCCGAGCGATGCGATTTGATGATTCACCATGGGGGATATGGATCCTGCCAGACAGGGTTATATACGGGAACACCTGCTGTAATCGTTCCAACCTTCTCTGAAAGAGAAAGCAACGCAAGGCGCATTGCATTGCTGGGGGCGGGTGTTTTTATTCTCCCAGAGGTAACCGGAAATGGGGATAAGAAGATATCAATCGAAAAATTCAAGGAGCAGGTAACGCATGTGCTGGGAACACCAAGGTACCGGAAGTGCGCCAAGAGGTGCAGTGAACTTATCAGGCCCCATGATGGGGTTGATAAGGCGTTGACTCTGATTGAAGAAGTAGTAAATGGCCACGTTCAGTTATAAATAGAGGTAACGATATGAGTCAATCAAAGGAAGAATTCGTTGATGTTGTTGTCAGTATACGCAATATGTTGAGCACAGATGAATGTGCTGAATGTTCATGCCCAAATATCAGGTGTGAGTGGCATGGGGATTGTTATAATTGCATCAGAATATACCGGTATTTTGGTAGACACTTTCCCAGATGTCTTCAATTTGTGTTAGACAAAAAGATTTCAAAGATAACGGATGCTGCAAAGGCTGAAGGACAAAAGAAACCATTAACACCCGATGGGTATTTTGATTACTTGAATTCTACTGCGCCAGGGCAAAGCGCAAAATAGATTTTGTTGTCAGCTCGTTAGCGCTGATCGTGGTTTTAACCATTGTCCACTACAAAAAATGATCACTTTAATCAAAAGATGGGTAAGGCAACGAAAAAGGGAAAGCGAACTTTTCCGGATCGTAAAGAATCGCTTCCGCGAATCATATCCAACCGAGCAGGTAGTTGCTTGGCGGACGCCTATCGCGTCAGCGGGTGATGGAAAATTTATTGTGACGGTTTGTTACGGATCTAAACGGCCACCCTCCAGATCGTGGTGGATTATCAATTTAGAAAGGGGCTCAGTTGAGGAGCTTCCATACGAGAAAGCTTCGAAGTTGATTGATATACCAAATTGGCGGTAAAAGAGATAGCTAACGGAATTTGGTTGTATGCTTACAGGGATCGGAAAGGAGACTGCATGAATAAAAGGCCAACATCCATTACTGTCGTGTGCTGGATTTTAATTGCTCTGGGCGGTATCTCGATTATTTCGAGTGTTTTTAGTTTTAACAATCCGGTTACGCGAGAGCTTTTGTCCAAAAGTCCAATTCCCGTCAACATCCAATACCTCATGATGTTCGCAGGATTGGTCATTACCCTCGTGTGCGGCATTGCCATGCTCAAGGGACGGAATTGGGCAAGATTGCTCTATGTGGGTTGGAGCGTTGTCGCTTTTATTATCGGATTGGCCACATCGCCGATGAAGGCAATGTTGATACCAGGGCTCATCATCTTTATCATATTTGCGGTTTTACTTTTCCGACCTAAAGCGAATGCATATTTCAAAGCAACCCAGGCGGCTTAATGGTTCGGAAGACAATCAGTATATTGGTTTACATTTTGGGCGGCTTCTTTGTTTACACGGTTTGTCTCCTCGCCTTTGTGGACGATCCGGAGATAGGGGCATATAAATTTGCCATTATGGGTGGATTTAGCATTCCCGCTTTCATCTTTCTGATTGTTGGTGCGGCCATATGCCGCTTCCAGAATTGGAAATTTTCAATGGGAATCGTTTTGCTTTCCGTTTCCGGTTTTAATCTGTTAGGATTCATCACTGTGATCTGCATTCTTTTTACGCCCGAATTTATGGAAAATTTTCCATCGAACCCTTTTACGTTTTTCGGCGGCTATGTATCAGGCTTGTCTGTCATGTTGATTTTAGCAGGTTTGGGTGGATTGCTCATTAAAACAAATAAGCATAAAATTTCCGAATCAGGCGCTTCACCGGACAACGGGGACCTTGGTAGCGGTGACGCGTGATGGTCTGTCAGCGCAGCTCGGGTGAGCAGGGGGATATCGGATTTTAGAGACGAGAATGCGAAACCCTCTGGGCGAAAAAAAGATCATAAAAATTTCTTAAATGTTCTAGCCGTAGCTGATGATCACATTATCATTTAAGATGAAAATCGTATTTGGCTGATGCTTCATAAGCGATGATACATATCACCTTGTATCACTTGATATTTAGTGAAAAATATGTTTCATATATAATGCAACAAAAGTGTATGTATCAAAAATAATGCAACAATTGACAGAAGCACTAACTTCGGTGTGCGGGAGATCGTTATGGCGAAGCGGCACATCTTGATGGGTGATGTGATTGGAAGCAGCAAACAGGATGTACGACAACTTCGCAAGGCCTTCATGGGACTCGTTTCTTTATGCAACCAGGAGCTGGGACACGATATCATCTCTCCCTATACGGTAACATTGGGTGATGAATTTCAAGGTGTCGCTGCGACTCTCACCGCAATGATCAAAGCCATTTTCTTCATGGAAGAGACGATCCTTCGCAAAGAATTGGCTTTTAAAATAAGATACGTCGGGGTTCATGGGGCCATAGACACACCCATCAACCGGCTTAAAGCGCATACAATGATGGGGGCTGGACTGACGAAGGCCAGAGAAATCCTCACCGATAAGCGCAGGGGGGAGCCTCGGTTCCGTTTTGACCTTGCCGACACTTACACGATGAATCAGCTCAACCGACTATTTCTGGTTTTTGATGGCCTGACGGGTCGATGGGATCCAAAAGACGGTCTTTTGATTACCGATATGGTCGCAAACCCCCACAACGAGGAAGTCGGTGTAAAGCACGGTAAGAACAGGACCCAAATTTGGAAACGCCGCAAGCACCTTTTGATTGAGGAGTACCGGGCTTTAAAGGACGCCATAGTGGAACTGGGACAGTAGTCCCTCGAAGGAGCGGCTAAGTTGCAGTATATTCCGGTATTGCTCGTCTTTATCTGTCAGGAAGCCGTGGGCTTGGTGATATTCCCTGTAATGAATCGATATTTAGGAGCCCAGGGTAAAAAAGGGTTGAATCTGTCTTTGATACTCAAGGGTGTGCTGGAGCGGCTCGTATTGCTCACCGCGCTCATTCATGGATATCCGCAGATGCTCATCGCCTTTGCTGCGATGAAACTGGGTACTCGCCTTCATGAAGAACAGAATACGGAAATATCCAACACATACTTTTTAGCCGGTAACCTTATCAGCATACTGCTCGCGATGATCGGTTCGATAATTGTGAAGGCGATCTGGACAGCCTGAGCGTCTTTGACGCTGAATCAACAATCGCTGAAAGGCGGCTGTTGCCAGCATCTATTTCGGAAACCCGGCACACCGACCACACTCGAGATCAGGAGGGGGAACAATGGAAGCAAGCAAATTGATGCGGTATGCCGCGTTCACTGTTGATCCAGCCGGAGGTAACCCGGCCGGGGTTTGGATTGGGAATGCGCTGCCATCTCAGGAGGAAATGCAGGCCATCGCCAGCCAGGTGGGCTACTCTGAGACGGCGTTCATTGCACCGATGACGGGCTTCAAGCGAACGGTTCGCTATTACAGTCCCAAGATTGAGGTTACGTTTTGCGGACATGCGACCATTGCTTCCGGCGTGGCGCTGGGGCGTATCGAGGGACCGGGGATCTATACGTTTGCTACGCTGGTCGGAGACATTCCCGTATCGGTCACCGAGCAGGACGGGCAGTTCAGAGCGGCGCTCACATCGGTTGAACCGAAAACGGCAGCGGTCACTGTGGGTTTGGTTGAAGAAGTGTTGCACGCTTTGGACTGGGCGCCGGCCGATATCAGTTCGGCCATTCCGCCGATGCGGGCCTATGCCGGCGCTTGGCACCTGGTACTGGCGGCGGATCGGCTCGAACGGCTGAACGAGTTGGCGTACGATTTCGATGCCCTCAAATCTGTGATGGAACGTGAGGGATTCACCACCCTCCAGTTGGTGTGGCGTGAGAGCGATGATGTATTTCATGCGCGCAATCCATTTCCGGTAGGCGGCGTTATAGAAGATCCAGCGACAGGAGCTGCGGCCGCAGCCCTGGGCGGCTTTCTTCGCGAAAAGAGATTGGTGCAGGTGCCGGCACAAATCCGCATCCGCCAGGGCGAGGCCATGGGCCGGCCGAGCCGGCTCGATGTCGAGATCCCGGAAAGCGGGGGAATTATCGTGTCCGGCACTGCGGTGAAATTATCAGATTAGGTGGAACCCATAAACAGGAGGAGATTGATGAAGGGGAGGAATCGTTTTTTATACAAACTCGCATTGGTTTTCATAATTTTTTCGATCGCCGGCTGTGCCGCTTCACAGGGCGCAAGGCAGGAATCCATTGATACCGTGTTGTCGGCCGATGGCAGCCCCATATCATTTGCCGTAAAAGGCAGTGGAGAACCCACCATTGTGTTTGTGCATTGCTGGACCTGCGATCATACCTTCTGGGAGCAACAGGTCGCGTATTTTTCACAGCACCATAAGGTGGTGTGGTTGGATCTGGCCGGCCATGGGCTGTCGGGCAGCACCCGCTCAGATTATACGATGGCGGCCTTTGGCGAAGATGTGGCCGCAGTCGTCCATAAAGTGGGCGGGAATGAAGTTGTCTTGGTGGGGCACTCCATGGGCGGTCCTGTCTCCATAGAGGCGGCCAGGATCCTCGGCGATAAAGTGGTTGCGGTTGTCGGCGTGGATACGTTTTACACGCCATTCCAATTCCCCAAGGATGAAACACAAATCCAAGGTTTCCTGAAACCACTCAAAAAAGATTACGCCGGTACATGCCGGCAAATGATGCAATCAATGTTTACGCCGAATGCAGACCCTGAAGTGAAAGCGTCCATTGCCAAAAAATTCAGTGGCGCAGACCCGGAGATGGGTATCAGTGCCATGCATGAAATATTGGAATGGTACGCGCATAACGTTCCCGATACCCTGGAGAACTACTCCGGCAAACTCAGGAACATCAACGCCGCGCCAACCGGAAACGAGAAGGCATTGCACAATACCGTAACGCTGATTCCAGGCGTCGGGCATTTTGTACCCCAAGTTAAACCGGATGAATTCAATGAAACATTGAGCAAAATCATCAGCGCATATTAGTGAGAAATTTGATGAAGAACTTTAGAAAGTAAGGTGAGTGTTGTTAATAGAGCATAAGAAATGCGTCACACAAAAAAAGCGTTCTACCGACCAAAGGAGATGACATAAAAATGAATGTAGCCTTTTTAATTGTGGCTGTCGTGCTGTTTATGCTCGGGATCGCCCATTCCGCATTTGGGGAGAAACTATTGCTGATCCCCATGGCAAAAGAAAAATCAGTGGATCTGTTCAAGCAAAAGCCGTACATGGTTAGCGTGATGCGGTTTGCATGGCATATTACGTCGATTGCATGGTGGGGAATGGCGTTGATCGTATTGGATTTTGCACAGATCGGGGATCCTTCAATTTTTTCAGTTTACGCATTGGCTGGAACATTCGCTCTGACCGGAATTATTATTCTCGCTTTTTCAAAAGGCCTCCATCCAGCATGGTTCTTTTTTCTGGGGATTGCAGCTTGCCTCTGGGTGGGAGTATAGAATTCATTAAACACCATCACAATCGAACGTATTGACGCCTCGAAAGCGCCACTAAAAATCGGCGGTTGGCCTGGGCAAGATGAGCAATCGTTTTCGACAAATGATGAAGAAGCTTCATCCGGAAGGGATTCCCTGGCCCTGGCGCCTGCTTTACAATGCCGTAAGCAGTACTGCCATCTTTCGTGAGCACTACGAACAAGTGGCCCGGGATGTGGCACGTCGCCGGCGATTTGCTCGCATCCTGGACATCGGCACCGGGCCGGGTTATCTGCTTTTGGCCTTGCGCAGCGTGCTTCCGGAAGCGAAGATTGTGGGCGTTGACATCTCATCTGCCATGGTTTCCCAGGCCCGGCGGAATTTGAACAGGCGCGGCCGGGATTCTCAGATTGAGGTGGGGGTAGCCGATACGACGGCCCTGCCGTTTACCGATGCATCTTTCCAATGCGTTGTCTCCACAGGGTCGCTCCACCACTGGAGAGATCCCATCCCTGCATTGTCGGAAGCGTACCGGGTATTAACGCCGGGTGGTTACGCCATGATTTACGATCTGGTGCGCGATATGCCAGAGGGTGTGGGCCGGGCGATTCGAATCCGATTCGGAAACTTCCGGTGCTCCCTTTTATGGCTGCACCACCAAACACGCGGTTGTCGGTTTGTCGACATCGCTGCGCTGCGAGGCCGAGAGACATGGCATCCGCGTAAGCGTGCTCTGCCCAGGATTCATCCGCACGGACATTTTGGATAATGGCGGCAAATATGGTAAGACGCTCATACAATTGTCAGCAAAACAACAACAACTTGTAACAGAGATGATCAACAACCTGAAGGCAATGGATCCGGGTGTTTTTTCCCGCAAAGCGTTGAATTGTATCGTAAAAAACAAAGCCATTATCGTTCTTCCGAAATTCTACAAGGTATTCTGGTGGCTAAATCGACTGAGCCCATCCCTCGGGATGTTCCTTGGACGGCAGTCCTATCAAAACAGCCAGAGGAAACTTGGTTTGATGTGAGCGATAAGGCTTGAGTTTATCCCAATGCTGTATAAAAAAGGTGCCAATCGTTCAAAAAGTTTTATGGATGCTGGACCAATTGCTGCCCGTTTGATTTTTTTGAGGAGGGGCACACCCAATGAAAGGTTGCCGGATGAAAAAGGTCGTAATTCTTGTTGCTGTTATGCTTATGGGGTGTGCCAGTCAGGAGATGCTGATGGTGCGGCAAATGGAGATCAAGGATGTGGATATCGGTAAAATTCAGGATGGGGCGTATATCGGGGCTTTTTCGTATGGAGGGTTCAATTACGAAGTCAAGACCATCGTCAATGATCACCAGATGAAGGATATCGTGGTCTTGCATAATCGGGATACGAGACATGCCAAGCGGGCTGAGGGTGTCATTCCGGAAATACTTCGGAACCAGACGCCCAATGTCGATGCGATTTCAGGCGCCACCACCACGAGCAAGGCATTAATGAGGGCGGTGGAAAATTCCCTGCTCCATGAACAGTAAAGACGACGTAGAGGGAAGACTATGAGGCTGCATCGAAAAGATTCAATTTCCATCCGCTTCCTGTTGATGGCGTTTGTTGCGGTGTGGGTGCTTTCCGGGTGTGTTCCCCGGGTGTGTTCCAAAGGTTCAAATTCCTGCTGTTCAGCAATTTCATGCCGTTGTGGGTCAACAGGAAGGGGTGGTCGATGTCGATGCCCACGGAGAACTGCTTTTGGCCCATTTGTACCAGTTGCTCATGGCCAATGAAGGCGTTGAAGTCCCCTTGTGTACGGCGGAAAAGGATACCCGCAAATGCATTAAGGAGGGCGTGGGGGTATTTGTCTTTGGCGGTGGAATTCCCGGCAAGGGTACCAGAAGCTGTTATGTGTTCAGTGATATATCCCTTGGCGAGCACGAACTGGTTTTTACGAAGGATAATCGAAAGACACGCTTTATCGGCACCCCCATGTTCGTCAAAGGAAATCAGGCCCATGTATCCGTGAAGGACGGTGGACTGGAGGTCCGGATGGAAAACTACTATGCTAATTGGGCCGGTGTCGGCAATATGACCATGGCCGAAGGGTGGGCCATCGATTTCATGGATTTTGACCGAGGGATCGTAGGGATGCAATTGGAACTCGATATCAAAGGCGTCATGGTGGCCGGCGGTGGATCCAACTATGTGCTGCTCAAATTTCCAACCATACCTGAAACCATCCGACAGCCGGGGACCCCCATCCAATATTAGCGTGGAAAAAGTCGAATATTTGATCCCCATGGGGATGCAACTCCTTAACAGAGGGCAAAAGCATGACATCTCAAAGCACCGCAAAATGCATATTTATCCATGGAGTCAAACGAATGGGGACGGCTCTATTATTAATTTGCATGGTCACCTCAGGCTGCGCGCTGGTCAAGGTGAGAGAGGAAGTGCGCGAGAGCATGTCGTCCACAGTGATCGTCGGGCGGGTGTCCGGGGCGTTCCCGGTTGAAGGTCCTGTTGTGGTTGCGGCCTACTCGAAACGTTTTGGTAAAAGAGAGATTGCGCACTATACGATATCGCACGATTGGGGCGAGTATGAATTGATGGTGGGCAAGGGGCGCTACTTCGTCTTTGCCTTTAATGACCGGAACAGCAATCTGATTTATGATCCCGGCGAGCCGGCCGGGCAGTTTGGTGCGCCCACGGCCGTTTCGGCACCGGCCGGCGGCGTGGTTGACAGCACGGATATCGTTATTTCCCAATCCATGCCGCCGATTGACTGGAACACGGGCGATCCTGTCGCTAAAGAGGTGCCTCCAAAGCTCCACAGCCGGATGGCAGGCGAGATCGTGGATCTGGACGACGAGCGCTTTCTGGACGAGCACGGCCGTCAGGGCTTCTGGGAACCGATGACCTTTTACAGAAAGTTCGGGGGAACGATCTATTTCCTCGAGGATTACGATCCAAAAAAGATTCCCATCCTTTTTATCCACGGCGCCGGCGGAACGCCCAGGGGGTGGAAATATTTCGTGGACCATATCGATCGCACCCGATTCCAGCCATGGTTTTTCTATTATCCCACCGGCGCTCGATTGAGAAGCATGGCCTACCTGTTGCTGTGGAAGCTGTCCAATCTGCAGATCAAATACCATTTCGATACCCTCTATATTACCTCCCACAGCATGGGGGGGCTGGTGGCCCGCGCTTTTATCATGGACCATTCGCAAGGTTTTCCCTTTGTGAAGCTTTTCATTTCGCTGGCCACACCCTGGGGGGGAGACAAGATGGCCGAATACGGCGTCAGGCAGTCCCCTGCGGTGATCCCGAGCTGGCTGGACATGCAGCCGGAAGGGGATTTCATCCAATCCCTGTACCGGGAGAAGCTGCCCGAAGCGGTCGACTTCTACATGTTTTACGGATTTCGGGGAGACCGCAATCCATTCAGCTCCAACAATGACGGCACCATTGACCTGGCCAGCCTCCTGGATCGCCGGCCCCAGGCCGAGGCCAAAATGGCGTATGCCTTTGATGAGGACCACGCCAGCATCATTTACAGCAAAACGGTTGTGGACCAGTACAATGCGATCATCAATACCCGCTACGCTAAAGATCGCGCTTTTGGGCAAGCGCCGGTAGGATATGCCAAGGTGAATTTTTCCTATGATTATCCGACAAACAGTGCCAGGCCTTGGCCGCATCTGATACTCCGCGCCGCCGGGAAAGAGGAGAATGAGACTGTTATTAGCTTGAGCCCGGCGGACAGCGGGAAGACGCTGGGGCCGTTTCCCAGCGGGCGCTATGATGTTCGGTTGACCGCCGATAGCGTTAAAACGGCAAAGAAATGGGTGCCCATCTCCATCAAGCCTGATGCCGCCGCCAACGAACTGGATTTTGTTTTTACACCCGACGGGACGGTTACAGGGTATGTGACCAAAAATGTCAAGCCTGAAGACCGATCCGCCGGCATGCCGTCGTGGGTCAACCGGCCCGAGGACAACACCGTGGATGTGCAGTCCATCACGCTGGCGGGCAACGGGATCCGGCGCACATTGGATACGTGCCTGGACGCCGATTGGAAAGAGAAGGACGTCTCCCGTCAGGATTTTTGCGTCAAAGGTTACCTGCGCTTTTTCAATCTGCCCGCCGGGAAATACGAGCTGGCCATCCAGGCCAGAGGATATCAGCCGCATGTCCGGGAGATCGAGGTCAGGCCCGGTACGGAAGGCGCCTTCAATTTTATCCACATGGTATCTGAGAAATGATGCATCGGCGCATAAAATGCGGAAATTATTTTTGCGCGAACCCTTAATTCGGTCGCAAGCGCATCATCATCTGTATGGTATTGATTGCGAACGGCATCTTTCCTTCGGATTTTCGTCGCCGTTTGCAGGCAACACGTACCCCATATTCGGAACTTTCGAGAAATGCCGGGAAGGCTGATGGTCGCCATAATCATAGTCTTGTCGCTTCTGGTCGTCATGATGGTGGGGAGCTGGGTACTGTTGACCCGGCCGATCCTGAGCCGGGGCGGAGCGGCTGAAAACCTTGGCATAAAGGTCGACCCGGTTCGGTTGCGAAGGCATGTGGATCAACTCTCCGTGGTGCTGATGCCGAGAAGCTATGAAAATCTTGAGAACCTCAGCCGGGTGGCGGATTATATAGCGTCGGAGTTCACTGCCGCAGGCGCAGCCGTCCGGCTGCAGCCCTTTAAGGCACAAGGGAATGAATACCGAAATGTCATCGCTGAATTCGGTCCTGAAAGTGAAGCGGTCATCGTTGTCGGCGCGCACTATGACAGCGCCGGAGCGTTGCCGGCGGCGGATGACAATGCCAGCGGTATCGCCGGATTGATAGAGCTGGCCCGGCTGGTTGCGGTGCTGACGCCTGGGTACCGTATCATGCTGGTGGCATTTTGCCTGGAAGAGCCGCCCTTTTTCAATACGGTACAGATGGGCAGCGCGGTCTTTGCCAGGTCGCTGGTCGATGCCGGGAAAAAGGTCAGGATCATGATCGCCCTGGAGATGATCGGTTACTTCTCCGATGCACCGGGAAGCCAGGCGTATCCAATTCCGCTGTTGAAACTTTTCTATCCCACCAAGGGCAATTTTATCGCGGTGGTGGACCAGCTCTTTTCAGGCAGGGCCCGGGAGATGAAAAAGATCATGCGGGCCAATTCCCGGATTCCGGTACATTCCATCAATGCCCCGGCTGCGATTCCGGGGATTGATCTCTCCGACCATAAGAGTTTCTGGGATCAGGGCTATCCGGCCGTTATGATTACCGACACCGCCTTTTTTCGCAACACGGCCTATCACACCGCGGCCGATACAGCCGATCGCCTCGACTATGCGCGTATGGCCCAGGTGGTTAGAGGGGTCTTTGCCTATGTCCGAAAGATCGGCACCCATTGAGCATCTGTTCCAGCCGGACAGACCGGCAAGGTCGCATCGGCGCCGCCGGGTTGTTCAGCTTCCTGCTGGGTGCCAGTATCCTCAACATACTTCAGTATGTCACGCCGATGGCGTGATTAGAAACTCGACCCCGCATGCACCTTGAACCAAAATCCGTTTTTTTAGATAGGTTTTGAAACCACTTATAGTGTCTTACCTCGGTTTCCCCCGGGCCCTTCCTGCAGCCCGGGGTGAGTGGCAACCGATACGAAGTCCGTTGTGCTCCCAATGGGCCATCACCGCCAGTCTGAACTCCGGCTATTTTGGTATTTTCAACACCGCGCTGTCGAAGGTAATCCTGTCGCCGGTATCCGGATTGTCCTGAATATCCGGAAGCAGAGAAGATCCGGCATCGGACAGCTCGTATGGCTTCAGTCCACGCGGCTGTGCACGCACCACCTGGCTCGGCGGCAGAGTGGACCGTTTCCCCTTCAGGTAGTCGTTCATCCAGTCCAGCGCCTGAAAGAGATAGTAGTGCAGTGGCACGAATTGAACGGCGCCCGTTTGCGGATCGAGCCAGAGGGTGGAAATCAGCGCATCGAAATGCTGGGCATTGGTTACCTCGATATAGGCGAGGCGGCTTGCGTCCCCTTCCACCACCTGGTTGAGACCGAAGTAGGGGCGTGAATGAAAGTTGGGAAAGACCAGCGCGTCACTGCGGCCGGCCAGGATAATGGCCGGGGTGCCGTGCAGATCACCGGTGGTCAATGTTTCCCGGATGCCGCGCTGCACACGCAAGTATCGGATGATATCGGCGATGCCCGGGCGGTCGTTGAGTAACGTTGTATCACCGGTGGCCAGGTAGCGGAAACAACGCGCCCCGTCTAGATTTAAATCCTGGCGCCCGGTGGCGGGTGACATGGACAGGTTCTCCAAAATGGGGCCGTTGGCCGCCTCGTCGTTGATCAGCTGAACGCCGCCGGTGGGGGGGATTCCTCCGCTGGTGGAGAAGAGAGAGGCGGCGCTTTCCAAGGGCAACGGTGCCGGCGAGCCCATGGCGCCCGCGGCGGCAAAACTGATGCCGCACAAGTTGTTCCAGACGGCGAATCGGCCGTGCGCATTGGCATAAGTGGGATTGAGCGACCGCCACAAATTGAGCCATTCATGGGCCGCCAGCAGCGTTTCCTGCTCTTCGTAATAGCCGTTGTCCCTGAGGATACCGAGCGCCTCGTCCGCCTGCGCTTCCAGGGTGTCGGCTGTCAAAAGTCCGGATGCTTGAAGGGATTCGCATCGGCCCGCCCTGGCGCCGGCCGGTGCACCGATAGGGTCCAGATTCAGCGGCGTGCCGGCCAGGGATGGGCTGAGAGCGGCACAAGGCGCATAGATCCCCATGAGGGTATGGTTGTCATAAAGAGAGGTGCCGTGTCCCTCGAAAATCTCGCCGCCAAAGTCGATGGCAAATTTACCGGCCGAATCGGGGTTGATATTCGGCTCGATCACCACAAGTCCGTCGATGAGACCTTTATGGTCCTTTTCCAGGGCCCGCAGTGAGGTGCCGGCCGCGTTTGACGTTCCCGATGCGATGACCCGGGTATTGTCCGGAATAAACCTGCACCGTTTACGGCGCCCGTGCGTCTTCCCTTCATTCGCACGCCTGTCGCTGTAACAGTTCTTCCGGCCGTAATGATCGTTTAACGCCCAGAAAGCAAACTCGATACCCCTAAGTGCCAGGTCGCCCCAGAGGCGCTCCGGATTGATTTGCGAATGGGCGTGTTTGACGGCCACCCGGTCGGGGTGATTGTCGATGAATCTCTTCAACCGTGACGTTTTCCGGACCGCAAACTGGGCATTCCTGCCGATTTCGGCGGCAGGTTCCAATACACCGTCACGGTCATACACCTCATCGCTTTCGAGCAGATGAAATCCTGTTCCCGTTGCTTTTCCCGGCAGAACCACTGCGCAGCCTTGTAACAGACCCCATTCGCCGACGGCAATACCGCCATAGTATCCTCTGGATCCCGAAGGGGGCGCCAGAAATATGCAGGGATCCTCCGGGGCGAAATTGTCCGGGATCTGAACGGCAACGGGTACGTTGTTGACATGACCCGCCTCTCCCTCAACTCTCATCAGCGCCTTGTATTCGACGCCCGGGATGAGCCCTGGTGTGGCTCCCTCGAACGCCGGCGCCTGCCCGGGCCCCCAAAAGAGCCCGTACCCTCCTGCTGGCGTCATATCCGTTATCGCCCGAAAATTTGTGTAAATTGCAAGGCGACGCAGCTCGGTGGGTGTTGGGTCGAGTGGATCGGCAAAGCCCGGTGGAGAGGCGTTTTGCAGTCCGTCCGAATTAAGTCCGCCGGATAGCAGATCATCGGTGATGCCGTCATATTGGACCACCTCAAGGCTGCCTGGGACGATCCGGACCGGTATTTCGTGGCCGCCCTTTGCAAACGTTGCCGTCGACCATACCAGAAGGGCGGCTGCTGCTATAACTAACGATGATGCTTTCATGGCCGTCTCCTCTATCAGGGTTCATGATATCCATTTGACAGCTGGTCCACCACGGTACCGATTGGATTCAATCCATGCAGACGTGGATATTATCGATACTGAAAAGAATGTGGCGGAGCTGTCGAATACAGGGAGCGAAACCCATCTCCGGTCGGCTGTGACTCAGATGAATAGAAGCGTTGGTGGCGGTTGGTGTTGCGTGAGCAGCAATATCGACCTGCGATGGCTACGCCCATGCTAGGCGCGTATAAGGCAGCCTAAGATGCAGATTACAGATGTGTCAAGTCAGTTTTTCGTTAATGCGACGATCCCATTGTTTGGATCATTATGTCGTTTTTTTACAATTCCAAAGTCGGTTCAGGGACTATCTTAGGTTCAAAAATAACAACGACACAAATCCGAGAGGTGACAAAATGAAAGATAATACCGCAACCGCGATCACGACATCAAACTTGGCAGAAGAATTTTTCGACTTCGGCGGACTGGGTGTGAGTTGGAAAATCGATGGTCCGACCACAGGCGAGCGCTTTTCCGTGGTTCACCACCCCATGGCCCCTCGTGCCCTGGCGGCGCCGCTGCACCGCCATCACAACGAAGATGAATACTCCTATGTTATTCGGGGTAGCCTCGGTGCATTGCTAGGGGACAAAGTAGTCGTGGCCGAGACAGGTCAATGGGTGCTCAAACCCAGGGGCCAATGGCATACCTTCTGGAATGCCGGCGACACCCCCTGCGAGATCATCGAAGTGATATCGCCGGCCGGCTTTGAAAATTATTTCCGCGAGGTAGCCGCGACGTGGGGTAATCTGGAACAGTTCGCAAAGATCAATGAAAAATATTCGCTGGATATGGACTTTGAGAGCGTGCCGGGTCTCTGCGAACGTTTCGGGCTGACCTTTCCAGCGCTTTAGCGCCAATGGTCCACCGGTCAGCCAGGTGTTCGAGGCCAGACCTTAGGGCCCGGTAAAAAATGGAAGTTTTATCCCCACCGGCTTCAGGCCGACACCGCTCGGCCTGGGCCGTGGCCGCTTCATAAGGGGCTTCCACCCACCGGCATCCGACACACGATGTCGCCGCAATCATCTGCGTTCAATCTTGCTTTCGCTATTTTGCCGCTTACTTTAATTGTACCATGAACGTGGCCATCAGCGAGTATAATCCATCCTTCCGACTCGGCGCCTATGTCGAGTTGTACTGGTTCGGGCGGTTCAATCTGGACAAAAGCCCGTTGCTCTCCCAGCGGGTGGTCCCCAACGGATATGTCGAATTGATCATCCATTTAACGGACGCTCATTGCGAACTGCTACAGGGGAAAGGGTATGAATCGTCGCCGGATTACACGTTGATCGGCCTTTTTACGCAACCGTACGATGTTCATTTCCGGGAAACGGTGCGTGTATTCGGTATACGCTTCAAGCCTGAGGGGATATATCCCGTCTTCGGCATGCCGGCCTCTGAAATTCAGGCGGCGTTCACGGACATGGAAAGCTTCACCGGCAGGAATTTCCGTGAATATTCCAACCGGCTTCGCGATAGCGATACCGTTGAGAAAATGATCAGGATCAGCGAATCATACCTGGCGGGCAACGTGGACCGTCGCAGAAAGGCGTTATACTACCTCAACCGCGCTGCAGAGATCATCCGGCGTAAAAAAGGATTGATTTCAATTGAAGAGCTTGCGGGGAGCGCCTACATCGGTGCGAGACAATTGGAACGGGAATTCCGGCAAAAAGTCGGGATATCCCCGAAGCAATATATGCGTATCGCACGGCTGAACGAAGTAAACCGGATCTTGTCCAGCGACCGGCGGCGAATGCTGCTGACCGATGTCTCCTATATATGCGGCTACACCGACCAGGCCCATTTTATCCGGGACTTCAAGCACTTTACTGGTGAAAGTCCCAAAAAGTTTCTCGAAAAGAGAGAACGTTATATTGTCAATCCGAATATTGCCGATCCGTCGGATGAGTGATCCATCCGCTGCTATAATCAATGGGCGACGTCACCCCGCTTGTTTGAATTAGAAGGTGTCTACAAAACGGATTTTTGTCCAAGGTGTAGGCGGGGCAGGGTATCTAATCACGCCATCGGCATGACACACTGCGGTACGTCGAGGATGTAAGCCTGTCACCGACACCCAAATTGGGCCAAAAGACTTTTTAGAGATGGCACTTGTATTTTACAAGACAGGCAGGCGGGTTTTATTAATCGGCAAGTGAATGGTGAAGCGCGTACCCTTTTGTATCGGCTGTTCAGGATAAAGCGGGCTGTTAACAGTGATATATCCCTCGTGCCGCCTTACAACTTCCTTACAAAAAGACAACCCCATACCGGAGCCGCTCTTGTTTTTGTCTACCTGAAAAAACTTCATAAAAACCTGTTCATGGTATTTTTCATTAATACCGATTCCATTGTCTTCTACAAATATAAGCAATTCAGCGGGGCTGATATCGAATGAGATTTTTATGAAACCTTTAGGAGGCGTGTATTTCGCCGCATTTTCAATGAGATTGTACAATAGCTGAATAAAAAAATCCTTATGGCACAATATGCTATCGATTTGGTCGTTTATGCTAAATTTTATCTGGTGATCATATGAGTTTGTGATGTATTTAGTTTCTCTCTCAAGCGTTTGAACTATTTCGCCGACACCGATCGCCTCCAGACGCAGGTCGGCCTCAAGTTTCGAGAAATCTAAAATACTCTGGCTGATCGAACCTAATTTAAGGACAGATTGATCCAGAATATCCATGCTCTCAGCAAGATCAGATTTATACAACCCCATTTTAGTCAACTGGCTCTTTATGGAATGAACAGCAAACGTTATAATCTGGACCGGTGTGAGAAGCTCGTGTGACGCAACAGATACATAATCCTGCTTTAGTTTTTCAGTAGCCAGTAAAGATTGATTAAAACTAATATTGGTAATCGAAAGGGCCGATTGGGAAGCGATCGAGTGAAGTATATAAAGATCGCTTGCGTTAATGGTCTTTTTGTAATTTTCTAAACAAATAAAGCCGAGCAGCGCCTTTTCGTATACCATCGGGATGTAAACTATGGAATCTAAGGTGAATTTCGATAGCAATCTTTGTATTTCTTCAGGGAACAGATGAAAACATTTATCCTTGGTTTTAACAAATGGCTTGTTCAATGTTTCATCCGAATAAGAAAAAAGGATTTCCTTGTCTTTCAAATTGGATAAATATTCTCCGTGTGATCCGATATAGCGATAAACATGAGAATAACTGGGTGCGTTTTTGCTGTAATCGATCAGCACAATCAAACCCGAACGATAGCCCAGGGCAAGATGGATATGGCCGATAGAGGATATAAAATCAGAAACAGTGGTGTTCTTTGTAAGCGCTATGGAAATATCCTTTAATAAATTGGTGGAGCGATGGTACCTGTTGTGGCTATCCAATACGTTGTGCGGCTTAAAGTCCTGTTTGCCGATAATGATGTGAAGTTCTTTGTTCTCATAGGCCATTGCTGTTATTGTCGACAGGAGAAATAAAGTCACAAATGATAATGCGAAGGGAGATATATAGGTGAAGTCAATTAAAATAAGCATCAATATCAGAGGGACGAAAATAACAGTAGACAAATTCCTGATGCGCTTGATACGCTCGGAAACCGTTTTTTTCCATGAGATGATGTACCGGCACCTTCGATCATTTCTAAAGAAACATTCAGGATGTTTAATTTCAGGCAGGCTGGACCTGAACACCGAATGCACCGCTTCAAGATATCCCATCATGCCTTCACATTGATATTGTTCCGGATGGACACCATCCAACCACTCGGTTATGATCTCGTGACTGCTGCTTGATAATTTCCTGGAAAAGACACGCATCGCCTTTGAATATCTGGTCGATATCTGGCCAATCAGATCGTATAAATTTGAAGGCGATAGCTGAGACAGGGCGGATTGGCGCATTATATTGTCGGCTCTGTTGGCGACCGAAAATCTGCCGGCGCTTCTTGATAGATTGGGGTTGCCGGTTTTTTCAGAAATCAACTTGTAAAATCGGTTGACTCTGGATTGCGTGAACCAATTACCGGGGTCCAATTCCCAAGGTTCGATGTTTGCTTCAGAAAGCAGGTCTTCGATATTGATATGCGGGTATTCGCTTCTTAGAAGATGAATATAGTTGTCAATGATAGTAGAGTTGTAAAGCGGTTTTTCGGTCATGTTTTTTTGATAAGGCCCATTGACAATGGGTGGCAACGGCTTTTGACCTGGCGTCTTGAATAAATCTGGTTCATAAAGAAAGTAATGTAATACTGTAAAAACCTATCAGGGCTGTGCTTGGAAAATAATTTTCTTAAAATATTGGCTGTTGAAAAAAATGATTCGTATAATCTCCAAAAGTTTTGATACAAGTCCTCATTGGAAAAATTCAGAGGGTGAAAAACAACATGATTTAAATCGTATTTGGACCAATCCGTATGAATGAGCCTGCCTTCTCTCACCATTTCATCGAAGAGGTCAGTGCCCGGAAGCGGCGTCAGTATCCAAAAAAATACGTTCCATATCTTGTTCTTTTTTAGATAGTTTAACGTATCCCACATATTGGAAATCAAATCGTTGTCAAGGCCGAAAATGATGCTGAAAAAAGGCTGTATCTTTGCTTCGAGGCAAAGACGATGAAGCTCTACAAAGTTTTCCGGGTTATTGAATGATTTTTTTATCTGCTTCAGATTATCTTTATTAATCGATTCAATACCAAAGATCATAGACCTGCATCCGGATTGACCGGCCAGATCAATCAGGTGGGGTTTTTTAAGGATAAATGTGCTGCACTGGCTTAGCCAGCGGATACCACCGGTCGATCGTCTGAGCGTCTCGAACAATTCCTCAGAATAGGCGGCGTTGCAAATGATATTATCGTCTACGAAAAAATAGCTTTCAGCGCCGGTTTGTTTTATTTCTTCAAGAATATTGTCAATGGGCTTATATCGGTATTTTCTTCCAAAATGCTTGGTGACAGAGCAGTATTTGCAATTATGAACGCAACCTCTAGTGGTAAATATCGGCATCCGGGGATATCGCCGACCGTAAGACCTTCTGTAGATAGACAGGTCTATGCCGTCCCATCTTGGAATGATCAGAGGGGAAAGATCAGGGTAATCATGGTCTTTGTAAATCCTGTTTAATTTGCCGTTCTCAGCGTCATTCATCAGGTCTGCCCATATATTTTCGGCTTCACCAATTACGATGGCATCCGCATGCTCCAACGCCTCATCAGGGCACATCGATGGGTGTATACCGCCCATCACAACCCTTTTCCCCCGGTCCCGAAATGCATCGGCGATCTGATAAGCGCGTGTGGCCTGCGCCGTGAGTGCCGTGATACCGACCAGATCGCATTCTGTTTCAAAATCAATGGTTTCAACAACATCATTTACTATTTTCACATCGTGTTTGGGATTGGCGATGTGCGTCAGTCTGTTCAAAATGGCCATATTTAATGGGGGCAAATACGCCTGTTTGTACTTGTTGGGCCGGCCGTTGCTCGTCGTCGTCGGGTAAATCAATAGGATTTTCATTCTGATAAATACGCATCCAGTTTATTGATGATTTCATTCGGCATAACAGGCTTGCAGAGGTAGGCGCTGGCACCGGCTTTCAATCCCATGTTAATTTCATGAAGTTGACCTTTGGCGCTCAAAACGATGATCGGCGTGCCGGCAAACCTTTGATCGGATCGCAATTCTTTAAGAACGGCGATGCCGTCCTTTTTTGGCATCTTGATATCCAAAACGATCGCATCAGGAATGATCTCCATCGCCGATTCAATGCCTTGCTTTCCGTCCAGGGCTATATGAACCTCATATCCGTGGTTTTCCAATAGCTTGCTGAATATTAAGGCCAGGTCTTTTTCATCATCTATTATGAGAATCTTTTTATTTCCCATGGGGACAGCTTTTTGAATCAAATTTTAAGCGTTGATAATATAACGGTATCTATATATTAAATAGTTGAATAAAGAAAGTCGTTGCGTGACATTATTTAAAAATAAAGGGTGCCTGCTATGTCTGATGGTTTTTTTGATCGATTAATGGAAATTCTCGGAACAGAAGTTCAAACATGGTGGGCTGAAAAGACCCAAACCTCTCAGAGTACAGTGAGCAACTATTGGTTTAAGGGCAAATATCCACGCAGCGATAAGATATTAAAAATACTAGAATTGAAGAAAATTTCAGCGAACTGGCTGTTTTTCAACATCGGACCGAAAAGTCTCGAATATTTTGACGCAGATGAGATTGACCGGGTTCAGAATGAGAGACGAAAAACGCAGATCGAGATAATGGAGCTGATGCAGGAAAATATGCGGCTGAAGGAATTGTTGGCAAAGAGCGAAATCGCTACAAAGGAGAGACAGCTGCTGTCGCGGATAAAGGATTATAAAGCAAATTTAGGAGATGAAAACATTAATAACACCGTTATCAGCTCGATTTCATTTTTAAGAATGACCATGGATGTGGTGCTAAAAATGGCTGAGCGGTATACCAAGGATAATTTAGATGATGAAAAATACAACAAAATTCTCAGATGGATAGAGTCTGGATTTGATTCGCAAAAATACAGCACCGCCTCTAAACTTAAAGAATTGGATACGGTAATTAAATAGTCGAAAACCCAATCAGAACCCCAAAATATCGAAAATAAATAAAAATCCTCCCGCCGCATGTCTATTATCACCCAATAATATTATAAAACAAATATTTCTTATTGACATATATTAGTTAATGAATATATGGATTGGCTTGTGGCATGCTCCCTTTAATGCGATTTTTGAGAAACCCCGCTTCTATGATGCACAAGAGATTGGCTGCTAAGGCGAACAGGACGGTGCGAGATTCATCCGGTGGAGGTTGCGATGGGCCGCGAGAACAAAATGGCGATTGCAAAACAGGTATTGGCTGAAAGTGTCGGTGCTATGGTGAACAGTTTGGAGTTTGCATTTATTTGGGAGTATGCAGATAAGTCGCCGATTTTCAGTCACTGCTGTGGGCGGTATTTGCCGAAGTCGCCGCCAATCCAAGCCACCCGCTTCGCGGATGGTCGTTGACTTCCTAAAAAATGGCCTGATTCCATCCAAAATCAGAAGAGATGCCCACCTTATAGCCATGTCCGAAAACGTCTTGCTTTAACCTGCCCAACAGATCAATATGATGCTGTTGTTGAACACGTACCTTTGCCGGGACCACCCGCAGAGATAGACCGGTCTGATTAAAGGTAATCTCCATCAAAAGGGGCTGGGTATGTTACTGGATCGACGCATCTGCGACAGAGCGCGGCAGGCGCGTGACCCCCGGTTCGACGGACTCTTTTTTACCGGCGTATTGAGCACCGGCATTTATTGCCGGCCGATCTGCCCGGCACCGGAGCCCAAACCGGAGAACGTCGTCTATTTTCCGACTGCGGCGGCAGCTGCGCATGCCGGTTTGCGGCCCTGCCTGCGGTGCCGTCCCGAAGCGTCACCGGGCAGCCCGGCGTGGAACGGTACGTCGACCACGGTGTCACGGGCCATGGTCTTGATCCGGCAGGGCGCATTAAACGAAGGGAGTGTTTCGGATCTGGCGACGCGGCTGGGCGTAGGGGATCGTCATTTGCGCCGGCTGTTTAAGTTTCATGTGGGTGTTTCACCAACGGTCTTGGCCACGACACAGAAAATTCTCTTTTCCAAAAAGCTGCTGACTGAGACAGCAATGGCCATCTCCGAGATCGCGTTCGCTTCCGGTTTCGGCAGCATTCGACGTTTCAATGCCGCTTTCAGAAAAATATACGGCAAGGCGCCATCGGGTCTGCGCCAGGCTAAAGACAGCCAGGTAGCACAAGCGGAGGCGAGGTTTCAATGCGAGTTGACGCTCTCCTATCGTCCGCCATTCGATTGGCCCCGGATGCTGGCGTTTTTTGGAGAGCGGGCAATCCCGGGGGTGGAATGCGTCGACGACGGCGTCTTCCATCGAACCATCCGAATAAACGATACCGTTGGCCGGATCTCCGTTACCCACGCCAAGGAAGGGTCGGCACTGAAATTGGGGGTTGCCCTGTCGGATAGCCGCGAGCTTTTACCGCTTGTGGAGCGGGTGCGCCGCATGTTCGATCTGGATGCCAACGTGGCGGCCATTCAAGATGTACTTTCCGCAGATCCATTGCTGGGAAAAATCCTTGAACATCATCCTGGGATCCGTTTGCCGGGTGCCTGGGATCCGTTTGAAACGGCTGTTCGGGCGGTGGTAGGACAGCAGATATCGGTGAAGGGGGCCCGTACCATTATTGGCCGTATCGCGGAAAAGGCCGGTCCCCGTTGCGACCACAGCGGTATTGCGGGGCTGACCCGCTTTTTTCCGACAGCAGAGCAATTGTGCGCCTGCGACCTGGGGATCGTCGGTATGCCGTCCAAGCGGGTGGCAACCATCAGGGCACTGTCAGAGGCCGTGGCAAATGGAAAGATCGTTTTGCAGGTCAATGACGCCTTGGAGAATTTTATCAGTGCATTGACGCGGATTCCCGGTATCGGCGACTGGACGGCCCAGTACATTGCCATGCGGGCCTTGGGCGAGCCCGATGCCTTCCCGGCCGCCGATCTTGGCATTGTCAAGGCCTTGCAAGAGGGGCATCGGCGGCCCACCCCGAAGCAGGTGCAACAGCGGGCCGAGGCATGGCGACCCTGGCGGGCGTATGCCGCCATCGCCCTATGGCGCGGCTAAAAGCGCAAAAAAATCCTCAACCTTGCGTGTTCTTGCGCCCGTCTACAGCGCGTCATCCACCGGCCCATATCCTGATATGCACCGATGGGTGTGCCATGTAGAAAAGCACAAATCCGGCGCAATCTTGAGAAATGAATCATTTCCTGTGCCCAAAAGGAGAAGAAACTATGTATTATGATATGTTTGACACCGGATGTATCGGCACGCTGACCCTGGTAGGGGATGAGGACGGGCTGCGGCACATCGAATTCGAAGAGAAGAAACACCCAATCAAAATTCAGGCCGTGTGGAAGAAGAATGCGCGATTCTTTGCGCCGGTCAAGGCGCAGTTACGGGCCTATTTCAAGCGAGAGCTGAAGCAGTTTGATCTTCCCCTGGCCCCGGTGGGCACGCCGTTCCAGCTCAAGGTTTGGGAGGCCTTGCGCAACATCCCTTATGGTGAGCTGGTGAGCTATAAAACCATTGCAGAGGCGATCGGCAATCCGAACGCCGTGCGGGCGGTGGGCGGCGCCAACGGCAAAAACCCCATTCCCATTATCGTTCCGTGTCACCGGGTGATCGGCAGCGACGGATCTCTGACCGGGTTCGGCGGCGGGTTGGAGACCAAAAAGCGGCTTATCGATTTGGAACAGGCACAATCGTAAATATGGATCAGGCGGTTGCTCCTCTCTTGCGGCAAAAGGCCAGATAGGCCGCCAACCCGATGCCGATGGTGGCCAATCCCGCGAGCGAGGCGATGGGCCGGCTTTTTAAGGCGTAGAAGATAATCCAGACATTGCCGATGATAAAGATCAGCGGCGTCACCGGGTAGCCCGGGGTCCGGTAGGTTGTCCGAACATCGGGACGCCGATGGCGTAGCCTTATCAATCCGGCCACGGTCATCAGGGCCGAAAGGCTGAGAGTAAATCCGATATAAATCAGCAATTGGTCGAAAGTGGCGGTGATCACCATCATCATGGCGAGGCCGGCCTGCAGAAAGATGGATGCCGCCGGGGTGCGGTGCTGCCTGCTGACATGCCCGAATTTTTCGAAGAAGACACGGTCCCGGGCCATGGCAAAATAGACGCGCGGGCCGGTCATGATCATGGCGCTGAGAACGGAGAGCAAGCCGACGGCGATGGCGCCGCCCACCCAGCGCCCTGCAGCGGCGCCGAAGAGGGTTTTTGCGGCTTTGGTGCCCACGTCGATGGTGCCGCTCATGGCGGCGGAAGGCAGGGCGTAGAGGAAGACGATGTTGAGGGCCATGTAAAGAAGGGTGACGACCAGGGTTCCGGTTATCAGGGCCAAAGGCAGATTGCGATGGGGCGACCGGATCTCTTCTCCCAGGTAGGCGGCGCCGTTCCAACCGCTGTAAGCAAACGAAACAAAGATCAGGGCGACGGCAGTTTTTTCACTGATGAGATCCGACCATTGCAGGGTGATGGAGAACATATGGCTATGGCCGTTGCCAAACAAAAGGGCAGCGAAGACAAAGAAGAGAATCAGGCCTACTTTGAGCAAGGTTAAATAGTTTTGAACGCGTGTACCGATAGTGATGCTCAGGCAATGAAGGAGCGTAAAACAGAGGATCGCCGCACAGGCGAGGGTGGTCTGCAACGATATCGTGACCAGCGGGACACCGAAGATGCGCAGGATCCAAAAAGGGCCATTACCGCTTGCGCCCAAACCGGTCACATAGGCCGCAAAGGCCATGGCAGCCGCGGCAATGGGCGCTGAGAATCCGACTACCAGGGAGATCCAGCCGGAGAGGAAACCCATCCACCTGCCGAAGGCATGTTTTAAATAGACATATTCACCGCCGGCTCTGGGGTGACGGGCACCTAACTCTGCGTAGCAGAGGGCACCGCACAGCGCGAAGAGCCCTCCCAGGAGCCAGCTGAGCAAGAGGGCGGCCGCGCTGCCCAGTTCGGCCATGATCAATCCGGTGGTCGTGAATATCCCGGTGCCGACCATGTTGGCGATGACAAGGGCTGTCGCGGAAAAGGGACCGATCTCGCGCGGCAGCGTCTGGTTGCTTTCGCCATGATGCTTCATGGGGCCCCCGGGTATCGGGCAATCCAACGGTTGCGTGGCATTGCATCTCAGCCGGCCGATGCGCTTTGTGCAGGTGTCAATCTGACGGAATATTTGGGATGCAGGGCTTGGGCTACAGTGCCGTCTTAAAGGTGGCGACAAAGTCTTCGAAAGTCGCCAGCTCCTTTTCATAATAGTGAATACGGGGCGCTTTGTACAACATTTGATAGAAATGGCCTTCATCCATCATGCCGTAGGCCATGACGTCGAATACCAGCCCGCTGGGCATGATGAGTTCCAAGCGCATCCTGAACCCTGTTTTGCCATCGATTTCCGCGGGCTCGGTGGCCAAGTGGTTGACGGTGTGGCCCTTGAATCGCGCTTTGAGCTCTGCCAGGTCGTATTCGGCCACTTCGGTAATGAGGTGATCGCCGTTAAGCGTCGTATGGGTCAACGGAAATCCGGCACTCCTGTCAAAATGCGAGACCTCTATCCAGTTCAGGGAAGGGCCGTCCTTGCTGATACAGATCCTGTCGGCGATAAAGGCCGCGTGAATCCAACAGGCCGGAACCGTGACGCGGTAGAGCCCGTTTGGTCCTTTCATCTGGGGATTTTCCACCCGTGTCCATGTCTTGACACAGGAAGAGAAGATGATTGCACACACGATCACTCCGCTTACCGCTGAAAATCGAGATCTTCTCATTGCAGACGTGCTCCAATTCTCGCTTGTTTAAGGTATTGCCTGATAAAGGCGCTATCTTTGGCATTGGGTTCAAGCTCCAGATAATGTTCGAAACGATCGGCCGCCTTTTTATGACGATGGGTTTTCAAGTAAACCATCCCCAATGATTTGTGGACAGGGGCAAAATCGGGCTGCTGGGAGGCCAGGGCTTCATATGCCTTTACCGCATGCACTAGATCGCCTTCCTGATCTCTCAACCGATAGGCTTCCGCCAGATAGAAACTTCCGTATTCGCCATAAAGGGGCAGAAGATCTTCATGGGTCAAGACGGTAATCACCGCATTGTATTTGCCGGCTGTAATCTTACCCTTAAGCACCTCGGGGCGCAGGTTTGCCACGTGGTCCTGGTAGGTTTCCGATTGAATCCTTCCCGCAGCACGATCTTCGGCGGCGATAAGCGCTTCAAAATGCTCAATGCGTTTCTCCAGCTTGGGGTGCGTGGAGAAGAAGAAGGGTTCGGGAACCTTGTTGGCTTTGGCCTCCATGGC
Source organism: Desulfobacteraceae bacterium (assembly GCA_037387725.1). Taxonomy (GTDB): domain Bacteria; phylum Desulfobacterota; class Desulfobacteria; order Desulfobacterales; family Desulfosarcinaceae; genus JARRKU01. Next base: position 26,773 of record JARRKU010000102.1, read on the forward strand.
CAGGTGCTGGAATGTTTTGGGGGCCTGGCGCACATCGTATCCGGCCGCGCGGAGGCGGGCGTAGCCCAGTTTGTCCGCCTCGTTCTCCAGTTCCTGCGAGTAGCCGAAGATGGAAGATGCGGAGATAAGGTCGGGTAAAAAAGGAATGCCCAGAAGGGCCACCGCCCAGCTCACCCCAACGGTGCTGTGGTAGTTTCGCCGTTGCAGGGCCGAGTGCTTGTTGACAAAGTGAATCCCCTCATGGGCCAGGACCGTGGCCATCTGGGCTTCGTTTTCCATGGCAGCGATCAGCCCCGTATTCACATATACCGCACCGTTGGGCAGGGCAAAGGCATTCAGCACCGGTGCTTTGAGGATCTCGACCTTTATTTTTCCCTGATACTCGGGATATAACCGATCCACCACCCCTTGCAGGTATGCGCGAAGTTTCGGATCACCATAAATCTGGCCGCTCTTTTTCAGACGGGACTCGATTCTTTGGGCGGCATGCCAGAGGCGGATCTCACCCTCTGTTTCCGGTTTGACACTCTCACCGTCCTGAAATGGCCGTATCGGTCCTGTGGCCGCGCAGCCGAACACCATCGCGGCCGCCAAGCCCGCGGCCATCGCTCGGAAAATGATTCGGCGTCCGTGCACGTCTCCCCACCTCTTTTTATTGTTGCCTGTTATTCTCTGCAGCAGACGGAAAATCTGTAAAGGAACTGCGGACCATGGCATTCACATCCTCATCGTTGTTCAGGTTGGCCGAGGTGCTGATGTTGGTATGGGACCAGATGATGTCGCCGCTGTCCAGTTCCACCACGCCGGTGTGCAATACGCTGTGTCCCATCGGCAGTGAGCCCCCGCCGGTTAAAACCGCATAGAGGGCAAACGCCGCCTTTCTTCCGGTGGAAGACTGCAGGTCATAGCCGGAGACGAACAGGATGGCATCAGTGCCCAGTTGTTTTTTGAGCGGCGCCATTCCTTCACCCAGGGTCATTACCCTGTCGGAGATATGATTCCAGGCCGGGAACCTTTTGATGTACAGCTGGTTTGCGGCCACGGTTTCATATAACGCACGATATTGGTCCAGTACGGCCTTGTTCTCCTCGGATAGATCCGTAAGGGAGACGATTTCAACTTCAAGGTTCGACTGACAGTGGTTGAGAACACATTTTTTGACGATTTCTTTCCCCTCTTTCGACCACTCCGGGACTTCTTCAGTGGTGCCGCCGGCATTATATTCTCTGATTTCGACCTTGATGGGCAGGATGGATATTTTGGCGGGGACGGTAACGTCCGCCTGTGTCCTAAGACTGGTGTTGCAACCGGCCGGATTCAAATCCGCATTTGATGAATTTGTCGTAGCGCAGCCGAAGGTGCATAACAGGAGCAAAACCATCCACAACCCAAGCCAGTACCGATGCATGATCGATCTCCATTGAATGAGGGACAATTATGGTCAGTGCTGCAACAACAGCATATCTGTTCACGGAAAATCGACGAATTATATGCCAAAGCATGGAGAGTGTGTCAATACCTTCCGCCAAACGAAACATTGATCCTGAACTCATCTTATTCTGAATATCTTTATCAGGAGAGTCCAAATGAAGAAGAAACTTTTGGCAACGCCCGCGGAGGAGATCTCTTTTTCGCTGTTTTTTATTATAAGAGTGAGTGCAGGGGTACACCTTTAAAGGGGGCTGATATATCATTGATGGTAGTTTTTACCCCCCAATGTTTCCTTTGCCGGCTCTCATTGCCAACCATCGGTCATGCGTTAACTTTTGTTGAAAAAGGAATTACCATAAACAAATGAAATGGAGGAAAAATCATGGCTGATGACAGAACTCAAGATTACTGGGATGAAAGCAACGAGGGACATGTGGATACGCGCCAAAGCAACTTTGAATGTGACAACCCCGATGAGCACCTGGGTTGTGACCTCGGCGTGGATGTTCAAGGATAGATGAACAGGAGGTGCATCATGGTCGGTGTGTTTATCGCTATAGTTGCAGTCGCATACTTCATCAATCGGTGCACCGGCCCGGCCAGGGCCGGGTGTAAACTATAAACACGGCAGAGTTTCGTCAAAATAGGCTAAATATACGATCGGCAGCGGTGTAGCGCTGCTTATTTAAGGGCAGGGCCTCTAACGAGGCTCTGCCTTTTTTGAATCCAAAGGCAACCCGAAATCCCAATCCCTCTCTTCGAATCGTTTTGTCCATACTGGCTATCGTTGCAGAATGGCTGTGGCGGGTTGTAGCGACCATGGAGCGACAACCAGTTGAGGCGCCGAGCATTACCGTGATTATGGCAGTGGATAGATCGGCCGTTCGCCTTTTTGTTGGTAGTACGTCATCATCTGAGGTGCGATTTCCCTGAGCCGCTGCTCCCGGTTTTCTGGCGAGGGATGGGTGCTTAGAAATTCGGGGGGACGGTCGCCGCCGGATTTCGCCATTTTTTGCCACAGGGTGACGGCAGCCCGGGGGTCGTATCCTGCCTTGGCGGCCAGCTCAATGCCGATCCTATCGGCTTCGGATTCGGCCGACCGGCTGTTGGGCATTTGAATGGCCACTGCTGCAGCAAGGGCGGCGCCGCTCAGCGCCAACCCTTTGGAATCGGTTAGAATGCCAACGGCCAGGATACCGGCATTGCTGGCCATGGCCACCGACATTTTTTCTGCCGAATGCTTGGCCAGGGCATGGGCGATTTCGTGTCCCAATACCTGTGACAGTTCATCATCAGTGGGCTTGATCTTTTTCACCAACCCAGTGTAGAGCGCCATCTTGCCGCCGGCCATGGCCCAGGCGTTAACCGTCTCAGGCTCGTCTATCACCGAGATGCTCCATTGCCAATCCTTTGTTTCCGGACGCATCTTGATGGCTTGCGCTATGAGACGGCCCGTTATCCTGTAGACGCGTTTTTTGAGGGCCGGGTCGTTGTCGATTTTCCCGTCCTTGGCATAGGGCTCCAGCATTTGCACATAAGCCTGTTTTGATGCGGCTATGGCGGATTCTTCGGAAACGATCATCAATTGGCGTCGGCCGGTGGGACTGGTCGCGCATCCGATCAGAAGGCTGATGCAGAGCGCATTGACTAACAAAAACCGTTTCATTTTATACCCCTCAAAATGTATTCATACCGGTGCGGCGCCAAATATGGCGCGATTCTTACGGAGGATTTGGCAACAAGGTAAGCCTATCTGGATCTCTGGGAGACATAATAAGGTTAACGCCTAAAGGTGTCAACAAAGGGCAACGGCGCGCCGGGACGTAACGATTGAAGCTCTCGACAAGAATTCAAAGGGCGGATGGTTATCCCACCGCCTGGAAGGCCGGCGCCTGATCCGAGGCGGCTTCCAGATTGACCGCCACCCGCATGGCTCTTAATCCCCTTACCCCAGGCAGATCTTCCAGTTCGATCCGTTCTACTTCGTCCAAAAGATAGCCTTTGGCCTGCAAGAATTCGATATGTTGGCGGATTTCGAGGCCTTCGCTTAGGTTGGCGTACACAATCGCAATTCGATCGGGCTGGGTCAGTCGTTGCCGGCCGCCTTTGACCATCGCTTTATCCAAACGGGATTTGATGATTTCATTGCGCACATCATAGGCCCCATCCACATCAAAGCGCTTCTCATCATAACGAAATCGGATGGCAAGGGGAGAGCGATTGTAGAGCACCAGATGGCATGTGTCCAGCGGTATCGCCAGTTGAGGCTTGATCCGCTCGGTGTTCCAAGCCAATCCGCAGGCCACCATGAGCTGCCACAGCCCCAGATTCTTGATGAAAAAGGCGGGCAGGCGGCCCGAGGGATGCATGGAAGAGCCCAGGTAGATCACGTAATCCAGGCCGTCGGTTTGATGTTTCTCAAAATAGTGCGGAAACGCCTCCTGGGCCTCGGCCTGACGTTGATCGAGATACGTCGAGAGCCGTTCATTGAGCATGGAGACACTCTGTTCGAATTCTTTGCGCTTGCGGTAGACCACACCCAAAATCGGATCAAGTGCCTGCCGATAGATGTTGACCGCATGGGCGACCCGGGGCCCGATGGTTTGCAGATCGTCAAAGGCGGGTTCCAGTTCTTTGCTCAGGAAGCTGGAAACCGATGACTCATCCTCGGACGACAGACCACCTTGGATCTGACGGATGCGCTTTTCAATCCGAAATGTAAATTCTTCCAACAGCGGCCAGGTGCGTTCGGACCGGGCCGCCTGCAGCACTTTTCCGGCAAGGGTCAGCTGCTGGGTGAGATCGGCCTGAATGCTTTGGATGCGTGCCTCAGAGGACCCCCTGATATCAGACTGTCCGAACAGGGAGACCACCTCTTTGAAGACAATCGGCTCCATATCAGAGGAATCACCCCGCCGCAGCCTTTCCATATGGGCCAGCGCCGCTTGGTGAAAGCGCCATTCCACCGAAGGGTGCACGGCGGTGCATTTTTCTTTGATGACGGCCTGTACTTCGTTGTTCATATCGTCCAGCCCGCGTTTGAGGGCCATACTGAACAGGGGCGCAATCTTCTTGAGCCGGATCTCGTCCAGGGGGCCCATCGTGCCGGCATCCGGCGCTTTAATGGTGATGGTGCCCAGGGTTTCCCCCCGGAAAAGCAGGGGCATGATGATCATGGATCGCCCGCCGTGGTTGACGAGATCCTGTTCTACGGCGCATAAGTCGGGTTCGGCCGCCAGGTCGGCAATGCGCAGTATATCGCCTTTTTCCACGGCCCGCAGCCAGACTGAATCGCGCAGCTGCGCCTTGGGGACATGGCTTGAGTTGCGAAAGAGACAATTGGCCTCGCCGCCGCCGTCATTGAGAATCAAAACCTGTTCGCCCTGGACGGCGCCAATACCGGCCTTTATGTCTGGGCGTTCGAAGAGCGTGCGCAATCGTTTTTGCAGCCGGGCAAAGCCATCGGAGGAAAATATCGTCTGCTGTTCGATCAGGTCCCGTTCAAGTTCCATTATCACTGAAGTTTCGGTTACATCCACGGCCCGGATGATGATGAAGCCGCGAAAAACGAATTGATCTATCGGCAGGATTTTGTTGAGCACGTCCACATCGGCGATATGATCGATAATGCGTTGGCGGTCCGCCTCGCTGATGCGCGGAATCCGCCCGATACTGCCCGCACGCACGAAAGACATATCCGGCGAGATCCTATAATATCGTTGCAGACCGGTGTCCGGATCCGTCACAATTCGCATCATTGGAGCGTCTATGGCGTTGGGGATTTCGTATAGCTGTTGGAGCACCACGCCATAGGCCCGCAACAACCGCTGCCGATGTAAATCGTTTGTCGATTCGTTTCCCGGTTCGGCGATCACGGGTTTGGTGTCCAGGTCAAACACTTCGAACGCCGGGGTTTTGTAAAAGGCCTGCATGGTGAACGGTACCAGCGCGGCGGCGATCTCCTTATTCCAGGCCGCCGCCGGCATGGCGACGCTCATCAGCGACCCCAACAGATCCTGATGATCCGCCAGTACTCCTGGATCGGCGATATCGTCACGCAAATCCGGATTCTCGCGGATCTGTCTCTCAAACGATGCAAACATGTCCGCCATATGCCCACATCGCGGCACCATTTCGCTGCGCCAGAAATCGAGCAACGGCTCCAATGACAAAACGCTGTTAAATTCCGTCGTAAGATGAGGGTCTTTCATCGTCTCCTCGCCTTTTTGCTTATCCTGGTGATTATCCGTTTAAGATAAGCACCTATGACCAGATGCCAAATCCCTTTAAGCAACAACCGTTAAGGTCGCATGGTCAACACGCAGAGAATCGGACGGATTTACATTGGCCACTGAAATAAGCATCGATTCCGTCCGCCGCAAGCTATGGATTCAACAACTTGATTAGTTGTTTTCAAACCGGGTGCTATGCACCCGGTTACAACTGCAACGATCGAAGCACTAACGTGCTTTTGTTTTTCCGGCCTATGGCCGGAAATGGCTTAATTCAGGATAACCAGATGGACAATGGATCTTACAAAAGACGGCTGGCCGCTCTGATCAGCGCCGATGTGGTCGGATACAGCCGTCTGATGGCGGATGATGACATCGCGACGATTCGCGCCCTTACCGCCTGCCGGGATACGATCGGCCGATTGATCGAAGCGGATGGCGGACGTCTGGTGGATTTTGTCGGTGACAACCTTCTGGCTGAATTTCCCAATACGCAGGATGCCGTGTCGTGCGCCGAGCGCATTCATCACAAACTGGAAGAGTTCAACAGCCATCTGCCGGAACATCGGCATATCATCCTGCGGATCGGCGTCCACATGGGAGAGGTAACCGCCGACGGCGATCGACTTTACGGAAATGGCGTCAACATTGCCGCCCGGCTTGAATCGCTGGCCGATCCGGGCGGTATCTGCATCTCCGATGCGGTCTTCGGGCAGATTCGATGGCGTTCGGACTTGCAATTCGTTGAGATGGGGCTGCGCGACCTGAAGAATATTCCGGAACCGGTCCGGACTTACCAGTTGGTCACCGCCACAACCCTTATCAATAAGCAGTCGGAGCAAGCACGGCCTGCAGCCTATCCCGATAGCCTGCCGCTTCCGGCCAAACCCAGTCTTGCCGTTCTGCCCTTTGTCAATCTGGATATGACCGAAGATCAGGATCATTTCAGCGACGGCCTGACCATGGACATCATCACGGCGCTGGTGCAGATTCCCAGTCTGTTCCTGATCAGCGACATCACCGCATTCAACATCAAATCCACCCCCATGTCGATAGCCGACATCGGTCGCCGGTTGGGGGTTCAATATCTTCTGGAGGGCGGCGTCCGCAGCAGCGGTGACCGGTTGCGAATCACCACAAGGTTGAGTGAAGCCGATAGCGGAAGGCAAATTTGGGCACAACGATTCGATCGTGAATGGGGTGATATCTTCGACATCCAGGATGAAATTACTTCCGAAATTGTCATGGCCATGGACATCAAGCTGGTTTCCGGTGAGCCGGGACGAGTGGTACGGCAGGCGGTTAAAAACCTCCAGGCCCTGGAGTACTACTACCGCGGATGGAGCGCCATGTTCAGCGCTTCGCCGGATTATATCCGGCAAGCTCAGCAGATGTTTGATGAGATGATACGGCTGGAGCCCGAATCCTTTCTGGGTTACGCCGTAGGCGCATGGGCCTATTGTTGGGGCCTCTTTAACAATGCTTCCGACGACAGGGAAAGGGATCTGGCGCAGGTCAAATGCCTTGCCCGCAAAGCACGCGAATTAGGCGACCACACCGGTATGGCGGATCTGGCCATGGCCCACCTCCACCTGATGAACAAAGACCCCGATAAGGCGCTGACTGCGGCAGAACGGGCCGTTATCACCCGGCCGAGCTGCGATATCTCTTACGCCGTCAAAGCCAGTATCTTGACCTATCTCGGCCGGCCGGAGGAGGCCGCCCCCCTGGCCCGCATGGCCATGCGGTTGTCCCCGGTCTATCCCTCCTATTACCCCACCGTACTGGGTTTTGCCCACTACCATAGCGGTCAGATGCAGCAGGCGCTGGAAGCCGCCGAGATCAGCATTAAGGCCGATCCGGCCAGTCTTGAGGCCATGATCCTTCTGGCCGCGATTTACGATGAAATGGGGGCGGATGAAAAGGCGCGGCGGATGGCTGAGCAGATCAGCGAACACCATCCGGGTTTTTCGCTCGATGATTTTTCTTCAAGCCACCCCTACCAGGACCCGAAACAGCTGCAGCGGATTCTCAACAGCGTGGCCAAGGTCATATCCGCTATTTCTCCTTGAGGATAGATTCTAATCGAGGGTCCGCCGTATGATTTCTGATAATTTATGGAGCGAAAAAGGCTTCTGGATAAAGCGGGTATTCGCGTCAATGATGTTTTGATCCCCGAAAAGATTGCTGGCATACCCTGACATAAAGACAACCTTCAAATCCGGTTGCAGCTTGTTCAGGACACCGTATAATTCTCTGCCATTCATCTTTGGCATGATGATATCGGTGAGAAGCAAATGAATGTGCCCGGAATGATTTTTCGCCAATTCGATACAACTTTCGGGATCTGTAGCTTCCATCACAGTATAGTCCAGGCTTTTGAGCATATCGCAGGTTAGCGACCGTACCATATCATTATCTTCGGCCACCAGTATCGTCTCATGGCCATACGCGATATCTTCAGGCGGGTGCGACGCTTCTTCAATTCAAGCAGTTGTTTTCTGCTGAAGGCAAACAGCCGCTGGGCAACATCCTTGGCCCTTTCGGCGGCCGCCCTGATCCGCTTAAGCTGTTTGTGATTTTTTTCATCTACAGCCATGTCGAGGCTCAAGATATCGGTATATCCGAGGATCGGCGTAAGCAAATTGTTAAAATCGTGGGCCACGCCGCCGGCCAACAGCCCAATGCTTTCCATCTTTTGCGCCTGGCGAAACTGGTCTTCGAGTTTTTTTCGTTCTTCTTCGGCCCGTTTTCGATCGGTTATATCCTGATTGATGCCGTAGGTCCTGACCATCCGATTGTGTTTGTCCCTCTCGGCAAAGTAGTGCACGCTGATATATCCGATGGTACCATCCTCATAGAGGATACGGTGCTCCATTTTTCGACCGACACCGATCTCCGAGGCTTTGAGGGTTCTCTGGACCTCTTCCTCGATAAGATGTCTGTCGTCCGGGTGAATGAAGCGGGAGGCGTACGCTTCAGAGGACATGGTGTAACCACCGACCTTCTCGGCCGTTGTTCGGAAAATTCTGTAAAAATGGTCGTTGAAGGTGAAGGTATCGGTTTTCACATCGTATTCCCAATGGCCAAGATGTGCCAATTCCATAGCGGCCGCCAACTGGACCTGCAGGTTCTTTTGCGCCTCTTCCGCCACTTTCAGATTGGTTATATCCTGGATATGAGCGATGGCCATACGACGAGTGCCGTCGTCATTCTTGATCCAATCTGCGCTAACGAGTCCCCATATGACCCGCCTGTCCTTGTGGATATATCTTTTTTCGAAAACGGGTTCACAAGGCTCAGCGTTCATTTTCTTCCGGATACGTAGCTCGACCGAAAGCATACCGCCATCCTTGCATCTCAGCAGGCCTTCGGCATTGGCCGTTTTGCCTTCGGAAAGGCCGTCCAGGCGAATTGGGGGATTCTTGGCATCCGGTTTGAAGAGACCAAGAATTTCTTTTCCAATAAGTTCTTGTTTGGAATACCCGGTGAGTGTGAGGGCGTGGGGATTTACTGCAAGACAGTGGCCATTGGAACTCGAGATGATGATGGCCATATCCATTTCTTCAAAAGCAGCCTTGTAATATCTCTCCATGTCTGTTCTGGGTCGGCGCTTTCAATATTTGCAAGTCCAACGCTTTTGTTTCTCTCAGAAAGATAGAGACTTGCCATTTATTCAATTGAGTATGCCAAACGGATGCTTGAGTGTCAATCCGGTTGGCAGGACAGCAAGCGGTGTAAGGAAATCGCGACTTGCTTTTCCCAGGGCCGAACATCATCCGTTCAGTTGTCGATTGTGTGTTTTTCTCCCCATGCCACCATGGCGTCCAATATGGGCATCAATGTGCGACCGTAATCGGTGAGAGAATACTCCACCTTGGGCGGTACAACCGGATAAACTTGGCGATGGACGATGCCGTCGGCTTCAAGTTCCCTTAATTGCTGGGTGAGCATCTTCTGTGAAATCGTTGGGATCAGTCGCTTAATCGCACTGAAACGCCTGGTTTCACTGTAAAGGGTGTACAAGATAATGGGTTTCCACTTGCCGCCGATCACCGAAAGGGTCGTAGTGACCGGGCAAGGGCTGGGCGTCAGCATGTTGCCACCTCCATACTTACTATTTGTATACTATAGTACATAATAGTGCCTACTTGACAAAAAATCTTTATGTGAAAAATTAATACGTATAAGCTTATTTGGCAAATACCATATTATGGAGGTAGATCATGAACGATCGCAAGAAAATTTTGGTGACCGGCGCCAACGGCAATCTGGGTGGCGCGGTGGTAAAATCACTGGACCGGGGTGCCACGACAGTCATTGCCGCAGGTACCCAGCCGGAAAACATGAAGATGCCCACGGGCATGGCGGTCCGTAAAATCGATTATGGCCAACCGGAAGCGGTGTCAGCAGCTCTGAAGGACATTGACGGCCTTTTTTTGGTGGCGCCGCCCCTTGACCCTGAGGCACCGGCCAAGCTCAATCCGGTCATCGACCAGGCAAAGGCTGCAGGGGTTCGGCATATTGTTTTTAATTCGGCCCTGGGTGTCGATCAAAACGAAGCGGCACCGCTGCGGGTTGTTGAGAAGTACCTCATGGCCACAGGCCTGGAATACACCATCCTTCGCCCCAATTTCTTCATGGAGAATTTTACCACCGGATTTTTGGCACCGATGATCGCCCAAGGTGGTATCTTTCTGGCTGCCGGGGATGAGGGTACCAGCTTCATCAGTGTCGAAGACATCGCTGCAGTAGCTGCCGCGGCCTTTGAAAAGGAGCACTTCGGAGCGGAATATAATCTTACGGGGCCCGCAGCTTTGAACCATGACCAGATCGCCGGGATCATTTCTGAGGTTTCCGGGCGGCCGATCCAGTACCATGCCCTGACCGAGGAGGAAATGCTCCAGGGGGCAAGGGACCAGGGATTGGCCGAAGGCGCCGTTCAGTACATGGCCGTTTTGTATGGAGCGGTGCGCAACGGCTGGATGGCGGCCGTCACTGAAGATGTGGAAAAAGTCGTCAGCCGACCGCCTGTAACTTTCGGCGAATTTGCCACGGCGCATGCGGCTGCCTGGAAGTAAATCAACCGGGGCTTTAGGATCCGGATTCGTACTTTAAAGCAGAGGGGAATAAATTTACGTACGTTGCATTGAACCGCAGAATATCGAATAAGGAATGTCGAAGGGCGGAATCGCTGCGCTCTGCCATCCTAAAAACAAATGGCAGAATACCTTACTTCGAAATTCTGCGGTTCGGCTTCGATATTCTTGTGCGGCGCCTTGGCGATATGGCATGGCCAATGCTCGATAATCTGGCCATGGGAACCGCTTGTCCTGATGCGATAAGGATTCCTATTCGGGCAGGAACTCTGAATCTCCTTCCGGCAACCCTTTGACCAGCAGTACGCTCGCCGATGATTGTGCCAGGAGTTGCATGGCCAGGCTGCCCCTCAGTCTTCGGTAGACATCGTGACGCAGGCTGGCGCCGAGGAAGATGACAGCATCTTCTCCGGCTGCTTTGGCGATGACTTCGGCCGGGCGCTGGCCTTCGGCGCGGACAATGCCGACCTGCAGTCCGGCATCGGCGAGCCATTTTTGCACGCTGGTCAGATAATGTTCTGCGGCTTGCACCGCCTCCCGGTCACAATCCGGCTTCCGGACCCAAATCATTTCCATGGCGCCGGAAATGGCCGGTAGAAAGCTTGCCAGCATCCCCAACTGCCGATTAGCGGCCGCTGATCCGTCCGCACAGATGACAAAGCGACTCTCCAAGCCCCCGTCCCTGACAATGAGGACCGAAGTGTGCAGATCCAATGCCAGCTTACGCGTGGTATCGCCCAGTACCATTTTATGCAGCTTTCCACGGCGCGGCGGTGCGATGATCAGCAGGTCGTAGCCATGCTTGTCGGTTTCGTGATTGAGGGCCTCGATCATGTGCCCGAAGCAGACGTAGAAGGGAATTCGCTTTTCATTCCTGCTGCGGCAGACAAACAGATGGCCGTTCGACAATTCGCGGACCATCACATTGAATTTCTCCTGGTGGTCCAGCAATCCTTCGGCACACAGCACATCTACGGCATTGGCCAGAATCTGAAGTCCCGACGGCAGATGCACGCTGTCATTCAGATTTACTTCAGCGCCAAACGGCGGTGGCGGCTCGATGGCATGAGTGCCCGAACGTACGGTAATCACGGCCAACTCGGCATCCAGTGTTCGCGCTGTTCGAGCGGCAAAATGGAGCGCGCGTTCCGATGAAGCGCTCCCGTCGCTATAGACCAGAATTTTCATATTTTACGCCTTCTGTTGGTTTTGCCTCATGACGAATCTTGGACAGCTTTACCGCCCGGCCGTATGACACGACCTGCGGATAACACGCACAGCGTCGGTTCTACGCCTTGACCGAATATTTCCCAGTTACCCCGCTTCAGCTCGGGGCATTCGCTGAAAACCGCTGCCTCGCACCCCACACAGATCACCGGGCAGAAATAATCCCGCATGGCCTGTCGGATTGCTCTATAGGTGGTTTTATGGATATGGGTATGGCCGATATCTTTGATCAGTCCGGAGTCATTTAATACGGCGAAAACCCGGTGATTCACGCCAGAGAAATAGAGCCCGCCATTGCGGTGGCGAATATCATCCAGGATGTTTTCAATGATGTGCACCCCGCTGGCATCGATGGTATTGACATGGTGCATGCGAATCAGCAGGTTGGCCACATCCGGATGATGCCGCATGCGGCGCTGCAGGTCCTCCAGGACAAATACGGCCGAACCGAAGAAAAGCGATCCTTCGATCTGGATAATATCCATCTGGCAGCAAGTTCGCCCCTGGGCAAAACCGACCATCTTGCCCCTTTCCAGATCGGGTACCACTGAATAAATCCGCGGATGGGATGTCTTGGCCAGGTGCAGTCCGATAGAGAGCAATACGCCCACATAGATGGAAAACTCGATATTGACCAGAACCGTGACCAGGAAAGTGACGACCATTACAGCTGCATCCGAACGAGTGGCTCTGATGGTGCGCAGGATATCGTCCACCCGAATAAGTTGATACGCCACTACGATGAGGACGCCGGCCAGGGCCGAAAGGGGCAGTTTGGCTGCAAAAGGACCGGCCAGAAGAATAGCCCCGGCGACCGCCAAACCCGAAAATATCCCGCTGACAGGCGTCTTTGCGCCTGAGCGAAAATTGACGGCCGATCGGGTAAACGAACCGCTGCATGGATATCCGCTGAACATAGCAGCCGCCAGATTCGCCAGTCCCTGGCCAATGAATTCGCGGTTCACATTCAACCTCTGGCGGGTCTGGTCCGCGATGGTGCGCGCTATGGTCATGGCTTCCATGAGCCCCAGTATGGCGATGGCCAGAGCGGCCGGAGCCAGCCGTCCCACCTGTCCGAAGGCCGTCCATCCAGGGGTGCTCAACGGAGGAAGGCTGCCGGCGATGGCCCCCACCACCCTCACATGGCGCTGGTCCAGTTGAAATACGGCCACCAGCACACCCACCAGAATCATGGCGACCAGCGTGCCCGGAAAATTCGGTCGCCAGCGCTTGAGCACCAGAATGACACCCACGGTTATCAGTCCGAGGGCCGCGGTCGCCGGTTCGATCTCTCCCAACCGGCTCAGCAACTCCAGCAGGGAGCCGACAAAGCTGCCGCCGGGGGAGATCTTAATGCCCAGCAATCCGGGGAGCTGCTTGAAAGCAATCAGCACCGCGGCACCGGCCGTGAACCCCAGCAGCACGGAATGGGAGACGAAATTGAGCAGTGCGCCCAGACGGGCGAAACCCATTGCCAACCGGATGACACCTGCCATGGCCGCCAGCAGCAGAGCCAGTTGGATGAATTCGGCGCTGCCGGGCGCTGCCATGCCATTCAAAGCGCTAAACACCAGCAGGGAGGCTGTGGTGGTGGGGCCGGTAATCAACTGGGCAGAACTGCCCCACAGGCATCCGATGATGGTGGGAACAATAGAGGCATACAACCCGTATTCCACCGGCAGGCCGGCAATCAGAGCATAGGCCATGGACTGGGGCAGCGCCACGACGGCCACTGTCAAGCCGGCAAACAGATCAGCCTTTAAATGGTGCAACTTGTAGCGTCGCACCCAGGGCACGAACGGTAGGATATCGTCAAGCTGAATGTGCACTCAAATGCATCCTTTGGTTAGCACAGAACAATTGATGTCAACATAATTTGAATCCAAAACCGGGTCAACGATAGGGTGCAATAATCTAATTTAGCACTAGATGTTCAGGGTTTAAAGGGCCAAATCAATCGTGAAAATGGGATTTGCCCGTGAACTGCGGCTTCCAGCCGTTTGGGCGCGACCCGCATTAACAACATGAGGTCACGGTAGCGCATCCGAACACCGCCGATATGTAATATATTGCGGAATGCCTTGATCCAGCGAAACTCTCCCAATAGTTGCCCGGCCAGGGAGCGACGATAGGTGTCCGGCAACGCAGCGGATCCGGGACGGCATTGGATAATGGACTGGGCGGCGATTTGGGCGCTGCGATGGGCGTAATATATGCCCTCGCCCAGCAGCGGATCGGCAAGGCCGCAAGCATCGCCCACCAAAAGGACCCGACCAAAGCCCGGCCGATCGAGATAGTTGCCCATGGGCAGGGGATGGCTGCCAAGGGGTAGCATGGGGCAATCGCTTAGACCGGCGGCGGTCAAAAACCGGCTGAATGCCGCTCCGGTCGGTTGACGGCTCTTTCGCCAAAGGTTGGCGATGCCAACGGTGTGACCGTTCCGGCCGGGAAACGACCAGGCATACCCCCAGGGGACGAAGCCGAAATAGAGGGCCGCCGCATCATGAGGGGTATGTCCGGGCACCGGGTCAAGGCGGGTTTCCAAGGTCATGGCCAGATGGTTCTTCCAATGCCGGGTTTCACGACGCCCGTTGAATAAAGATCGTCGCGTGAAGCTTGTTGCGCCGTCAGCACCAATGATAGTTTGGGCCTGTATGCGGGTGCCGTTGGTAAGCGTGGCGATAGCCGAATTGGAATCGATAGAGCAGACGGCATGGCCGGTTAGGGTGCGGGCGCCGGCCCTGGCTGCTACCTGCAGCCAAAATTGGTCATATGTGCTGCGCTCCACAAAATGGAAGGGATAGTCGAGGCTGCCGCCTGCAATCTGTGACGTTTGGAAAAAAATACGATAGTCGCTGGTTTTACAGGAAATAAGACCTTCGGCAACGAGTTCCGCAAGCGACAGGTGGAAAATGGACCGGATGAGCTCGATGCTTTTCCATGTGAGCAGGCCGGCGCAAAGCTTGTGGCGGGGGAAAGGACTCCTGTCCACCAAAAGCACGTCATATCCTTCCGAAGCCAACAGATATGCGGCTGTGGATCCAGCAGGTCCGCCGCCAATGACCAGAATGTCACAAAGGGTATCTGTTACCATGGGGTGTCTTTTAGTACCAAATCGGCAGGTCTGCAATACGAAATGGAGTCGCTAATAGAACAGATCGGCCTTACCGCGCTTAACGATGATCCGATCAAGCCCTTTGGGCAGCGAATACCAATCGTCGGCACGGGAAGGCTGTGCGCCGCTGTATAGCGCTATGGCGCCGATCACCAAATCCATCGCTTGGGGGCTCACAGGCCTGCCGTGAAGCAGCAGGGTGCCGAGTTTGAGCCTGGCCGTACCATTCCGGGAGTGGAGCAGGCCTTTGAAATCGAAATCCAAAGTCTCGCCGAAAAACAAGTCAAGGTTCAACTGGCGCGCATCGAGTACGACTTTCCCCTGGACATGGTTGGCTTCCAGCAGGCGGACAGTTAGCAGCGAGATTGGAGTGTCCTTTTCCCGGGCCAGCCGATAGCCGATGTAATCGTTCAACTGCCTTTCAGTCAATACGGCTTTTTGGTTCCGGTGACCGCCCCGGCCGTGGTGTTTTTCGATCTGCTTCAACAGTCGTTCGACTTTAACCGCGTTCTCGTTTTTCAGGTCGGCGGCGCCGACCAGCAGTGCGGCCAGGCCGATGGCGGCCCACGAATATAAGACGGCGTATCTTTTCATCATTTTTCAGCATATCCGTTATTTGTCGTTTCCATATTTTTGATATGTTCTACCCTGCGCCATATTGCAAGCAATATTAGCATTGCCGCTGTACTTTCAAAAAAAGATGATAAAAAAGCAGGAAGCTTTACCCGCGTTGATCGATGCGCTTCTATCGGATTTCCCTTAACTTTCTTGACACGCATGCACGCAACATGGAATACACGCACCATGGAACCTTCCATGGCTATTAAATTCGCTGAGTGATCTTTTCCACTCCGTCAGTATAGGCGGCCTGGGATAGGGCCGACCAGGGTCGACTGCTATTTCTTCCCGCAACAATGGCCGGAGAAATGGAGATAGAATATGGGACATCATATCAGATACATCATCGATGATGAAAAAGATTTGACATTCGATGATATTCATTCCGGCTTGAGAGGCATCGATTCGGGTTTTGACTTCACAGAGTGGGACCGGGAATGTGAATGGGCCGAGCTGAGGCATGGTGGAGAATTGTATGGTGAAATGGAAATCATACGCCTTGATCCGGAGGAGCTCGATGGAGAGATTGCAGATCTGATCGAAGAAGTGGAATACGAATGTGTGGGCGATAAGGTTGAGGTGATCAATCTTCTCAAGAATGCAAAGCTGATGCTGGTTGTCCGCATTATTTGGAAAGGCAGTGACGCCGGAGATACCTTGAACACCATCGCTCCGCTTTGGGGCTGGCTTTTTGAGAATTATCACGGTCTGCTGCAGGCGGATGGCGAAGGCTTCTACGATGGTGGATACCAGATTCTCAAGCCCGTTTAACGCTACCACTTCTATGCATCTCGTAATTGACACTCCTAAGGATTGTTCGTAGCGGACATAGCACCTGGAGGCCAGATGACACTATCACATTGAAAATTTGTCTTTCTGAAGTACATGCAAGAGCGAATCCCTTTTTATGTTCCGGGGTAGACAACAATGTGCTGACAGCTGCCACTTGCCTATTCCCACTATGTACAACATGCTGTATTGATAATGATATTGACACACTACCATCATTTTGACATACTTGCGTCTGAAAATAGAAAGTTCTTATCCTACATAACGTCGGAGAGGGGGAGAAAGCTGGCCTTTTAATTTTAATTAGAAGCTATCTCAAAAAAGTATTTCGGCTCAATCTGGGTGTTGGTGCCGGGTTTACATCCTCAACATACTACAGTATGCCAGCGGTTTGAAACCCGGCCCCGCCTACACCTTGGACCAAATTCCGTTTTTTGAGATAGCTTCTAGATAAAGACCAACCATAATGCCCGTGAAAAACAAAACTAAAAATAGAAAAAACACCCAAAAGAACAAACCCGCGCCACGCTGGATGCTGCTCGTTACGATCTTTATTACCGGCAATGTAGTAATGATGCTGGAAATCGTCGGAACGAGGGTCGTGGGCCCCTATTTCGGTGTCGGCATATACGTGTGGTCGGCCCTGATTACCGTAACCTTGCTGGCCTTGTCCACAGGATACTGGATCGGTGGAAAGTGGGCGGATGCCAATGGCCATCCGGAGTTCTTATTTAAGACGATTCTTACTGCAGGTGTATTCATCTTCCTTGTTCCGGTCATCAGGAACCCTGTGCTGATTTACTCGGGCGAGTTCGATGTGCGCGGCGGCGTGCTGATGGGAAGTATGATGTTGTTCGGTCCCCCCCTTTTTCTACTAGGCATTGTCAGCCCCTATGCAGCCAAATTGTTTACGGAGCAGTTCGAAAAATTGGGGGCCCGGGTCGGCTTGCTATACGCCGTATCAACGTTAGGCAGTTTTTTCGGCACCATCAATATCGGCTTCTACATGATCCCCAATTATCATATCAGCACAATTTTGTTTGTATTGGGTACAACACTTCTGATCATGCCGGCCGCATATGCAGTGGTTTCTAAACGAAAACGATACTCATTTTTTGTGCTGACCTGTATCTCCGCTGCCACGTTGTTATGTTATCTTGCCGCCACTTCGAGCCAAAAGCAGACTGGAGAAAGAAAGATACTCTATAAGACCAATAGCTTTTATGGCGAAATCAAAGTCACCCAACAGCGAGATCTGCGCATCTTGCTGGTGGACGGGGTTGCTCAATCCGGTGAGAATTACCTTACGCATGAAGCATTGCCCAGCTATATTGAAACCATCCGCGATTCTGTGCGCATTTTTCATCCGAATGCAAAAAACGCCCTGGTCATCGGACTAGGCGGCGGTAATATCGTTCATGCCCTAATTAAAGACAACATCCTTGTCGATGTTGTGGAAATTGACAAAAAAATCATTTTTGTGGCTGAAAAGTTCTTTTCCATTAATCCTGCCCGCATCAAAATAACAGAAACGGATGGGAGACTTTTTCGGATATGTTGAAGGTCCACAACGTTTTGCCGGTGCAAGCGTTTATGCTACTTTGAAGTATAACTACGACTGGTGTCGGGCGTTCTTCAAAGCGCCCCGGCAAGCGCCCTCGAACATTGTGTTTGTGGCTGGCAGCGGCCACACTATTCCCTCCCAGGCCGCACTGCGTCGTCTGGCCTCTTACAGCGTATCGATTGACGGTTGGAAAAAGGCTTTGATTTGCTCCGATGATTATAATCCTATCGAGTTCATGAATCGGATCGTCTACCTTCAGTGGCGCAAAGCTGTCATGAAACACTTGGGGCCGGACCTGTTACTTTACTAGAAACGGTTAAAAATAGAAATTGCTGCTGTCTAAAATGCGCTCGTCGCTTATGATAAACAGCAGAAGGGCCTGTTGCCGCGCCCGTGAGCGGTTCGTCCTGATAGTTGCAGTCAATGATCACGGTAACAGGATCGCCATCCTCCTCGGTCATATGGACAATCTCAATCGGCACTCACTGATGGAAAGGAAATCACAGTCTATGCCTACTCGGTTTGGCCTGATTACAATCCGGCAGCTGATTGGGAGGATTAATCGTCAATTTAGCCGCCAATGCCTCTTCCACGTTGAACGTGCTGTCTGCAGTTCCCGGCCCACCCCCGGATAGTCCGCCGATGAGGTGAAACCGCCCACGTAGGCATGATCGCAGCCATCCAAAGCAATGCCGAAACCAAATTCGGAACTGCTGCCGCCCAGATAGGTGGCGTCGAGCTTTGCAAAGGCTTCGCTGTTGCCTAAGAAGCTGCTCTCGGCCGAACCGATGCCAATACCCGGAAAATCACCTTTGCATAACCATAAAAAACCCTTACATTTAAAGACAGTTTTTACACGCAGGACCGTCAAGGCGTTGCGCCTTGTCCGCCCGGCGGCTGGTGTGCAGTTGAAAGCCACAGGGGTTGTGCTGTTGTGCGGCAAGCTGCGCTGGTGTTTATTCGTTTGGAGGAGGCCCTCATGAGAATGCGTATTTGGATTATCCTGTTTGTTTTGATGCTAGTGGTACCGCACCTGGTCTCAGCCGATCCCGGCACGTCGGAGAAGATTGACTGGTCCACCTATGCCGATGCCCGCAACCGCAATGACGGCAGCCGTAAGTACTTTGTGTATTTATATTCAGACGAATGCCGCTACTGTGAACTAATGGAGAAGAAAACCTTCACCGATCCGGGCGTCATCACTTATTTGAACACCAACTATACGCCCGTCAGAGTCAATACCGATAAGGAGCTTAGACTGGCTGCCCAATTTGGCATACAAGGCGTGCCCGATCTGCGGTTCCTGTCGCCAAGGGGAGAAAGCCTTGCACGCTGGCCCGGATACATCGAAAGCAAGCGTCTGCTGACGTTGCTGCAATATATCTATACGAACAGCTATAAGTCCGTCAGCTATGGCGAATATGTGAAACGCAACACGGGCAATAGCCCATGATGATGTGGAAATGAATCCTCCAGCTGAGGTATCCGATGGATTTCTTAATAGATCAGCCACGGTCAATGAAATCACGATAACATGTCGGAGCTCGGTCCGATATTTAAATGAAAAAAATAGTGCCTTTCTGTCAGGTTTAAGAGAGGCGAACGACCGAAGGTTAAGTGCATGAGAATTTGAAATAATGATTAAGCTTGGATTTTCGAGTCAATTTTACAAGGACATGGCAAAAGGAGATGCGCTATGAAATCATATACAAAATATTTTCTTGCAGTCACCCTGTTGTTTACCATTGGTATTGTCGCCGCCGGGAGCGTTGCAGCCGGTGAACAGCCGATTTGGCACAATTTTGCAAAAGAATCGACGCTGTCGAGCACGAGCACTCAGCCGAGCGAGGCAAATGTCGCAAACACTGCGCCAATCTGGCAGACGCAGGTAGATGCCTTCCAGCAGGGTATCGTGATAGACCAGGCCGATCATCTATCGTCTGTGGAATCGCTTGCCGGGACAAAGCCGATCTGGTGCGAACAGACCAAGTGTCTGTAAACCCCATTGCGGGAAAGAGAAATTGCATCCCACAGTTTGAGAAGGGCTCGGTTAAACCTCTCGGTAGTATCCTTTTCCATAAAACAAGAAGAGCGCCCCTCCTGCAAAGGAAGGGCGCTTTCATATGGACGAATGGACGTATGGACGGGGACGCCCTTAACTTATTAACTTATATAAGTTTATACCCTTCTTTTTTGACAATTTCACCACCACGCTTCACCGACTTGCTTACCGCCGCGGTTGAAATGCCCAATTTGCGGGCCAGCGAGGCCATGCGGACACTAAGATCGCGTACGGCCCAGAAGCACAACAGGCTGCGGGCGGCGACAAGACGTCGATATCGGCCCTCCATCCAAAGATCTTCAACCGGCATGCCCATGATTTGGGAAACCCTCTCGGCAATGACGTCAATATCCACGCCACCAGCTTTCAACGCATATTTTCGCTCCAGCGTTTCGTTGGCTTGTGCGAGCATTTGAGCGACAAAATCCCCATCCCCTAATATTCTCTCATCGCTTTTCATATGCGCCTTGGCCTTTCGCATGGCATTGACGTCTAACCAGCCGCCGGTCAAATCTTTGCGCTCGCCCTGGTCGGCGCCCTTGGCAACAAAGGTCCTGTACCGGCGACGGGCCGTATTGACCCGTTTTCCGAACCAGGCCAACACCTGCTTGCTGTGCTGCCAGGGGTGTTGGTGTTTTCCCATGATGACCCCATGGCCTGAAAAGGCATACTTGTCCATAGCATCTAAATCCTAGACCAGCCGGGTCCTCAAAGGATTCAGATGGATATAGCGCACAAGCTCTAAAAAATAGGTGTCTTCCCGGCAAAGAATGGACTTATACCGATTTTGAAAAAGATGGCCGTGTCTATTGTGGCGCTGGTTATAGCTGATGGCATGCCCGGTCAACAACCGCCGCATGACAGTAGCGACCGGACAGGCACCCGTGCGCAGCAATAAGTGAAAGTGATTGGGAATCAGGGCCCAGGCATAACAGGCCGTCTGTGTCTGTTCCAAAATATCGCCAAGGCGCGATAGAAAGTCATTTCTCTCCTGGTTGTCATCGAATATTTTGCGTCGCTCGATCCCGCGCACGATAATGTGGTGCCAGGCCCCGGGGCGTCTATACGGGCTTTTCTGGGCGTGGCTGAACTGGCCAACATCGCCGAACGGCGCATCGAGCGCCTGGTCAATCCCATGCTCAGCGGGCTCCCGGCGTTTCTGGTCAGCGACGGCTGGCTCCATTCCGGTTTCATGATCGCCCAGTATACGGCGGCGGCCCTGGTGTGCTGTCGGAAAACAAGGTGCTGGCCCATCCGGCCAGCGTGGATTCCATCCCCACCTCGGCCAACAAGGAAGACCATGTCTCCATGGGCACCATCGCCGCGCGCAAGTGCCGGGAGATTGTGGCCAACGCCGAGCATGTAGTGGCCCATCGAACTGCTCTGCGCCGCCCAGGCCCTGAGCCTGTTCACCCATCTCAAACCCGGCCATGGCAGCATGGCCGCCTACGAAACCATCCGCCAGCACATCTCCCATCTGTCTGCGGACCGCATCCTGGCCGACGACATCGCCGCCATGAGCGGGCTGATGCTCTCCCGGCGCCATCCTGGACGCGGTGGAGCAGCGCACCGGCCGGCTGCGGGGGGGTATCGGATGTCCCCGGCGCCCGGCTTCCGATAAAAGAACGGCATATTTGACCTATGTTCCCAATACCTCCTATTATGATCAAATAACTTGGCAAAGAGGCCCACATGAAAAGGAGGACTTGGCGATGAAGTACATTGATATTTCTGATTACGGCGGGCCGGAAGTCCTGACCGTGAAGAGCGGCCCGAAACCGGATCCAAAGGCCGGAGAACTATTGATCAGGGTGCATGCCGCCGGTGTAAACCGGCCGGACATCCTGCAGCGCCAGGGCCTTTATCCGCCGCCGCCAAAGGCTTCGCCCATCCTGGGACTCGAAGTGGCGGGGGAAGTCGCGCAAGTCGGTGATGGGGTGACCGGTTTTGATGCGGGCCAAAGCGTGTGCGCCCTCACCAACGGCGGCGGCTATGCCGAGTACGTCGCCGTGCCCGCCGGACAATGCCTGCCGGTGCCCGTAAATCTATCGGTGGCGGATGCGGCGGCGCTTCCGGAAACCTTTTTCACGGTCTGGACCAATGTCTTCGACCGCGCCGCTCTGAAAGCGGGGCAAAGCTTGCTGGTGCACGGCGGGAGCAGCGGCATCGGTACAACGGCCATTCAGATGGCCAAATCGAAAGGATCAAAGGTATTCATCACCGCCGGCAATGAAGAAAAATGCGAGGCGTGCCGCCGACTGGGTGCCGATATCGCCATCAACTACCGCACACAGGATTTTGTGGAGGTCATCCAAGGGGCAACCCATGGGAAGGGTGTCGACGTGATTCTGGATATGGTCGGCGGCGACTATATTGAGCGCAATCTTAAGGTAGCGGCCCTGGACGGGCGCATTGTCCATATCGCCTTTTTGAAAGGATCGCGGGTAAACGTTGACATGATGCCGGTTCTTTTCAAGCGCCTGACCCTCACCGGTTCCGCACTGCGTCCGCGAAGCGCTGAAGAAAAGGCGGCGATGGCCAAAGCGCTGCATAACCATATCTGGCCCCTGATCGCACGGGGCGACATCAAGCCCGTGATCGCAGCCCGCTATGCCCTGCAGGATGCGGCCAAGGCGCACCAATTGATGGAAAGCAGTGCGCATATCGGCAAGATACTTCTTTTGGCCGAATGATTCAGTTGCGAAAACGAGGGGCGCAGTATGTTCCTGGTTCCTAATTCCATACGCGAATTTAGATGAACCTTTTTTCCATTTCCGGCTACCCGATACTATGAGAGAATGACTGACAATTGACCCTATAGTTGCATGAAAGCGACGGCAAAAGGCTTGTAAAACGACAGCGCTAACGGTTGACGACAAAGGAGCGGTTATGAAGGGGCTCAGACTAATTTTATGGATCTTGGTGGCGGCAGTGATATTGTTGCTTGTAAATGCGCCTTTTTCCGGTGCAGCGGCAAAGACCTTGTTCAAGAAAAAAGCAAACACCCCATCGATTGCGCCGGCAGGGGGTGAAAAGCCCGATCTGGAATTAAAGCCTTTGAAATGGTCGAAGACGCCCAGGCAGGGAGACACCGTGGGCAGGACATCCATTTTGAATATTATCGTGGTCAACAAGGGTAAAGCCGCATCCCGGAACTGCAAAATTCAGATACGCTGCACATCGCTCTCCGGGGGCAACAGTCCCTCTTCGATCAATGGCGTGCTTGCGCTTTCTGCTCTTAATCCGGGCAAATCGATTTCTCTCTCATGGCCGTCCATGTCGGCGGAAAAATGGCCTGCAGGAACCTTTAAGATAAGCGCTCAGGCGGACAGTCAAAACATCGTCAAGGAATCCAATGAAACCAATAACAAAAAGTATCTTTCCTTTACGGTCCAGCCAAAGATACAGTTAAAGCCGCCCAAGAAAGTCGGCAAGGAACAGTTACAGCCGCCCAAAAAAGCCGGCCGTCAACAGTTAAAGCCGGCAATAAAACCAAGCATACAAAGGGCCGGGTCCCAGATCAAAGACAACCTGGCCTTGATAGACTACGATATCCTTTCAGTGAAATCAGATCCAACGCAACCGCACACCCAGGAATATGTCACGGTTTCCGTGAAGATTCATAATAAAACGCCAGCGTATGCGGGGACTCCTTTCTATTTCAAATGCAAGCCGCTGGACGGAAACA
>JARRKU010000103.1:0-15084 GCA_037387725.1 Desulfobacteraceae bacterium
AGGGATTCCGGATGGGCGCCGTACTGACGGCTCAGAAGATCGGCGTAGGCCACGATGGCCACCAGGCTGTCATGGGTCCCGCACTGCCCATAGCGGTGATGATACTCGGCGCATGCCTTTGCGCTGTCCGGCATGTTCCAGCGGTCCAGAAGGAGACGTCCGATGCGCTCGTGGTTGCAGCCGAGTACTTCGACCTCGGCGGGGATGGTGGCCATCTGATGGACCTTTTTCAATTTCAGAATCTCTCTGTAGGACTCTGCGAAAAGCATCAGTATCACCAGTTTGCCGATATCGTGGACCAGTCCGCCGATAAATGCTTCCTCCGGCTCCGGGTAGCCAATGGTTTCGGCGATGCGGCGAGCCGCCAGCGCCGACTCCACGGCATGTTGCCAGAGGTTTTGCCCCCACAGGCGAACGCCTTTGCGATTGTTGATAAAAAAGCTGCGCGTGGATGCGGTCACCACCAGGTTCCGGATGGTTTTGAGCCCTAGCCGTGTCAGCACCTGCCGCAGGGTAGCGACTTTCTGCATGCCGCCGTAAAGGGCCGAATTGCCGACCTGAATGAGTTTGGCCACCAGGGCTTGATCTTTGCTGATGATCGCCTCGATCTCTTCCAAAGGGGTATCCGGGTTGGAAAGCGTCTGCAATATCTGGGAGACCAAAGTGGGCAGCGGCGGCAGATCGCGGATGCGGTCCACCATCTTTGCGATGCGTTTTTCCTCCTCATCTGGTGCGACGGCAGGGGATTCTTTATGACCGGTGTCCAAGTCCCGGTTGGCCAGTTGCGATGCCGCGGCCGTTGCAGAAGGTGCAATGATCCAGGTGAGCAGTTCCATATAGTGGTGGGGGGAAAGTCCTGAGAAACTTTTTGAAGTGCAGGCATACAGGAAAATGGAGATTTTGGGGCTGCTCAGCATCGGGATCACGGCGCATTCGCCGGTGGGGCGTGGCGCGACGAACTGATCCACCAGAGGGCATGGAAAGGCTTTGCCGAAAAAAGCGATCCCTGAGCGGTGAACGGTGGAAAAAACCGGATCGCTGTCCACTTGACCTAAGCGGCCTTTTTTCGATTTTTGAACGAGCCCTGTTTTGGGATCTATCTTTATGATTTTACAGTGAATGAACTCACCCTGCTTTGCCGTAAGAATCAGCATGTCGTCATAATAGCTCTTGCCGAAAGATATCATGGCCTCGAGCCGGGGCAGAACGTCGTGGTTGCCGAGCAGGTTTTTAAGGGCGTGTTTAAATGCCGAAAACATCGGATCAAGGACCGGCGCCGCAGAAGGGGGGGAGGCATGTCGGGCAGTCCCCAGGGAAAGGATGCCCTGGTCCAGAAATTGTTGAATGTGCTGCAGGATCTCATGGCTGGAGAACGGGGCCTTGTCCAGCAATTCGCCGACCGATGGCTGCCTTTCTGCCAGTTTGAGGATCAGCTGCCCTGACGGCGTCAGATCCTTCACTGCCGGCGGGTCATGTGTGACCTGGACGGGCCGCTCGACGGTGAGAATGGATTTAATAAAGTCCCTGTGTTCATCGGCCTGATGCAGGATGGCCAGCGCGATTTTGGTCGTGTCCAGGGAGATCCGGGCGCCATCGTCTTCCACCGGCGTTTCCGTAAAATTGAAACTGCCATGGTCCAGAAGGAAGAGCTGACGCAAGACCTCTGATATGCCGATTTCCAGAATGGATCGAACTTCGGCCAATGGGAAGAATTCAAGCTTGCTCAGAATCTGACGTACCGAAAGCCCTGTCTCTCTCTGGATTTGCTGAATCTGGCGGATCTGGGAATCGTTCAGGTGTCCATTGTGGCGCAGACATCGCAGTATCTTGCTGTCACCGCTGCCCGATTGGGCGTCGGCCAGGCGTCCGGCTTTGAAGGTGAGGGCAATGAGACACTCCTGGTCGGCGATGGACAGGACGCCGTCCAGCGCCGCCTGGGACAGAAACATCATGGCATCGACCGGATGGTATTTGCTCAAATCTCCTTTGAATATCATTTTGATCTTTCAATCATACCTGTATCCGCAGACTTGCTGCGGCACACATTCTGGTGAAGTCAACGCCGAACCGATTACGGCAACTGATCGTTTATCGGCGTGAATGCGTAATATCTTAAATTATTCTAATTCAACTGGTAGAGGATGGGGATGATGATTCGGACAGCGGTGGGCGGTTTGGGAAAGGGACTAGCGTTACGAACGGTGGATAGGGCGCTTTTGTCCAAAAGGGGGATACCGCAGCTTTTTCTGATTTCGATGCGGTCTGCTTTGCCGTTTGGTTGGATGGTGAAGGCAATCAGGACTTTTCCGGTCCATTCGCGCTGGCGCGCAGTCCTGGGGTAGCAAAGGGATTGTCTAAGCCGCCGGCGGATAAAACCAAAATGTATGTTGAGATAGGCATTCTCTCCATTGTTTGCTGTTTTGCCCGAGTGGGTATCGCCAAATTCACCTGAAAGTCCCCCTCCCCCAGGATCCGGCGGCCCGATCTTTAGCTTGGAGGAAAAATCCTCGCTGGCGGTTGCCGATCGGGACAGCCGGTCACCATGGGATTTGTTCCGGGCAGTTCGGGCGTTTTTCTTTTCGCCAAAGGTTTTTGCCGAAGCCGGTTCCGGTGATGCGGGCATCTTTTCGGACTCCCGGGGTGGCGACGCTATCTGCTCTGGCAGAGCTGGCAGGTCTTTTTCTTCACGCCGTTGTTCCGGCCGTCTTTTCCGAATCTCCGGTTCCGGCCGCTTGGATGCCACAGATGGTGATGGCGGTTCAGGTTTGGTGCTTTCCTGCTTAATAGGTCGGGGTAAAGGGGGCGGATCGTTTTTGACAGGTTGTGCTTTCCCTGGGTGCAATAAAGGCGGCCCGGTGGAGACCGGCTGCGGTTCGGTATCGGCGGAATCGAGGGCATTTTCTGCAGGAAGCGAAGGGATCGCTTCTTTATCCCTGTTTGGAATTCCCAACTGCGATAATTGATGCGGCAGATGGTAGGGGCTATCTTTGCCCAACGGGACGGCCGCTTCGAAGCTCAGGTCGAACACCAGGGGTCTGCTCTCCGATGAAAACCCTTGACTAAGATTGAAAAGGAGTAATGCGGCCATCCCATGTACGGCCAAGGAGACACAGATCCCAACCCACTGCGTCTTCATCTCTGGTATTCCGTCTGCAAATGCACCTTGGTGAAGCCAATGGCTTTGACCAGATCCAGAACATCCACAAAGGATTGGAGGGAGACAGACCGGTCAGCACGGATCAGAATCATTGCCGAGCGGTCCAGGTCCATCATCGCGGTTTCCAGATCGATAAGGGTGACCGCTGCCGCATTGAAATAGACTTGTCCGTCCCGATCGATCTCGATGGTTTGGGATTCGATCGATTGGGATGCCGGGGTTTCAGCTTTGGGAAGATCGACGGAAATGGCCCCGGACGCTATAAAGGTGGAGGTGGTGAGCACAATGGTCAGTAGCACCAGCATGATGTCCACCAGCGGAATGACATTGAGGTAATCAAACGCCTTTTCTTCCATGATCGATCTCCCATTGCATGAGAAGTACTTTGACCTGGCGCAGAAGCAGGTTGTAGGCGATAATGGATGGGATGGCCACCACCAGCCCCGCGGCCGTGGCTTTCAAGGCCAGGGCCAGGCCCACCATGATTTTGCCTGTGTCCATAAACCCCTCAGTGCCCATGGTGTAGAAGGTCATCATGATGCCCATCACAGTGCCCAGCAGTCCGATATACGGTGCGTTGCTGCCGATGGTGGCGATGATGTGAAGTTTTTCCGAAAGCCTGAGCTCCAGTGATTTTTTGTCCGGGTAACGATCCATGCGGATGCGGCGGTAGACGATGAACCGCTCCGTGGCGATGGACAAGGCCACAATGCTCATCAGGAGCAGAAACCCGATCACACCATAGTCGACCAGCGCTTTATACTTTTCCATCGGATTCCTCCTTGCCGCCCCTGACCTTCTGACCGATCAAGACCAGGACGATGGGCAGACCGATGCCGGCGCACCCGAAACACGCAGTGCAATGCCCATTGCATCGGGCAAGGGGCAGCAGGCCGGCCAAACCGCCCAAAGCCCCGATCAAACCGTAGCGTAATTTAAGGCTAAGCTTTTTCATAGGCGGTCCTCACTTTCGGCGCTGGATTCACTTGGGATTTTTGGCAGCGGATGGCCCGTGTGGGACAGGCGCTTTCGCAGGCACCGCAGGGCATGCAGGAAAGGGCGTCGATGCGGGCGGTTTTCTCCGGCATATCGATGGCCCAGGTGGGGCATCGATCCAAACATTGCCCGCACCCGGTGCACCTGGAGGCGGCTACGACCACCCGTTTGCCCCACCGAAAGCCGAAGCGGTTGACCAGCGCATCCAGCGCCCCGATGGGACAGAGCAGATTGCAGTAAGCCCGTCCGCCTTTGGCGAAGACCCCCAGCAAGAGCACCAGTCCGAGATTGATCAGGCCGGCGGTGCGTAGAAAATAGGCCAGGTCAGCGCCCGAAAACGGAGCCCCGAACAGCCGGGGAATGGTTGCGAAATTGCAGTATCCGCAGCAGAGGCTGCCGATCCCCAGCGCGGCGGCGCCGAAGTAAACCGCCAGATAGCCGTAGCGCAGCGGGACGGCGGGAACCCTGGAAAAGTCGATTTTCAGGAATTTGGGAACGAGCCGGCTTCCCATCTCCATGGCACCGCCGATGGGACACAGGTGGCTGCACCAATAGCGACCGAAAAAGAAAGTGGTGGCCAGGATGCCTAAGACCAGGGCGGCGCCCATGAAGCTTCGAAGGTAGCCCATGAAATAAGCGTCCAGTCCGGCGCCTTTTCGCCAGACAAAGAACATTCTGGGGCACCAGGTACCGCAAAAATTGCTATCCCCTGTAAACTGGAATAGAAATGATAGCGGCGGAAGAAACAAGACCAGGGCCAGCGCCATGATCCAATAGCGATGGCGGGTCAGGACACCAGGCTTATTGATGTGCGCATGATGCATCGGGGGGCTCCTCCTTGCTTTTGAAGATAAGGGGTACTTTGAGCACCGACTGTCCCGTTCGCGTGTCATAAAAGGCCAGATCATACCTCCCCTGCGGACCTTTAATGTTTTTGTATCGTTCCGGGTCGGCCTTGAATCGCTCAAGGCAGCCCTTTGCGCAGAAGTAAACGGTATGCCCCTTGTGGTTGAGGGATAGATCGCCCTCCCGTACCGCCATTCCGCAAACCGGGTCCCTTGGGAAAGTCCGCATATGTACCCAAAGCGTTAGCCGGTCCTTGGGCTGCAAATCATACAGGATATTGTCCTTGAAAACGGGCAGTCGGTGCATCCCGAGATCGACCACCGGTGCTGAGAGCCGGATTTCGTAATCCAGAGATGGATAGCCTTCCAGGGCAACGCTCACATCTCCATGATACGGCGGCAGTACGGTGGCTGTGGTGATCTGGGTATAGCGATCCCACCCGCTTTTCAGAAAAGAGGGATGACGGGTTTTTCCTCCGTTTGCCGACATAAGGCCGATGGCATGGCTGGAATCTCCCCATCGATGTGTTCCAGCGGCCAGCGAAACAAGCACTGCCAGGAAAAAGGCGATCAACGATTTGATGCGCACCGTGGCCTCCTCTAAAAGTGATAGTCCAACCGCACCATGAAGGTCCGTGGTGCTGCCGGGGTGTATCGCCTGACGCCCTGGGTATCTTTTTGGGCTTCCACGGCGTATCGGTCGTCGAAAAGATTGTCCACGTTGAGGGATAACCGGTAGGGGCCGTGCTCATAGCTGACCATGGCATTGGTGGTAAATTCATACCCGTCGTACTTTTCGGTATTGGCGTTGTCCATGAAATATGATCCCCAGGTGAATGCTTCCAGCTTTAGGGTGACCCCGGAGCAATGGCGGTAGCGTCCGTAAAAGGAATATTGATGCAGGGGGATAAACGGCAGGCTGTTCCCGCTGCGGTCCATGTTGATGACTGTGGGGCCGGTGCGCACCGGCTCGCTGAATTCCTTAAAGGTATAGTCGGTATAGGAATAAGCGGCGCCGATCTCCAATCCCTTGAGAGATGTCCAGGGCGCCAGCCATTCACCGGAAAGCTCAACCCCCCGTTTTTCCGTTTCACCGGAATTGACATAGTCGCTTTGCCCATCCGGTCCGATGACCTGCACCACCTCGTTCTCTACCGGGGAGTAATAGAGAGCAGTATCAAACCTGAAATGTTCCGATCGCCCTTTGAGCCCTATTTCATAATTTTGGACGCTGACCGGGTCTAAAGCCGGGTTATCGGAGATCTCCCCTTCGGTCGGGGTTTGAAGACCTTCGGAATAGCTGGCGTATACGTTTAAGCCTTCGGTGATCTTGTACGTGATGCCGAGACGGGGACTGAGGCCGGTGAAAGTCTTTTTGACATCCTCGGGGTCTTGGGCGGGAATATATTGTCCCGTGCTGTAACTGTACGCCTCGATTCGCGTGCCGGTAATCTCCATTTTCACGGCATCATATCGCAGACCTGCGTCAACGATCCATCGGTCGGTGGGCCGAATCGATTCCTGGACATAGAGGCCATACAGTTCCACCCAGCGGTCCTGGGATTCAATCCAATCCCCTTTGCGGTCGGACAGCACTTCGGTGATCCGCCCGCCCGGCGCAGTGGCATAGTCGGCATACCGGAAGTAATCGGTTTTCTGATCGTCCCACCGGCCGGTGCCTCCGAAGGTGAGTACGCCGCTTGCCGTATCGAATCGATGATGGTGGTTGACCTGAAGATCCGCACCGAAAGTAATCGTGTCCGCTTCATTGATGCGTCCGGTCACGGGATGCAAGTGCGTCCATTTGTTGAGATAGAGCAGCGGGATCACTTCCCACGGTCCCATTGTTTTGGTGTATTTGGCATTGACGAAGAGGATTTTTGAATATCGCCCGGAATATTGCCACGGTCCCTCAGTCTCCATGGCCTCTCCTGAGTTTTCGTATTCCTCGAACATCGTCTCGTCCAGTTTCCCCGGAAGTTGGAGATCCGCCTCCGTATAGCCGAAATAGCTCTCAAGGGTCGACCCGTCATCCAGCATGGCCGCTGCCTGGAAGGAGGCCTGGTTGGTTTCGAATTTATTCCAGCGCCGCCAGGAATTATTTGATTCCCGGCGACTGCCGCTGAGGGTGTAGTAGATTGTTTCAGCCGCATTGTCGGAATAGGAGAGGTGATAATTGCGGGTTGCATCGTCGCCGATGCCCAGTTTGGCGATTCCTCCTTCACGTTCAAAAGGGCTTTTGGTGGCGATGTTGATCACACCACCGGCCGCATTGGCGCCCCACAAGGTGGAATTGGGGCCTTTGACCACTTCGATTTGCTCGATCAACTGGGTGTCGATAAAGTCCATCCGGGTCATGCTGTCCGGATCGGTGATGGGAACCCCGTCCATCAGGACCATGATATCCCGGATACCGTAGCGGGCCTTTAGACCGGCGCCGCGGATGAGCAAGCGGGAGTCATAACCTTGATTTTTCGTATCGATCAATACACCCGGCGTACTGCGGAGGACCTCCTTTACATTGAACATCTTGGTCTCTTCAATGGCCTCATCATCGATCACTGCCACGCTGGACGGCACCTCGGCGGTCTTGCGTTCCATTCGGGTGGCCGTGATGCTGACCGCTTCGAGTTCATGTTCCGGAAGCGGCGCTTCTGCTGCTGCCTGTCTTGGTACCGTGTGGAAAATCGATAGAACACAGATGAATATCAGATAAGAAACCGTTTTCATTACAACTCCCGGGTCTTGCAATTTGCGGGTTGAGTCCAAGTCGAAACAATTCAAACGATGACGGGTTTTTGGATTTCCGGCCCCAGGCCGGAAATCCAAGCCACCCGCGGGGCTGGGGTCGTCGGCGGCTGCGCGTAAGTTGACCCGCTTATATGAGATTAATAGGATCTTATTAGTATTATATATGAAAAGTAAAGACTAGAAAATTACGTATATAATGCTTATAAAATCTAAATACTATTGGTCGGAGAGAAGGTAGGTCCTGAGGTTGATTTTTTTATTGATGATGCCCAATTTTCTGCGGATGTTGTTGCGATTCACCTGCACTGTTTTCACAGACAGATGCATGAGATAGGCGATCTCTTTGGTGCTTTTACCGTGTTTGACCATATTGGCCACCTGGATTTCAGTGGGGGTCAGTTTAAGATGGCCGGCGGACACCTTGCGCAGGAACGGTGCCAGGATATTGTCCAACTCGCTTTCGGCCATCTCGAGAAACGCCTTTTGCCGATCGTTCAATCCGCTCGCTGCCAGTTTCTCCAGCAAGGGTCGCACGAGTTCCCGGAAATTGGCCACGATGCGCTCTTCCAGCTCTTTCCTGTCCCCTTCCCGCTGTTGTAAAAGCACTTTGAGGGCTGCATTGACCTCTTCAAGGTCCCGGGTCCGGTTTTCCAGGTCACGCTCGCGGGCCAGCAATTTCAGTTCCACCCGTTTGCGCTCGATGGCATATCGGATCGAGCGCCACAATACTTCAGGACTCATGCGGTCCTTTACCAGGTAATCCTGCGCACCCTCCCGAAGGGCCTGTATGGCCGCGGCCTCGTCATTCAGACCTGTGAGAACAATCACCGCAGTTGCGGCGACAGTCGGTTGGAGTCGCGACAATGTCTCCAGTCCTGCGCTGTCCGGAAGGGTCAGATCCAACAGCACCACATCATACCCCCCTTGTTCCAGGGCCGGGTATGCTGTGGCCAGCTGATCAAATACAGTGAGGTCGCAGGCGTCGGCGTTGGCTTCGGACAACATTTCCTTGATCAGCCGCACGTCTCCTGGATTGTCTTCAATGAGAAGGATTTGGATATTTTCGATCATTCGGCCACCTTTGTGGGCAGTTTTACCGCATCGATCCAGAACCGGACAATCAGTCCCACCACCTGTATAAATTGGTCCAGATCCAGGGGTTTGCAGATATAGCAATTGGCATGCTGGTCATATGCGCCGACGATATCTTCCGCCGCCTCCGAGCTGCTGAACACCACCACCGGAATTCGCCGCAAATCCGCATCCGCTTTGATCGCCGTCAAGACTTCCCGGCCGTCTTTTTTTGGCAGGTTCAAGTCCAAAAGGATCAAGTCCGGGAGGGAATCTTTCAAAGATGATTTTTCCCGTCCGAGGTATTCGAGGGCCGCCACCCCGTCGACGACGACTTCCAAGCGATGGGGCATCCCGTATTCACCCAGCGCCTCACGAACCAGCCGAATATCGCCAGGGTTGTCCTCAATCAGCAGAATTTCGGATCGTTTTCCTTTCATGGCGCAGGTCCCTCAACCGAAGGATGCACCGGCAAGGTAAAATAGAATGTGGAACCCGCACCGGGTGAGGACACTACCCGGATCGAACCCCCATGGCGTTCAACGATCCTTTTGCAGATCGCCAACCCGATACCGGTGCCGGAATACGCCGTACGGGAATGGAGCCGCTGAAAAATAGTGAAAATTCGATCGGCAAAGTCAGGATCTATTCCAATACCATTGTCCCGGACGGAGAAGACCCAATAAGGGGTGTCCTTTTCAGCGGTTATATGAATCCGGGGCGGAAGCGCGCTGCAGAACTTGATGGCGTTGGCGATCAGATTCTGAAAGAGTTGAACCAGTTGGGTCGCATCGGCCTCCACCACCGGCAAGGCTTCATGGATGATCCGAGCGCCGCTTTCTTCAATGGCCAGCCGAAGATTGATGAGCACCTGACGCAAAACATCGCCGACATCGATGGCCGAGGGCGGACGGCCATGGGTGTTGATCCTCGAGTAGGAGAGCAAACCCTGGATTAAGTGTTGCATCCGCATGGCGCCATCCACTGCAAAACCGATAAAATCGTCTGCATCGGCATCGAGTTTCCCTTTGTACCGCCGCTGCAGCAATTGAACGTAGCTCGACACCATTCTCAGCGGCTCCTGAAGATCATGGGAGGCGACATAGGCGAACTGCTGGAGGTCTTTGTTGCTGCGCTCCATCTCTTCGGTTCTCTTGGCCAGTTTTCGGGCTGTGTGCATGTGCTCCTGCGCTTCCGCGGCAAGCCGGTCACCGGTGTGATGAAGTTCCAGCAGATAACGGCTGCGTTGGGACTCGAAGCGAAATAAAACGAGGCCGGCAAGCAGCGCGAGCGCCAGGCAGAAGAGAATGAGGACCCATTGGGTTTGATGAAACCGTTTCGTATTTCTATCTAAATTATTTCGTAGAAGATAATCAAGCCGGTCGACGACCGTCATGAATTCTGAGAACGCCGACTGGTACTGTTTCTTGGCATCGGTCAGTACCAAGGACTGGTCTCCTTCACTTGCCCGGCGGTTTGCCTTGACGCCCCAGTCCGCTCTCCTATTTGCCACTTCATTGAAGATTTTCTGAAAACCGGGTCTTTGAAACGGAAAGAAGGATGATTTCCAATCGGTCTGCTCCTCGACCAAGCGCCGAAGCGCCGTCACAGCCGTATCCAATGGTTTCCAGCTTTCTTCAAGTCCTCCTACGATTCCGTCTGACAAGACTTCTTCGACCATCAGACCGGTGATGGCCGCTTCCATTTTGATTCGGGTGACGGCATTCACCATAGGCGCGTCCAGGGAAACCAAACGATCGCCGAGCAGGTAGCCGTAAAAGACAAGGGAAAGCATTAGCAGGCCGATGCCGCTGATGGTGAGATAGATTCGCACCGGCGGAACCTTGCGGTCGGTCGGAGATGTGTCTTCACTTTTTGGACGCATTTTTTCGCAGGTTCAACATCCGGTGTTTCTTACGGATCATGAGGGTATCCTGATACATGTCCTCGAAAGCCGCTTTGATAACCTCATCGAAAACAGCAAGGATTCCGCCATGGTGTTTTATAAACAGGAGAGCATCTGATTTGGTTTTAAAGGCCCATTTTGCACGGGCGGTCATGACACCGATCCTGTCTCCACCGACTACCCAAAAGGCTTTTTCTGCAGGAATCTGCCGATGGGTCCTATAGTCGGCCACGGTGATCTGAGTGATCTGTTTATGGGTATGAAGCGCCATATCGATGGCCGCACAATGGACCGAACATACCATCTTTACGGAGTCGTCCGATTGGGTGATGACCACCCAGGAATGGGGGTATTGCGATCGTTTCATTCCGCAATACTGGCAAACAGCATCTTCTGCTAGGGCGGCTGATCCCCAGATCAGAATCAAAAGAAATGCCGAGAGAACCAAAATCCTGGGCGGGCCTGATTTTACCACTGTTGCCATGCTGGATGCTTTCTGACCTTGGATCATAAAGAAATCACGGTATTTTTAGGAGATCATCAAAACAAAGCATCCTTGATTTTGTCAAGAACAATGCGCCGCTTGCGGCTGAGGGATTTTTGACTCCCGTCGGCAGGCCTGTCCATCGGCATTGGTGTTCGCCGGCGGCCTTTCCCGGCGGCGGGGGGGATGGAAAAACTCTTATAAATCTGGATCATAGCCCCCTTGTTGCAAGGTGTCAAAGATAAATGACCGTTTTTTGGTGACCGAATTCGATGGGGCCCGCATTGATCTAACATTATGGGAGCTTATGGATTTATTTCCCGTCACCCCGTCCCTGTATTTTGTGTGCTGGGGCTCGAGGCTGGCCCAAGTATTATCGCCGGAGTTCTATTGCAATCACATAAATCTTTGTATAAAATTTGATTTTATATTCATTTCTTGCCGATGGGAGCGGCACTGTGCACATCGCTGTTCTAAATTTGACCAGGATATCGTCAATACCTTTACCGTTTCGAGTCGGCAAGCGTTTTTCCCAAAGGGGGAGGGGGGCGTCAGAGGGGGAGAAAAATGTTTAATGAAGAACGAGATACCAACAAATTTTCATGGCGCGATTTAGGAGACCCTAAAGAGGGGCGCCCGAATTTAGGGCAGCACTGCACCGTTTTAGGTTATCGCCTGCTCCAATACACCCTGCGCGACGAGCTTATCAGACAGTTTGACGTGGAAAAGGGCAAGGAAATCTTTCAAAATGCCGGCCGGCGAGCCGGTGAGGAGTTTTGCAAGGAGATCCTCGATACGTCCCTGGATTTCAACCACTTTGTCGCAGACTTGCAGAAAAAGCTTAAGGATTATCTGATCGGCATATTAAAAATTGAAAAAGCGGATATGGAATCCTTAACATTTACCTTTACCGTTGCAGAGGATCTTGACTGCTCCGGTTTGCCGGTCAGCGATGAAACGGTTTGCGAGTACGATGAAGG
The DNA here is from genome assembly GCA_037387725.1 of Desulfobacteraceae bacterium. Classification (GTDB taxonomy): domain Bacteria; phylum Desulfobacterota; class Desulfobacteria; order Desulfobacterales; family Desulfosarcinaceae; genus JARRKU01. The sequence continues at coordinate 12,191 of JARRKU010000103.1, forward strand.
TTTTATCGCCGGTATCCTCAGCAGTTACACCGGTAAGGACTTTACCGTCAAGGAAATCGACTGCTGGGCCAGCGGAGACAGGGTTTGCCGCTTCAGCGCAATGGTAAAGTAAAGCTAAAGGCGATGGATCAGAGCGAAAGAGACAGGATCGATAGAATTACCGCGGCGGTCCACTATCTGTTAAAAGGGGAGGAGGTTTCTCAGATCGAATGTGCCGACGATCCGGATGATGAAATAAAGCAACTGACCGGGAAGGTGAATGCGCTCATCGATCTCTTTCTTGACATCAGCCATGCGATAAAGCCGCTGGCGCTCGGAAAGTTAGACCAGGCATTAAATTCCAAAATCTTATTTCTCGCACCGTTCAAGCAACTACAGGCCAATCTAAGGCATCTCACCTGGCAAACTCAGCAGATTGCAAAAGGCAATTTTAATCAACGCGTTGACTTTATGGGTGACTTCTCAGAGGCGTTCAACTTCATGGTGGACTCCCTGGATAAAGCGCAGAGAGCGGCAGAAGCCGCCAAAATGGCCAAGAGCCAATTTCTGGCCAATATGTCCCATGAAATACGGACCCCCATGAATGCGATCATCGGCTTTATCGACCTGGCCCGGTCTGAATGCGATACGGAAAAATGCGACGGATATCTCTCTCTTGCCGCTTCCAGCGGAGAACACCTTTTGGCCATTATCAATGACATCCTGGATTTTTCCAAGGCGGAAGCAGGCGAACTGATTTTGGAGACCATCGATTTCGACTTGCACCATATGGTCAACAACACCGTGCGCATGGTGAGCCAGAAGGCTGTTAGCAAAGGGCTGGAAACTTTCTGCATCGTTGACGACAATATAAAATTCTATGTCGAAGGGGATCCGACACGTCTTCGCCAAATTCTAATCAATCTGCTGGGAAATGCGATAAAGTTTACCAACCTGGGAAGCGTGGGCGTCCGGGTTGCCTGTGTGGGGGATTCGGGTGAAAAGAAGATCGTGCAATTTTCCGTAGAAGATACGGGAATCGGTATACCGGAAGAAAAACGGTTTAGGGCTGGCCATTTGCAAAACCTATATCGAAAAAATGGGCGGGATCATATGGGTTGAATCCGAGGAGGGGAAAGGGAGTTCTTTTAATTTCAAAATACCTTTCAGAGCCAAAAAAAGCATCGTCCACCAGGAAATCCATCCGATTCCGCATATCACCCTTGTGGGAAAAGCCGTGTTGATCATAGATGATGACAGCGAGTCGAGACAACTGACCTGCTTCATTTGTTCTGATATCGGCATGAACGTTGTCGCAGTAGTTTCTTTTGCGGCATTGCGCGAAATCAGCACCCATCGGATGTATGACGGGTTGAAGGTCGATGTCATTCTATTGGGCCTGGGAAGGATCGACCGTGGCCTCGGCGCTGTTGTGCGGAGCATTAAGGAGGTCAAAGCTTTAGAAGCGGCTAAGATTATCGCGTTGTGCTCTGAACCGAGAAAAGGCGACGCGCAAAGCGCCCGTGATGAAGATATTGATGGATATATATCCAAACCCTACACCAAGGATACGCTGACCAATGTCATTGCCACAGCCCTTGGCGACGCCAGGCCTGACGGCCCGATTGCCACGCGGCATCTGGCGGACGAGCTTTCGTGCAAGGGTATGCGCGTATTGCTGGCCGAGGATAATTCGATAAATATCAGATTGATGGAAATCGTACTACAGAATTTGGGATGCGATTTCGATGTCGTCCAAGACGGCAAAGCAGCTTGCAATGCCCTGAAAATCAAGGATTATGATGTCGTGTTGATGGATGTCCACATGCCGGTCATGAACGGTCTTGATGCAACGCGACAGATAAAAGAGAAAATAAACCCGCGGGTTCCCATCATTGCGCTAACCGCAGCAGCTCTTCAGGAAGAAAAGGCAAAGTGTAGTGCAGCCGGCATGGTCGACATTGTGATCAAGCCGGTTAGGATTGACGAGCTTAGAGCGAAATTGCAGGCATGGGGAAATCCCCAGGGTAGCCCGATAGCGGGGCAGAATGTCACGTGTCGCATCGATGGAGAATATTGGTAACACTCTGATATCACATTAAAAAAATGTTGTTTGGAATTGTGCTGCCATCACTCCACCGGCTGTGCAAAATGGTCGCTGCTGCTGAAATGTAAACCATTTCTGGATCCCCTTCGTCCATATGGGTAAACACAGGCGGAAGGAGTCTTCAGATGATGAACAAACTCTATATTGCTTCAAAAAATGTAAATCTCGAGATCGTCGCAAAGCTTCTCAACTCGGTGGCTGAAAAATACGGATGTTACGTGCGCTATGAAAAGCAGGAAAACAGTCTGAAATTCATCGGCGAGGAGAGCTATTGGTCCCATATCGTAGAGGAGCTCATGGAATTTTTCTTCCCCCAAATGGAGATGGCAGCAGCAGCGATTAAGACGGGGCATCAAGGCTAGCGGCTGCCTGCAAAATGCTCTTAACCCAAACGGGGTGTTGGGACCGGGTTCCAAATCCTCAACATACAAGTGTATGCCTGCGGTTTGGAACCCGGCCCCGCCTGCACTTTGGACCCAAATCCGTTTTATGGATAGCGTATAGAATGCCGATGCATTCCCGCCATTCAGTAGAGCCCCAATTCCTGAAGAAAACGATAGGCGCCGGATTGTTTCAGCCGGATGCGGATAAATTCGGCGATGGTCGGCTGGTAGGGGCGCTTGTGGAGCTGCATGCCGGCTTCCCGCGGCGTGCGTGCGGCCTTGCGGTTGTTGCAAGCCCTGCAGCTGGCCACGCAATTGTCGAAATCGGATTTCCCGCCCCGGGAAACCGGTTTGACATGATCGATGGTCAGCGCTTTTTGTCTGCACCCGCAGTAGGCGCAGGTATACCGATCCCTTATGAGGAC
>JARRKU010000104.1:0-28763 GCA_037387725.1 Desulfobacteraceae bacterium
CATCGCCGAGTATGTCAATGTACCGTAAGTGGAGGTGATCAAGGCCGCGGCAGTGCCTGCGTTTGCGTCCTATGCGGCCCTGTTTTACATCACCCACATCGAAGCCTCCAAGCTGGGGCTGCAGGGCATGCCGCGCAAGGAGTTGCCCCCCTTTTTCAAGACATTGCTGTCCGGCGCACACTACCTTTTGCCCTTATTCGTTCTACTCTACGAACTGATTGTAGTGCGCCATTCACCGGAACTGGCGGCTTTTCAGGCCATCTGGCTGATGGCCCTGGTGATGCTCTTTCAAAAACCGGTTCAGGCCTATATGAAAAAAGAGCCCATCGGCCCGGCTTTTAAGGAGGGCATAGCGGATATTTTCTCTGCACTGGCGGGCGGCGGCCGCAACATGGTCTCTGTGGCACTGGCCACGGCTGCCGCCGGTATCATCGTCGGGGTGGTCGCCATGGGATTGGGTTCGCGCGTTACCGAGATTATCGAAATCGTCTCTTTGGGCAATATCTTTCTCATGCTGGTGATCACCGCCATCGCCAGCCTGGTGATCGGTATGGGGCTGCCAACAACAGCCACCTATATCGTCATGGCCTCCCTGACAGCGCCGGCCATCGTCACCATCGGAATGGCCAAGGGATTTATCGTACCACTGATGTCCGCCCATCTTTTCTGCTTCTATTTCGGCATCCTGGCCGATGACACACCGCCGGTGGGACTGGCGGCCTATGCCGCCTCCGCCATTGCCAAATCCCCTCCCATCCCCACCGGTCTGCAGGGATTTATGTATGATATTCGGACGGCCATTCTGCCGTTTATGTTTATTTTTAATTCGGATCTCATCCTGCACAACGTCAACAATTGGGCCCAGGGTCTGTTGATCTTTGCCATGGCCTGTATGGGAAATTTCGCCTTTGCCTCCGCCACCCAGGGGTGGTTTGTGGCGCGCAACCGGGTTTACGAGATTCCCATTTTTTTGGCGGTCACCCTTATTCTGATGCGTCCCGACTTCATCGCTGACGTCATCGGATTGCCTCAAGGGCAACGGTATTGGTGTTATCTGATCGGCCTGGCGATATTTGCACTGCTCTACCTGATCCAACGGCCCCGCATGTCCAAGGCGCCGGCACCTGCCGGGACCTGATCAGGTGCTGTTAAACCGGGTGTCATGTCCTGTATGAAGCGGGATTGCAGCCGGAACGGTTGAAGCCCTCACGTGGATTTGTTTTCGTGGTCTATGGCGGGGAATTCAAGGCGGCCGCTGCTGGGGAGATGACGCCCAATGTAGTGATCACTGCACCGGCCAATTTTTCGGGCCGGTACCGTGCCGTATTCCAAGGAGATGCTCATGGCGGATATAAAGAAAGTGCTGGTGGCGGTTGCTTTTTCAAACTATACCCAGGGTATTTTCGAGCATGCCGCCGGCCTGGTCACCCAGCTGGGCGCGGAGATGGTGGTGGCCAGCATTATCAATGAACGGGATGTCTCGGCTGTTCGGCGGGTGGTGGATATGGGCTATGAAGTGGACGGGGAGCACTACGTGGGGGATATCAAAAAGGAACGCCGGGACATTTTGGATCGATTGATTCAAGACTGCGGATTGGATGCGGCCAGCGTCAAGGCCATCTTCCGGGTCGGAAATCCGGTGGACGAGCTACTTAAGATTATCGACGGGGAAGATATCGATATGGTCGTCATGGGCATAAAAGGGCGCACGGACCTGGAGCATGTATTCGTGGGCTCGGTGGCCGAAAAACTTTTCAGGCGCAGCCCTGTCACCGTAGTGTCTTATCGGAACCCGGCATTGGCTGAACGGTTGCGCAAGCGGATCCCTAATTAAGGGATATCGACCCGCTGATCTGCCAATAACCAAGGAGACCATCATGGCAACGTATCGTGCTTTGGTGTTCGTACTGGTGCTGCTTTGCTGTGGAGCGGCCCTTCCCGTTGAAGCGGCCGCCGATCGGTTCACGGATAACGGGGATGGCACCATCACCGACCATCAATTAAATTTGATGTGGGCAAAAACCGACAACCAGGGCGATATTGATTGGCACCAGGCGCGTAAATGGGTCACGTTCACCTTTCCGCTTACGTTACAGACCAGTTATGACAATTGGCGGCTGCCCACCCTCCAGGAGCTGCAGAGTCTAGTGGCCGAACCAGGCTACGAAACCGATTGTGGCCTCGAAGCCCATATCATCCCTTTGATTCGCTTGACCTGCGGGTGGGTCTGGACCGCCGAATCCGATGCCACTGCACCCACGGCGCGGGTTTTCAACTTCGACAACATTTACCACTACACGGTTCGCATGGCCCACCGCAGAGGCTATCGCGCACTGGCTGTTAGAAGCATCGTTGATAAGTAATCCTCGATGCTGGATGCTAGTGTTCGATGTCGGACGTTCGAGGCGTGCGGTCACACCATGGCTTCAATCTTTTCCAGCTGGCTTCGAAGCCGCCTTGCGGAGATCGGCTCGGCGGTTTTGATTTCCTGTGCAAACACCGAGATCTTATACTCTTCCAGCATCCAGAAGAGCGCTTCCACAGCCATGCGCCTTTCCCGGCTGGACCTTGGAGACAAAGATTGAATGAGACAGTTTAGCTGTTCCGTGAAGACTTCAACCTCCCGGGATTTGATACGATCCTTTTCAAGGTCGACCAGTCCGCGTTGGGCACGCAGTGACATGGCCTGAAGGTACCGCATCAGGCGTTCCAGCCGGTCATTGTCGTAAAGCCCGATAAATCCCTTGGGCATCAAGGCGTTGAGATGATCGCGCAATGACTCTATAAAAAGCATTACCGGTTTCTTCCGGGCGTGGGCCTTCTCCAGGCGGTGGAGCTGCGTGCGCAGATCGGCATACACAGATATCAGATCCACTACTGCCCTGAGCTTCGTCCTTCCCCGTCCGGGAATACCGGCCCGCTCGAGTTTCTGCAAAAGGGCTTGAAACCCCTCAGCAGATCGTATGTTCTTCAGCATCAGGTCATCCAACACTTTCGTGGCGATCTGACTTTCCAGCACCTTCCGTCCGCCGAAGTAGCGGGCGGCGCTATCGCTGCTGGCGGGAAGCCGCAAGTTTCTTCTCAGGTACTTCACATCCTGGTTAAACCGTTTCATCAGCAAATGGCGGATACCCATGATGTGGGCGGCTTCAGCTTGATTCACCTCTGTGAAGAGGGTCAGGGCAAGGGCGCCCTTCCGTTCTTCCAAGGCGGGTATGGCGGTCCATTTGTGGCCGGCCGCTCCCTTGAGGGTAACGGTGTCGGGTAGATCTCCGAAATCCCATGTGTCGATTGGGAAGCGTTCCCACTTTTGCTTCTCCGTATCAAAGTCAGATTCAAGGGGGTAGCCGATATCTGCCAATCCCAGCACGGATGCGTCTCGGCCGCTCTTGATCACCTTGCCCCGGTCATCGGTCAACGCGATGCGCATGCGCAAATGATCGGGCAGCAATTGCTCCTCCCAAGCTGCGGCCGGGATATGGACGCCGAATTGTTGGCCGATGAAGTGGGAGAGACAATTGGCCAGGCGCTTCTCTCGCTCCATCGGCATTTTAGCCATGATGACCTCAACGGTCTGGGCCACCGGTACCAGTTGCCTGCGATAGGATTTGGGCAGTGCTTTGATCAGTGCGGTGATTTTTTCTTCCAGCATGCCCGGCACTAACCATTCAAAGGGCTGATCATCGATGCGTTGGGTCATCTGAGCCGGAATTTTAGCAGTGACACCATCATCGGCCGCCCCGAGCCGGTATTGATAATCGACCGCTATCTGCCGGGCACCGAGCTTGATGCGGTCCGGATATAAGGCCAGCTCCGGCTCGCTCGGTCGGACTTGCAAAAGATCCTCTTCAGAAAGACGCAGGAAGTTATCACCGCCCTTTTTTCTGATCAGTCGCTTCAAACCGCGCAGGTCGCAGACCGCCTTGATACGCTCCTGGTAAAAGATCACCAGCGCTTCATCGTCCATGCGGATATCCTTGCGGCGCAGCCGGTTTTCCATCGCTTCGATCTGGGCGAAGACCTCGGCATTATGGGCCATAAAGGGCAGTGTCTCCTTTACATCCATTTCGATCAGCGCCTTACGGATAAAAATATCCGTGGCTGTTTTGGGCGCTATGGGGCCGTAAGCTCTGGGCCGGCGGTCGATGATCAACCCGTATAGACTCACCTGTTCGGTGGCGATGACCTGTCCGCGTTTTCTCTCCCAATGCGGGTCCAGGTAGGTGTATTTGCATTGCGTTCTGGCGATGGGTTCGATCCAGGCAGAGTCGATTCTGGCCACACACCGGGCAAACAAGCGTGACGTCTCCACCATCTCCGCCGATACAATCCACTGCCCTGGATTCTTGAACAGTCCGGATCCGGGAAAGACCATTACCCGACGGTTGTGGGACGCCTGGAAAATCTGGTCCTCTTTCTTCATGGCCACATTGGAAAGAAATCCGCAAAGGATTGCCTGATGGATGGCCGCATAACGGTGGCTTTCCATGCCAGCTCGCGGGTCGAGCGGCCGGGATGCGGGTTTGGATCCGATGCGGTGGTCAGCCAGCACGCGCTGAATCTGGCGGTAGACATCCTGCCACTCCCGCATGTTTCTGAATGAGAGAAAGCGTTCATGGCAGAACGCCTTGACCTGGGCCCAGCTTCGGCGTTGCTTCACGATCGCATGATAGGCATGCCAGATGTTCAGCAGGGTGAGAAAATCGGAGGCTGTATTGACAAAACAAGCCTGGGCGCGGTCCGCTTCAGCTTTCCGGATGGCGGGGCGCTGGCGCGGATCCTGGATGCTCAGGGCCGCCGCAATGATCGCCATCTCGTCCAGGCAGCCTCTGGTGTGGGCCTCCAACAGCATGCACGACAATCGCGGATCTATCGGTAAGCGGGCCATCAATCGCCCTTTGTCGGTCAGGCGATACTTGCCGGAACCGGCCTTATTTGATTTTGTTGCAGCAATGGCGCCCAGCTCCAAGAGAAGCCGGTACCCGTCCTGGATGCTTTTGGGCGCTGGCGGATCGATGAAGGGGAAGGCTTCCACCTCTCCCAATCGCAGGGCGATCATCCGCAGGATAACCTCGGCCAGGTTGGCCCTCAAAATTTCCGGTGCCGTATACCGCGGACGACGAAGGTAATCTTCCTCGGAGAAGAGCCGGATACAGATGCCGTTGGCTGTTCGACCGCAACGTCCCTGCCGTTGGTCCGCACTGCTTTGGGAGATAGCCTTTACCGGCAGGGTGGTGGTACGCGAGTGCGGTGCATACTGGGAAATCCGGGCCAGTCCGGTATCCACGACAATATGGATACCGGGTATCGTCAAGGAGGTCTCCGCGACGTTGGTGGCCACCACGATCTTGCGTCTTTTAGTGGCGCGAAAGACTTTTTGCTGTTCCGCTGAGGAGAGTCGCGCGAACAGGGGGATGACCGTTGTGGCGGGGAACTTCCGCCCTTTGAGCATTTCACAGGTGTCGCGGATATCCTGCTCCGTGGGCATGAAAACCAGAATATCGCCGGATCGCCGCTCCTGGACGACTTGATCCACGGCCGTCACGGCGCGTTCGCTGGGGCCGGCCTCTTCATCTTCCGGTTCCATATAGCGTGTCTCCACCGGATACATGCGACCCGAGACCTCGATGACCGGTGCCCGGTCAAAGGCCTTTGCAAATTTGTCGGTATCGATGGTGGCGGAGGTGATGATAACCTTCAAGTCCCGACGTTTGGCCAGCAACTGCTTGACGATGCCCAGGATGAAATCGATATTGAGGCTGCGTTCGTGGGCTTCATCGATGATGAGGGTGTCGTAGGCATTGAGAAAACGGTCTTGATGGGCCTCGGCCAGCAGGATGCCGTCGGTCATCACCTTGATCCGCGTTCTATCGCTGACCGTGTCCTGAAACCTGATTTTATAACCCACTGACTGGCCGATCTCTTCTCTGAGCTCCTCGGCGATGCGTCGGCTGACCGTGGTGGCGGCAATGCGCCGGGGCTGGGTGACGCCGATCCAGCCGTCGATACCCCGGCCGGCGGCCAGACAGAATTTGGGCAGTTGGGTGGTTTTGCCTGAACCGGTCTCCCCGGCCACAATAACCAAGCGATGTTCCTGGATGGCTGCTATCAATTCAGGTGATCGAGGTGCGCACGGCGGGCCGATTCGGATGCAGACAGGCGTTGGTGGAGGCGGTCGCAGCGGCTCAACAATTGCGGCGTGTCGGGGTTGCCCTGTGCAGCCCTGCGGATGCGCCGAATTTCCCTGCGGGCATAGACGCGGTCCACCGTCAATGCGGCATCGAGCCGTTCAGTCAGCGCCTCTAATTGTTGTGCTATTGACGTCACCGGTTAACCTGCGGTAACCAAAGTTAATAATCAGGGCGATCCCGGGTGTGGGAGCGTACGCCATAAAATTTGCATTAATATCACAACTTATCTGTTTTTTAAACAAGACTGCAAACAGGGATGCGCGATGAAATTTCTCATTATCGGAGGCGATGCGGCGGGGATGAGCGCGGCCAGCCGGGCCAAACGGCTGAATCCCTCCATGACCGTTACGGTTTTGGAGCAGACCCACGATGTCTCCTACAGCGCCTGCAACATGCCTTACAATGTGGCCGATCCCCGGCGCTCCATGGATGACCTCGTGGTGCGCTCCGCAGATGTTTTTCGCAACAAGCAGGGAATCGACTTGCGGACCGGTCACAGGGTTGTGCGGATCAATGCCAAAGACCATACGGTAGAGGTGCGCACAGAAGATTCCCAAAACCTGAATCTGACATACGACTATCTTATGATCGCTACGGGCGCCAATCCCATCATGCCGGATCTGCCCGGTTTCAATCAGCCGGGTGTGATGGCATTGAAGCGATTGGCCGACGGTAGGGCATTGAAGCGCTATGTGAAAGAGAACGATGTTCGGCATACCGTGATCCTGGGTATGGGGTATATTGCCCTGGAGATGTGTGAAGCATTGCATGCCAGAGGAGTCGCAGTGGAGATGGTCAAACCGCGGCCGGATCTGCTTCCCTGGCTAGTACGGGATTTGGCGGCCGACATCCAGAGAGAATTGGAAGCCCACCGGATAAAGCTGCAAATGGAAAAAGCGGTCCAGGAAATCCGGCGGGACGGCAAAAGGCTTTGTGTCATGGGGCCGGATTTCGCCATTCCGACGGACATGGTCTTGGTGGCCGTGGGGGTACAGCCCAACAGCGAACTGGCCGCCGATGCCGGTCTTGAGCTTGGACCGTCCGACGCCATTGCCGTGAACCACTGCATGCAGACCTCTGACAGTGCGATCTATTCCGGCGGAGACTGTGCCGACGCATTCCATGTGGTTTCCGGGCAGCGGGTCTGGATTCCGCTGGCGCTGAGGGCCAATCGTTCCGGATGGGCAGTGGCCGATCATATTTGCACAAGACCGGTCCATTTGCCTGGCATTGTGGGGACTGCGGTATTCAAAGTCTTCGATCAGCAGGTGGCCCGCACCGGATTGACCATGGCCGAGGCGGTCCAGGCCGGATTCGACCCCCAAAGCGCGACCATCACCAGCGAATCGCGCGCTGGTCTCTATCCGGGCGGTTTTAAAATTCGGGTTCACATGGTGGGGGATAAAGCCAGTGGAAAACTGTTGGGGGTTCAGATGGTGGGCAAAGAGAGCGTGGCCCACCGTATCAACGCCGCCGCCGTGGCCCTGCATAGCGGCTTGACAGTGTCGGAATTCGTCCAGTGCGATCTGGCCTATGCACCGCCCTTCGGCGGCGTGTGGGACCCCTTGCTCATAGCGGCCAATCAATTAATGAAGAAACTCTGAAAAGGAAAAGCCGATGAAAAGCTATCGCAAGGAGTTGTGGTTTGACGTGCCCACCCGACGGGCTTTCATCAACATCACCCCGGATGTGGAGCAGTGTTTACGGGAGAGCGGGATACAAGAGGGGCTGGTGCTGGTCAACGCCATGCACATTACCGCCTCGGTGTTCATCAACGACGACGAATCCGGCCTGCATTACGACTACGAGCAGTGGTTGGAGCGGATCGCTCCCCATGCGCCGGTGGACCAGTACCGGCATAATGTGGGCGAAGACAATGCCGACGCCCATATGAAACGGCAGGTGATGGGCCGTGAGGTGGTGGTGGCGATCACCGAGGGGCGATTGGATTTCGGGACCTGGGAGCGGATCTTCTACGGGGAGTTTGACGGACGGCGGCGTAAAAGGGTGCTGGTGAAAATCATTGGAGAATAGGGGCCCTTTGAACGTCGAACATTGAACGTTCAACATCGAACATCAAACAATGATGTCGCTGCGCTCCTCCGAATTTTACAATCGGCAGAATACCTTGTTCGACGTTGGGAGTGGAATTTTCGATGTTTGACGTTCAAACAAAAAAAGGCACCATGCTTTATTCAGCATGGTGCCTTCGTTCGGCGGAGCATATGAGGTGTGTTAAGCTTTGCGGACATTCTTGGCTTCAGGGCCGCGCGTACTCTCCTCTACTTCGAAAACCACCTGCTCGCCTTCGGTGAGGCTTTTGTAGCCGTCCATATCAATAGATGAAAAATGGACGAAGATGTCGCGGCCGCTTTCCTCGTTAATGAAGCCATAGCCTTTCTTGTTGTTAAACCATTTCACTGTTCCTTGTGCCAAAACGTTATCCTCCTGTCCTAAATGCGTTCTATACTACACCGCTGCACCAGCCTTATGGCGACAGTTCTGAAAGAGTACGGCCTAAAAATAAATGAGTGAATATCAACGCTTATCAGACTATCATCCAAACCGACATTAAGCAAAAGAAAAAGAACGAGAGATCACAAATATGACAAGACCTAAACGGTCGCAAAAGTTCTGCCGATCTAGAAGCGGGCCAGCCGGTTGATGGAGGCCCGGCGTTTCAGCCTGGCCAGGTAGGCGTCGGTGGCCATTTTTTCTTTGTTGCGGCGCAACGTTCTTTCTATCTTGGTCCGCGCATTGCGGTAGGCCATCTGGGAGGAGGGAATTCGATCCACCATCTGGATTAAGTGATAGCCCAATTGCGTCTCTACAATGTCGCTGACTTGGCCGGGCTGCAGCGAAAAGGCGGCATCAGCAAAGGCGGCGACCATTTGATCGCGTTGCAGATAGCCCAGGTCTCCGCCTCTGGTCCGGCTGTTATCCTCTGAATAGTCGAGGGCCAATGCAGCAAAGTTACCACCCTGTTTGAGTTTGTTCTGGATCGATTGAATCCTCAGCAGTGCTTCACCCCGGTTGGTGGATCGGGCGTTGTTGTCGAAAACCACCATGATCTGTCGCACACGGACCTGTTCATGACGCTGGAAATACTCTGGGTGGTTTCGATAAAAGGCCTGCATCTCCGCTTCGCTCACCTTGATCTGGCGAATCACATCGCGGCGCAGCAGGCGTCGAACAATCAATCCTTTTTTGATGCGTGCTCTAAACGCTTTTTCGCTGATGCGGGCATCTTCGAGATAGGCTTTGTATCCGGATGTGGATTTTAAATCGGTTTTTAGATCGATGACCGCCCTGTCCACCCACCGATTGCGGATCTGAATCTTTTTTTGCTGCGCCTGCTGAAAGAGAAGTTCTCGATCGATCAGATTTTCCACCAACTGCCGGTTGAGTCTGGCAAGTCTGCGCGCAGACAGGGCGGTGTGGCGATGGCGCATTTCGGCTGCCAGCAGCAACACCTCGCTATTCAGGTCTTGACGTGTTATCGGAGTCTCATTGACAATCGCGAGAACGTTTTCGTCGGCGGCCGCGGCCGGCGGGGCGATGGCGCACAAGCAAGCCGCCATGATGGCCATGATAGGCCAATGGCAAAAGTGGATTGATCGCATCTTCTCTATTTTTTCGAACTCTCCCCGGGCGTACCGCCTTCTGTGAGCCGATCGCCATCGGAATGGGGGCGATGGGGCCCCGGTCTATGATTTTAGCTTTTTAACGGAGATCAATTCGCCGACAAAGCTGCCCACAGCCACTTTGCTGGCAATTTTTACCGGCAGCCTGCGGTGGTCGGCTGTCACCCATAGTTTGATTTTGGCGTCTTTGTCTTTTTCAAATACACCGCCGACATCTTTCAGATCGGGCTCCATCAGATAAGTCTCATAGGTGCCGCTGGGGGTGGTGATGGTCTCTTTTTTAACAATACGGGCCAGGCCGGTGACGCATTTTTTGCCGTCGCTGACCGGACATGCGATCATGCCGTCCTGACGGAAGTCCGCCATTCTTGTCTTGTAAAACACACTTAACGGGTCAAAAGTGCCGGGTACCACTTCGATCTGGCGGTCGCTTTTTCCATCACTGTAAGATGCCAGTTCATTTTCCCAGTCGAAATCAACATTAATTTGGCGGCGTGTTTTGCCTTCATTCTGCTGGTGGCGGTAGTGAACCGCATGGGTCATGTCGGCATCGGCAAAGGCATCGATGCTGTCACGGACCTTGTAAAACATATCCACGAAGGCATTGGATTTGGCGGTCAGACGAAAGTGGTAGACTTTGGAGCCGTCAATGGTTTTCATGGGCATCACCTCCATGACGGCCTTGCCTGCGGGAATCACTGTCCAGCGAAGCTGAAATTCCAGCCGTTCACCTGGTTCAAAAGGCGAAGGTGCATCGGCTTCTGCCACGGATGGTGACAAGGGACAAACAGCAATGCCGATGGCAAGGGCAAACACAATGGCCCGCAGCGAATGAACGCCAGCTTTATTGATCAGTGCCCAAAGCATACGCATGAATTCTGACCTTTAGGTTCCTATCGGATGATTATGGTAACCAATACGTAAATTATCATTTAAGACGGTCGATGCCAATTTGTCAACTCAAGAGGTTTCTACACCCCAAAGCGGCACGGCAGGCAATCCGCGATTAGCGCCTTGAGCTTGTGGCGTAGAATCTTGTACGAAAAGTGCTGTGTGGCGACGTTGTAGTTGTGATCCACCATCTTCTGTCTGAATTCCTCGTCTCTCAAGACTTTTTTTGCCAGTCTGACGGCAGATCGGGTCACAAAGCCATCTATTTCGATCACTGAAAATCCCTTGGGCCGGATATCCGTAGAGTAGATGGAGTAGTTGTTGACCAGAATGGGTTTGCGGTAGTAGAGCGCCTCCAGAAATGCGTTGCCGAAGCCTTCAAAGTTGGAAGGATAGGTGACCAGGTCGGCGTGGGGGTAAATGTCGTCCAGGGTATAGATCTTTCGTCCGCCAGGTGTGGTACCCCGCTGATCGTTGATGATATCCGATACAAAGAGGGTGTCCACGCCCATGATCCGGGAATACTCCCATACCCGTTTTTCATAGTCATACCCCTCGTCTCCCGAGGCATGGGATATGACCAGTTTGGCTTTGGCGCCAAGGCGGCTGACGAATTCAATGGCATGCTCGATGCCTTTGCGTTTCACCACTCGCGTTGGTTGCAGGATCAAGAGTTCGTAGCTTTTCAGGCCCAGGGCTTCCCGGACATCGGACGCATAGTCATCGATAGGGGGCGGCGGATTTTCAAAATCCATTACATTGGGGATCACGGTGGAGGAAATACCGGTTCGCAGGCTGAGCTGGTTGCCACCGGAACTGTTGATCACCACATGTTTGATCGACGGGATGTGGGGCGGGAAGGCCATGTTCAGATACTCCCAGATGGCATTCACCATAAATTGCTGACGTTCCCAAAAAAAGTCGTGATGGTGGGCGATGGTATTGATTCCGGTTTCAGAGATGAATTCGGTCAATGCCAGCCCCAAGGGGACATTCATGGGGATGGTCAGGCAGTTTTCGGTGACCAGCATGTCGATGTCGTAATCCGCTATGAATTTATACAGTTGGTCCTTTAGCAGACTTTTGATGCGATGGATCTGGGCGGTGAGCGATCGGTCCCGTTGGTCGACGCCGAAGCAATCCTGGTTGATTTCCAGGATGACCGGGTGTTGGAAGTGGGCTTCTTCAACCAGAAATGAGCGTTTGGGATCCCTGTCCAACTCACCTGCGAAATAGTAGCTGGTCAGACCTTCTTTCTCAAAAATACGAGCCCACTTTTCGGTTTCCAGCGAAACCCCGTCCGTTCCGGCGATACGGGTTGAAATGAACCCGACATTATGGTCCCGTGAACAGTATTCACAATAGCTCATCGCGAATCCCCCCTTGCGGATCGCATGTTTCATCGGCGAATATCCAATCCGAATCCTGCTTGGCTTGGCACCGGATCTCTTTGGCTTATCGGCCCTTACAGGCGAATACTTAAAATATGTTA
Source organism: Desulfobacteraceae bacterium (assembly GCA_037387725.1). Taxonomy (GTDB): domain Bacteria; phylum Desulfobacterota; class Desulfobacteria; order Desulfobacterales; family Desulfosarcinaceae; genus JARRKU01. Next base: position 12,219 of record JARRKU010000104.1, read on the forward strand.
ACAATCATTGGGGCTTTTGAGGAAATTGTCAATGCGCGGTTGCCGTACGTAGCTTCCTGATGGGCAGGGTCGGCAGGATTGTGTCAGGACATGAGGTAAAATCCCAGGGCGGGATCGTCGCCATCGTGTGGGGAAAAGGAGGTGCCAACCAGGTTTTTATAGACATTGCGGACAATGACCTCTCTTTTGATGAAGGTATGACGCTTATCATCCAAATGAAATTCAACTCGCAGTCGCTGCCCGCTTTTAAAGGCACGTTCCACATTGAGTTTGAGTTTGAGGCCGTTGCTGGAGACATCAACAACCCGCATGATTCCTTTGTCCACGTCGCCATGTCCCAGATCGCAATAATATACCCCGGGCAGGTCTGTCGATTTTCGGTATTGGCGTCGTTTTTCCAGGGAGACCGTAAAGTGATTTCCGCAGATGCATTTGCAGTTGACGGTCACCTTCTTATCCAAGGCGGCATACTTGGAGACATTGGCGATGGAGGTGTTGCCGCATTCCGGACATACAAAGGTGGCGGTATTTTTACTGGTGATAAAGACTTTCTGGGTCATTCGACACGCTCCTCAATGCTTCCGGGGGCATTGGGTTGACATCCGACCGGTGGATCCGAAGTCCCGCGCCCGATGATACGCGTTATCTTTGGCCGATATTTCTTTTTCAAGGCCATATAGCCGGCCTGCTTTCGGACAACGAATATGGCGGCGATAAAACAGGCGATGCCCGCCAATGCTGATACGGCTGAAGGATCCGTTCCCAGTGATTTGCCGATACTGTTTCCGGCAAAGGCGCCGATCAGCATGCAGATAATGGGAAACACGTACAGGAGGAAGGTCGCCGTGAGAAGGGCGGAGGTGTCCATGGAGATCTGAATGACATCCCCTGCTTTGGCATTGACCAGATTGACCGCTTCGACCTCCCGCTCCTCGCCCTTCACATTGGGATTGCACTGACCGCGGGCGGAGCAGGCCTCACAAGCGCTGGATTGAACTGTTTTTACCAGCGCCATGTTTTCCCGGTGGGGCAGACCGGCTTTAATGACGATGCCTTGTTCCGTGGCCAATGGTGCACTCCTTGTCTATTACCCTGAACAAAACCATCAAGGGCCAGCGGGCGCTGTTTGTTTGGGCCTGCTTTGTTAGGCGTCATCGGCCGATCGGCGCAATGCTTTAGCTGTTGACAGCCTCCGGTTGTGCCGCGGCTTCATCTGAATCTCGCAAATAACAGATCAAACCGCATTGCAGACATCGGTTGGATTCTTTCTGGGCGGCTTCCTTGTCGAATCCCTTTTCCAGTTCAACACCTCTGGCCGTCTGGTTTTCACCGGCCAGGGGCATGATGGCGCGCGATCGCACTGGTACCAGAGAGACTTGGTGAACGTTTTGAACCGGTGTTTCCGGTGTCACAACGTTATCGGGCAGATTCAGCGGAATATCGTACAGGGTTTGGTGAATGGATGCGGCCGCACGACGTCCGGCGCCGATGGCCTTGATGGCAGCGCTGAAATCGGTCAATTCATCGCCATTGGCCATCAACCCGATTTCGGTCCGATATGCCGGCTGCTTGTAAGGCGGCAGCGCTTCCCACTTCAGGTAAGCGGTATCATCCTCTTCCTCGGACTTGGACGGGATGAAAATCAGATCCGGTAATCGCCCGGCCGCAAAAATAATATGTTCGGCATCCACAGTCTTCAGATCACCGGTGGTCATATCGATGAGATCAACGGCCGTCAGTCGATTGTCCTGGCCATAGAGCCGGCTGATACCACCATTGACAATGGCGTCGACCACGTCCAGATTGGTGGGCGCCGCTTCGCGTACCAACACCGAGACCTTCTGGGCGCCCAGATCCTTGCAGCGTTGAATCATATCCGAGGCCAGGTTGGGATTACCGATGACGACAACGTGTCCGCCGAGTTGCACGGGAGGGTACCCGTCGCTGCCGGCCTTCATGACATCGATGAGCAAGTGGCATCCGGGAATCGGGCTCGACTCTCCCCTGCCGCCGGTTCTGGCCAGTCGGCTGTCCCATCCCCCCACCGCCAGGAACACGGCATCACTGCCCTGTGCCAGCAGTTCCCTGATGGAAAGATCCTGACCCAGCGCTTTGCCGGTTTCGGTGATGACGCCCATGTCGGCGATGCCTTCGATATCCCAATCGAGTATATCCATGGGCAAGCGGTAGCGGGCGATGGCGCTCCGCAGCAGGCCTCCCATTTTATCGGCCGCTTCATAGACTGTGGTGGTGTGGCCCAGGCGAGCGCTGAAAAATGCGGCCGATAGTCCTTCGACACCGCCGCCGATCACTGCGACCTTGCGTCCTGTATTCGGGGCTTTGAATGGTTGCACGTGCTGCCCACGCTCTTTTTCGAGATCGGCGGCATAGCGTTTCAGAAAGTTGATCGCCACCGGCTCGTCCACATATTGGCGTCTGCATTCGTTTTCACACGGTCGCGGGCAAATGCGGCCGATCACTGTGGGAAAGGGGTTACGCTCTTTGATAATTTGTACCGCCTTGGCATGGTCGCCTTCGGCCATGGCGCCGATGTAACCGCTGATGTTGATGCCGGCCGGGCACGCCCGCTGGCAGGGTGTCGTACAATCTTCAGTGGTGTACTCTTTGAGGATGCGGCGGGTGACCGAAGAGAGGGTGATAATGTGTTTGGGGCAGGCCCTTTCGCATGTACCGCATCCGGTGCAGCGCCCTTCGTGTACCACCGGCAGGCCTTTGGGACCCATGACAATGGCGTCGAAAGGACAAACTTTGGCACAGGTGCCCAACCCCAGGCAACCGATGGTGCAAACCTTCATGCCACCGCCGAGCATGGCCACGGCCCGGCAGTCGTCCAGGCCGTTGTACTCGAATTTGGTCTCCGCATCGGCGACACCGTAGGTACACCCCGGCAGTGCGATATCGGGCTCTTTGGCCTCGACGCTGACCCCCAGAATGGCGGCAATGGCTTCTGCTGTTTCCGGACCGGCGGCCACACAAGAGTTGGGGGCGGCTTTTCCGGCGACAATGGCTTCAGCATTGGAAGCACACCCCGGCAGACCGCATCCGCCGCAGTTCGCTCCGGGGAGCGCATCGCCCACCTCCAGAATCAGCGGATCAACGTAAACGTAAAACACTTTGGAAGCGATGGCCAGGCCGATTCCTACGACGAGCCCCAATCCACCCATCAACACGATTGCAGTGAGCATACTTCTTCTCCCATGCGGAAATATCTATTGTACACACTATACCACGGTGCAGCGTTAAAAATCGACGTTAAACAATGGCGTCAAATTTACATTTGTCAAAACAGGTCAGGCACTTGATACACTTCTCAGCGTCAATGAAAGCCGGTTCCTTCTTTTTCCACGAGATGGCATCCACCGGACACGCTTTGAAGCACAGGCCGCATTTTTTGCAATCGTGCTCGATCACCCTGAACTCCCGGAGATCGGCGCACCGCTTGTCTGGACATTTTCTTTCAAAAATATGAGCTTCAAATTCATGCCGAAAGTACCGCAAGGTTGATAGCACCGGGTTTGGGCCAGTCTGCCCCAAACCGCATAGCGCCGTCTCTTTAATGATTCAAGCAACTGCAGCAGGCGACGGGTGCCTTCACGGCAGGGGGTGCATTTACCGCAAGACTCTTCCTGGATGAACTCCATGAAAAAGCGGGCCATGTCCACCATACAGGTCCGGTCATCCATTACGATGACACCGCCGGAACCCATGATGGCCCCGACCTTGGCGATCTCTTCATAGTCCACCGGCGTATCCAGGTACGCCTCGGGAACGCATCCGCCCGAGGGGCCGCCCAACTGAACCGCCTTGAATTGGCGTTTGTTGGGGATCCCGCCGCCAATGTTGAATATCAGCTCCCGCAGGCTGTAGCCCATGGGCACTTCTACCAGGCCGATGTTGTTGACGTCGCCGGACATGGCAAATACCTTGGTGCCCTTGCTGGTCTCGGTGCCCATGCTCGCATACCAGGCCCCCCCATTGGTCATGATCTGTGCCACATTGGAGAGCGATTCCACATTGTTCAAAATGGTGGGTTTTTCCCAAAGCCCCTTATGGGCGGGGAAGGGCGGCCGCGGCCGCGGCATGCCGCGTTTGCCCTCTATAGAGCGCATCAGCGCGGTCTCTTCTCCGCATACGAAGGCGCCAGCGCCCTGGTAGATTTCGATATCAAAGCCGAAGCCCGATCCGAGAATGTCCTCTCCCAGCAGACCACGGGTTTTGGCGGCATCGATGGCCATCTGCAGTCGTTTGATGGCCAGGGGATACTCGGTGCGGGCATAGACATATCCCTTGGTGGCGTTGATCGCCTTTGCGGCGATAACCATGCCCTCCACTACGGCGTGGGGGTCGGCTTCCAGGATGCTGCGGTCCATGAAGGCGCCGGGGTCGCCTTCGTCGGCGTTGCATAGCACGTACTTGACATCGCTCTGGCTCTGGCTGGCGAATTGCCATTTTAAACCGGTGGGAAAGCCGGCGCCGCCCCTGCCGCGCAGGCCGGAAATTTTCATCTCTTCGATAATCTGTTCCGGAGTCATCTCCAGCAGTGCTTTTGCAGCGCCCCGGTAGCCGTCCCGGCCGATATAATCATCAATGGACTCGGGGTCGATCAACCCCTTGTTTCGCAGCGCTACCGCCTCCTGATGGGAGAAGAAAGGGATGTCATCCAGGCTGGGAATGACCTTTTTGGTCACCGGGTCTTTGTACAGGTTCTTTTTCACCGGTGTGCCTTTGATCAAGTGTTCTTCGACGATTTTGGGAATGTCTTTCAGCTGAATCTTCTGGTAAAAAATGTCACCGGGGTGGACCACCATGATCGGTCCCATTGCGCAAAACCCGTTGCAGCCGGTTTCGATGATTTCCACCGTTTCCTGCAGCCCTTTTTCATTCAACTCATTCTGCAGTGCGTCTATCACCTTGATACTGCCGGTGGCATGGCAGCCCGTACCGCCGCAAATCAGCAGGTAGGTTTTGTCTGAGAACGCTGTTCTGGCCTCACGTTCTTCTTTGATCCGCTTCAGATCGTCCACTGAAAATTTCTGCATTCTTTTACTCCTAAGGATAAAAGGTGGGCAGCGCGATCGCACCGCTGCCGCGACCTTACCAAGATCCGTCCAATCCTCTGATTCCGTTCATGTAGAGCTTGCCACAAGCGACAAACAATGAGTGTTCCGTGTAGAGCAAAGGGATTTCATATTGTTCCGCCAAGGAAATCATTGCGCTCGGCGGCTTTTTCCCGCGCACCAGGACCACCGCCCCGACAAGCGCGATTTTAGCAGTTTGCATCACCTCTTCAGTGGCGACACCCGTCAGGAGAACGCACCCTTTGGCGGCAGCTGCCAATACATCCTCCATCAAATCTGCAGCACCGCCGCCGATAATCACATTGTCCATCTGGTCATCGCCTACGAGAATCTCGGCTTTTAGTATGTCGCGTATTTCTGCAATTTTCATAAGTTGGCCTATTTTGCCGATCAGCGGCTGGTTATTCGTATTTTTCCAGAATGTCGATGATTTTATCGGAGCTTATATCGCCATGGGTGTCCTGACCGATCACCATCACCGGTGCCAGACCGCAGGCGCCGAGGCAGCGCACCCCCTCCAGGGAGAATCGCCGGTCTTCTGAGGTGCTGCCCTCTTTGACTTGGTAGGTGTTTTCAATGCGGTTCAGCACCTCTTTGATGCCTTTCACATAGCAGGCTGTTCCCAGGCAGAGTTTGATGGTATGGCGCCCTTTGGGCGTCATCGAAAAGAGGGCGTAGAAAGAGGCCACGCCGTATACTTCACTGGCCGGCAGGTTCAATCCCGAGCTGATGTAATCCAAGAGTTCAACCGGCAGGTAGCCCACCACATTCTGGCACTCTCTGAGTGCCGTGATGATAGAGCCGGCTATGGGGCGGTTGGTTTGGATGATCTTGTCTATATCTGACCACATTTCATCGGTGATATCCGGGTGCTCAGGGTGCACAGCTGGATTCATGGGGGGGCATCTCCTTTTGCAATATTTTTCATGGCTCTGCGATTGCGCCAATTGGTGCCGACGGGCTCGGCCACCATGGTTCTTTTATTAAATCAGCTGAACAACATCCCATAAAGTGCACTAAAAGTCAATCATCCAGGCCTACAAAAAGAGGCAAACAGCGGCCGTTCTTTGCAGGAGCAAAGTAAAATTCGAACCGTTGTTGTAATGTAGTGCCAAAATCGATAAAATGTTATGATTATGCCATGTTAGTAAGCTGCCAATTTGGTGGTGGTCGCTGGACCGCATCTTGACGCCGGGATTTGGTGCGGATAAACTATGCGGACCCGGTGTATCTCATGGATTAGTTGTTTCAATCCGGGTGCTGTGTCCCGCCTGAGGCGGGATTACAACGGCAATGATCGAAGCACCGACGTGCTTCTGTTTTCTTGGGCCGATGGCCGGAAATCCAAGCCACCCGCTTCTTGGGGTGGCCGTTGACGCAATCAGATGGACATGGCCGTCCAGCATGCCGGTGGCCATTCAATTTCCGATACCGACGATCTTATAATGGAAGGTGGTTAATGTCTCCATCAGCGATCCTTCAAAGCCGCAATGTCGACGAGGCGGCTGATCATATCCGATCCTCATTTAAACCGCCCTTCAAATTCGCCGTCCTGACTGGTACGGGATCCGGTGAGAGCCTCTCATCGCTTAGAGTCGATGGGGCCATGGATTACCGGGATATTCCGAATTTTCCCAGGTCGACTGTTCCGTCCCACTACGGCCGATTGTCGGCGGGGAAGATCGCCGGACAACCGGTTCTGTTGTTTCAAGGTCGATTTCACCTCTATGAGGGGTATACCCCCCAGCAGGTTACCTTCCCCATCCGTGTGATGCAGGCGTTGGGGGTGGAGGTTCTGATCATGACCAATGCGGCCGGCGGTCTGAATCCACTGTTTTCTATCGGGGATATCATGATTATTGCAGACCATATCAACCTCACCGGCGCCAATCCCCTTGCCGGACCCAACCATGATGCATGGGGCGAACGATTCCCGGAGATGACCCATGCCTATCATTGGCGGCTTCAGGAGTTGGCCCAATCTGCGTCCCGGCATTTGGAAGTGGGGGTGCAAAAGGGTATTTATGCCGGTCTTTTGGGGCCATCCCTCGAAACTCCGGCAGAGATGCGGTTTCTAAAACGCATGGGGGCGGATGCCGTGGGATTTTCCACAGTGATGGAGACCATCGCCGCCGTCCATGGCGGCATTCAGGTATTGGCGCTCTCGGTCATCACCAATTTGTGTCTGCCAGACGCGCCGAGTTCATCCAGCGTGGATGAGATTATCGGGGTGGCCCACCAGGCTGCCCCCCATCTCGAGGCCATCGTAATCGATGTGATTGAACGATTGGATACGGAAAGTGACGAATTGTAGATAAGGGCTCAATGCTGGAGCCCTGCGTCCGCTTGGAGGTGCGGGTTCCCATAGGAATATGAAATGGAATACGTTTTACAGCAGCCGGAATCTGCCGGTGACGCGATATGGACGACCAGATGGTGAAACAAGCGGATATTCTGATCAGTGGCGGCAAATTGCTGACTGTCGATTCCAGCAGCGCCTATTATGAGAAAGGGGCGGTGGCCGTCTCAGGCAGCAAGATCGTCGCCGTGGGCCAGGCGTCGGATCTGTCTGGTATTCAGGCCCCAGAGCGGATCGATGCCCGAGGCAAGCTCATCATGCCGGGACTGATCAATGCCCACAACCATATGCCCATGTCATTGTTCCGTGGTCTTGCCGATGACTTGCCCCTGGAACAATGGCTCCAGGAGCACATCTTCCCTGCCGAGGCTCAATTTATCACGCCAGACAGCGTTCGGCTCGGTGCACGGCTTGCTGTGGCGGAGATGGTGTTGAGCGGTACAACCACCTGCTGTGACGGTTATTTTCTTGCCGACGATATCGCTGGCGCCGTATCGCAAACCGTATTTCGGATCGTGTCAGGGCAGGGGGTCATCGATTTTCCAGCTCCGGGGGTGCCGGATCCCAAACATAATATTGAAGCGGCCGATCGCTTTATCCGGCGTTGGCGCGAGGCGTCACCGCTGATCACCCCGTCGATCTTTTGCCACTCCCCCTATACCTGCTCGGCGGATACCTTGCAGGCGGCCAAGGCAACCGCTGATAAATGGGGCGTTTTGTTTCAAGTCCACGTGGCTGAAACCCGCTCGGAGGAAGAGCAGTGCCGGAAGATCCACGGCTGCAGTTCGGTGCAATATCTGGAGCGGCTCGGGTTGCTTGATCGGCGAACCTTGCTGATCCACTCGGTCTGGGTGGATGAGTCGGATCTGGATATCATTGCCAGCAGAAAATCACCTGTGATCCACTGCCCGGAAAGTAATATGAAGCTGGCGTCCGGTAGTGCTCCCGTGCCCCGCATGCTCGAAAAGGGTATCGTGGTAGGGCTGGGCAGCGATGGCTGCGCCAGCAACAACGACTTGGACCTGTTCTGTGAGATGGACATGACGGCCAAATGGCACAAGGCGCGTCATTTGGATCCTTCCATCATGGACGCGGCCAATGTGGTTCGAATGGCGACCATCGGAGGCGCACGGGCCCTGTCGCTGGATCGTAAGATCGGATCCTTGGAAACGGGAAAAGAGGCCGACCTCATCATGATCGATACAGCACGCCCCCACCTTACGCCCATGTACCGGCCGGAGTCACACATCGTCTATGCTGTAAAAGGCGGGGATGTGCAGGATGTCATGATCGCCGGGCGTTGGGTGGTCAGGGATCATCGAATTCTAACCTTTGACGTCGATGCCGTCATGGCCGAGGCGGCGAGCCTCGGCGCTGTGATAGCCCGAAAAAACGAAACAAAGGATGAAAGATGTTGACCGTTGCCGACGGCATCTCTATCCCCTTGGAAGAGATAGAGATGCAGGCCATTCGTGCTCAGGGTGCCGGAGGTCAGAATGTCAACAAGGTGGCAACGGCCATCCACCTGCGATTCGATATCCAGGCCTCCTCCCTTCCGTTGCCGTTGAAGCAGAAGCTTCTGCGGGTCAGGGACCGAAGGGTGTCCCGGCAGGGTGTCATCGTCATCAAGGCTCAACGACACCGTTTGCAAGACCTCAACCGGGCAGATGCCTTGCAACGTCTGAAAGAGATCATTGTCAAAGCCTTGGCGACCCGGAAAAGGCGTAAATCCACAACGCCCACCCGCAGTTCAATGGAGCGGCGCATCCATCGAAAGGTTAGGAGGGGGCGGCTCAAAGCCCTCAGGGGACGGGTGGATCCGGATAATATTTGAACATCGAACATCGAACGTTCAACATCGAACGTCGAAGGAGGGGTTCGCTGCGCTCAGCCGATTTATAAATCGGCAGCATGCCTTGTTCGACGTTGGGCGTTCGATGTTCGATGTTGGACGTTCAGATCTTTTTACATGTCATCGCCCTCTCACCCCCATCGACGTGCCTTGACACTTTGAACCTTTTTCAATAGAGCTTGAATATTTGGATGGGTGCCATACAGTCGTTTAACGATCAATCTGGATCAGCCTAAGAGAGTGGACCAATGATCAAAGTGGGAATTATCGGTGGTTCGGGATTGGATAACCCGGATATGTTTAAAGATGCAAAGGAGATCTCCTTGGAGACCCCATACGGCGCGCCGTCTTCTCCGCTGCTGTGTGGCAGTCTTAATGGCGCTTCGGTGGTCATGCTCTCCCGGCACGGGCGTAATCACCAATTCAGTCCCAGCCAGGTAAACTACCGGGCCAATATCCATGCCTTAAAATCGCAAGGGGTAACGCACATTCTGGCCACCACCGCCTGCGGCAGCCTGCGGGAAAAGATCGGCCGGGGAGATTTCGTGATTTTGGATCAATTCATCGATTTGACCCGCCATCGAAAATCCACCTTTTACGATTCATTTGAACAAGGCGCCAAGCACACCTCAATGGCCGAACCTTTTGATGCAGAACTGCGCAGCGTGCTCTTTGCCACGGCAAAGGAGCTTAATTTAAAAGTCCATGAGAAGGGCACGGTGATTACCATCGAAGGCCCGCGGTTTTCCAGCAAGGCGGAATCGCGCATGTTTCGCCTCTGGGGCGCGGACGTGATCAATATGTCCATCGCTCCGGAAGCGATTCTGGCCAATGAGCTCGAGCTGCCATACGCGGTCGTAGCCATGTCTACGGATTATGATTGCTGGAAAGAGGACGAGGTACCCGTTACTTGGGAAGAGATCGTGGCGGTATTTCAAAAGAATGCCGTTAACGTGGAGCGCTTGCTGGTAAACACCATTCCGAAAATTCAACATTGAGGTGAACCTATGGATCTGAGAAAGAAAATTCGTGCGGTACCCCACTGGCCCATCGACCCGGTTACCTTCAGGGACATAACAACCCTGCTGCAGGATCCGGAAGCCTTCAAATGGTCCTGTGATAGATTTTATGACCGATATAAAGATCAGGGCGTAGATAAAATCGTAGGTATCGATGCCCGCGGATTCCTGTTTGGTGCCGTGCTGGCGTATAAACTGGATGTCGGGTTTTCACCGGTGCGTAAAAAAGGCAAACTGCCGCCGCCGGTGATCAGCCAGGAGTACACCTTGGAATATGGCAGCAGTGTTGTGGAGATGAGTCGGGACAGCATTGTTCAGGGCGAAAAAGTGGTCATCGTGGATGATTTGATCGCCACGGGCGGTACGGCGGCTGCCGCAGTAAACCTTGTCGAGAAGATGGGGGGAGATATCCTGGAGTGCGCATTTGTCATCGACCTGCCGGATCTCAAAGGCAAAGAAAAACTGAACGGTCAGAATGTGTTCAGTCTGGTAGAGTTCGAGGGGGAGTAGGCTCGCTTGGAAACATCTTTTTGAACATCGAACATCGAACGTCCAACGTCCAACATCGAATGCTGGCCATTGTGATGGGCTAATCTTTAATCGACAGCGCGAAGCGATTCCATCCTTCGATGTTCAATGTTGGGCGTTCGATGTTCGACGTTCTGGACCCTGTCCGAACAGAGAGAACCGTTAGTGTCGGATCGGAAAGATTGCTTAATATGAAGGTAGACGGAAAAGATATGCGGCCCATCTGGTTTGATCGGGACAGCCGGTCGGTACGGGTCATCGATCAGCGGCAATTGCCGCACCAATTGGAGATCATGACCCTGGATACCGTGGACGAGGTCATTTATGCCATCCAGGAGATGGTGGTCCGTGGGGCGCCTTTGATCGGTGTCACCGGTGCGTACGGCGTCTGGGTGGCGTTGAACACCGCATCCGACGAGGCGGCTTTTATTCGTGGATGCCGACGGATTCGTGAAGCCCGACCGACGGCGGTGAATTTGGCCTGGGCGGTGGATCGCATGCAGCCCATTGTTTTGCAGGCCCAAGGACGAGAAGCACAACTGAATGCTGCGCTGGGCGAGGCCGGTCAGATCGCCGAAGAGGAAGTGAACAATTGCCGGCAGATCGGCGAGCATGGGGCAAAGCTCATCGCCGAGGCGGCCAGGTCGAAGCCAGAAGGACCGGTTCATATTCTGACCCACTGCAATGCCGGGTGGTTGGCCTGTGTGGAGTGGGGCACGGCCACGGCACCGGTCTATGTCGCCCATGAGCAGGGGTTGGATCTGCACGTGTGGGTGGATGAGACCCGTCCGTTGAACCAAGGTGCCCGTTTGACAGCCTGGGAACTTGGCCAAGGGGGGATCCGACATACTGTCATCACCGACAATGCGGGCGGCCACCTCATGCAGCATGGCATGGTGGATATGGTGATCGTCGGCACCGACCGCTCGACCTTTACCGGGGATGTCGCCAATAAAATCGGCACCTATCTCAAAGCATTGGCGGCCAAGGACAACGGCGTCCCCTTTTATGTGGCGCTGCCCTCCTCCACCTTTGATTGGAAGAAGCGTGACGGCGTAAAGGAGATTCCCATAGAAGAGCGCAATCCGGATGAAGTGCGCTTTGTCCAGGGCCTGGCATCAAAGGGCATCGATCATGTGCGCATTACGCCCAAAGAGAGTGTGGCCGCCAATTTTGCCTTTGATGTGACACCGGCGCGTCTCGTTACCGGATTTATCACCGAACGGGGCATATGCGCTGCAAACGCGCAGGCCGTACTGAATCTTTTCCCGGAAAAAAAGCAAGGACAGGGTAGATAGTGATCCGCGACATGCAGACATCAGGATACAGGAATAACTATGCTGACTGAGTTGGAGAAAAAAGTAATCGCCGCCATTCAAGGGGACTTGCCCATCGTTGAAAAGCCGTTTGCGCATATTAGTGCCGAGATTGAAATCGGCGAAGATTCCTTGCTGGAGGTGTTGAAAGATATGGTCCAGAGGGGCGTTATCCGCCGTTTCGGTGCAACGCTGCGACATCAGAAATCCGGCTTTAATGCCAACGCAATGACCGCGTGGCAGGTGGACGAAGCCCGCATCGAGGAGGTGGGAAAAATCATGGCCGCCTTCAAGGAGGTCTCCCATTGCTATCGGCGCGATCCTACGCCGGAATGGAAATACAATCTGTATACCATGATCCATGGCAAGACCGAAGAACACTGCCGCAAGACGGCCGCGGCCATGGCGGAGAAATCAGGGGTCAAGGTATACACCCTGCTGTTCAGCCGGCGGGAGTTGAAGAAGACCTCCATGAAGTATTTCAGCAACGATGACCCGTGATCTTTCACGGACCGATCGACCGCATATTCTGTTGGTCAATCCCTGGATTCATGACTTTGCCGCCTATGATGTCTGGGCCAAACCTTATGGCTTATTATCCATGGCGGCATGGATCAGAGCGCACGGCCTGTCCGTCAGCTACATAGACTGTTTGGACCGGTTCCACCCCCAGGCACCGATAACAGACCCCCATGCCCGCAACGGCCGCGGTCCCTATCACAAGATAGCCATCGCTCCGCCCAAGGGGTTGGAGAATATAGAACGCACGTATAGCCGATACGGCATCGATCCGGATTGGTTCAGGGCTGATTTGCGGGCGATGCCGCAACCCGATTTGGTACTGGTGACCTCTATAATGACATACTGGTACCCGGGTGTTGTGGAAGCCATTGCCGTTGTCAGGGAGATCTATCCTGAAGTACCCGTTGTGCTCGGGGGGATTTACGCGCGGTTGTGCAGCCGACATGCCCGCGATATCAGCGGTGCGGATGAAGTTGTGGGGGATCGCGGTGAAACCCTGTTTGAACGGATCGGGCGCCATACCGGCTACCCGGTTGAACCGAGCTTTGATATCAGCGACATGGATGCGTGGCCTTATCCGGCTTTTGATTTGCAGCGTCGGATTGGTTATGTGCCTCTGTTGACAACTCGAGGGTGTCCTTTTAATTGTGCCTATTGTGCATCCCGATATTTAGAGCCGCGTCTTCAAAGACATTCACCGGAGTACGTAGTGGATGAAATTGCATATTGGCATCGGAAACATCGTGTTATTGATTTTGCCTTCTATGACGATGCACTCATGGTGGATGCGGAAAATCACGCTTTGCCCATCTTTGAACGTGTCATCGATAAGCAGATGCCCGTGAAATTTCACACCCCGAACGCCGTGCATATCCGATCAATGACAAAGGAGGCCGCTCGACTAATGAAGCGTACCGGGTTTCATACCCTACGCCTTGGACTGGAAACCACCGCTTTTGAAGAACGGTCCGGATTAGATGGTAAAGTCACCGAAGATGAGTTTTTGAGGGCCGTGGGGCATTTAAAATCAGCCGGTTTCGAAGCGGGCCAGATCGGCGCCTACCTGCTGGTCGGGCTGCCACACCAGACGGTCACGGCGGTAGAGACCTCCATCAAGGTGGTGAAATCATCGGGTATCACACCAGTACTGGCATATTATACCCCCATTCCCCACACACCATTATGGCTGGAAGCCGTGGCCGTCTCGCGCTACGATCTGGAAGCAGATCCTATCTACACCAACAACGCTATCTTCCCCTGCCAACGCGAATCCTTCTCCTGGCAAACACTGTCCCGATTAAAAAGACTCGTCAAAGCATAAAGCCGGTCCACACGCCCTATTAAGGGTACTAGTTTCATTTTTCAGTTGAATCGGCAGATGGGCGGGAACCAAAGCTATGGGGCCGCAGTCATCATGGTCTGTTAAGGCGACCTGTGACTTCTGCAGTTGTGATACGTAGCAGATTCCCCAAGCTATGGAGTTTGTGTGATACGTTATGGATAAACAAATGAACAGTTTCGAGCAGCAATGCACCATAGCATAGATCTTGCTTTTGTTTATTTGGCATTCGTTTTTATGCCTCTGAAAGAGGCAAAGAATATAGCCCCGGGTGTAAACCCGGGGTTCTTAAACGCGTACCCGATCCACAAGCTCCTAAAGAGCGGCAGACATCCCCTTAGTTCCACAAATATTTTGGATCATAATCGACGCCATGGTTTTTTCTGCCACTCCTTCGGAGTTAGCTCTATTTTTCATATGAACCCCGGGTTGACACCCGGGGCTATAATCATTGGCCCCTTCAGGGCCGTATAGGATCATTCATAGGGGGGTATCTCAGCCCAACCCACGCGTTCGACTTCACAGGATCTGAAGTCCTCAGGGATATTCCACACGACCATTTATTGAAAAAGCCAGAGGGCTTCAGAGCCAATGCGGAGAGGGTGAAGCCGTAGTCCAACTACTGCGAATCCTCGACAACACGGGATCTGAAGTCCTCAGGCATTTTCCCCACGATCATTTATTGAAAAAGCCAGAGGGCTTCAGAGCCAAGGCGGAGAGGGTGAAGCCGTAGTCCAACTACTGCGAATCCTCGACAACACGGGATCTGAAGTCCTCTGGCTTTTTCAAAAGAGGACCTGGATGTTTTTCAGTCGATATACCATGTCAGAGAGTTGATTCGTAAGCGTCTTCGCAAAGGCCTGGGCCGTTGCGGCTCTTTCCGGATCAAACTCAGCAGCGACACCGGCCACCCGTAATTTTACGGGGACCTCATTGACCATCAACGGTTCGTTGTTGAGCAGGTTCATAATCCTGCCCAACGCTTGCTTGGCTTCGGCATAGGCCTGCATGGGCAGGAGGGCGACCAATTTGTTTTTGCCGGCTTGGCCTACAAAATCCACTTCACGAATGGTGTTGACCATTTTCTCCAAGGCTGCGTTGGCCACCGCCTCATCGCTGATTAAATTTTTCAGCGCTTGCATTTTTGGTTTAATATCGACAAACGAGAATGCCAGTGCCGAAAAATGGGCGTCATACCGATTGGCCCGGGCGATCTCTTTTTCTAAAATGAATAACAATTCCTTGGGAGACAGCACACCTTCCGGTTTTTCCTGGCTTTCGGCTTGGACAGCCAACATTTTCTTTTGCCGATCAATTTCCAGATGGATTTCGCTGAAATTATTTTCTTCGATCTCTCCTTTTTCAACTTTGGCACGCACGGCTTTAAGAATTTCTGCCATACTTTCGTCGTCACCGATATTGTGTTCGATGGTCTGAAGTACAGTAAGCGGTTTTGTCTTCTGCTGCTTAATGGTCCCGGCCTGATTCCGGAGCCACTCGACGCGCATTTTATCCACGATCGAATCCATGCGGTCGTTGATGCGCTCTTCCATCCGCAGCAACACATCCTGTCCCACATCCATTTTGGACAATTGTCCCAGGACAGAGGACTCCACATTGGAGATCACCTTTTTGAGATGCGCCTCACCGCCGCTGCTGTCTTTGACAGCGTCATCGGCCATCTTTTCAACATAATCCACTAGGATATCCGCCAGGGTAGCCTCGTCTCCGCCGCCCTTTCGTATTTCAGAGGCAAGATAAATGAGCTTTGCCGCCTGGCCCGTATCATCTTTCAACTCCTGTATGAGTTCATCGCTATCGACACCGATGGCCTCGGAGCTTTCCGCAATGATTCGGGCTAAATCCTCATTCTGGAAGGAGAGCTTCAATTCATCCACAAGGGCAAGGTAATCTTCCGGCGGCATCCCAGACGAGAGCAATACTTGCTTGATTTGCGGCATCAGCCTTTTTAGGTCTTTGGCATCGGGTAGTAGGCGCATGATGATTTGCGCAAGCCGCTGTGTCGTAATTTTGCCGTCGTCGTACTCTTCTTGGATCAAGCTGAGGAGGACTTGATCGGTCAGCTCGTTGATATTATCTAAGATGGCATCTTCATTCGCGTAGGCGATACCCAGCGCTTTCTGGGTCTGGATGTCCTCAAAGAGTTGCTTTTTCATTTCAAAGACGGCTTCCGCAAGCTCCTCAAGCGAAATATCACCGCCGCCTTCCAGATGTTTCCGTACTTCCTGCTGCATCAGGTCCAGTTGATGGAGCAGCATTTGCCCGTGGTTCCCCATTTTGATGCCGTCGGCGATCGCCCCACCAGCGGGCCCATGGCTTTGTGAACCTTCTCCGGGCAATGACGCCGCAGCATCAACACCGGGGGCGGAGATGGTCTCCTCGGAGAGACTTCCG
Source organism: Desulfobacteraceae bacterium (assembly GCA_037387725.1). Lineage (GTDB taxonomy): Bacteria > Desulfobacterota > Desulfobacteria > Desulfobacterales > Desulfosarcinaceae > JARRKU01. The sequence continues at coordinate 28,668 of JARRKU010000104.1, forward strand.
TGGCGAGCTACGGTGCTGGTCGTTGCCCCGGTATCACCTGATTCTTCTGTCTTGTCGATGATTCCGCTGGGCTCAGTACTTGCCGCACCACCCCGG
>JARRKU010000105.1:0-19367 GCA_037387725.1 Desulfobacteraceae bacterium
AGGGAGTATTTGATTGTGGATTATACCATTCCGCCAGTGACGCAGCGACTTAGGGACCAATCCGTTCGCCTGCAGATCGATGATCGACGAGAGAACCCAAAGATCATGACGCCAACGGCTGCTGCAAAATTCCAGGATTTCAATGATCGCTACAGCCTGGCCTGGATCACTTCGGATAAGGGGAGAATTCTCGCAGGAGAACACGATCTTGCGGCATTATTCAAAAAAGCGTTTGAAAAACGCCTGGCTCTTGCAGGGGCAATAGCCACACCGGCAAACAGCGTTCAGGACCCATTGCTGGCCATCGCATTGGACGCCTTCACCATAGACCTTAAGGGCCAGAAGTGGGTGGCGGAAGTCTCTTACACCGCCACTCTGACACAGGAAGGCCATCCGGTCACCAAGGAACAGGTTCGCGGAAAAGCCGAAAGAGTTCGAATCATCGGTCGAAAAGGCGCCGATATGGTGATCAGCGACATATTCACTGAAGTGGTGAACCGTTTGAATTTGGAGGCCCTTTTCCGCAAGGCCGAACTCATTCCTTGATCACAGCGCTGGTTGTACAGCGGTATGTGCACCCAGATGGAATCACCTGATCAGCAACCCTCAGACGAGCGGTCGGTTCCAGAGTGCGGGTACGACAAAATTCACAATAGTACAACTAATTGTTGACAAACAAAGTTTGATATCTAAATATTGTTCGTATGCGAAGGGTCTAAACCATGTCTCCGATACCTACAAATATACCGGACTGTACCATCTTCATGCTGGCAAAGGCTTACCAAAAGTCCCATGGCCGATTCAAAGCGTTGCTGAAACCCTATGATTTAACGAATCTGCAACACCTGATATTGGAGGGACTATGGTATCAGCAAGGGATGACGGCTACTGAACTGGGTAAACTCCTTGTCCTCGACAAGGCGACCCTTTCCGGCGTGCTGGACAGAATGCTGGATTCCGGCTGGATTAAGAAAGCCCGTGATCCCCATGATGGACGGGTGTTTCGCCTTTCAACAACACCCAAAGCCGAAGCCATAAAAACCGAGTTGATCGATCTAAGGATCAAGGCAAACGAGGAGTTGCTGGAGGGGTTCACCGCTGAAGAAAAAGTGGCCTTTAAGCGTCTGCTCCGAGATCTGACTTAGGGCTCTTGCAAAAACAGCGGACGTTATTATGCGCTGGAGCACCCTGCTTGGCAGTGTTGCCCAAAAACAGAGATATCTCGATTCGGAAATACTACAGCCCTGATGATCCGGTCCTGTCGATGACAAGGGCCTATTGGCAGCTGTATGATAAAAAAACGCCGCTATTGTTCGTATACTAACCTTTAAATTTAACAAAATGCCCCCCCATCATAGAGACTATCGATTCACGGATCAGGGAAATCTTTTTCCGGCGCAAGGAGGGTACCATGCTTTTAAATCCCAAATCTGAATCTTTTGGTCATCTGGACAGCGCCTCAAGAATCATGATGCAAAAGACCATCTCTTTCTTTGAAAACAAGGGCAAGGCGCAACTCAAACAGGACCACTTCGACCGGGTCTGGTACGATGACTTTCTTTCCTTCGTCAAGGAAAACCGTATTTTCTCAACGCTGCTCACGCCACCGGAATATGCCGGTCCTGCCCCGGACGCCAGATGGGACACTTACCGCAATTGCGATCTGAACGAAATCCTGGGATTCTACGGACTCGCCTACTGGTATACCTGGCAGGTGACCATTCTCGGGCTTGGCCCCATCTGGATGAGCCATAATGAAACCGCCAAAAAAAGGGCCGCAGAAGCATTAGCGGCCGGCGGGATCTTCGCCTTTGGTTTATCGGAAAAATCCCACGGAGCGGATCTTTACAACTCTGAGATGACCCTGACCCCTCTTTCAAAAGGCCGCTATGTCGCCGACGGGGGAAAATACTATATCGGAAATGCCAATGCCGCCGCCTTGGTCTCCACCTTTGGGAAAGATTCGGAAACAGGCGACTATGTCTTTTTTGCCGTAGACCCCTCCCATGACAATTACGAGTTGGTGAAAAACGTGGTCAATTGGCAAAGCTATGTAGCCCAATACGAATTGAGCGGCTATCCCATTACGGATGACGACATTCTCTCAAAGGGACGCCAGGCCTGGGACGCCGCCCTGAATACAGTCAATATCGGCAAATATAACCTGGGATGGGCCTCCATCGGCATCTGCACCCACGCCTTTTATGAGGCGATCAACCACGCCTCCAGCCGGAGCCTTTATGGACGCTTCGTCACCGATTTTCCACACATCCAACGGTTCTTTGTCGATGCATATTGCCGGTTGACCGCCATGAAGATGTTTGCCCGGCGTGCATCCGACTACATGCGCACGGCATCGGAGACCGACCGTCGCTATCTGCTCTACAACCCCATCGTCAAAATGAAGGTCACCACCCAGGGGGAAGAGGTGATCAACCTGCTGTGGGACATCATCGCCGCCAAAGGATTTGAAAAGGACCTCTATTTCGAAAATGCGACAGCGGATATTCGTGCCCTGCCGAAACTTGAAGGTACGGTGCACGTGAACATGGCCCTGATCGTCAAATTCATGGCCAACTATTTTTTCCACCCCGACATGTTCCCTGATATTCCCCGTTGCGATCGACCGGAGCATGACCAGTTCCTTTTCCAGCAAGGACCGACCCGGGGGCTGGGACATATCCGTTTCCATGATTACCGCCTGGCCTATGATGCTGTCGGTACGCCCAATATGGTGATATTCAAGGAGCAGATCCGCGCGTTCACCCATATGCTGGAGGCCGCACCGCCGGATGAGACGCAACAAGAGAATATGGATTTTCTGCTCGCCCTGGGTGAACTATTCACCCTGGTCGCATACGGTCAACTGATTATCGAGAAGCATCTCATCGAGAAAACGGATGAAGCGCTGCTGGATCAGATCTTTGATTTTCTTGTGCGGGACTTCTCCGGATTCGCCCTCGCCCTATACGAACACCCCCATAGCCACAGCGTACAGATGGATCATTGCCTGCGGATGATTCGCAAACCATCCAACGATCCGGCACGTTTCAATAACGTTTGGCAGCAATATGTGCGCGGCCTCGCCGGCGCCTATGAAATGAAGGGCTGATGGGAGGACCGGATGTATACCTATGAGAAGCCTGTCAATCTTGTGGAAATGCTGGAAACCAGTGTGGTGCGCCATGGACGGCGGCCCTTGTTCGGGATTCCGGATGCCAGCGGTGATTATGCCTGGCAGACATACGGCGAGATCGGAAACCGCATCGACGATCTGAGAGCCGGTCTCGCCCGGCTGGGCGTCGGGGCCGGCGACGCAGTCGGCATCATTGCCAACAACCGCGCGGAGTGGGCCATCGCCGCCTTTGCCACCTTCGGCCTGCTCGGACGATTTATACCCATGTATGAAAAAGAGCTTCCCGAGGTGTGGGAGCACATCATCCGAGACGCCCACATCAAAGTTCTCTTCGTGGCAAACGAAAACATACTTCTCAGGGTCCAGCAATTCAGGAAGGATGCCAACAGTCTGGAACACCTGCTCCTGATCGAAGGCAGCACAGCCCCCAATATGGCAAATGTAGAAAAAGACGGTCAACGTCACCCGATCTCTGCCAGTCATCCCGATCCAACAGATATCGCCGTTTTGATCTATACATCGGGTACCACAGGCCATCCCAAAGGGGTCCTGCTCTCCCATGGTAATTTAACCAGCAATTTCATCGCCGGGGGCAAGATGTTTCCGGATCTCAACCACGAAAGTCGCAGCCTCTCCATCCTGCCGTGGGCCCACGCCTACGGTCAGACGGCGGAGCTGTACAACTTCATGAACCTGGGCGCTTCCATCGGGTTCATTCGTGATATTTCAACAATCGGCGAAGATATGGTCAAGGTGGCGCCAACCTTTCTCATCGCCGTCCCCAGGGTGTTCAATAAGATCTATGACGACCTGCATACCAAGATGAAGCAGACCGGCGGACTGGCGCATAAGCTATTCACCATGGGGATCGACAGTGCCGCCCGCCTGCGGGAGCTGTCGGCCCAAGGAAAAACGGGCGCAATGCAGCGGATGAAATACAAACTGGCCGACACCGTCGTCTTCAAAAAAATCCGATACCGCTTCGGAGGCCGGCTAACCGGTGCGCTGACCGCCAGCGCCATGATGAGTCCGGAGGTCGCCCAATTCTTTGTCGATATCGGACTTCCGGTATTCGACGCATATGGCCTCACCGAAACCAGCCCGGCTGTTACCATGAACAGCCGCACGGTCAACAAATCCGGAAGCGTCGGACGTCCCATCGAACATGTGCGGGTCGTGATTGATCCAAAGGTTTCAGTTGACGCCCGTGACGAAGGCGAGGTGGTGGTCTATGGTCCCAACGTGATGCAGGGATATCACAACAATCCGGAAGCCACCCAAGCCGTCATGACCGCCGATGGCGGTTTTCGCACCGGTGACATCGGACGCCTGGACGAAGATGGCTTTCTCTATATCACCGGTCGCATTAAGGAGCAGTATAAGCTGGAAAACGGCAAGTACGTCTATCCGGCGTCTATTGAGGAAGCCGTGCAGCTGTCCCCCTGGGTGGAAAATGCGCTGGTATACGGTGAAGGCCGACGACACAACATCTGTCTGGTGGTGCCGAATTTCTTAAAACTCTCCGCCTGGGCCATTGGGAGCGGTATGGGTGACCCGACACCGGAAGAGCTGATCGTCCTGCCCCAGGTCAGGACCATGATCGAATCTTCCATCGCCCAGAACCTGGCGTCCAAATTTGGTAATTACGAAATACCCAAAAAGATCATTCTTGTGGCCGAACCATTCAGCGTGGACAATGGCCTGCTGACCCAGACACTGAAACTAAAGCGCTTGAAGGTATTGGAACGCTATGCGAAGCAAATCGATGAAGCATACGAACAGGCAGGATGAAGGCGGCTCACCCCCCAATTGCTTTTTCACTGCTGGATGAGCCGCGGCTGGCGACATGCGGTTCGAAGGCACAACCGTATGATATCTCCCGCTATTTTAAAGCGTGATGCTTTCAAAGCGGTTCAGTCCGACATTCTTCCGTGAGCGACGGGGATCGAATATACAACCGTTCATGGCAATGTAGACGCCCGGTTCAAGCGTTTGGGCGGCGACCACCGCGCATCCCAGGTTGAATACGGCATCACTGTCTCGGAACCGCGCCGGATACATGGAACCGGTCAGCACGATGGTCCTGTCCGGGATCCCTTCCAGCACTTTGGCGGTATCAATCATGGTGTCCGTGCCGTGGGTGATGACGATGTGCCTCTCCTGTGCGGATTGGACGGCTGCCTTGATCTTCAACCGGTCCTCATCGGTCAGGTCCAGACTGTCCTGGCGCAAAATGGAGGTCACCGCATACTCGAAACAGACATTGGCCCTTTCCAGCACCCCTCCCGCTTGGGGATCTCCAACCTCGTACTGGCTCTTCTTGTCGAAATAGACTTTATCGATGGTTCCGCCGGTGGTGAATATCCGGATTCTCATGCGCAACCTCCATGTTTGACTATTTAAGATAATTGAGATAGCCCAATCTCACAATGGTGAGGAACACAACCGTTAAAAAAATCGGCCGAATAAATCTTGCCCCCTTTTGGATGGCCATCCCGGAACCGATGCGCGCACCGATGAATTGCCCAATCGCCATGGAAAATCCTGCGGTGTAAAGGACATTTCGGCCAATTACAAATACAGCCAGAGCGACGATATTACTGGTAAAATTCATGATGCGAGTGGCCCCCGCGGCCCGGGTCATATCGTATCCGAGAAGTATCATAAGCGCCGCTGTCCAGAAGGAACCTGTCCCCGGTCCGAAAAATCCATCATAGAAACCCAGCACCGTACCGGCTAAGAAGAAGAAAAGTCTCCTGTCCATGGCGGACTTTCTATTTTTAACACCCAGGTCCCTTGCCCAAAGGGTATAGCAAAAAACCGCCAACAGCATAATCGGTATGATGTGCCCGATGAATCCCGGTTCCAGCAGTTGAATGAACCAAGCCCCCAGACCCGCACCGCAATAGGTGAAGATTACCCCTGCAACCATATCCGTCAGACGGACCTTGCCGTTGCGGATGTAATTGAGCGAGGCGGAGAATGTTCCAAAGGTGCCCTGCAACTTGTTGGTTCCCAGGGCCAGATGAGGCGGCAGCCCAATGGACAAGAGCACAGGGAGCGCGATCAATCCACCGCCGCCGGCAATGGAATCGACAAATCCAGCGCAAAAGCCGCCTGACAAAAGAATCATAAAAATCGGTATGGTCAGTTCAAATTCAGGCATTTTTCATGAAATACCTTAGATCCATCATTCCCGAGCTGATAGACGGCACGCAACCATTGAAAAACATATGGGATGATCAAGATCGTATCCCCAATCCCGAGCACTCGATTATCTTCTCCATTTAACCAAGCTCTGGCGTATCATATTCGATGCATTGGTAAAGCATACGCCGCCAATCCCAAAACATCCTAAATACGCGAGGCTGCTCCAATCGAGGGCCGTATAGCCTCCGATGTCGTCCACCAAGCCGAAATAGAACGCCGGCACCATCAACATTATGGCACCGACCATGGCGCTGTAAGTCACCGCAGCCAGGGCAGACAGCTTGGCCATGGCCGCCTTGCCAATGAGTGAATAGAGGACCCAGCTCAGAACGCACCCGAAGATCAACCACTCCCCCAAACCAATGCGGTAGCCGGTGATTTCGGCCACCTGGCCGTTGGATATGACAATCATTGCGCCAGCCACCGAAAGAAATATGCCGACGCCTCTTATCCAATTCAACCGTTCTTTGAACACCACAGCCGACAGCAAGCTGATAAAAATCGGATTTGTTGCAATGATCAGGGAAGCTCTGCCTGCCGCGATATACTTTAGACCGGAGAAGAAAAGAATATTGTAAGAGAACACACCGGTGGCCCCCAGCAATATGACCGGCAGGATTTGTCTCCGCTGCAAGGGCGGTAAGCGTCCCTCACGATAAAAAACGAGAAAAGATAAACAGCTTGCTGCGATGGCAAAACGCAAAAAGGCCGCACTTACCGGATGAACGGTCTCGGATATGAATTTTCCGGCGATAAATGTGCCGCCCCAAAAGATAGCCGTCAGAAGTAATTTGATATAGATCAATGTAAGATTTGGCTTAAAAACAACTTTGTCCGGTCATTTTGTGGATTGTCAAAGAACTCATGCGGACTGTTCTGCTCGACAATTTGTCCTGCATCCATGAACAAGACACGGTGGGCGACACTCTTAGCGAACCCCATCTCATGGGTGACCACCAACATGGTCATCCCCTCACGCGCCAGTTCTATCATGACGTCTAATACCTCTTTGATCATTTCCGGGTCCAGCGCCGAAGTGGGTTCGTCGAACAGCATGACTTTGGGGGCCATACACAAGCTCCGAGCAATGGCCACCCGCTGTTGCTGGCCGCCGGAGAGTTGGCCGGGATATTTGTGGGCCTGTTCGGCAATCTGCACTTTTTCAAGATAGTGCATGGCTGCCTCCTCGGCTTCCTTTTTCGGCGTCTTACGAACCCAAATGGGACCAAGGGTCAGATTTTCAACGATCGTCAGGTGTGGAAATAGATTGAAGTGCTGAAACACCATCCCCACTTCGGCGCGAATCTTCTCTATGTTTTTCAAATCGTTGGTCAGCTCTATGCCATCGACAACTATTTTTCCACGCTGGTGCTCCTCCAAACGGTTGATACAGCGAATCAAGGTGGATTTACCGGACCCCGAAGGCCCGCAAATCACGATTCGCTCCTGCCGCTTCACATCCAGGTTGATATCCTGAAGCACATGAAACTCACCATACCATTTGTGCATGTCTGAAATTCGAATAATATGATCGTTGCCCTCAAGTTCCTTGCGATCTGCTACAGCCTTCGTATCCATAAAATTCCCAATATATTTTATCTAATTCGTTTGATGAAGCCTTGTACGCGGTGCATTAATCTTCAAATCGGATTCTATAGCCATAAACTTTGAACTTTGAACCATGAACTTTGAACTATCTTTTAGTATCCCGTATCCAATTCCCGTTCGATCCTCCTGCTGAAGTTGCTCAAATAGAAACAGCAGATGAAATAGATCAATGCGACAAAGATATAGGCTTCGGCCGAAAACCCCATCCAGCGTGGATCCTGCAAGGTGCTCTGGGTGGTTTTCAGCAAGTCGTATAAGGCAATGATCACCACCAATGAGGTGTCTTTAAAAGCTGAAATCAGGATACTGACCGATGGCGGGATAACGATTTTCAGCGCTTGGGGCAAAATGACCAAACGCATAGTCTGGAAATAATTGAGGCCCAGAGAATCGGCTGCCTCGTACTGCCCCTTGCTCATGCCCTGAAGCCCGCCACGCACCACCTCAGCGATATAGGCCGCGGTGAAGAGGATGATGGCCACCTGTGCCCTCAAGATACTGTTGATGGTCACGCCTTCGGGTAAAAAAAGCGGGAAAACCACCGACGACATAAAGAGCAGACTGATCAGCGGAACCCCCCTTATCAACTCGATGTAAACGACACAAAGTGATTTTATGGCCGGCATCGTCGACTGCCGTCCAAGAGCCAGGACAATCCCCAAGGGATAAGCGGCTGTCAATCCAAACACAGACAATAACAATGTCAGAGGAAGGCCGCCCCACTGCGTGCTTTCGACCGATTCAAGTCCGAAAATGCCGCCTTTGAGCAGTATCCCCATGACCACAAGTCCGAAGATCCAATAGTATGCAAGGGATTTCTTCCAGAATCGGCGATACTGGCTGAAGATCAGCAATCCCGCCAACAAAACAATCGCCAGCCCGGGACGCCACTGCAACTCATAAGGATAGAAGCCAAACAGAACAAACCTGATGTTTGCCGTAATAACCGACCAGCAAGCGCCTTCGCCGGCTTGACACTCCTTTCCGGTAGTAAACCACATACTATCGATGATAGCCCAATTAATTAGCGGGACTACAGTCTTCCATAAAATGGCCATGGCAATAATGGTCAACAGCGAGTTAAACCAATTGCTGAAGAGATTGGCTCTCACCCACCCCACAACACCAACACTGGCCACCGGCGGTTTGATCTCTGATTTAATCACAGTATCAACAGTTGAAGTATCCGCCATTATCCTTAACCCCTATATAAAATCGGTAGGATTCCTTCACTTAAAACTTAACACTTTAAACTTGTCTAAAACTCACGGTTAATGGGCCCATTGAAATTCGTATTGCTCCGATTCAAGCGCAATCACCGTTCCACTATCTTCATCTTCTTATTATACCAATTCATAAAGGCAGAAGTACTCAAACTAAACAGCAAATAGACAGCCATAATCAGCATCACCCCCTCTATGGCCTGCCCGGTCTGGTTGATGGCTGTTCCGGCCACTGAAACAAAATCCGGGTAGCCGATGGCCACTGCCAGCGAACTGTTTTTGGTCAGATTCAACATCTGGCTGGTGAGCGGTGGAATAATCACCCTCAGGGCCTGCGGCAGGATCACCAGGTTAAGGACGTGCCCTGATTTCAGACCGATGGCCATGGCCGCTTCGGTCTGCCCCTTGCTGACCGACTGGATACCGGCGCGCACGACCTCGGCCACAAAGGCCGCAGTGTATAGCACCAATCCCAATAACAGCGCCGTGAATTCAGGGCTGACACTCATTCCGCCTTTAAAATTAAATCCCTTGAGCACCGGGATGCTCATCTGTGTGGGGGCCCCTCCCAGCAACCAGGCGATGAGCGGCAGCCCGATCACTATGCCAATGCCGACCTTGACGACCGGAAAGTGCGCTCCTGTCCGCGCTTGTCGTTGAGCCGCCCATTTTTTTAAATAGATGACAGCGACGGCTGCTAATACCAAAGCCGCGGCCATGTAGCCGTGGGCCGGATGAACAGCCGGCACGGTAAAAATCAAACCCCGGTTGCATAAAAAGACGCCTTCGATGGGATTCAGCGCCTGGCGGGGGGATGGAAGCATTTCGTAGAAGAATGCGTACCAGAAGAACAATTGCAGCAATACGGGAATATCCTGGAAAATTTCGATATATGCGGCGGCCAGCTTGGAAATCAGCCAGTTCCTGGACAGGCGCGCCACACCGACCACAGTCCCCAGGATCACGGTCAAAATGATCCCGATGAAAGACACCAGCATAGTATTTAATGCGCCGACCACCAGGGCGCGGCCGTAGGTATCTGCGGCGGAATAGGAGATCAGTGTTTCACCGATCTCAAAAGAAGCTTCCTTGTGCAGAAAACCGAAACCGGTGGCAATGGATTGACGCTCGAGATTGGCCAGGGTGTTGGAGACGAGATAATAGCTCAACAATCCAAACAGACAAAGGGTCGCAATCTGGTAAATGACGGATCGCTTGGCAGGATCATACCAGAAAGAAACCTTCTCGGAGCTATCAACGCTTAAGGTCCCATTTTCTGATTCAGGCATAAGGATCGGGCTCAGGTATCTTCCGGTTTATGGTTTTGTCCATGAACCTTCGGTTGTTCAAAGTTAAGATCCTATTGAACTTGAGGCTCAGTTCATGGTTCAAGGTTAAAAGCCCGATTCAACTTCCTTGCTCCGCGCCGGGTACCGATTAACAATGAACCATGAGCGATGAACTAAGCCGTAGGCTGACGGTCTATTTGAACGGCGGCGTGTACATTAAACCGCCATCGGTCCACAGCGCATTTAATCCGCGCTCGAGCTTCAGCGGTGTGTTTTTACCGACATTGCGCTCAAATACCTCACCGTAGTTCCCCACCATTTTGACGATATTGTAAGCCCATTTTTCATCCAAACCCAGCGCTTTGCCATTGCCTGCGCTGACACCGAGGAATCTTTGAATCTTTGGATCCTTGCTCTTGAGCATTTTATCGACGTTCTTTGAGGTAATCCCCAGGTATTCCGCTTCGATCAAGGCCATGGTGGCAAAGTCTACGATGTCGTACCATTGGTCATCACCATGGCGGACGGCCGGCCCCAGAGGCTCACGCGAGATAATTTCCGGCAGGATAACATGGTCGCCGGGATTGGGAGCGATAGCGCGGGTACCTGCCAGTTGAGACGCATCCGATGTCAAGCAGTCACAGCGTCCTGCAAAGTAGGCTTTGGCCAGTTCCGGTGTGCTCTCGATCACCACCGGTTTCATTTTCATACCGTTGGCCCGGAAATAGTCCGCTGCATTGAGTTCAGTCGTCGTGCCGGGAAGGACGCATACGGTGGCGCCATCGAGTTCCTTGGCACTCTTGACCCCAAGTTTTTTGGGAATGAGGAACCCCTGCCCGTCATAGTAGTTGGTATGCACGAAATTAAGCCCCAAGGCCGTCTCACGGGTTAGCGTCCGGGTCGCATTGCGGGTGAGCACATCGATTTCACCGGACTGCAGCGCTGTAAAACGGGTTTTGGCGGTCAATGGAACCCATTTGATCTTATCCGGCGATCCAAAGACGGCTACGGAGACCGCCCGTGCCGTATCCACATCCAGGCCACGCCACACGCCTTTCTCGTCCGGTTTGGAAAATCCAAACAAGCCCTCATTGACGCCGACAGAGATATACCCTTTGGCCTTCACATCTTGTAATGTCCCCGCCATTGCCGTTGCAGTTAACAGGGCAATCATCGCTACCAACAGAACACTTGCTTTTAGAATTTTCATGCAACCCCCTCTTGATTGTAGATTCATCCGCCGGTACCCAATTTGTAGGACTGTCCGGTACCGTCCCTTGGTTCCAGAAAAAACCTGATCACAACAGATTAAAGCCCCTTCATTTTATATGGTAAATGTTGAATGAATGTATCATGTTCGACAAGATTTTAGCAAGTCATGTCATTAGGTTGTTGGATACCTAACCGTTGATGTGCTCTACGGTTTCAGGCGTTTGGCCTGGCGTCAACGTCCCCCGCAAAGCGGATGGCTTGGATTTGTTTTTGGGCACCGCGCGCTTTACATGCGGTAAAAACGTAAACGCTGGTCGACGTTCCGTCTCCCCATTCGTTGGCGGCCCATCGCCTTACAACTCGATTTGATAGGTTTTTATCTTGCTTAAAAGGGAGGGGTGGCTGATTTCCAGCAGTTTGGCCGCTTGGGTGCGGTTTCCTTTAGTGGCGGTCAATGCACGGGTAATCATCTCTTTTTCCAGTACTTTCTGAGCATGTTTTAATGAGTATCCTTCGAGGATTTGGTCCATGGGTGTGGCGGTGACTTTCCGTGTGGAGTGGAAGGTAAAGCTGTCGCCCTGCAATGTGTCACGGTCCGATAGAACCATCGCTCTCTCAATGGCATTTTCCAGTTCGCGCACATTTCCGGGCCATTGATGGCGGAGCAGTTCGGCCATGGCTTCCGGCGCAATGGACTTGACGCTCCGTCCCAAAGCATTGTTGAGCTTTACGATGAAGTGCTGGCACAGCAGTGGAATGTCTTCGCTGCGCTCTCTTAACGGCGGCATAGCGATGGGCAGCACATTCAAGCGATAATAGAGATCTTCCCTGAAGCTGTTTTCCGCCACCATCTCTTCTAGATTTCGCGATGTTGCGGCAATAACGCGGACATCGATTTTGCGGGTGTTGGATGCCCCGACCGGCCGGATTTCATTCTCCTGCAAAACGCGAAGCAATTTGACCTGCAGCGGTAAGGGGAGCTCTCCGATCTCATCCAAGAAAAGAGTACCGCCGTGGGCCTCTTCAAATAACCCCCTTTTGGTGACATCGGCACCGGTAAAAGCACCTTTGACATAACCGAAAAGCTCGCTTTCAAGCAAGTTTTCCGGAATACTCCCGCAATTCACCGGAACCATGGGGCGATTCCGTTTGGGGCCTTCATAATGGATAGCCCGGGCTATCAATTCTTTACCGGTGCCGCTCTCTCCGGTGATAAGGATCGTTGTACCATACTGAGCCGCCTTGGAAGCCATGGCAAAGACCGATTGCATGGAACGGCTTTTGGCCACCAGCTTACCAAAGCGCTGTTGATCTTCAATTCGCTGCAGCTGCGTTTTGAGTCGAATATTTTCTCTTTTGAGGTGATCCCGTTCCTGTGCCTTCTTAATGGCAAGGCGCACCTCATCGCTTTTAAACGGTTTTGAAATAAAATCATAGGCACCCAGTTGCATGGCCTTGACGGCCAGATCAATGGTGCCGTAAGCCGACATCATGATGACCGTCGCTTGCTGGGTTTTGTCACCCAGAGCCTTTAGGAATCCCATTCCGTCCATCTTGGGCATTTTAACATCACAGAGGATAAAATCGAAATCCGATCGCTCAAGGGCAAGCAACCCTGTTTCGCCGTCGCCGGCTGTCTCCACATGGTACCCGTCCATGGTCAACATTTTAGACAACATGTGGCGCATGTTCTCTTCATCATCAACGACAAGGACTGATGTCTTCGATTGAGCCGCTGTCTGTGTGTCAGCCATTGTTGTTATCCCTTGCCAGACTGTTGGTCCAGGTTTCTGGTTTCTGGCGCAAGATCCATTTTTATCTTGGTATAGTTGATATTTGTGCCACAGCATTCTCAGCTAAAAACCAAATGTTGTGTTGCCACCGACTTCAACCAGAAACTATTATTCATGCCTATCTTCCACCAGGGGCAATTCGATACTGAATGTCGCCCCCTTCCCCGGCATGCTATCTGCCCTGATGGTTCCCCCCATGCCCTCAATGATCATATAGCTTACAGATAAACCGAGGCCAGTGCCTTTACCCGGCTCTTTCGTCGTATAAAAAGGATCGAAAATATTTTGAAGTCGGTCAGCTTCAATCCCGCCACCTGAATCGTCAATCCGAACCTGCAACAAGGGCGAAGAAGTGCTATCCGCTCGATCCTTGATAGATGTTCGTATCCTGATTTTCCCCTTCTCCTTCTCCTTCTCCTTGCCGGCATGTATGGCATCAGCAGCGTTCAGCAAAAGATTTAAAAAAACCTGCCGAAGCTGGTCATCGTTTCCCCATATCGAATCATTCACGGCATCAAGGCAGCACACGATACGAATATCATTCATTACCGGTTGCGATTGCATCACATCAACAATATCTGCAATAACCGCGTTGACATTAACAGCATTGTTTGCTCTCTTTTTGGGCCTTGCCAGGTCCAGAAGTTGTCGAATAATGGTACTGATGCGTTGTATCTCCCCTTCAGTACGTTCGAGAAAATCAGCCTGGTCTGCTTCATCCAGTCCCCCTTGTTTGATCATGTCCAGATAACCGAGCACAATACCAATGGGATTCCCGATCTCGTGGGCGATACCGGCGGCCAGCCGACCAACCGAGGCCATTTTCTCGGCGCTGATCATCTCCCTTTGGGTATTTTTCAATTCGATATTGGCCTGTTCTAGAGACGTCACCGTGGCCTGGAGTTTTTTCTTGTCAGATGAAATACGGGTCAGCATCCGGTTCAATGCAGAAGAGAGCCGATTCAATTCACTGTCCTCCTGCCGAAAAGCAAAGAAAATGTCGCTCTCTTCCTGGAAATTATCCGCTTGCTGCACAATGCGATCAATGGGTTTCAAATAATGCTTGAAAATTCGATAGAGTCCGACGATGGTCAGCACAGCCGTATTGATCAATAGATAGATAAAAATGGGATTATGATATTTTTTTAGCGTCGCATAAAGGGGCGTTAACGGAACAATCGCAGAAACGACCCCTCTCAGGGTCGCTTCCCTGAATATAGGAACCGAAATCGACACTGCTTTTGGATGCCACCAGAAAAGGGACCAAACCAATCCGACCTCTTCCATGACAGCCTCTTTTTGGCGGATGGCGCTGCGGATCTGCTCCGCCATCAGACCATGCTGTAGATCTTTCCGTTCCGGTTGATACAGCATCTTGCCCTGATGGTCGGCAATGAATATGCTTTGAATACGGTCCTGGGAAAGTATCAGTGCGGTGGCCAATTCCTGTTTGGGATTGAACCCTTCTGGTGGGGTGGTCGTATTTGAAAGGAAAAACCCTCCCATCATCTCGAGGTATCGGCGACTCTGTGATAAAGTATCGCGAATCATCACACCCTGCATCACAGTGACGACCAATATATCGGTAATTAAGGCCGACATCAGCAGCAGGATGACGACGTTTAAACCAATTTTGGTTTTTATGCCCCGCGCGGCCAATCTTCCCCCTGTCTATCAGCAGATCCTGTCTCTATATAACCATAACCCACTGGAACTGTACCCCATCCTTTCCAACAAAGCAAATCTCCACGCTGCATCGATCAGACGACAAACGACCCGGAACCGCATGGCGGTTCCGGGTTGAAAAAATTAGGGTGTCCATGACTGCCGCGGAGAAAGGTATTGGACAAACCAATTTTGCCATAAATGAGTATATTCTCATAAAAAGCATTGACCTTGCCCACGACCTAAGATTACTTTCAAACATGCGCAGCCGCCTTCACCATCCGCGGTGAATGCAAAATCCTAATCCAATAACTATATTGGACGCACAGTGTGACCTATCCATCGTTCCTATGAAAGCGAGATAAAAATGGTAAAATTACTGGGCATTAGCAGCTCGCATAGGGTGCATGGTTCCCACGCCATGTACGATTCGCTCTCCAGCGTTATGCTGCAAAGTGTCATGGAAGGCGCACGGGCATATTCAGAGGAGTGTGTCACTGAAATAATTCATTTGGGGCGCATGAATATCCAGCCTTGCAGGGGGTGTTTTTCGGACATCGAGACCCGCTGTCACTATTTATGCGACTGCTATGACGATGACTTTGCAGTGATCGCCCAGAAAATCATCGAATCAGATGGCGTGATTTTTGGCAGCCCCACTTACATGTTTGGCATGTCGAGTACACTGAAGCGCTTTTTTGAACGATGGATCAGTTTCAAAGCGCCCGCCATCGATCGGCAGCTGGCGAACAAGTCTCTGGATGAGTGCTTTGATCTGATGGATCAAATTGCCCAGGGTATTGGTGAGGTATCCAATCCACTCCAGGGGAAGGTCGGGGGAGTCGTGGTGGCCGGCAGCGAACTGGGCCAGGACACTGTGGCCAAGGATATCATGTTGATGTTGAACCTCTATGGGTTTATACTTCCGCCCCAAGCATTCATCTACCATACCGGGCACAGCATGCAGTCCATGGAAGAGGTGCGCCAAGGGTTTAATGAGAATCTGTGGCTGCTTCACGCCGCCGAAAATCTGGCCCGCACTGTTGTTCAACTGGTACAGTTAACGAAAGGGCACTCCTGGCCGGAGATGCCCAAAGTTCTGCACAAAGACGACATTGGTTGATGATATGTGTAGTTACTTTGTAGTTAGGGAACTTTATCGAGCGCCTGGGGCGACTGCTGGAGCAAACAGATACCGCGTGCTTTGCCTGGGCGCTGATCCCCAACCATTTTCACCTTTTGCTGCGGACCGGCAGCCTTCCGGTGGCCAATACGATGCGCCGGTTGCTGACCGGCCACGCGATCTATTTCAATCGCCGCCATCGTCGTCACGGTCATCTTTTTCAAAATCGGTATAAGTCCATCTTGTGTCAGGAAGATGCCTACCTGCTGGAACTGGTACGTTACATCCACCTTAATCCGCTGCGTGCCGGGCTGGTAAGGGACATGAACCATCTGGGCCGATATCCGTTTTGCGGTCACGGCGTGATCATGGACAAGTTCGAAAGACCATGGCAGAGGGTTAAGCCGGTACTTGCTTTATTCAACGATCAAATTGGGTTCGCGCGTCGGCAGTACCGCACCTTTGTTGCAAACGGTATTGCAAAAGGCCGCCGGGATGATCTGGTCGGCGGCGGCTTGGTGCGCAGTGCCGGTGGATGGGCTGCTGTTAAGGCATTGCGTGCGATCAAGGCGCACATGAAGAGCGATGAGCGCATATTGGGCGATGGGGATTTCGTCACCGAGATATTGTCCCGAAACAATGAGACCTTGGACAGCGCCTATGCGCTGCGCGTCAAAGGCGTCGACCTGGACTTTATCGCCCGAAGAGTCGCCAAGGTGCTTGAGATGGAACCCTATGAGGTATGGCAGCCGGGTCGCTATCAACGACTGGTCACAGCCCGCAGCCTGTTGTGCTTTTGGGCGGTACGCAGGCTCGGTGTAAGTATGGCATCTTTGTCCAGGCGTTTGGGTATATCGACAGTGGCGGTCAGCAAATCAGTCGGCAGAGGAGCTGAAATTGCACGCGAGAACAATTACCGATTAATCCCGGATATGCCTTGATGGAATCCTGGCACGACTTATCCGTGGCTACGGCCAGCACTTATCCTCATCGAATATTCGGATTGACGTTCCGGATTTTCAAGTTAAGGCACTGGGGCATCAATACATAAGATTCTCATAGATCCCTGATAGGCAGAGGTTTAAGAAGGGCGATATCCCGTTCCAAACTTTATTTTTTTGACATCGGCGTAACCAATTCCCTGGCGAATCGGGGTGAGATCAAAAAGGGTTCGGAGCTGTTCGGCAAGGCATTCGAGCATTTTATTCTCTTGGAAGTGCGGGCCTTTTTGTCATACGCAAGAAAGAAAGCAAAGATGTGCTATTGGCGATCCACCTCCCGGTTTGAAGTGGATTTAATCCTGAACGACCGGTGGGCCATCGAGATAAAGGGTTCAACATCCATACAGAACAAGCATCTCAAGGGACTCCGGGCTTTGAAGGAAGAGGGTAATATTGGACACTTCGCTGTCGTCAGCTGCGACCGGTATGAAAGAAAAACAACGGACGACATCTATATATTCCCTTGGGAACGCTTTCTGGAGAAATTGTGGGGCGGAGAAATCATTCCTTGACCAGCTACCCTTTCGCCCAATGGGAGGGTATCGTGTGGCCATACAGAGCGCCCAAAACTACCGCAATCTCCGTAAAGGGGCATTACCGTCCGAAAGACTATCGATGTTATCATAAAAATAAGAAGTTGCTTTTTATGCCACCCAGTATGGCAAGGCAACACTTGTGCATCAATAATTATATGAATACAACATGTTGAGCAGCATCTACGTTGGTAGAGAATCCTGGCGGGCATACTATTGTTCCACCCTTTAAATCAGCACCAGGCCTTTGCGGTGCGTTCGAAAACAGGCAATTAATGTAGCGGGCCAGATGGTGGGACCGCAATATACGTTGAAGCCGCTGTGGCGCCAGGAAGGCATAATTTCAATGACCGCATCGCTGATTTTTCCTTCGGCCTTTAGCATTTTGAGCACCTCAAATCGAAACAGCTCTATCAATTCTTTTGGCTCATGCTCATGGGTTTTGGTGAAGGTACCGATAGTAGACTGAACACCCATTGGCGGTGGGGAACCTGCTTGAGCACCTGGGTGCAGAGCCACTCGCCGAACTCCACTACGCGGTTTTGGTGACAAGATGGGCAAAAGTGACGACGCTTGCATGAATAGGCCAGCAGGTCTCGTGTCCGCAATCCTGGGTCGAGGAACATAAAGATAAAATTGAACTGTTTTTTATGCCATCATATTCTCCGGAGCTTAATCCGGATGAGTATTTGAACTGTGATCTTAAAGCTGGTGTTCATTCCGGCGTGCCTGCCAGAACCAAAGGCAAGCTAAAGTCCAAAGCATTGTCGCACCTTCGAATGCTCCAAAAGAAGCCGGGAAGAGTTGCAAAATATTTTAAACATCCCAAGATCGCTTATGCGGCATAGACGTTGTATTTAATTGCCCGGTTAATATTATCCCGAATAGGAGAAGTACCATGATCGCCTTGTTCGCTTGCGAACCCAAGCACCTCTTTTTGTCATGGGAGTTGGACACTGTGGCATTCTTTAGCATCTGCATTATCCCCTGATACTTCTCGTCAGGAGCATTTGATGTTGTGGACAAATGGAGACGGGATTTTGATAGGCCGCTCCCGCAAATGCTTCCAGATAGCCTCTCAGATCTCTCATCTTGACTACCTCATCCACAAGGCCCTTTGGGCGCAAAGGGGTCGGGAGTTGTCATAATCGGTGGGGAAGCCGGCCTGCTTCGCTTTTTCAACCTCTTGAGCGATGCTGTCTTCGACGTCCAATATGCTGCGAATATTGTCGACATCTTCCCTTTTTTGTTCGGGCAGTGCCCTGCCGAATAACGGCATTTTCTCGAAGCAGGATTTCATTGGATGTTCCTGAGCGTGTTCTTTATCGGTTGGCCTTGCGATAGCCCAACTGGTCCAGGGCGATGATCCATTTGCAGATGTTCGTGGACCCTTCCACCATATAGTAGGTCGGCGTATCGCGATAGAAACGCTCCACCGGGTACTCGGTGGAGTAACCGTAGGCGCCCAGGATGCGCATGGCAAAATTGGAACATTTGTTGACCGTTTCGCCGGCGAAATATTTTGCCATGGCCACGTCGCGGCCATTGTTCAGCCGGCCCTGGTCTTTGGCCCA
>JARRKU010000106.1:0-15323 GCA_037387725.1 Desulfobacteraceae bacterium
TTTTTTAGTTTAAAAAAGCCCCACCGCCTGTCCGATCGGCAAGTGGGGCTTTATTTTATTTATTTTTACGATAGATCCAGGGCTGAGCTTTAATCCCTGCTACCGCCCAGAATGCTCAGCAGAAATTGAAACATGAGGATGAAATCAAGGTAAAGCTTGAGGGCTCCGATGATGGCGCCTTTTCGGACGACTCCCGCCGAAGTTCCGGCCGGTTGGGTCAGGGCCATTTGTTTGATAGTCTGGGTGTCATAGGCTGTTAATCCGGCAAAGACCAGAACACCGATATAGCTAATGATCATATGCATGGCAGGACTCCGGAGAAAAATATTCACGACCGAAGCAATGAGGATGCCGATAAAGCCCATGAACATGAAATTGCCTACGCCGGTCAGATCTTTCTTGGTAGTCCATCCGAAGATACTCAGGGAAGCGAACATCAATGCGCAGATAAAAAAGGTCGATGCAATGGTGGCATGGGCGTAGACCTGAAATATCATGGAAAAAGTTACACCATTGAGGGCTGCATACACGACGAATATGCCTGTCGCTTTTGACGCCGACATTTTTCCGATTCGCGCTGACAGCCAAAAAACCAATGCAATTTCTGCAATCGCAAACAGAAAGAAGCCGCTTCTTGCAATCGCATTGAGAGCGGGCGTCTGTGCCACAACATACGCTACAAGGCCGGTAAGCGCCAATCCAATGGCCATCCAATTGTAAACGGAGCGCACGAAGGTATTGACACGTACCTGAAGTTGGGTTTGATCCACCGAGTAAGATGAAAGATTGGGGTTTTGCATTATTTCCTCCATGTTCCTAATTTTTTAAAGCCAAGCTACATTAACCATCCGTTGCTTTATTTTCAAGGGGAAAGCTGGTATATAGCGCCTATTCGGCCAGCTGCGAATCAGAGAATGAGGTGGCGTCGTTGAAACCTGAGAAATTGTATCAGGAACTAAAAGATTTGGCGGAAAAACTGGGAATCGTTGTCTCCGAACATAATTTCCGCAACACCGGTATTCATGTGAAAAGTGGATACTGCAAAGTTAAAGATGTAGATCATTGTATTATCAACAAGCACTTGAAATTGAATAAAAAGATGGAAGTGTTGGGGGAATGCCTCAGTCTGTTTCCCCATGAAACGGTATACACCGTTCCGGCAGCCAGGGAGTTTCTGGAAAGTTTCAAACCGATTCGGCCGGAGGGTGAAAGCGCTGAGCAATAAAACAGCAGATTAAAAAGTTTACATAATATACATTATCAGACGTTAATGATTTACCAGAATGCAGGTTTCTGTTGCAAGATCCTCACAACACCCCCATACCGCGAAAAGTCTACTCCGTCTCCCAACTGACTGATCAGATCAAAGCGCTGCTCGAAGACAACTATTCCATGGTATGGATTTCGGGTGAAATCTCGAACCTTAGGGTCCCGCCTTCCGGTCATGCCTATCTGACACTAAAGGACAACAAGGCCCAGATCTCAGCAGTGATGTTCCGCGGACAACTTCGTCAACTCCGGTTTGATTTGGAAGACGGTATGGTATTGGTCGGATTGGGACGCATCACCGTTTATCCGCCGCGCGGCAATTACCAGATCATTCTCGAATATGTCGAACCGCAAGGTGCCGGCGCACTTCAACTGGCCTTTGAGCAATTGAAGCGAAAGCTTTCAGAGCAAGGCCTGTTTTCGGAAGATCATAAGACCCCGCTGCCCTATCTGCCCCGGCGAATCGGCGTGGTCACATCGCCCACGGGCGCCGTGATCCAGGACATCATCAGGGTATTATCGAGAAGGTATTACAGTTTAATAATAGATATTTACCCTGTAAGAGTTCAAGGGCAACAATCACCTGGCGAAATCATCCGCGCCATCGCATTCGCCAACCGACTGAAGCGCAACGATGTGCTGATCATCGCCAGAGGCGGTGGTTCGCTTGAAGACCTCTCGCCGTTCAATGATGAGGGGGTTGCCCACGCCATATTCGAATCCAGTATTCCTATTGTTTCCGCCATTGGACACGAAATCGACTACACCATCGCCGACTTTGTGGCTGATTTGAGGGCACCGACGCCTTCTGCTGCTGCAGAGATCGTCGTACCTGTGAAAGATGAGCTTCACTACCGGATCGATGAATTGCGGGCCCGTCTGGAGCGTGCCATATGGAATCGCTGTGACCGGTTGCGCCACCAGCTTTCGGGTATCAGCCGCCACATCGTCCATCCCGGAAAGAAATTGGCGGATCTGAGATTGCATGTGGATCATCTTGGTGGGCGTGCGATGAAAAGTATGACGGCCATTGGCCAGCAACGGAAAAACCGGCTTGAAAAAGCGGTCGGTGCACTGCTCGCTACCAGTCCGATGCATCGGATCGATCTATATCGATCAAAAGTTGAATTATTAAGGTTAAAGATACTGCAAACATTTAATAATCGTATGAGTGATACGGCCAAAAGATTTAAGACGGCAAATGCTTTGCTGGGAGCTGTAAACCCATCAGCCGTATTGAAGCGCGGCTACTCCATTACGCGCACCCTTCCCGATCGACAGGTCGTGATGGAAGCCGGAGCATTGAACTTGGGACAAATGCTGGAGATTCAACTGGCAGCGGGCAAGGTTGATGTCCGCGTGATTAAATCCAAAGATTGTCCGGATCAAATCGAGGAATAGAAAGATGCCCAAACAATCCTTTGAAAAAGCGCTGGAACAGCTGGAGCGCATTGTCGAGACACTGGAGTCCAATGAGCTTTCGCTGGAAAAAGCGCTGGCGAAATTCGAAGAAGGCATGAAGCTGTCGCAATATTGTGCAAAACAATTGGATGAGACCGAGAGAAAGATATCCCTCATTATGGAGAATTCAGAGGGCGGGATGAAAAAAGAACCCTTTGGCGATGGCGAAGGGTAAGATTCTGTTTATATTTCATCCAGACTTAAAAATGCGAAATTGCTGATGAACTTGAAGCCCTACCTGGAACAGCAGCGCAGCGTCATCAACGACGCTCTGAATCGATACATCGAACGGAAATGCGATTCCCTTCACCTGCGCGATCCCTTGACCTACGTCCTAATGGGTGCCGGCAAGCGCTTGCGTCCGGTGCTATGCCTTGCCGCCGCGGATACCGTGGGAGGCTCAATGGAAGATGCCATGCCGGCAGCTTGTGCGCTGGAGATGATCCACACCTATTCGCTGGTTCACGACGACCTGCCGGCTCTGGATGACGATAACCTTCGCCGAGGCCGCGCCACCTGTCACATCGAATTCAATGAGGCATCGGCCATCCTGTGCGGAGACACCCTTCTCAACCTGGCATTTGAAGTACTCAGTGAAGCAGGTCTGCAAGCATCGGAAAACCATGCCGCCATGTGGTTGAAGGTGATCGACATCATCGGACGGGCATCGGGATGCAGCGGAATGATCGAAGGACAGGCAAGGGATATCGCTTATGAAGGTATAGGGCTCAGCCGTCAGGATCTCCAATCCATGCACGAGTTGAAAACCGGTGCTCTGATCCGGGCTTCCGTACGCAGCGGTGCCACCATCGGTGCGGCTTCCGATGATCAGATCGAACATTTGGACACCTACGCACAAAAAGCCGGCCTGGCCTTCCAGGTGGTGGATGATATTTTGAACATTGTCGGCGATCCGAGCAAAATGGGCAAAGCAGTGGGAACGGACGCCCAGCGTCAAAAGAACACCTACCCTGCCCTCATGGGATTGGAAGCGTCACGGAAATTCGCTGAAGAATTGGTGGATAACGCCTTGCAGGCCCTGTCCATTTTTGATACCAAAGCAGATCCCTTAAGGGAAATTGCCAGATACATTATCGATCGAAATCGATAGAGGGAAAACGCACTTTGGGGTTCATTGATCGCATATCATCGCCGGCTGATCTGAAACAGCTCTCCCGGCAGGAACTACCGGTTCTGGCATCTGAACTACGGGCCAAAATCGTGGATGTGGTCTCCAAGTCCGGTGGGCATCTGGCCTCAAGTCTGGGAGCCGTTGAACTGGCCATCGCCATCCATTACGTTTTCGACACCCCCAGGGATAAAGTGATCTGGGATGTCGGCCATCAGGCCTATGCCCATAAGCTGCTCACCGGCCGTGCCAGCCAATTCCATACGTTGCGCCGGCATGGCGGCTTGTCCGGATTCACCAAGCGCAGCGAGAGCCCCTATGACACAATGACCACCGGGCACAGCAGCACCTCAATTTCGTCATCCCTGGGAATTGCATGCGCCAACCGGCTCAACAAGAAGGATTCCAAGGTGATCGCCGTGATCGGCGACGGCTCCATGACCGCAGGGCTGGCTTACGAGGCCCTCAATCAGGCCGGCGACCTGCATAAGGACCTGATCGTCATTCTCAATGACAACGATATGTCCATTTCAGCCAATGTGGGGGCGGTCTCCTCGCTGCTGAGCCGCACCTTCTCCGGACAGCGGCTTCAGAATTGGCGCAAAGAGTTTGGCGAATTCCTTAAATCCGTTCCCAAAATTGGAGACAATATCTACCAGTGGGCGAAACGGTCGGAGGACTCATTAAAAACCTTTATCACCCCTGGTATGCTTTTCGAGGCTTTCAATTTCGACTATTTCGGCCCAATCAAAGGCCACAACCTCAATCACCTCATAAGCATTTTAAGCAATATCAAAAAGTTGTCTGATCCTGTCCTGCTCCATGTCACCACCAAAAAGGGCAAGGGCTATGCCCAGGCCGAGGACAACCCGGTCTATTTTCACGGCGTTGGATGTTTCGATGTGGCCACCGGCAACAGTACGGCCCCGGTGTGCAACGGCCCGTCCTATACCCAGATTTTTGGCGACTTTATGATCGAACTGGCCAGTGAAAATGATAAGATCGTTGCGGTGACCGCTGCCATGCCCGAAGGTACCGGCTTGTCGGTATTCGCAGAACAGTTCCCGGATCGCTTCTTCGATGTGGGCATCGCCGAACAGCATGGGGTCACCTTTGCCGCTGGCCTGGCCACCGAAGGTTTGCGTCCTGTGGTGGCCATCTACTCCACCTTTTTGCAGCGGGCCTACGACCAGATCATCCACGATGTCTGCATCGAAAAACTGCCGGTGGTCTTCGCCATCGATCGCGGCGGCCTTGTGGGCGAAGACGGTCCGACCCATCACGGACAGTTCGACCTGGCCTACCTGAGGTCACTGCCCAATATGGTGGTCATGGCGCCAAAGGACGAAAACGAGCTGCGCCGCATGATGGTGACCGCACTGGAGCATAAAGGACCGGTTGCCATCCGTTATCCGCGCGGCACAGCAGAGGGGGTGACGCTTGAACCCCGACCGCGACCGATCCCTTTTTGTACCGCCGAAGCGCTGACCCAGGGCGATGATCTGCTGATCCTGGCCATTGGGCACATGGTGCCCCAAAGCCTGATCGCCCACCGACTGCTCAAAGAACAAGGCATCGAATCGACAGTGGTGAACTGCCGGTTTGTCAAACCGCTGGATGAGGCGATGATTATCCGTCTGGCCCGGGAGATTCCCCGCATCATCACAGTGGAGGAGAACGCGCGGCAGGGCGGATTCGGCAGCGCGGTCCTTGAACTGCTGGCCGACCAGGATATCGGTCCCGTCTCCGTTAAACGGCTGGGGATTCCCGATCAATTCATCGAACACGGTGCTGTCTCGGTTCTTCGGAAGAATTACGGGCTCGATGCCAATGGCATTGCCGAAGCAGCTCGGCAAATGATGGTGAAAAATCGCTCGGAAGCTCCCCCGACGCCAAAGGTGGCCATCAAATAATCGCATTCGACGCCCGGTGGGACCTTTTCCAAACTTCAATCGATTGTTTCCATATGGCTGCGTCCAAAAAACGCCTGGATCTCCTTTTGGTGGAAAAAGGACTGGCTTCCAGTCGACAGCGGGCCCGCGCTTTGATCATGGCCGGCAAGGTGCTGGTGGCATCCCTTCGCGTGGACAAGCCCGGCACCCAGGTGGACAAAACCACCGATATCGTTGTCAAGGGCAATGAAATGCCATATGTCAGCCGCGGCGGGATCAAACTGGAGGCGGCCCTCAGGGAGACAGCCCTTTCGGTCAGCGGTCTGACCTGTATGGATGTGGGCGCTTCCACGGGTGGATTTACGGACTGTCTGCTGCAGCATGGTGCTGCCAGAGTTTACGCCGTGGATGTGGGATATGGGCAGCTGGCCTGGAAGCTTAGGCAGGATCCGCGCGTGAAAGCCATCGAGCGCACCAACATCCGCTACATGGATGCTTCGGCGGTGCCGGAACCTGTGGATTTGGTGACCATCGATGCCTCCTTCATTTCTTTAAAAAACGTCGTTCCGCCGGTTCTCAAGTTCATGACGTCCCAAGGACGGATCCTTGCCTTGATCAAACCCCAGTTTGAAGCGGGCAAGGGAAAAGTGGGAAAAGGCGGTGTTGTGCGCGATCCCGAACAGCGCCGGACCATCATCGCGGATCTGGTCCGCTTTTTCGAATCCATAGGTCTCCAATGCGGCCCGGTGACCCCCTCCCCTGTTCTGGGTCCCAAGGGAAATCAGGAGTATGTCATCCTGCTCTCCAGGGCTGATTTTGCTTGATAATCAAGGGATTTCTGGTTGATATTTTTTTGATTGATGTATATGAATACCGGATTTACCAGGCAAGGGTCCATCCGCTCATTATACCGACTGAGAGAGGAGTAAGAGTGATATAAAATGGCTGACAAATTAAGGAATATTGCCCTGATCGCCCACAGCGGCGCAGGCAAAACATCGTTGGCAGAGGCCATGCTGTTTAACACAGGCGCCATTACCCGACTGGGACGCACCGAGGAGGGCAACACGGCGATGGATTACGAGCCGGAAGAGCTCAAGCGCCAGACCAGTATCAGCACCGGCTTTGCCCAAATCCAGTGGAAGAAGCACACCATCAGCTTGATGGACACCCCGGGCGATCAGAATTTCTTCACCGATACCAAGTTGTGTATGCATGCAGCCGATTCCGGACTGGTTGTGGTTGACGCAGTGGACGGCGTAAAGGTGCAAACCGAACAAGCCTGGGACTTTGCGGCCAGTGACAACATGCCCCTGGCGATCCTGGTGAACAAGATGGATCGCGAAAGAGCGGATTTTCAGCGTGCCCTTCAGGACTGCCAGGAATCCTTTGGTTCTCCCAAACCTATCCCCGTTCAAATGCCCATCGGCACTGAAGCCGATTTCAAAGGTGTCGTGGACCTGATCTCCATGAAAGCCTATACCTACGACGACAAGGGCAAAGGCACGGCCGGCGATATCCCGGCCGACCTGCAGGATGCCGTCGAATCAGAGCGCGAAGCCTTTATCGAAAATGTGGCTGAAGCCGACGATGCCCTGATTGAAAAATATCTTGAAGGCGAGAACCTGAGCGACGACGAGATCAAAAACGCACTGCGCAAGGGCATCATTGAACGGACCTTCGTTCCGGTGCTCTGCGGATCAGCCGCCAAAAATATCGGCGTCGATCTGGTGATGGATTTTATGATCAACTGCATGCCCGCTCCCCAGGAGCGAAAGAGCTATATGGCAGCCTCCGAAGGCGACGGCAGCCAAGTGGAGAAAGCCGCCGATGAGCAAGCCCCCTTCTCGGGTTTCGTCTTTAAAACAGTGGCTGATCCCTATGCAGGCCGCCTCTCCATCTTCCGGGTGGTCAGCGGAAAGCTCGGCAGTGACGGCACATTCTACAACGCCACCAAGCAGACCAAAGAGCGTTTCAACCAGTTGTTGACCATTACCGGCAAGGAGCAGAAAACGGCCAATGAAGCCGGACCGGGATCCATCGTAGCCGTGGCCAAGCTCAAAGAAACCACCACCGGCGACACCCTCTGCGACGATAGCGCCAAAGTGACCTTTACCCTGCCCGAACCGCTGCCGACCCTGATCACTTTTGCCCTGGAGGCCAAATCCAAGGGTGACGAAGACAAGATCTACTCCTCTCTGACACGGCTCTTGGAGGAAGACCAGGGACTCAAAGTGGACCGGAATGCCGAGACCAAAGAGATCCTGCTCTCCGGTGCCGGTCAGGTGCACATCGAAAGCGCCCTGGAAAAGATCAAACGCAAATTCAACGTGGAAGTGCTGTTGAAGACCCCCAAGGTCCCCTACCGCGAAACCATCAAGAAGAAAGTGCGTGTGCAGGGTAAACACAAGAAACAAACCGGCGGCCATGGACAGTTTGGTGACTGCTGGGTCCAGTTCGAACCCCTGTCCCGGGGAAAAGGCTTTGAGTTCGTAGACGCCATCGTAGGCGGCGCCATTCCAAAGACTTATATTCCGGCTGTGGAAAAGGGCATCGTCGAAGCGTCCGCCAAGGGCGTGCTGGCTGGCTTTCCCTGTGTGGATTTCAAGGCAACCCTGGACGACGGTTCATTCCACGCAGTGGACAGCTCGGAAATGGCGTTCAAGATCGCCGGCTCTCTTGCCTACCGCAAGGCTGCCCAGGATGCCAAGCCGGTGCTGCTGGAACCCATCATGAAGATGCAGGTGACCACCCCGGACGAGTTTATGGGCGACATCATGGGGGACCTCAACGGCCGCCGCGGACGTGTACTGGGCATGGATGCCGAAGGTAAATACCAGGTGATCAACGCCGAAGTACCCATGGCCGAGGTCCTCACCTACGCCCCGGACCTGAGGTCCATGACCGGCGGTCGCGGGATATTCGGCATGGAATTCCTGCGCTATGAAGAAGTCCCGGCCCAACTGGCCGAAAAAGTGATCGAAGCCATCAAGTCTGAAGAGGAGGAATAGCCGCTTTTCTTAAACAGCGACCACCCCATATGGCGGGTGGCATTGAAAGATAAAAAAGGCCGATTCGACCGTGCGCGCGGAGAATCGGCCTTTTTGTTGTGCGTCCGGGTCCGGACGAGGTGCCATACAACAATCATAACGGTTGAAGTCCTTGCAGTGGTACCGGCAAGGCCGCGCTGGCGTAAACCAGTAGAACGCACGTCTCCTTGAAACCGATACGACGGTATAAGTTTCGTGCCATTTGCGAAGCGGCCAGAACCACTCGGCTTTTTCCCAGTTCAGCAGCACGCTTGAGGGCGAGTGCTGTGAGCGTGGTCGCAATTCCGTAGCCGCGAGCCTCCGGTTTGACGTACACGCCCCATATCGACGCGGTATCGTCGGGTCCCTGGATCGACAGGTACGCCTTTGCGACGGCCTTGCTGTTTTGATACGCCAACAGCCATACGCCTCGGTCACCCCGGCGGAACGCCCAACGGGTGAATCCGTCCACATAGGCATGCGTCTCTTGCGGCAGTCCCCAGTATTCCACGATGAGATCTTCGAAATCCTTCAGCGTCTCTTCGTCTTTCGCCTCCAAGCAGGCGATCGGACCGGTCGGATGGTCATCGGACCTGTGCCAGCCATCCAGCTCAAGACACATGCCCGTTTCCCGACCGGCGAGCTGAAGGCCATGTTCGACAAGTCGTTTCTCCAGATCGGCTGGCCTGGATAATGGGTGCACCATCCAGAGAAATTGCACGCCACGGGATTTAAAGTGCCTGAGCATCCCATTGATGCGGTCATCGGCATCTCCAGTGAACTGAGTTCTGATAACCGCGTTGTATGGCAGATGCGCTACCGGCGCCTCCGTCCATGTGAGGTCTTCGTCCTCGTGGTAGGTGCCGCCGGGTGCTTGCCCGAAATTGGACCACTGGGCAACAAAGGCTTCTTCAAGGGTTTTGCAATCGCTATAAAGTGAAGAAGGCATCCACAACTCCTTGGGGTGGGTTTGGCGGATGAACCGGATTCTCGGTGCACCCGGAACTGCAGGCCGCATACCATGGCGCTGCTGGCGACGATCCAATGCAATGGCCAATCCGGTACCAGCGCCTCCCATTTTATGTCAAATCAAAACTGGCGATTCGGTGAGCCAATGCGCCGTTAGGATGTGAGATCGCAACGGTTGCGGGCACTCTCATCCAGCATTGCGGATAACCCTCCCCTGGATTGCGGGCGTAAACCCATGCTGTTTTCCCACACCTGATCGTCTTCCATGCAGAGATAGGCCAGGGTGTCGGGGGCCTTTGCCCGGAGCCACCGTGCCATGGCGCGGTAGAGGCGGATGCGAAGCGGTTTGAAATAGCGCATTTTTCCGTCCAGACCTGGGATGAACTCGCCGTATACGATATTGGAATCGGTGAAGCGTTGTTCGATGATCGATTTCAGGGCGGGCATGAACCGGAAGGTGCCCATGCTGATCCAGACCATGTTTTCCGGGCGAATGGTGTCGAACAACTCCACCAGCACATGCTGATACTCTTGCTCGCAGTTGGGATAAATCACCATGGGATCGAAATGGAATGCCAAGGGGTAGCCCCATTTCTGGCATTGGGCGGCGGCTCGCAGGCGAGCCTTGAGGGAGGCGGTTCCCCTCTCCTGGGTGGCGATGATGTGCGGTGTATTGAGGGACCATGAGATGATCGTCTTTCGCTGGTGGTCCAACCCCTCGAGCTTTTCGATGTGGGTGGTTTTGGTCTTTAGTTCCAGAACCGATCGGGTCTGGCCGGCAAAGCGGTTAACCAGTCGGGGGGTAAGATCAGACCATTTTTCCCAGATCAGGCTATCGGTGAATTCACCGGTTCCGATGCGGGCAAGGCGTGATGTTTCCAGGCGCTGGTCCAACTCCTTCATCAAGTCGTCATGATTGACAAAATATTGGAGGATCGGTGGGTGGAAGTAGCCCTGCAGGACGCAGTAAGCGCAATCCATGGTGCAATAGGAGCCGATGTGCAATATCTGATAGCCGCAGCAGGTATACTCCCGGGTACCCGGGCACTCTTTGATAAAGGCCCCCTTGTTGCTGGTCAGCAGAACAGCTCGTTTGGCCTTTGCCCAAGGGTCACCTGCGCGCTTTATAGGTTGATAGAGGGC
Source organism: Desulfobacteraceae bacterium (assembly GCA_037387725.1). Taxonomy (GTDB): domain Bacteria; phylum Desulfobacterota; class Desulfobacteria; order Desulfobacterales; family Desulfosarcinaceae; genus JARRKU01. Next base: position 10,893 of record JARRKU010000106.1, read on the forward strand.
CGCCGTATCCGCCACAACCTCGGGTATCAATCCCGAATTCCGGATGAAATACTGGGTGGCAGAAAGATCGGCAACTTGCCGATCAATAAACAATCGGGTAACGGTCATTATCGGGCGCTCGATGCACGGGTGTATGGGGAAGTCATCGCCGGAACGTTAGATGAACCGGGCGATAACCGGGAGAATGAGGATGAACAGGATAATCAGGATGCCCGGCAGCGAGAAATAAGCGCGGTACCAGGGCAAGCCTGCAATGCGCGCCTTTTTATACTCGCTGAGATACCAGTTGCCCAGTATGATGGCGGCGATGAGGACGGAGAGATATTGCAGGTTTTTGATCAACGGCCTTATTCCAATTGAATGGGTTCAGGTTGCGCTGTGTTGATGTTATCGCGATAGCAGCGCCATTCTTAATGTAATGTGGATTTTATCTTTCCACGGCCAGAATTTGGCAATAATGGCGCCATTTTCGAACTCTTTTTCAAACAACGTCTGATCAAGTCGTATGCCGCCGGTGGTTTTTGTGATTTCCAAATCCTTCGGTGTTGGCTGCTGCCCTTCAGGCTTTTGCGGGGATCCCAGAAATGCCGTCAGGATTCGGTGCCACGCTTCGATCTCTTCGGTGTAGAACACCAGCTCTACGAAATCCTCTGATATGCAGCGTTTTTCGGTAACATTCAATCCGCTGCAGCAATCGACGATTTCCTGGAGCTTCATCATCCGCTCTTCTGCCATTCTCAACCTCAACCCCTATAAAAACTGATCTTTTGTAATAAATCCGGTACAAACGCCCAATGGCCGGAATTATAAAAAATGCACGGGGTGGTGTCAAAGCTTTTCATTGATGAGTGCCGGGTATTGGCGTATCCGCAGGATGAATAAAACCTTCGGAACCATTGAAAGCCAGGGTATTGACATCTGCGATATTTTGTGCGTTTCACGTGAAAACACATTTTGTTGTATTTACACAGGACTCGCAGCACAAGCTATGGCACCTGGACCATTTCAGCTGCATTCCGGTACCCTCTCCGACCAACTTTTATAACGCCGCTTCGAAATATGGTTTTCAATTGAGGAGATCGATCGCGGTGAACAACCACCAGCCCATCGGCGATCGACAGGATACATGCTATCGTAAATTTATCTAATAAAACTGTATGATGCTTAACATTCTTTAAGCTTTACTTTAATAATAAAGGCAATGGATCATTCTGCACTATCGACTTCTTGAAGGCGATCCAGAATGAATCCGAAGAATTGGTGGCTATGCTGCCCGAGGAATAACCACCCAAGGTGGGTTTGGCATGCATTGCAAATGGCGATTTGCCATGAGTATCCGGCAAACCATGGGAACTCCATGGAGGGCGGACCAATGAAAGTGCAGCCTCTGGCCATGTTATAGCATCCGATCTCAAAAACCAAACCACTCGGATTGGCAAAGGTGTGGGTGTGGGATCCGTTGACAGCGATGCGTTCGCTTGGTCGGGTCAAGCGCTGCCCGCATTGGCGACAGATGATATACCGCTCTTCTTTTGAGGGTTCCCGTTCGTCATGGGGCGTTGCCGTGGGATGTTTGCCCGCCTCGCGCTTCTTCTTAGAGCGCAGGGCATAGGCCGTGGCAAAATTGATAATCATGGACGGCCTTCTCGCAGGATATGGGTAAATACGCCGGATGGTATCCGGATTAACGGTCCCGATATCCCAACGATACAAGCCGATATTTATTACCGCTTATTAAAGGTCGACCCGCTCTTTTAGCTCTTTGCCGCACCTGAAAAACGGCAGTTTTTTTGGCCTGACCACCACTGGCTCGCCGGTTTTGGGATTGCGACCGGTATACGATTTGTAATCTTTGACAAATATACTTCCGAAGCCACGGATTTCAACTCTCTCACCGTTAGCCAACGCCTCAGACATGGTGTTGAAAAAAATATCCACGATTGTTTCGGCTTGTTGGCGGGTAAAGCCGTTTTTGTTTTTCAAGGCATTGACCAGATCCGCTTTGTTCATATTCTCCTCCTGAATATCAATTAAATCAGTATTCAACACATTAAATTTTATGGACATTGAAACAGGATGAAAGACGAATATTAGCGATAGTTGAAAAAGGCAAGCGGTTTTTTCAATTTACACGCTCACCGAAGAAAAATTCGAGGTCATTTTTGGTTTGTTGCCGATGCCTGCCACTCGCTACTCAATTGCAAAGGGAAGTGGTCCATGCGCTGAGCGCATGGACCACCCGGCAGAAAAGGAGGTATAGTGAAAAGGCTCGATTTCTTATGATGCAAGCATCTTGCCAATTTCTATCTTTTTGATAGTACAAATAATTTAATAAATAATACAGTAAATTATGGATTGATTAACCTAAAAGGCTTGGAAAGCAAGTGTCGGAATGCCGATATTTTGACGCATTGCTGCAATGGGTTGCCGGAGCGGTGTCTGTCAAATTTAATCGGCTTCGAGTTGGCAAAAAGACCAGGGGCAGTTGGAAACTGCCCCTTGAAATATGGTGCCTAGGGCCGGAATCGAACCGGCACGGTGGATACCACCGAGGGATTTTAAGTCCCTTGCGTCTACCAATTCCGCCACCCAGGCATTGCTGTGTACATCATCGATGGCACAGGAAGGTATGCATGGCCTTTTATCCGGCGGCCGCAGGATTGTCAAGAAGGGATGGCCGTTTTGGCAAGGCCATCAGAGGCAGTTTTTCCCGAGAAAATGCTTCCCAAGACTTTAAAAGGTCGAACGCTGTTCTCAAAAAATTCTGAACCGCTTATCTGTTTTGGGAGGGCCAACAGGAGATATTGCTGAAAAATGTTGTCGATACCGACAGCCACCCCGCTGGCACGGGTGTGACGCCTTGAGGTCGGGGCTGCTGTCGGAATCGGAATCGATTCTATTATAGAAAATGGCGCAATATCAGATAGCGGGAGCAAGGCCTGGTCTCATCGGTTAGCTGGTGAGAATATTTGGTACTCAATAGAACATTTTTGTTCTCGTGCGGGTGGTATTGAGGACGAATTCATTTGATATTAAAGGAAAAATAATAAATGCTGCAACGGCACGTTTTTTGAAAACCATCCTTTCAAGTTAGGCACTTCACTGCAGGACACAATGACGAATGAAAGGGGAAAGATGATGGTTCGAAGGATATTGGTATTGACAATAGTGTTGGGGATGGCCACTGCGGGTTTGAGCCGGGCCGACAGTTGGGAGGCGAATCTCAACGCCGGCACCACATCGGTGCTTGGCGGCGTGCATTACAAAAAGGATCTGGCATCCGGCTATTTGAAAGCCGGTATTTCCGGGCTCTACACCGACGATGATGATCTGGAATATAAATGGGTACAGGCCAAATTTGCAGTGGGCAGTGACAGTATCTACCCTGGTCTGACCATGGAGATCGGTCTGGATGGTATTGCAGGGGATGCTGAAGAGAGCGGGTTTTCAGGCGATGTCGGGGCCATACCCTTCACCGGATATATCGGCTATACCTTTCCACGGCGGGTAATGCCCCTGCCGCTGGAAGTTTTCGGCGAATTGAGCTATGCCCCGGAAGTCCTCTCCTTCCGCGATACCGACGATTTCCTCTCCTATCGGTTCGGCGTGGGGGTTGAGGTCATTCCCAACGCATCGGTCCGTGTTGAGTACCAATACTATGATATGGACATGGAAGCAGGACCCGGACCGTGGAACATGGATGATAGCGTATTTCGGCTGTCCCTGGTGATGCGGTTCTAAACCGGCCCGTTCTATTATGCATAAGATTTTCTAGTTACAATGCTGCAGAAGCTGGAGGGCTTCAGAATCAAGGCGCCAAGGGCGCAGCCGTAGGGCTCCAGAGCCAAGGCGCCGAGGTCGCAGCCGTAGTCAAACTACTGCAAGCCCTCGGTAACGCCGGATATGGAGTCCTCCGGCATTTGCAACTTGGGGTTAGCTGGCGACGGGTATGAGCCTGCCGGCAGCCAAGACCGGCGCATAAATCCCAAGGGCTGTGGATGCGAAATTTTCATTCAGTATATCCATATCCTTAAAACATATGCGATGGTAGGCATCGGCCGACTCACCGTGGTGGGTGTACCCCCCAAGCCATGCTTTGAGCGCTTCTTTCAAGGCATCCTGGTCGCTTTTCTCATTAACGATCTTTTTTGACGCATATGCGAAGCTGGTTCGGCTGAAAAACAGCAAGGGGGACATCAGCCCCTGCCAGTAAAAGCTCAGGTAATGCTGCAAAATAGCTTTGGTGTCGGGTACGGCATCAAACTCCCACACCGCATCCTTGCAGATTAAACGCGTGACAGTCGGCAGGTTGTCGCGGCGGATCGTGTTGAGGGCCAGGTGGCGGATAAATGCGTTCAGGAGATCCGATGGCCTCCATCTGGCGAGCCGGTAAATGACCATGGCGTCAGGATAGATCGATGACAATTCCCC
>JARRKU010000107.1:0-14956 GCA_037387725.1 Desulfobacteraceae bacterium
CTACTGCAAGCCCTTTGCAACGCCGGATCTGGAGTCCAAGTGAAATATTGAAAAGGCCTGAGGGCTCCAGAGCCAAGGCGTCCAAGGGCGCAGCCGTAGTCAACCTACTGCAAGCCCTTGGCAACACAGGATCTGGAGTCCTCAGGCCTTTTCAATTGAATAGCCGGTACAGCACCTATGGGGAATAGGCTCTGTACCGGCTTTATGTTGAGGAAAACAAGGCGAATCAGTACAGCAGCGAAGTATTGTGTGCTGCCCTCATTTTGCCTTGGCGGGAGCTTAACAGGGCGTGCCTGTATCGATCCGGCACCTGGGGGGGAAGTTCGGATCTGCCATGGCACGGCCCGGGAAACTTATTTCTTTACGGGCTCCACACTGATAACAGTGAGAATTTTCCCGCTCTTGCCTTCGGCCAGAGTACCGGTGGCTTTTACGGTTTTACCGACCATGTCGGTAAGATCTTTGCCCATTACAATATATTGGTCCCCATTGTCTGCTGAAATGACAATGCCGTTATCGGTTTTTTCAACGGTACCGGTAATACTGTTGTCTCCTGCAATTGCACCGGTAGCGGCCAACATTCCCACAATCACCATTACTGCGAACCATTTCATCATGTTACCTTTCATATTTGCTACCTCCTTCGTTCATCTCTCTCTTGTTTTAAGTAAATGTCGACACCTCCTCCCCCTGTTCAATAGAAGTCGCCGACGACATGGAAGATACAAAAGCAATGGATGTGCCAGAACCGAAAAGGGTTGTATTTTAGAGGGTAACCTGAAGCCGATCAAAAAGGTCGGAAAACGCGGGATTACGGATATGGACCTACAAGTTACCATATCTGCCCATCGGACAGGAGCCGTATCGGGCTATGGGCCACCTGCCGAAAATTAAAAATAGAACCGGCGCAGAGCCAAAACACGTTGGCTTTACGCCGGTCGTCACGAAGGGGTGGAAAAGCGACGTGGAAAAGGCCGTGTAATCCCGAGATATAGGCACACCAGCCTTTTCCGGCAGGATTCGTTGAACCATCGAATCTTTTCAACTCTCGGCGCTGGGGGTGTACCGGGAATCTGTTCAAGATTCGATGCACCCGTCATAAAAATCATGGTTGATTTTTGTAACGGAGCAGTCCGCCTTGCATTTCGGCTGCTGATTTCATTAAAAAGCAAACCATATGCCAATGTTATAACTTATTAATATTTCATCATTAATATATTTTTCGCACCTTTCGCGACAGTGCTGAAATTACGGATTTGACGAAACGGAGTACGAAATTTGCGCATGAGGGGGGAGGGGGGCGCCGTCATTCCCCTGTTCGGCCCCCCATACGCAGCGTTGCGATACTGGACTTTCAACTGGAGGTATACTACTGTGGCGCCTTGGGCAACGTGTATTGGACAACCTTATAACCCGTTGATAATAAAACTTATGATTGAATTGACCATCTCATATCTAATTGCGACCGCCATATTGGTGATCTACGGCGCGCAAGTCTGACCGTTTCTGGACGGCCTCGGGTATGCAAAGGCCGTATTGGTTTCCTATGGTACGGTGGGTTTCGCCCTACCGGTCCGGCTTTACGCCCTCTGGCGAAGCGACCGGGCTTTGCAAGGGGAAAATCCCAAAGGGCAGCCCAATTTGCTGAATCTTCCATGGAAAGCGTTCCGTTCAGACGTGATCACCTGGACCTGTGCGGGCGTGGTGATGGTGATCATTTATTACGGTTTTTTTCTTCCCTATACCTCATCCAGCATCAAGGTGCTCGGTGGGTGCGCGGCGCTAGGTGTTTTCTGTGGCATGCTCAGCTACCTCGACACTGAAAAACGGGTCATCCGTGTGCTGGCCGACAGGGACGAGGCAAATCCGAAGCCAAGGCGAATCTTTACCCTCAGCCGTAAAATCTTCATCCTCATCGTAGTGATGCTGGGCATCATGGCCCTCACCATCCTGATGATGGTGTTGCTGGACGTTTACTACCTGCTGGATCAGGACTTGTCCCGACCCGAAGTCTACTGGGGAATCTTCAAGGAGATCGCATTCGCGTTGATTATTATTCTGGGACTTAGTCTGATCATCATGAAACGATATGCGTCCAATCTCAAGGCGGTGATGGCCCTGCAGCTGGCCGCCATGGAGGAGATCAGCCGCGGAAGGCTGGACAAGCAGGTGCCGGTCCTGACCAGCGACGAATTTGCGCGTTTTGCCCAGAAAACCAATGAGATGATGGTCGGGCTGCAAGAGCGGGACTTTTGCCACTCCAGCTTCGAAAAGTATGTTTCTCCAGAGATCAGCCAGAAAATTCTCGCCAAGGACATCGATGCCTCCGGCGAAATGATCGACGCCACCGTATTGTTCTGCGATCTACGCGACTACACCTCCTTTGCCGAAGACCGAAGTCCCCAGGAGGTGGTGGCTTTCATGAACGACTACTTTGCCCTGATGGAGCCGGTCATCCGCAGAAACGGCGGCGTGGTAATCCAGTTTATCGGCGATGAGATCATGGCGGTCTTCGGTGCGCCCAAACCGCTCGAATGGCATCCTGACAAGGCCGTGAAGGCGGCCGTGGAGATGCAGTCCGTACTGGATCGCCTCAACGAAGCGCGCCAACCCAAGGGCGAGCCGCCGGTTCGCCACGGCATCGGCATCCACAGCGGTCTGGTCCTGGCCGGTAACGTGGGCAGCCGGGAGCGCCTCTCCTACGCCCTGGTGGGCGACACAGTCAACCTGGCCTCACGGGTACAGGTGTTGAACAAAACATGTGGGACCCATATTCTGTTGACCCGCGCCACGCGCGACAGGCTGACGGACGAGGTGGCCATCGGCATCAAAGCGATGGGCCATTTCCCCGTCAAAGGATTGCGTATGGAGGTCGAAGTGTTCACCGTCGGTCCTGCCGCTAAATTTGATTCATAGGCATTTCTTTAGACCATATCGAGCGTGGACAAGGAAGGTTGGCAATTTGGGCCACCGCATAACCAGATTCTGCCGATAAAAATTGAAAAACAGTTTTTCGGCCGTTAATCGAGCGAAAGGTTGTGCCGGCCCAGGATCGCCTGCAGGGTGCCATCGTTCAGCACCGCGTCCAGGCCTTTGTTGAAGTCCTTGGTCAACTGCACGTGGTAGGGCTTCTTCTTGGTGAAGATGATATACAGGTTTTTTACACCTAGCGGTTTCTTGATGAATTCGATTTCAGCGGCCCTCTCCGGCAGGTGGTTGGCCATGGTGTATTGGGCCACGAACTTGTCCGCCAGCCACAGATCCACCGAGCCGAACAACAGGCGCCGGTATCCGGTCGTATCGTTGTTGGTCATGCTTTTCTGAAGATATTTGGCGCTATCGAACGCCTGGGTGTTGGCGTAACCTCGGACACAGGCGATCTTGTAAGGCTTTAAATCCGGTATGCTGGTGAATTCGATGGGGCTGCCCTTGCGTTTGGCAAATACCAGCGGACCGGCGGGAAACGCATCCGTCATCGAGAAGTCCGCTTGCCGCTGTTTCGTGAAATAGACTGGCGCCAGACCGTCGTAGTGCCCTTTAGTGACAGTTTCAACCGCCCGCTTCCAAGGCATGAAGAGGAACTTGACCTCATGGCCGCTGCGGGCAAAGGCGGCGCGGATCAATTCGGCGGCATAGCCTTGTTCAGGCAGATTTTCACCGATGTAAGGGGCCCAGTTCAACGTGGCCAGGCGGACGACTTCCTGCCCGTGGGCGAAGCCGGTCAAACCGGGCAAAGGCAGTACAAACATCAGTTGGGCGAGCAATAGGCAACATGCGATACGGGAAAGCAACGACTTGAGCAGGCGGGTGGAACACTCTCGGATAGGCGATGTCTCAGGTCTTGATTTCATTTACACTCCTTGGTGATTGGGTTGAACCGAAAGATAGGAATTCGCTTTTTTCCTGTGAGCCCCTGAATATGCCAGATGGATGATTGTGTGTCAATCGCATCGTAAATACAGCATGTTGCACAGGGAGATATCGTTTCGGCGGCCGCCATTTATGCGTGGTTGCCGAATCCCGGAAATCAACTATAAATCGAATTTCTTTTTTATTTTTTCCACCAAATAGGCCCCGATGGGGATGGCGGAGGTGGCGGCCGGAGAGGGCGCATTGCAGACATGCAGGGATCGTTGCGTCTCTGCGAAGAGGAAATCGTGCACCAGGGTACCGTCCATCCGTACCGCCTGGGCGCGGATACCGGCCGGATAGGGGCGCAGGTCCCCGGCGGTCAGTCGGGGACAATACCTTTGCACCCGACGCAGGTATCCCCGTTTGAACCATGAATCCCGGAACTCGCCCACGCCGGCTTTGAAATGGGTCCGCATCACTTTCCAGAAGCCCTTGTAGGTCACCATCTCCCATGTGTCCCGGAGACTCAGGTTGAAGCGGGCGTATCCCTCCCGCTTCCAGCCCAGCACCGCATTGGGTCCCACCGTCACTGAGCCGTCGATCATGCGGGTCAGATGGACGCCGAGAAAGGGCAGGTCCGGATCGGGAATGGGGTAAATCAGATGGCGAACGATTCCGTTGTGGCGGTTGGGCAGCCGGTAGTACTCCCCGCGAAAAGGAATGATCCTGAAATCGACGGCAATGCCCATCATGGCGGTCAGCCGGTCAGCCATCAGGCCGGCGCAGGCGACCAGGTATCGGGTGCGGAGCCGGGTGTCGCCCACTGTGAGGCTTACGTGATCCCGGACTTCCTGCGCCGCGGTCAACGGCAGTCCGAATCGGATCTGTCCGCCCGAAGCCTTGAACAGCGCCGCCATCTTCGCTGCGATGCGGGTATAATCGGTGATGCCGGTTGCCGGTACATGCAACGCACCTACACTGTTGATGTTGGGCTCCTGTTTGGCCAGTTCCGCCGTCGTCCATCTATGGGTGGCAATACCGTTTTGAGCGCACCGCTTTTCCAGGTCGGCCATGCGGCTCAATTCCCTCTCATCGGTGGCCACCAGCAGCTTGCCGCATCGGTGAACCGGAAGCCCATGTGCATTGCAGAAGGCAAAGGTGGCCGCAGCGCCCCGTTTGCAAAATTCGGCTTTGAGGCTGCCGGGCGCATAATACACACCGGCATGAATCACACCGGAGTTACGGCCGGTCTGATGCCGGGCCGTGGCGGTCTCTTTCTCCACCAACAGGATGTCGGCGTCCGGGTATTCTCGCAGCAATTGCCATGCAGTGGAAATCCCCACGATGCCGCCGCCGATAATGGTGAAGTCAAAGGTATTCACTCGTGCTCCCTTAATTTGCAGGGGGAGCGTCAGCGCTATTGTTCTCTTCCACCAACACCCCGATCGATTTGGCGCGAACCTTCTGCCAGAAGTAAAGGGCAACAAAGATCGCCGCACCGCCACCATGGGCGGTGTATCTCGGCCAGAGCAGCAGCACCCCGGCGAGCAGCAAAAGCAGGCGCTCTAACCATGCCAGGCGCCTGAGGTGGTATCCTTCGAAGACCGCCGCCAGGGTGAACAGTCCCAACAGGGCTGTTACCGTGGTCTCGGCCACCTGCCACCAAGGGCCCTGAAACAGTATAGGGGTATAGACGAAGAGCAGGGGCACAATATAGAGGCCTTTAGCCAGCTTCCACGACTCGATGCCGGTCTCCAGGGGTTTACTGCCGGCGATGCCGGCCGCAGAGTAGGCGGCCAGGCAGACCGGCGGGGTGACGTTAGCGTCCTGGGAGTACCAGAAGATCAGAAGGTGGGCGGCGATGAGCGATGTGCCCAGCATCTCCATGGAAGGCGCGGCCAGCACGGCCAGGACAATATAGGAGGCGGTGACCGGCAATCCCATGCCCAGAACCAGGGAGGCCAGGGCCACCAGGATGATGGTGAGAAAGAGGCTGCCGCCGGAGATGGAGGAGATCATGATGGAGAACTTGATGCCGGCGCCGACCATGAGCACCACCCCCACCACGATACCCGAGCAAAGCAGGATGACGCCGGTACTGACCATATTTCTGCTTCCCAGGGCAAAGGCATCCAAAATGTCTCTGAATCCCATGCGGCTCTTCTTGTTGAGCCAGGATGCAGCGATAATGGCGCCAATACCTGCACAGGCGGCAAAGGTTGGCGTGTAGCCCACCATCAGAAGGCCCATGAGTACGGCGATGGGGATAAAGAAGTGCCACCCCTCTTTGAGGACTTCTCCGATGAAGGGTATATCATGGGATTCCAGGGGCTTGAGCCCCAGCTTTTTGGCGCGCAGGTGCACGAAGAAGGTGACGCTGAAAAAGTAAAGCAAGGCCGGAATAAAAGCCACTCCCACGATGGTCAGGTAGGGGATCTGGGTCCACTGGCTCATGATAAACGCCCCGGCGCCCATGATGGGCGGCATGAGCTGACCGCCGGTTGAGGCGGCCGCCTCCACGCCGCCGGCGAATTTGGGCTCAAAACCCACCCGTTTCATCAGCGGAATGGTGATGGAGCCGGTGCCCACAGTGTTGGCCACGGCGCTGCCGGAGATGGAGCCCATCAAGCCGCTGGCAAATACGGCCATTTTGGCCGGGCCGCCGATCATGCGTCCCATCACGGCTTCCGACAGGCGGATGATAAAGTCACCGGCGCCTGATTTAAGAAGAAAGGCGGCAAAGAGCACGAAGAGAAAGACAAAAGTGGACGAGATGGTGGCGATGGTGCCGAAGATGCCGTCTGGGGCGAAGTACATGCGGTAGAGCATACGCACCACCGTAACGCCGGGAAAGTTCCACAAGCCTTCCATGTAGCGTCCGAACCAGAGGGCGTACCCCAGAAAAAAAGCCGCGATGGACGGAATGATGTAGCCGGCGGTGCGCCGGGTGATCTCCAGCATCAGCACGATGGCCACGGCCGCAAAGACCAGGTCCACCTGGGTGGGCACTTCGTTGCGGGCGTGCAGGGCGTCTTCGAACAATACCAGATAGACCCCCACGACGACGCTGAGAACGGCCAGGGCGAAGTCCATGGGCAGCCACCGGTGGTGGCCCCTCTTTTTAAAGGGATAGATCAGATAGCCGAGAAAGCAGATAAAGGCGAAGTGGAGCGCATTGCGCTGGATCTCCGGCATGATGCCGATGGTGTTGACCCAGATGTGGAACAACGCCATGGCCACGCCCATCCAATAGATGACCTGTGCCATGGTTCCTTTGAACTCCCGCCGCGCAGCGGTGACCTCACCGTCGCTCTCTTTGACCACCGGGTCGTGCTTCGCTTTCTTCACCATCTCTCGCTTTCATCCACTCCCGTGCAATCTCATTACACCTTTCAATGTCCGTACAAGGGGCCGCAGCCCCCTGCCCGGATCTATCTCGATATCGATACCAAAAAAGGTATTTCCTCCTTATTGGGGCTTTATGGCATCCGGAATGGTGATGCCTTTCTCCGCATAATACTTGGCGGCGCCGGGATGCAGGGGCACCGGCAGGCCGGCGATGGCTCTCTCTAACTTCATCGCCTTGGTGGCCTTGTGGATATTGTTGAGAAAAGGCAGATTTTCATAAATGGTCTTGGTGATCAGGTAGACGGTCTCATCGGAGACGTCCGGGCGCACGGCCAGAAAGTTGGGCTGGGATACGGTGTTGATATCTTTTTTCTGGCCCGGGTAGGTGCCGGCTTTGACGACAAAACGGTTCCAGATGGGATAGCGCTTCTGCAAGGTGGCCAGTTGCTGGTCGGTGAAGTCGAGGACCTTGACCTTCTTTTCGCCCAATTGGGCATAGAGCTGGGTGATGGCGGCCACCGGCGGTCCGGCCGGGATATTGGCCCCCACGATGCGGCCGTCCATCATGGCCTGGGCCGACGGCGTGTAGGCGAGGTACTCCAGGGTCATCTCCTTTTCAGGGTCCATGCCCAGGGCCGCCAGGATGGTGCGACCTGAGCCTTCGGTGCCGCTGCCCCGCTTTCCGATGGAAAACTTTTTCCCCAAGCCCTTGAGGTCCGATACCGTTCCGGTTTTGGCGTACTTGCTCAGCACCACCATATGCTCCACATTCTCCCACAGCATGGTCACGGCACGGAAATCCTTGATGGCCTTGCCCTCATACGGGCCCTTGCCGTTGTAAGCATTCAGGCCGAACAACGCCTGCAGAATGGCCAGATGGGCCTCCTTGTTCTTCAGCATCTGGACATTCTCGCCGGAGCCGGCCGAGTTGATGGCTGTGGCGGTGATCTTGTGCTTTTTGGCCAGCTTGATGCTGGTCAGGGTGCCGATGGCCACCCCCACGGGATAGTAAGTACCGCCGGTGGTGGCGGTGGCGATAATCAAGTTCTCGGCGGCTTCTGACGGAACGGGCTGCATTGCGAACCCGGCCAGGCAGACACTCATCGCCGTCAGCAGGATGGTAAGCTTTTTCAACATATCGGCCTCCTTTTCCTCTTCTTGGACGTGAAATAACTGGACAAAAATGTTCAACCTTCAATCTATGACAGCAACTTGGGTGCCACAACAATGATTGGGGAAATTTAACAAATTATCCACCTCTTATGTTTTCAGAGCGCAGGACACTTGTGAGCAAGCGTGCGGAAACCGCACGTGTCCGGAGCGGTAAGAGCACACTTCCGGAACAAAAAACGGTGGTAATAATGAACCCGCTAGCGAATGATCTTGTTGGCCATTACCAGGATGGACATGGGGATTTGGACGTTAATTTTGCGGGCGGTTTTCATGTTGACGGACATCTGGAAATAGTCCAGACGCGATGTGGGGATATCCGAGACCGATGCGCCGTCCAGAATCCGCTGCGCCTTTTCAGCGGCCAGCGCCCCCAGCTGATAGTAGGAGGGCTGCAATCCCAATAGCAGACCGTGGTGGAACACCATGGCCTCCACTGTGGCCAGTGAGGGCAGGTGGAGATCGTTGATCCGGCGGGCCAGCTCCGCACCCAGAGAGGAGGTGAGGGAGTCGGCCGGAAGGAACACCGCATCCACGGCGCCCTTGAGTTGCGCCATAACTTCGTCCATGTCCGAGGGATCGGAGATCTGAAAGTCCTTAAGCTGGAAATCGAGGGGGCGCTGGAGCCCCGCGGCAATATCCCGCTGAATGCGCGAATTGGGTTCCCTGGGGTTGTAAATGATGCCCAGGCGTTTGAAAGGGACGACCTTTTTCAGCGCCTTAAGCTGACTTTCCACCGGCACCTGGTTGCTGGCGCCCGTGGCATTGTTTCCGGACCGCTCCCAGCTTTCGATTATCCCGGCCGCAACCGGCCGGTTGACGATATTGAAGACCACGGGGATCTCCCTGATCTCTTTCAATACCGCCTGGGTGGCGATGGTGCCGAAAACATAGATCAGATCCACCGGCTGTTTGCGGATACGGGAGATGATCTCTTTAAGGCGCGACAGGTTCTGGTGGGAATGATGCCAGGTGATCTTCACCGGTCTGTGAAAGGCGGACAGACCCTCCACAAATCCCTTTTCCGCCTCTGTCTCCCCCCGCCAGGTTATGATGGCAATGGCGGCAGGGGAAGTATCGGTCTCGGTATTGTCCGCCGCCATGCTGCCCAGCGGGCAGGCGATGACGAGCAGAAAGATCAGATATGGGGTGAACGTTTTTCGCATCATTGGCATTGGTTGGTATTTTGCTTTTCCAGTCGCTCCAACCGCCGCCCCAAGGCAAAGCGGCTGATGCCCATCATCTCTGCGGCCTTGGTTTTGTTGTGACCGCAACGCTTCAGAGCTTCCTCGATGATTTGGGACTCCACCCGGCAGATGGCTGTTTCGATGGCATCCCCCGGCTCCCAGATCTTCTGCAACGGGAACCGGCTGTCCGTTTCGGTCCGGCGCCCAACCACTTCGGGCGGCATCAGATCGATGCCGATGGATTCTCCTTTGGAGAAGATGACCGCCCGTTCGATGACATTGCGCAACTCCCGCACATTGCCCTCCCAGGGATGGTGCTGCAGAACCGTCTTGACTTCGTCGGTCAGCTTCTTGGCCGATTTGCCCATGTCTTTGCAGAATCGGTCGATAAAAAAATCGGCCAGCAAAAGGATATCGTCCCGGCGGTTTCGCAAGGGCGGCAGGTGAAGGGTGACCACGTTGAGGCGGTAGTAAAGATCGGAGCGAAACTGCCCCTCCCTGATGGCGCCCTCAAGATCGCGGTTGGTGGCGGCGATAATGCGGGCATCGACCTGCAAATCCTTGCCGCTGCCAAGCCGTTTGAACTGCTTCTTCTCCAGGAAGCGCAAAAGCTTGGCCTGCAGCGGGATCGGCATCTCTCCGATTTCATCCAGGAAGATGGTGCCGTTGTCGGAGAGTTCGAACAATCCCTTTTTGCTCTGCTTGGCATCGGTAAAGGCCCCTTTTTCATATCCGAACAACTCGCTTTCCAGCAGGGTTTCCGGCAGCGAGGCGCAGTTGATCTCCGTAAACGGGGCTTTCCGGCGCGCGCTTTTATAGTGGATGGCGCTGGCCACCAGCTCCTTGCCGGTGCCGCTTTCGCCGCGAATGAGGATGGTGACATCCTCCGTATCGGCCAGGGTTTCAATCTGGCGGTATACGGCCCGCATCTGGGGGCTCTCTCCCACAAGGTCGCAGAAGCGATAGAAGCGCCGCTGCTGGTATTTCAGATATTCGAACTCGCGGTTGCGGTTCTGGTTTTGAATGGCCTGCCGCACCAGTGCTTTGATTTCGTCCAGCTCGAAGGGTTTGTTGATGAAGTTGACCGCGCCGCGCTTGATGGCCTCCACCGTTGTCTGGGTATCCCCGTAGGCGGTCATCATGATGACCACCAGCTCTTCATCCTGCCGGCGCAGGATTTCCAGTACCTGGATGCCATCCATACCCGGCAGCCGCAAGTCCAGCAAGACCACCCGAGGCTTGAAATCGGCTGCTATCACCACGCCGGTTTCTCCGCTTTCGGCCGTGCAGACATTGAATCCCTCATCCGTGAAGTCCATGGCCAGGGAGCGGCGCAGCACGTTTTCGTCGTCGATAATCAGAATGCGTTCGTTATTCATAGGCTTCCTCATACGGATCGGTTTCCGGACCCGATGGTGAAATTTCCAGGGCCGCATTGGGCAGTAGTAAAATCGCCCGGGTGCCTTCGGCCTGTACGCTTTCCATAAAAATGTAGCCGTTGTTTTCTTCCATCAGCTTGTGGGCGATGGCCAGGCCCAGCCCGGTTCCCTTGGGATCGGTGGTAAAAAAAGGATCGAATACCTTTTCGAGCTGGTGGGGTGCGATGCCGTCGCCCGAGTCGGCGAACACCACCTTGACGAACCGGGAGAGGTTCAGCGGTTCGCCGGCGTCGAAGCGGGCCATGCCGTTGGGCTGTGCGTCCGCCGGAAGCACATCGATGGTCAGCCGCCCGCCATGGTCCATGGCCTTGAAGCTGTTGATCAACAGGTTCAGAAATACCTGACGCATCTGTCCCTGGTCCACCATGGCTTTGGGTGTCCGCGGGTCGTAACGGCGCTCGATGGCAATGCCCTGCGCCTTGGTTTTCTCTGACATGAGATCCAGGGTGTTGTCCAGAACGCGGTCAATGTCCACCGGAGCCGGTAGTGGTTTGGAAGGCCGCGAAAAGCGCAGCAGGTCGGTGACGAATCTGTTCAGCCGATTAATCTCCGACTCGATGCCGCTGAGCAGCTCCCTGGACTCCGTTCTGGTCACCCGTTTGGCCAGTACCTGGACGCTGGTCTTGATGCCGGCCAGGGGGTTGCGGATCTCATGGGCCATACCGGCGGAGAGCTCCCCGAGGGAGGCCAGTTTTTCAACCCGCCGGATCACCTCTTCCATGCGTTTGCGCTGGGTGATGTCGCGGATCTCGGCGATAGCGCCGAATATTTTCCCGGTCTTGCTGGAGAGCAAAGAGGTGTTGACCTCCACAAAGAGCTGCTCCCGGCCGGGTTCGGTTATGGTCGCCTCCACGCTATGGACGCCGGTACCGCTCTCCAGGGTCTGCCGCACCACATCCAGGATGCGTTGCAGATGATCCGGTGTGGGATGTGCCTGCCCCTCCTCCAATCCCTGGCCCAGCAATTCGGCGGCGCGCGGGTTGATGGAGGTGATCCTCCCCCGTCGATCCACGGTGATGATGCCGCTGGTGACATTGCGCAGAATGTCCTCGTTGAAGTTCTTCAGATCGATGATCTCATCCATGCTGGCCTTTAACTGAACGGCCATTTTGTTGAACTCTTCGGCCACTGCACCCAATTCATCGTTGGATTCGATCTGGATGGTCTGGTCGAGATCGCCACTGCCGATGCGAACCGCGCCGTCGATCAGCTGCTGGATGGGCCGCGTCAGCCCCTTGATAAAGAGGTAGGAGACCGGCAGGATCAGCACGATGACCACCACGAAAAAGGAGATCATCTTTTTCTGGAACCGGATGACATCGGCCATCAACTCGCCCTGCAATACCGTGATCCCCACGCTCCAGGGCATCTGGCGGCAGGGCGCGTAGACCAGAAACTTCTGCACCCCCTGAAAAGTGTAGCGGCCGTATCCGGTTTTCCCCAATGCGGATTGGGCGATAAGTCGGCGCAGCCGGTCATCACCGTTGGGAAGGATATCCGCCGTTGTCCGGAATCGGTTGTCGGGATGAAAGATGATGTCGCCGCGGTGATGGGTGAGCATAGCGTAGCCGCCGCTGCCGATATCCAGGGATTTTGCAAAGTCCGTATAGGCCGACGCTTTGATGTGAAAGGCCAGCACCCCCACCGGTCGGTCCGGATCCTCGAAGTCATAGACCACCTTGCCGAGAAAGATGCCAGGCCGGCCGTTTCCATGGGATCGCGCCGCGTCCGAAAGATAGAGGCCCTCCTGCAGTGCGCGGGCAAACCAGCGCTCCTTCAAAAATCCGGGCGGCGCCGGACCGGCGGCCGGCACCGCCAGAATCGGCCGCAGATCGATATCCCGCTTGACGGATTGGAAAAAGTCATCGATTTGCTGGGCCGTCTTTTCCGCAAGGTTCCCCATCTGGTGGGTGGTCTGCTTGAGCAGCGCCTGGGTGGTGCTGCGATAAGAAAGGTATCCGGTGATCAACAGCGGCAGCCCCACCAGCACCAGCAGCAAAGCGATCAGCTTGGATCGGATGCTGGAAAAAACAAGCAGCCTTTTGATGCGTCGGATCATTTTTCCTCGAATTGCCGCAATGTCACCGGGTTGCTCCGCCTGCGTTCACCTTAAGGGTAACAGGCAAATTTTATGCCTGAAATAGAATGATGGCAAGCCTTGATATCTCGAATGAATACAGTAAAATGATGATTTCTAAGGATATTAGGGCGTGCGGAACCCGCACGGTTGGTTCCGGGATAATGCGCTGCGCGAACCGACGGATACAACTGGAAAAGGATGCGGCCGGAGGCGGTTAGATCAGTATGAGGATGCTGACGTCAATGCAGGTCGCGATGTCCGAACCGACCCGGGGGCCATATCGGCGGGCACAGTTATGGGAGGTAAAACACCTGCCTGTTACTCGGGATTTTCCCAGCACATGCTGCGTAGCGCCACAGTTAGCTTGTCAAAATTCATGGGAATGTCATGGGCCGCCATATAAAGCGCCTGGGCTTCATAGGCATCTTTCTCAAGGGCGTTGAGACAAGCCACCTGATCCTGCACCCCCTGCCGGTACTGAATAAAATGCACCAGCTCGTGAACGATCACTGAGCGCCCATACGGCGAATCCCAATTGATCCTGCCGCTGACCAGAATCCGGTTACGGTCGTGGTCGTAAACCGCTTCAAGCTGATTGACGAAGTTTTGAAAGGATGCGGTATGGCGGTTGCCGGCCAGCTCGGCCTCGTCATCGATCATCAATTCAGCCAGCGTCATCTGTTCGGCCGCCTCGATGGCCGGCAGCCCGTTGGCGGCGCTATAGTCAAATTGGGTGTTCTGGTTGATCCATAACAGCAGCGTGAGCAAGAGTGCTTCCATGATGTCCTCCAAGGATAAATCTGTATGCTATTTATGGTATTGGCCGAAATAGGGGTAAACTTGAGGGACTGTGATCAATGAGTGGCCGTCTCAAGACAACCTCATTGCTGCGGCGTGGTAACGGGTGGGGGAGCGGTAAGACGATCGGTCACAGGGCCGGCAAACGCGGACATGCAAAGCGGTCCAAGTGCCCCTACGATTATGCTCCAGGCGGCCCGCAAACTCCTCCGCAGTGCAGCGGGGCAACCAGCTTAGAGCTGCTGATCCTCCCCGTGCCCTGCCGGCACCGAGACCACAGGCTAATGTCCCCGCCGGCCAACCCCGTGACCGACCTACTGCAAAAGTTCTAAGCACCAGATGGATTGACAGTTTTATTCGAAAGCGATAAGTATCACGCTGCAATTTCCGATACAGTTCCAATCTGAGAAAAAGAATCGCCTGATTTTGAAATGCCGGCCTTGATTCGCCCTGAGCGGTCTGGAAAACGAAGATGAAGATGATTGTAATCGATTTAGCTCCATTGTGCTGAATGCGTTTGCTTTCGGCAGCATGATATTTGTCCGATTCTCAAAGAATACCAGACTTAAAAGAAAAACTATTTCTGCCTACGATCTTCTGTGAAGAATGTGCTTATCTGGCATAAGAAAAGTTATTCCGTATTTTACCTCAATATCGGTTCCTTACGAAAAAAGGTAGGATAATATGGTTATACATTTCGATAATAAATGACCAAGGGAGTTGCAACCTATGGCTAGATTTCTATTTACTACCCTACCATGGAACGATCTGGGGCTGCTGGCCCGATCTCTCCCAATCGCCAGGGGACTGGCGGCGCGTGGACATAAGATCGCCTTTTCCAGTCCGGCCAAGGCCCCTAGAGCGCTGATTTCGGAGGCAGGGTTTGATAACCTCATTCCTAAACATCCGATATATCTTGTGAGAAAGCGAGACATTGGCCTGAAAGGTAGTGCTCGCCTCATTAGGTCAAAGCCTTGGGAGGACGCAGGCATGAGCGCTTTCAAGTTTTTTATAAAATTTATTAAGGCAATCCCTCTGAAGTTTGCACCTCAAACGCCGGAAGTCTGGAGCATGGATCACGC
>JARRKU010000108.1:0-25114 GCA_037387725.1 Desulfobacteraceae bacterium
TGAAGCTGCGGTCGTCCAGATGGCAGTGGCTGTCAAATATTCTCATGGTGGTTTTGTCCGTAATACATTGAAATTTTACATCTAATAATCTGGCGTCCGGAAAATAGCATCGATGCCGATATAAGTAAATACTCTTCGAATTCATTACCTAAATAAAAATTTAAATAAAGTAATGTTATAATATTGACATGGCGGGTGCCGTAGTTATTGTTTGTTCAAACGAGTTTGAATGAGGTGCCCGCAAGGATTAAGTATCAAATTTTTTAGGAGGTTATACCATGCAACTGATGAAATGGAACCCAACAAGAGATTTATTCAGCCCGCGCCGGCATATGAACGGCGTGTTTGATGATTTCTTCTATCCTTCCCGCAGGAGATCGGAAGACGAAAGTCTGTGGAGATGGAATCCGGCAGTGGATATATATGAAGACGACGACAGCATCGTGGTCAAAGCGGAAATTCCGGGTATGGACAGGAAGAGCATCAAAGTGGACGTAAAAGATCGGGTATTGACCATCAAGGGCGAACGCTCCGAGGACAATGAGGTCAAAGAAGAGCGCTTCTACCGGAGAGAACGCACCTATGGCCGGTTCGAACGCGCCTTCACCCTGCCGGCCGATGTGAAAACCGAGCAGATCAAGGCAGAGTACAAGGACGGGGTCCTCAAAGTCGTGGTCCCCAAGCCCGAGACGCGCAAACCAAAACAGATTGCCATCCACTAACCCTATCCCCCTCCCGACAATTCGGGTACCCTCCTGAGCCGCCCGCGGTGGAAACACCCGGGCGGCCCTCTGTTTGAATCGAACGTCGAACATCGAACGTCCAACATCCAACGCTGAACAAGGTATCCTATCAATTTTAAAAAGGTTGAACCGTGGGAGTCTCGTAGAGGACTTGGCACCGGAACACTCAGGCCCTCTTAGACTTACGGTGGATCGTTTTCGATTGATAATTCAATGTTCGATGTTCACCCGAGGGAAATTCCATGGCTCGGATTGCCTTATTCAGGCTAATTATAGGCTAGAGCATCAACCCCGCCCTGGCGTAAAGATCGAAAAAATGGTGGGTGGGGCCGTGTCCTTTGCCGATATCCAAGGCGTTGGCGATGGCGCCGGTGATATATGCTTTTGCTTGTTCCACGGCATTGAAAAAAGACAACCCTCTGGCGAGATAGGCGGCGATGGCCGATGAGAAAGTGCAGCCCGTGCCGTGGGTGTTGGCGGTCTTGGTCCGGGGGCTGCTCAGCCGGCGAAACGAGGCGCCGTCGTAAACCAGATCCGTGGCCTGGCGGCCGTCCAGGTGGCCGCCTTTGACCACCACCTTGGACGCCCCCAGATCGGTCATCCGGCGTGCGGCCTCTTGCATGCCCGCTTCATCGGTGATGGCCCCGCCCACCAGGGCTTCAGCTTCGTGGATGTTGGGCGTCACCACGTCGGCCAGGGGAAATAGCTTCTCCACGAGTGCCTGGCGGGCGTTCTCCCTTAGCAGAGCGTATCCGCTCTTGGAGATCATAACCGGGTCCAGCACCACCGGCGGGCGCTGGACTTCGGACAGAGCACCGGCGATGGCATCCACCAGTCTGATGCTGGACACCATGCCGATTTTGACGGCATCGATCTGAATATCCTCAAAGAGGCAGGTGATCTGATCGTGGACGATCTCGGGATCGATTTCCTGGATGGCATGCACTTTTTGTGTGTTCTGGACCGTAACCGCCGTCACGGCGCTCATTCCGTATACCCCAATGGCCTGGAAGGTCTTTAGGTCGGCCTGAATACCGGCGCCGCCGCAGCTGTCGGACCCTGCGATGGTCAAGGCCACCTTGATAGCGGTTTGCATTTTTCCTCCTTTTGGGTTGGAGAAACCCGGGATGAGATGCCGGTCAGATGTGGAAATACTGGATTATTCCGGCGGCCTATTTAGCTGTCTAACAGCTGCTGCCATGATTTAAACCGCGCAACCTGATCCTCTCCGTAACGCGCCAATGAATCGATAACCTGCTGGGACGAGTGCTCCCGGCCGCTGTTGGTTTTAGAATAAAATTCATCGGCATAGCAGATGATAATTTCCTCGATAGTGGCGGGCACCATATCCCGTTCAGGAAGGGGCAACCCCTGGGCTCTGATATCGTGCGCGGTGATGCCTACCCCCACGTGCCGTTCGCAGATCAAGCCATGGTCGGTCCACCCATACCCATCCAAAATCTTCCGGCCGATCACCCCGTGACAGATATATGGTGAACGGCCCTGGCAGCCGATCGCGGCGGCACCGGTACGATAGATGCCGATGTCGTGCAGCATGGCTGCTTCAGCGATGAAGCCGACATCAGGGGTAAGGTGCGGCACCTTTTGGGCCAGGGCCAGGGCCTTGTCCCGAACCTGCTCACTATGGCGGATCAGCAGATCCGTCAAAGGCGCTCCCTTGTCGTAGTGGTCGAAAATGATCTCCAAAGGGGTCATTTGGCGGCACCGGCCAGGAGCACGCCTTCGATAAATGGGGTCAGCTCGCCGTCCAGCACGCTGTTGATATTGCCCACCTCCATGTTGATGCGGTGGTCTTTGACCATCTGGTAAGGGTGCATCACATAGGATCGGATCTGATTGCCCCAGGCGATTTCGTCCTTGCTGTCGTGCAATTGCTGCATCTCCTGATCCTGCTTTTGTTTCTCGTGCTGGTAGAGCCTGGACTTGAGCACCTTCATGGCCATATCTTTGTTGCGGTGCTGGGACTTCTCCTGCTGGCACTGCACCACGATACCGGTGGGCAGGTGGGTGATGCGAACGGCGCTGGAGGTCTTGTTCACATGCTGTCCGCCGGCGCCGCTGGCCCGGTAGGTATCCACCCGCAGATCCTTGTCCTCGACCTGGATCATGATCTCATTGTCGATCTCCGGATAGACGAAAACCGAGGCAAAAGAGGTCTGGCGTTTGCCGCTGGCATTGAAAGGGGAGATGCGCACCAACCGATGGACGCCGATTTCGGATTTGAGGTACCCGTAGGCATATTGCCCCTTGACGGTAAAGGTGGCGCTTTTGGTGCCGGCCTCGTCTCCGGGCTGCAGATCGATGATGTCGCAGGCCAAACCGCGGCCTTCCGCCCAGCGCAGGTACATGCGCAGCATGATGTCGGCCCAGTCCTGGGCGTCGGTGCCCCCGGCACCGGCATTGATGGAGACGATGGCATTGTTGGCATCCTGCTCTCCGTCCAGCATCATGTCGATGGAGAAGGCATGGACGCGTTTTTCAAGAGAGGCAATCTGATCCTCAACCTCTCCGAGGGTCTGCTGGTCGTCCTCTTCCAACGCCATGGACAACAGCAGTTCATTGTCCTCCACAGCCGTCACCAGCTCGCCATACGCGTCGAGGCGGTTGGTGAGCAGGGTGCGTTCCTTTAGTATGCCGGTGGTCTTCTCGGGAACATCCCAGAAATCTTTCTGGGCGATCATGGACTCAAGTTCATTGAGGCGGTTTTGAAGGGTCGTCAGGTCAAAGACAGTCTCCGAGGTGAGCGAGTTTGGTTTTGATGGCTTTGATGGATTGTTTGAGTTCTACAGACATAGGTTACCTCCTGATCGTTGATCATCATTTTCTATGTGACAAACTTGTTCGGTTTGATCAACCCTATTGTTGCATAAAAAGATGGCAAAATGCTTGCAACGACGTTGGTCAAGTGTCATTCGTTGAGTTCTTTCGCCGGCATGTCGTTCGACCCCCTATCCAACGGTACGATTTTTTAGCCGCAGTTGGCGCGCGGTAAAAAAGAGAATCGAACCAAAAACCAGCAGTCCAAGAGGCCATTCGCCCCACCGGGTGTAGTTCGAAGTGGTCTTCATCAAGGTCACTGGCGCCATCACGGCCGCCTCTTGAAACAGGCCGGTAGGTGATATAATGCGGCCACAAGGGTCGATGAAACCGCTGATGCCGGTGTTGGCAGCCCGGGCCAGGGTGCGTCGGTTTTCCACGGCACGAAAGACGGCCATCGAGAAATGCTGGTATGCGGCGCTGGTGCGGCCGAACCAGGCGTCGTTGGTGATATTGACCAAAAGATGGGCGCCGTTATTCACCATGGCGCGCGCCAGGTCGGGAAAAATTACTTCATAGCAAATCAGCATCCCCACCTGGTGGTTCTCCCATCGCAAGGTGTTGCCCGACCGCCCGGGTTTAAAATCGCCCACCTGGGCCACCAGCTTGTCAATGAAGGGCAGCCATGCTTTCAAGGGCACATATTCGCCAAAAGGCACCAGGTGAACCTTATCGTACTGTCCCTGGATTTTGCCATCGGGCGAGACGATATAAGCGCTGTTATGGTAGATCATCGCCGCTTTGTCGGCAGCATAGGAGGGGCTGCCGATGATAAAAAACGCACCGGCGGTCTTGATGCCTTCGATCACCATTTTGGAGAGAATTTCATCATCGGTAAAATAGAACGGGGCCGCCGTTTCCGGCCAGATCACCAAATCCGCTCCCCTGACCTTGGGCTGCAGTGAGAGATTTCGATACTTAACCGTTGTAAGGACCTGAAAGCTTGGGTCCCATTTCTGAGCCTGATCGATGTTGCCCTGGATCACCGCAACCTTGGCCGTTTCAAAGCCTTTGGCCAATTCCTCCATGACCTTGATGCGCCAGATACCGTATCCGTTTACGCCGGCCGCCAGAACCGTTACCAGGGCGCCCCAATAGGTGATGGATCGGCCGGTCGGGATTTGGTCCTGCCATGGCACCTCCAGCCAGCCCAAGACGGCCAGTGTTAATACGGCATTGACCAGAATGATAAAGAAGGAAACACCGTAGACACCGAAAAGATCGGCGAATTGAATCAGCCACAAATGGTCGTATTGGCTGTACCCGAGCAGGGCCCAGGGAAAACCCGTAAAAATGTGGGTGCGGAGGATCTCCAGAGCGCACCAAGCCGCCGGGGCAATGAACGGCAGGCTCAACGGCTTAGGGCGCAGCCAGGCCAGCAGCGCGGCAAACAAGCCTGGAAAGAGGGAAAGATAGCCGGCTAGCAGAATGAGGAGTGTGACCGCTTGATAGACGGGCAGGTTGCCGTAGCGGTGCATGGTGTGGACGGTCCAGTAAACCAAGCCCAGATAGTGGACCATGCCAAAGCTGAATCCCAAAACAAAGGCGTTTTTGTGCGAAGCCTGGCGGACGGCCAGCAATAGGGGGACCAGGGCGAACCAGGCAAGCCACCCCTGGTCGGCTTTGGGAAACGACAGGGTCAGCAAGCCTGCTCCGATAATACATAAGATAAACTGGCTGCGAAAGGTTTTCATCCAATTCCACATCGTTATCATAGTCCGTTGAAGTTTGAATTTCATCATGCCGCACGGTGATACGACAGCATATGGGCAGCGGACTTACAGCAACCGCGGGTGGCAGCCCCAAGGGCTGCCTATATCATCAAGGCCTTTGAATTGAAATAAAATACCGAGTTCCCGTTGCATCGCCTGGTCAGCGTATTAGGTTGGGTCAGTACGGTGAGATTCCGTCCAAATATTGAACAAACCAACGTACGGCAATAGAAATGGCCGGGTACGATAACATAAGGAGGTGAGCATCATGGCAGAAGACAGACAGCGGGTTCCCGCCGAGTTTTGCTCCTATGTGGATGATGCAACCAATGCCCTCAACCTGGAAGTGACCATTCCGGGGGTAAAGAAGGAAGATATCCAGCTGCGCATCAAAGATGACAGTTTTCACCTGGTGGCTTCGCGGGAGGACTACGACTACGTGACCGCTTCGGCGTTCTGCTGTCCGGTGGACGCAAAATCCGCCAAAGCCAGCTATGAAAACGGATTGCTGAAAGTGACCATCGATTTCAAAGATCCCATGGAGGGCGCATACAACGTTACCGTTGTATAGAAATGAACAAATTGCTGTCAATCACGACAGTTCCAAGGGGCAGCAATGGAATATCGAATATCGAACAAGGAACCGCAGAATGTCGAAGTAAGGAATTCTATCTTTAGAAAGATAGAAGGCAGAGCGGAGCGATTCCGCACTTCGACATTCGAAATTCTTTGTTCGATATTCTGCGGTTTGATGAGCAGGTGATCATCTGATTTCTGTGTAGAAGTCCGTCCAAGGTTCCCCATGGGTCCCGTTAGGCTTATTCTCCCACCACGAATTTTTTGACGATGTCGAAGAGATCCTGAAGGGCGAATGGCTTGGCCAGAAAAGCATCGACGCCGGCCTCATCTGCGGCGGCTTCATCTTCAGGGTTGGCAGACATGGCAATAAAGCGGATACCGACATGCTCATGTTTGATGCGCTCAAACAAATCGAGCCCGGTTTTTCCGGGAAGCTGGATTTCGGACAGCACGATATGGACCGTACCACCGGCCTGCAAATAGGCTTCGAAAGCCTCCCCATCCTCAAATGACATGACTTCGCGATTGATGCTGTACATCATCACGTTGACAACGAATTCCCTTGTCAACGGGTCTTGGTCCACCACTGCGATTTTTGCGTTGTAAACGATAATGCCCTCACGCGACCTTGAGAAATTTGTCAATTCCTGACTGAAATCGATTCGAGAGATAGGTACAAATATGATCGATATTCATCGCCATGGCCTTATTCCGAAATCTTCCTCTGGATTGACCGCGCGCAAAGGCGCTCATCATCACTGCCAGCAACTGAGTGCGTTGCAGAAACAGATGATCTGGCTGGGTGACGCCTTCGGAAGGCTTTCCATCATTGGATACGGCTGAGAGTGAAGAGAGAATCGATGTGGATCGCGCCAGGGCCTCATTGAAGACGAAGCGGGAATTTTCAATGATGGCCGCTTTGCGATGATTTCCCATGGGGTAGCCTTTTATCTTGGCTTTTGCCATGATCAGCAGCAGCTTCAGGCGGAAAATCAGCATCTCATCCGAATTCATGGGTCGCATTTTATTAGCCACGGCACCGTACCGAATCATAAACTACCCCTGTTTAGGCATGTAACAGCTTGAATTTTAAACAAGCGGCTTTTTATTGTAGAATACTCATAAGCGATGGTATAGGAATAAGTCAAGGGAAACCACATTATGTCTCCCCCGACAGGTGTATCTTGATACATTGCGAGACACTTCTGCCCTTTTTCCAAGATGCAGACGATCTGAAATTGACCTCATCCCATTGTAATTGAAGCCAAAATCGCAATCTTCCCGTAAGATAACGAGGGGAATATCGGCTGCACATATTTTCGTCGGCAGTAGCGGAGTATTTTGGCGTATAATCAGGCACTTGATATCATAAACGTTAATATGTGGAAAAAATGAGGGCGCTGGCATGTATTTTGTTAATACACAACAGTATTCTTGAATCCGAACCCGAAAACTTGAACAAAACGATACAATCTAGAGAGAGAAGGAGGCAACCGTTGTCGAAAACAGAAACCAATTTAAAAGAGGCTTTTGCAGGCGAATCCCAAGCAAACCGTAAATATCTGGCCTTTGCGGAAAAGGCGGACAAGGAGGGCTATCCGCAAGCCGCCAAATTGTTCCGTGCAGCTGCTGCAGCCGAAACGGTTCACGCCCATGCCCATTTGCGCGCCCTGGAAGGGATCGGCTCCACAGTGGAAAACTTGAAGGAGGCGATCGGGGGCGAAACCTTTGAATTTGAATCGATGTATCCTCCCATGATTGAAGCCGCTGAAGCGGAAAACCACAGTGCGGCGGTCCGCAGCTTCCGCTTTGCCAACGAGGTTGAGAAAGTGCATGCTGAATTGTATCAAAAAGCGCTCGATACCTTGGAAAATGCTGATGATGTGGACTATTATGTCTGTTCGGTCTGCGGCCACACTGTGGAAGGCGGCGCGCCGGATACTTGCCCCATATGCGGTTCAAAAGCCAAAGCTTTTACTAAAGTGGACTAAATATCCACCTTTCGTTCTCATGGCGCCGGCTCAAGGCCATCCTCAGTATGTGTTCCTGTGGGGGTGGCCTGAGGGGCTCATGAGCCCGTTGAAGGAGGTGCCCCCATGGCTTGCCCCATATGCAAATCTAATGATTTCTACACCAAAAATCCGGATGACGATTTCGATATCTTTGAATTCAGGTATGAAAACGGCCGAGTTCACTATGAGGACGAAGACGCTGAATCCGATGCCCTCCAGATGAGTGAGAATTCTGAAATCTATTGCCAACGCTGCACATGGCATGGCAAAATATCTGGTGTTCAGTAAGCCATTATCACTTATACGCTGAAGCGTTGTTTTTCAATGCGGCAGCCATGCTACCGAAAGTGACTGCAACCGTTGACGCACCGGAGCGCTTTACTTCTGCCGTACCGAGGCCGGACGTTCAAGCCGTTGCTGTCCGGGGAGGGTGTTGACGCATCGTATTGACAAGATCATCGACTTTTGTCTAAAGTCGTTTCCGAACCGGGACGATAGATATAATATAAAAAAAGACTTCTTGATTTCGCGTGCATCTTTTCTGCTGGTGGCCTGCAACGATAAAAAACGCACTGTTAATTTATGCAGGGTTCACTAGAAGAGAACAACGGTTATCCGGAGGTCTTTTTTATTTGCTGGATTTATCAATGAAAATATGCAATTTTAGCCAAATTTTCCATTTTCAATGGAGCGTGCTGCAATCAATGAGCCGCCGAGATAGCTGCGCCAATTGTGTTAAGGCTGTATTCTGGAGAGAGTTGAGATGATGGGGTTGGATGGAAGGCGACGTGTCGGGTGGGTCTGTAGTGTGCTGGTTTGTTTTTTGCTGATCGAAAGCAGCATCGTATCCGGAGCATCGGCCACAGAGGCCGACCCCTTAACTACCGAAGCTGCTGCCACTGGCAGCGATGATATGACATGGTTCAACCGGCTGTTCAATGAAGCGGAGACGGAGATTGCGCTGAGCGTTGGCCTCAGAACAGATGAGCTGGACTGGTCCATTGCCGGGAACGGCGTCAATTTTCTCTCGGAGCTTGATTGGTCTGATGTTGAGAGCCATCAAGCGACACTGACCGGCGGAATTCAATTCAAAAACAACGTCTACGTCCGCGCTGGCTTCAACTATGCCTGGATCGACGATGGAACGGTACGGGACTCCGATTACGGACTGGATAACCGCAGCGGTGAATGGTCACGATCCATCAGCGACACCACTGGGGATGAAGCATGGGACTTGAGCGGCGGCGGTGGCTACACCTTTTATTTAGCCCGGGACCGTTTTGCCGTTACGCCGTTGATCGGGCTCTCCTACCACAAGCAAAACCTGCGCATTCAGAATGGCACCCAAACCTTGTCCGAGGTTAATCCCTTTGGCGGGAGCAACCCGCCGCCGGTAGGGCCGCTCTCCAGCCAGCTGAACAGCACCTATTTCGCACGCTGGTTTGGCCCATGGATTGGCGCAGATCTGCGCTTTAAACCCCAAATGGCCCCATCGGTCCGCCATGCTATGGAACTGCGACTGTCGCTGGAACTGCATTGGGCCGATTATTATGGTGAGGGGAATTGGAACCTGCGCAGCACTTTCCAGCATCCCAAAAGTTTTGAACATGAAGCCGATGGCTTCGGAATCACCGTGACCGCTCAATGGATGGTCAATCTGGCTGAGCAGTGGGACCTGACGATCACCGCCACTCATCAGGATTGGTCGACCGGTGCGGGCACGGACCGCAAGTTTTTGGCTGCCGGCGGCACCGCCACCACCCGACTGAATGAGGTGAACTGGGAAAGCACCAGCCTGATGGTGGGGGGCCTCTACCGTTTTTAATGGGTGCATGACACCCGTTTTCAACTCAAGCTCCTGCAATTAGATCAATTTGTAGCGCATATCGATTTCTGGTGAGATATTTGCGCTTTTTCCCTGCATCGTTGGTCACTGGCCGCATTCGCCGGCTGCTGTTTGCATCGGTCTTCAATCGAGCTTATCATACACAGTAGCCATCAAACTTCTTGACGGTGACGGATCATGAAAAGAACACGATCAATCGGATTGTTCAGCATGCTCGTCCTTGCGCTGTGGGGTTGCACCGTCGTCTCACAAGAGGTCAAGGATGAGGCGCTGCCCCCCATTCCGTTTCCGGAACTCATCAGCGACGTGGAAAAATATGCAGGCGATACCGTCATTGTCGGCGGTCACGTGGTCACCGTGGAGAATAAAGCAGACCATACCGAAATTGTAGCCGTCCAGTCTCCACTAGGGGTAGGGCAGAAGCCCAAAGCCAAAGATTTCTCCCAGGGCAGATTGGTGATGATTTATAAGGGATTTATCGATCCGGAGGTCTATACAAAAGACCGGGAAATTACCGTCGGTGGCAAAATCATCGGCAGCTCTGCCCAGGAGGCCACCCCTCCATATCCCTATCTGAAACTGGAGGTGCGTGATATTCATTTGTGGGCGGTTGAAAAGCCCGTAGATCCCTACTGGGATGATTTTTATCCCTATTATTATCCCTGGTGGTGGTATCCGCACCGCCGCCACCACCATCGGCACTGGTATCATTGAACAACCACCGGCAGCGATGAAGGAGGCGTATATGTCAAGAGGCTTCAAGCACGGCGCGGGGTGTCTCTGTTTTGCCATGATCACGGCCATCGTTGCATGCGCTGGCGGAATTTCCAAACAAAGCCAGTCGCAGGTCACCTTTTTCGGTCCCTTTAGCGCCGTTCAGCAGCAGCCGGAAAAGTATCGGGGGGAGACGGTCATGTGGGGGGGCAGGATCATTAACACCTTGCCCGGAGAGAAAACGACCGAGCTGGTGGTGTTGCAGCTGGGATTGGGCAGCCAGAACCGCCCCAAAGACAACGATCAATCCCAGGGCCGTTTTCTGGTCCACAGCAGCCAGTTTCTGGATCCAGCCATCTATCCCCAAGGGGCGCTGATTACCGTCGTCGGGCCTGTAAAAGGGGCTGAATCGCGCTCCATCGGCCAGATGACCTACCGTTATCCGGTTGTAAACTTGATTGAAATAAAGAAATGGCAGTCGGCCACAGACACATCCCCCCGTTTTCATTTTGGTATCGGCGTAGGCACCCACTTTTAACAGATAACGCTTGCCAACACCCGGCTGTGATTCTATGATGAAAGTTGAAGCTAAAGGAGCAAATTTCATGGAAATATCAAACAAAGTACCTTCGATTCAAAATACCGCCTACGTCAAGCAATCCACCAGAACCGCCGAAGCCAAACCCTCCAGTGCGACAGCCAAGGGCGATCAAGTGGCATTATCGGCCAAGGCAAAAGAACTGCAGGCCGCCCGCGAGGCCATTAAGAAAATGGATGAGGTGGACCACGAGAAGGTGGCCGAGATCAAAGCGCAATTAGAAGCCGGGACCTACAAGGTGGATGCAGAGAAGATCGCGGGAAAAATGATTGAAGAGTCTCTGCTCAAGGAGCTGGAATAAGATCGGGGCCATGCGGCTCTCCCGATCGGGTATCATCCGGTATATTCAACGTTATCCTTTCCCCCATCCCTCAATCCTGTCTACTTAAACCTATAGAAAATGCAAGGCACGATATTTAATGCGAATGATCGTGATCCTCGTCGTGATCAGGGTGGTCATGGTCATGGTAGCGGCGCGGCAGATGGTCATGGCCGGATTCTTCTCCGGGGTGGCTGTGCATAAACCGATGGGGGTGGCGGTGTTCATGCTCGTGCAGATGTTCGTGGGTGATGTCGCCGTGCGGATGGGGATGGGCATGTAGATGGCGATGGCGATGGTCGTGCTCGTGTTCGTGCTGCAACGCATGGATGGCTTCGCCGCTGCGCCGCCGATAGGCATACGCCAAACCGTTGAGATTTCCCAGGCGTTCATCCTGGAGAAAGGCGTGGGTTGGAACATCCTCTATGATGCTCCCCTTGTGCATGACCAGGGTGCGGCGGGTCAGTTCGCCCACAAAGAACATATCGTGGCTGACGATCAGCAATGTGACGTTGAGCTGCCGCAAAATTGTGAGCAGCAATTCTTCCCCCCTGGGATCGAGACCTGCCGTGGGCTCGTCAAGGATCAGCAGTTTGGGTTCCATGGCCAGCACACAAGCCAAGGCCAGGCGTTTACGCTCACCGCCGGAGAGATGGAGGGGAACCCGATCTTCGAATCCCTCCAGCCGGACCAGGGATAGGGTCCTGTCCACCCTTTGGCGGATTTCAGTCGGAGAGAGTCCCATCTGATGAAGCCCGAAAGCGATTTCTTCCTCGACACTGGGGCAGAAGAGCTGGTCGGCGCTGTCTTGGAATACCATGCCCACCTGGCGCCACAGCGCCTTGCGGCGGCGACGGGTGACCGGCCGGCCGTCGAAGAGAAATTCCCCCTGCCCCTGGTGCAGGCCCAGCATACACGAGAGCAGGGTGGTTTTGCCGGCACCGTTCTCACCGACGAAGGCGATCCTTTCGCCGGCCCTCACCGACACGCTGGCATCGCGTAATGCCAGGGTGCCGTCAGGGTACCGATAGGTGTAGCGCCGAAGATCCACCACCGGCGATGCTGTGGGCCCGGCGTTTGTCGCCGTAACAGCTTCTGGTTTCGCGATGGATGGCCTTGCGGGTTCGTCGTGAGCAGGGGCGGCCACCAGCCGGAAAGAGAAATCAAGCCCGTGCTCCCGCAATGCCTGGCGCTGAGAGACCAGTTCGCGCAAGGTGTAATCGTGCCCGATGCGTCCCTGGTTCAAGACCACAGCCCGGTCGCAAAGCTCATAGAGAAAGATAAGGTCGTGGCTGATGCAAATTAGGGTGCCGGAAAAACCGATCAGCAGATCGAGAAAAACCTGTTCCTGGTGCGGGTCCAGGTTAGCGGTGGGCTCATCCAGGAGAAGGACTTCCGGCTTCATGGCCAGCAGTCCGGCGAGGGCGGCCCGCATGGCCGCCAATCCCACATGCTGCAATGCCGCTTGGGCCGCTGCTTCGGCTTCCGGCTGGGGGAGACCCTGGCAGCGGGGGCCGAAGGCCGCGTCCTCCAGCAGCGTGTGGCCGAAGAGCTGGTCGTCCGGGTCCTGGAAAAGCAGCCCAATTTTCAGCCGGCTGTGCTCCAGATACTCCCCCTCGATCACTTGATTCTTGTACCGGACCTGCCCGGCGGTGGGTTGCAACAAACCGCAAAGGAGTTTGATCAGGGTTGTTTTTCCGGAACCGTTTTGGCCAACCAGGGCGATTCGGTCCCCGGGGGCGATATCCAAGTGGATGTCGGAAAGGGCCAGGGTCTCGTCCGGGTAGCGGTAAAACAGTCCCTGGAGGCTGAAAAGGGTCGCTTCCAGGGTCGGGCGCTGAACCGGTAGGGGTTGATCGTGCATGAGCACCCTACCTACCAGGTTATCCGGTCATAGGCAACCAGCGCCGCCCCTGCGACCAGCCAGACGGCGGACAGCACGATGTCTTTGGCCTCCAATGGACGTACCTCAGGTTCCGGAAACCGTCCCCTGTAACCGCGTGCGCGCATGGCGTCGAACACCCGTTCGGTGCGCTCGAAGCTGCGCACAAAGAGCATGCCTAAAAAATTGGCCACCGCACGCAGGGTCTGCAGATTGGTGCGTTTGCGGAAACCCCGGACCTGCATGCCGGACGACATCCGCCGGGCCTCATGACGAAACACATGCAGGTAGCGGTAGCTGAGCAATACCATCTGGCCGACAACCTCCGGCGCGCCGAGCCGGGAAAGCCCATGGAGGGTTACCGGCAACGGTGCCGTTGAAAGCAGCGGTTCCATCAGCAGGGTGACGGCCACCGCTTTGGCGCCGATGGTGCCCGCCAGTTGCAAGCCCCGCAGGTTGAACGCCATCCATTCCAGTCCGCCGAAGACCACCACGGTGTCTCCGGCATGCACCGGAGCCGTCAACGGCATGACCAGAAAGAACATACCGACGAATCCAGCGATGGCCAGCAGCCGGGATAAAACCTTGACGGAAGACGCCTTGGCGATCACCAGAATCAGCAGTGAAACGCCGACCGCGGCTAAAGCCGGCACCAGGCGCTCCAGGGAGACGATCATAAAACTGTAGACCAGTATGATGACGATCTTGCAACGCACGTCCCACCGGTGTAACGGCGAGGTGCCCCTTTCGTCAGTCAGGGGCGGCACCGACCAGTCGCGTTCTTCTCCAGGCGCACTGCGGCGATGAGCAAAGCGGCGCAGCCCTATCGCCAGGGCGATCAGCACCGCCACAGGCATCAGTACCAACACCGGCAGATGCCACAATGGCAAAGAGATGGAACCGGAATCAGGCATGGGTGACCTTTTGCGGGTGAAGATACGGCGGCTGCAAGAGCTCCGGCTTTACCCGAGCCAGAAAACCGATGGTAAAGGCGCTCACAAAGCCCTCGATGATGAAGACCGGTACGTGGGCCAACAAGGCGATTTTGGCGACGCCGATAAAATCCTCACCGCCGCTGGCCAGCAGCGCAGCCAGGATAACGGCGGCCAACGCAGTCCCCAGCGCACCCGTTATTCCACCGGTCACTGCCTGGTGCATAATGGTGCGCCCCTTGAATTTTTGGAAAATCCATCCGCAGGCCAGGGCCGGCAACCCCATCATCAAGGCATTGGCCCCCAAGGCGGTCAGACCGCCGAATTGGAACAGCAAGCTTTGCAGCAGCAAGCCCAGGCCAATGGAGAGAAAAGCCGACGGCCCCAGCAGCGCGCCGGTCAGACCTGGAATGATCAAATGGACACTGGTCGGGCCGAAAGGGACATGAATCAGCGAAGCCACGAAAAACGCCGCCGTCATCACGGCCAGCTTGGGCAGTTCCTCATGGTGGGTCCGGCGGGCGCTCCAGGCCACCAGCGCGCCACTGGCCACATACCCACCGATGGTTACGGAGAGGGGCAGGACCCCATCGGAAATATGCATGGGCTACTCCTTGCGGCGCGCGGCCACATAGGCCGCCACACCGAACAGACCAAAAATGTACCCGATGCCCGAAAAAACGTCTTTAAGGCCCGGCTTGTCCATATCCGCTCGCAGGGCGGCGATTTCCCGCTGAATGCGCCGCAGCTCGCCGGACAATTTTCTGTTCTGTTCGTTTAGCAGCACGGACACAGTTTCAGGGGCCGGGTCTTCGGGGGATTGGGCGTTCACCATGCCAGCGGGCGCCAGGAGGAAAACCCACAGCAGACCGAACGCCGACACCTTTCTCACCATTTTCATTGGCCAGCCTCCACTTCGGCTTTTTTGAGCTTGAAACTGTTCTTATGCCCCATGGTGGCTTCGATGACAATAGTCAAATCATCAACCTTGGGCACGTCGAAGCTGAATAGCCCGGCTTTGTCCGTCACCCCTTCCAGCAGCAGATTATCCTGGCTGTCATAAATCAATACCTTGCCGCCCTCCACCGGTGAACCGTCCGGGAAATAGCTTTCGGTATAAACCTTGCCACCCTCCACATACGCGAAAACATTGACTTTATGCGCCATGGCCGCCGTGCTGCACAGCAGCGCCACCGCAACGGCCATCAGCAAATAGGCCAGTATTTTTTTCATTAGCGATCCTCCTTCCACCTGCCTGTCCGGATCTGGACGATTGAGCCCGAGTTCAAGCCGGGCGACGGATTCGAATCCGTCGCCCAACGCAGAAATCGAGCGCAAAATCCAGTTTCTGGCAGTATATTATTTCATATCCCGCGTATGCACCCAATAAACAGCTCCGATCTCAACGCCCTTTTCCTTGCCATCCTTTTTCAGCTTCCACGAGGCTTCATTCAGGGCCGCAAAACCCCACCAGCCGGCCCTGGGCATGGCGTAGCTGAAAACGCCGTTGGCGTCGGCTTTGACCACTTGGGTTACATAGGGATCGGACGGTGCCGTCACAATGCCGGGATTGTCGGAGGATTCGTTCAGGTACTCGACCTCCACTTCGGCATTGGGAACCGGTTTGCCGTCCAGCAGCACCTGTCCGGTGAACAGGTTGCCGGTCCACAACCCGTAAGGCCGGGTCAGCGGAACGATCTCGGTCTCCAGACCCAACGGTTCGTCCCAGCCTTTTTCCAGTCCCAGGGCATTTACGCAGACCTTTGTGTAGTGGACGATAAATGAGTCTTCGGCCGGCTCCCAGTACGGGGTGGGTTCGACAAAGAAAGTATAGTCGCCCGGCCTGCGGATCTTATATATCGTGGTCCAGAACGTGTATTTCTCGGACTGATCAGGGCTGTTCCCCTTTGCGGCTTTCAGGGTGCCCAGCAAATCACTCTTTTTACCGTTGTGTACCACGCCAAATTGCTTTGGTTTGACCATCTCCATGTAGTGCCGTTCCATGGGATGAATGAATTTGACTTGAATATCCAAGGTCCTGGTATCGTCCTGGGTGACGATATCATCCGAGGGCGTTACAGTGCCGAAATGCGCCCATGCCGTTCCCAATGACAATATACCACCTATAACAATCCCAACTGAAATCATTAACCGAATCGAACGCATCATACCATACCTCCTCTATTATAAATGAATGTGAATAGCTCCGTTCATCGCGTAAAAGTCTTCATCACGTCGTCCCCAACCGGGTATGGCCTAAAATTCAATGGCAAGCTGGGCCGTCAAGGTATCGGCTTCCTGGACATCGTCCTCATATTCATCGTGCAAATACTCCAACGCCAGGTTGGTGTTCTTGAAGATTCCCCAATTGATGACCGCACCGTACTGGGATTCCGGCAAAAAGTCAGCGCCGTCGTCCGATCCGCCATACCGGGCAGCCACTTCGAGCCCCTCGGTGATTGCGATTCCCAGTTCCAGGTTCCAGGCCGTCGGCTGACGGGCAAGCACATCGGCCGCATCATAAAGTTCGCCGATACCGAAATCATCTACAGCTGCCACATATTCTGCGAGCAGCTTGAAACGCTCCATAAACGCCACGCTGGCAAAGGCGCTCCAGCCGCTCACCAGCGAATCGAGATTGTCCGGGTCCACCAGAACCTCGCTCAGGGCGTCTGAACCGGCCAGGTTCGACGTATACGAAGCGCCCAGCAAAATACCTTCAAAAGGCTGGACTTTGACGGCCGCCACAAAGCTGTCCACGGTGTCGTCGTCCCCGGCTTCATTGGCTTCACCGTTGAACGCACCGATTGCAATATCCAATATCTCCCCGCCAAAGCGATAGCCGGCCACAACTGCGCCCTCATTGGTCTCACCCAGGACGAGGGTGTTGGGGTCGGTAATGAAATGGCTGTCGAAAATGCCGAAAGGAATGTACTGCCGGCCGGCGATCAGGTAGGCAGGAAACGCATCGTCGCCCGAAATGATGACAAAGCCTTCATCCACGAACACGTCATCGTCTTCATATTTAATCATGATGTGTCCATCTACCGCAGCGGCGATCTTGGCATCCAACACCAGTTCGGCGGCAGCCAGATCCACATCGCTGCTATCCTCATCCGGCGTAGCCGGATCGCCGTAATCCGTTTTTTGATATGCGGCCTCGACCTCTATCAATCCGCTGACCTGAATGCGCTCATACCACTTATCACTTTCCGGCGACCGAGCGATCGCTTGCTCCAACTGCTTTACCCGGTCTTCCAGGCTTTTGACCCCGCCGGGCGTCGGCTGATCGGTCGGCGTCGCTTCGGACGCAGCACAGGTAATAGCGGATCCCAACACAACAACCAGGCAAAGCAGCCACAATCTCATCTTCCGTATCAAACCAAGCCTCCTTCCGTTCCACAGAATTGATGGACAATCAAAGATCAGCTCTCCAGAAAAACACAAAACCACGAGAGACAGATCACCGTTACAGCGGACCGGCCTTCGTGGCTAGTATTTAGAGTGGGTAAATTACAGTAATATTGATGTCTTGCAAATGAAAGAAGGAAACTTCAGTTTCCAAGATTGCGTTAATATAGAGGGAACCCAATGGGTAGTCAACAGGAAATCCCCCTATTGCTCAGCGCAAAAACGGGCCGGCTGACGCTCTGTACCCACATATTCCAGAAGATCACCTGCATAGCGCCCCGGCACCTGAGACGTTGTCCCTACGATACATTTGGTTCGGGCTTGACAAATAAAAACAAATGTTTAATACAAAAGTTTAAAACAATTGTTTTAAACGGAGGTTTTCGATGTTGACGCCAAAAGAACGCATCCTGGCGGCAGCGGTGCAGGTTTTCGGCCGCAAGGGGTTCAAGGCGGCCACGGTGCGTGAGATCTGCCAGGCCGCACGGGTGAACCTGGCGGCTTTGAATTATTATTTCGGCAACAAGCAGAATCTCTATCGCATTTTGGTAACCGATCTTTTGAAAAGCGCCATCGAACATTATCCGGCCGATATGGGCAGGGGGCGGGGTGCCGACCCCCGAGAGCGCCTCAGGCTTTTTATTCTGGCCCTGCTGCATCGGTTGCTGGCACCCGGCGGTCTGTCGGGTTTCCAGAACCAGGGCCGGTTGCTGGCCAGGGAACTGGCCGATCCTTCCCCGGTGCTGGACACCCTGGTACAGGACCATATCCGTCCCCAGGCGGCTATCCTGAGCGGTATCATCACCGAGCTGATCGGTTCCGATGCCCCCCGGGAGAGGGTGATGCGCTGCGCTTTCAGTATCATGGGCCAATGTTTTTACTATGGTTATGCCTGGCCGATCGCGTCCCGGTTGTGTCCCATGGATCCGAACGATGCCGGTATCATCGATGCCCTGGCCGACCATATCACCGAATTCTCACTTCGCGGTCTCAAGGGTTTCAAGGATGGACCCGCAGAAGGAGCCACCCATGCCTAAACGTCTGAGAATCATGCTGGTCGTCATCGTTGCGGCCGGTGCCACAACTGCGTGGTGGTGGACCCATCGGACCACCGTGGATCCCCATCGCTTAAACTTGTCCGGGACCATTGAAGTGACCCAGGTGGAGCTGGCGTTCAAGATCCCCGGCCGCCTTTTGGAGCGGCTCGTGGACGAAGGCGACAGGGTCACTGCCGGGCAGATCGTTGCCCGCCTGGATGATGTGGACCAAAAGCTGCAGGTCGCCCGGGCCCAAGCCCAGGCGGCCGCTGCCAAGGCATTGCTGGCTCAACTGGAGAGCGGCAGCCGTGCGCAAGAGGTGGCCCGTGCCCGCGCGCAGCTGCAGCAGGCCGGCGCGGCCGCAAAAGCGGCTGAAAGCCGATTGAAGCTGGCGCAGGACGATGTGGCCCGGTCCAAAGCGTTACGGGCCCAGGACGTCATCAGCCAGCAGAAGTTCGACGAACTGCAAACCGTCTATGAAACCGCTTTCAACAGCCGCCGGGCAGCGGCAGCCCAGGTCCACAGCGCCAAGGCCAATCTGGACCTGGTGGTGGCCGGGCCCCGCAAAGAAGAGATCGAGCAGGCCCAGGCCCAGGTGGCCGTGGCGGAGCAGGTCCTGGCGTTGGACCGCCAGCAGATGGCCGATACCGTGCTCAGATCGCCGGCCGGCGGGGTAGTATTGAGCAAGTCAGCCGAGCCGGGCGCCTATCTCAACCCCGGTACGCCGGTGATCACCTTGGGCCAACTCGACCGCGTATGGCTGAGGGGATATATCAACGAGACCGATCTGGGCCGCATCCGGCTTCACCAATCGGCCCAGGTCACCACAGACACCTATCCCGAGAAAGTGTATCCGGGAAAGATCAGCTTTATCAGTGATCAGGCCGAGTTCACGCCCAAAGCTGTGCAGACCTATGAGGAGCGTGTCAAACTGATGTACCGCATCAAAATCAGCCTGGACAATCCCCGGCAGGAACTCAAAGCAGGCATGCCCGCCGATGCCACAATCCAGCTGGATTAGCCGGACGGCCGGCGCGCCGGATAAAATGCTCAAATTAGACAGGACATGCAGAAAGAGGCTTCACATACCGAACCTGCTATCGTGACCCAGGACCTCAGCCGCGACTTCGGAGCGCTGAAAGCGGTGAGGCATTTGGATATCCAAGTGTTACCCGGCGAGATATACGGCCTGGTGGGGCCCGACGGCGCAGGCAAGACCACCACCTTGCGCATGCTGTCGTCCATCCTTGACCCCACTTCCGGCCGTTGCCGGGTGGCCGGCTTGGATGTGAGAGAAAATCCGGGAGCCGTCAAAGACAGCATCGCCTATATGAGCCAGCGTTTCGCCCTCTATTTCGATCTGACCGTGGCCGAGAACATCAACTTCTATGCCGCCCTTTACGGCGTCCCCCGCAAAGGGCGCCGGCAGCGCATGGATGAACTGCTGGGCTTTTCCGGAATGCGGCAGTTCAAGGGGCGGCGGGCCGGTCAATTGTCGGGCGGCATGAAGCAGAAATTGCAGCTGGCGTGCGCCTTGATCCACACACCCAAGGTTTTGCTGCTGGACGAACCCACCAATGGGGTGGATCCGGTGAGCCGCCGGGATTTCTGGCGGGTGCTTTACCGGCTGTTGCAGCAGGGCGTGGCCATTCTGGTGACCACGGCTTATATGGATGAGGCCGAGCGTTGCCATCGGGTGGGCCTGCTGCACCAAGGCCGGCTGCTGGTGGACGGCACACCCGGACAGGTACGAGAGCAGCTCTCCGACCGGATTCTGGCGGTGCATACGGATCAAGCCCGGGCCGCAGCGCCTTTGCTGCGGCGCAGCCTGGGCATGGCATCGGTCTTCGGCAACAGCGTCCACCTGTTCTGCCGGGACATTGCGGCCGCCGAGGGCGAGGCGCGCCGGATCATGGGCGCTGCCGGTATTACCGTGGACAAGATCGAGCCCATCGCACCGTCTCTGGAGGATGTCTTCATCGACATGGTGAATGCTTCCGCTGAGCCGTCGTCGGTGGATTCCGCGCAGATTGCGACAGCCGCACATGTACCGTCATCGCCCGGACGTCCGGCAGTGATCGTTGACGCGCTGACCCGCCGTTTTGGCGCCTTCACGGCAGTGGACCAAGTCTCCTTTGAGGTTAAGAGCGGTGAAATCTTCGGTTTTTTAGGGCCCAACGGCGCCGGTAAAAGCACCACCATCCGCATGCTTTGCGGACTGCTGGCGCCCACTGAAGGACACGGAACAGTGGCCGGGTTCGACATCCTTACGGCGGCCGAGAAGATCAAACAGCACATCGGCTATATGAGCCAGAAGTTTTCGCTCTACGACGATCTGACCGTAGAGGAGAATATCGCCTTTTACGGCGGTATTTACGGACTGGACAACCAGCGGCTGCGGGAGCGCACCCTGTGGGCTGTGGAGATGGCCGGTTTGCAGGAACGCCGCCGCAGCCCCGCCCGGTTGCTGGCCGGTGGTTGGAAGCAGCGTCTGGCCCTGGCGTGCGCCATCCTGCACGAACCGCCCATCGTGTTCTTGGATGAACCCACCAGCGGCGTCGATCCGGTGAGCCGGCGCCGCTTCTGGGACTTGATTTACGCCATGGCCGACCAGGGGGTAACGGTGTTCGTCACCACCCACTATATGGAAGAAGCCGAATACTGCGGAAGGCTGGCCATGATTTACCGCGGTCGTTTGATTGCCATGGGCACCCCGGCCGACCTCAAGGGCAGCCTGACTGGCGAGACCTTGCTGGATGTGCGCTGCCGGCGGAACGAGTTAGCCTTAGAGATCATTGCAGGCCTTCCCGGGGTGCTCGACGCGGCCCTTTTCGGCAGCAGCCTCCACGTGCGCACAGCCGATGCGCGGGAGGCGCGCCAAGCGATGACCGCGGCATTGAAAGCCGAAGGCCTGGCAGTGGATCACATGGCCGCCATCACGCCCACCATGGAAGATGTCTTTGTGGCCATGATCGAGCAGCAGGAGCGCCAGGGAGGGACAGCGTGAATTTCTCTATCCGACGCCTGGCGGCCGTGGCCCGCAAAGAATTCCTGCATGTGGTGCGGGATTGGCGCAGCCTGACGCTGGCCCTGGCGATTCCCGTGCTGCTGGTCTGCCTTTTCGGGTATGCCCTGACCATGGATTTAAATCATGTGCCCACGGCGGTCTGGGACCAGAGCGGCACGCCCCGGAGCCGCGAGTTTATCAGCCTCCTTCAGGGTTCGGCCTATTTCGATATTCGCCGGACGCCCTCAAATTAC
Organism: Desulfobacteraceae bacterium; assembly: GCA_037387725.1. Classification (GTDB taxonomy): domain Bacteria; phylum Desulfobacterota; class Desulfobacteria; order Desulfobacterales; family Desulfosarcinaceae; genus JARRKU01. The sequence continues at coordinate 21,885 of JARRKU010000108.1, forward strand.
CGGCAGATCACCGACGCACTGGACCGAAGGGACGTCATGGTGGCGGTAGTGATTCCCGCGGATTTCTCCCAGCGCCTGGCGGCCGGACAAACCGCAGCCCTGCAGGCCATGGTGGACGGAAGCGATGCCAACAACGCCAACCTGACCGCCGGCTATCTCTTCGCCATGGCCCAGCTCTACAACCGGAAGATCATGGTGCAGCGCCTCGAGCGCAGGGGGATCGTGCCAAAGGACCGGTCGGTGAGTGCTGAGATGAGGGCCTGGTACAACCCCGACCTGCGTAGTGTCAACGTCATCGTGCCGGGCATCATCGCCCTGGTGATGGCTGTCATCGCTGCCATGCTCACCTCGGTCACCGTGGCCCGCGAGTGGGAAATGGGCACCATGGAGCAATTGATCAGTACACCCCTGCGCGCTGCCGAACTGGTGATCGGCAAGGTGATTCCCTATTTCGGCTTGGGCCTGGCCGATGTGGCCCTGGCCGTGGTCATGGGCCGCTTTGTTTTCCATGTGCCCATCCGGGGAAACGCCGCCCTGCTGTTTGCCATTGCCTCCGTATTTTTGTGCGGCGTGCTTTTCTTCGGCATGATGCTCAGCATCGTGCTCAAGTCCCAGGTGCTGGCCAACCAGCTGGCGCTGTTCGCCACCTATCTGCCCACGTTGCTGCTCAGCGGATTTGTCTTCAGCATCCACAATATGCCGCCGCCCATCCAGGTGATCACCTACATCGTTCCGGCGCGTTACTTTATCGCCGCCATGCGCGGCATATTCCTCAAGGGCATCGGGCTGGAGATCCTCTGGGTCAATGTTCTCCTGCTATTTCTCTATACCGTCGTGATGGTCCTGCTGGCCCACCGCAGGCTGCGGTTTAAACTGGAGGCGTGATCATGTGGCTGAGACTGCGATGCATGCTGATCAAGGAGTTTCACCAGATGCTGCGCGACGTACGCATGCGCCTGGTGGTGTTCGCCTTTCCAGTGATACAGATGACGGTGCTCGCCTTTGCCCTGACCACGGACGTCAAGGATATCCGCACAGCCGTTCTCGATATGGACAACACACCGGCCAGCCGGGCGGTGACCGCGGCCTTTGAGAGCGGCGGCTGGTTCGAAGTCAGGAAAATTCTAAAGTCGCCCGGTGATATTCATCGGGTGCTGGACAGCAGCGAGGTCCAGGCCGTGATTCACATCCCCAGGGGCTTTGAAGGGGACCTCAACGCCGGCCGCAGCCCCAAGCTGCAGGTTGTGGCCGACGGCACTTACAACAACGATACGGCGATCATCTTCAACTACGCCCAGCAGGTGTTGAACACCTTCAACCCGCGATGGGTCGCCGACGCACCCGCACTGCCCGTGAACCTTGCGGTGCGCGCCTGGTACAATCCCAACCTGCTGAGCAAGTTCTATTTTGTGCCCGGCCTGATCTGCGTCATGCTGGCGGTGATCAGCCTTCTGCTGACCAGCATCGCCATCGTCCGGGAGAAGGAGATCGGCACTATCGAACAGGTCATGGTCACCCCCATCCGGAGAACGGAGTTCATCGCCGGCAAGACCCTGCCGTTTCTGATTACCGGCCTGATCACCATGACCAACATGCTCATCGTGGCCCGTCCCGTTTTCGGATTACGTGTGCACGGCAGCCTGATCCTGCTATACGCCGTTGCGGTTCTTTTCCTGGTGGGCAACCTGGGCATCGCGCTGCTGATCAGCGTGACCGCCCACACACAGCAGCAGGCCCTGCTCACCGCCTTCCTGGTATTGATGCCGTCCGTTCTGCTGAGCGGGTTCATTTTTCCCATCCACAACATGCCGTCGGTTATCCAATTGTTGACTTATTTAAATCCCATGCGCTGGTTTCTACAGATCATGCATGGGATCGCCATCCGGGGGGTCGGGCTGGGGGCGCTCTGGCCGGCCATCGGCGCTCAGGCCATCCTGGCCGGCGGGGCCGTCACACTGGCGGTGCTGCGCTTCAGGAAGACCATGGCGTAAGGGGCAGCGTAAAAATAAATTTACATTGACTTCAGGATCACCTTGGGTATCTGATGAAAGGTGCCTTGGTGGAAGGCCTCAACCCGCGCAAAGGATCGAATCATGTCTCATCATCCCACCGGTGCCGGCAAAAGCAGCTTCGATTTGATCGACCGCCAATGTTTCTGGGATGCTTTTTCCCTCAAACCGGGTATGACGGTCGTGGATCTGGCATGCGGCGCAGGACGATACACGACCGCAATGGCAGGGAAAATGGGTCCTGAGGGCCTGATCATCGCCGTAGATCTCTGGGAAGAAGGCATCGCCCGGATTAAGGAGGCCGTTGAATCCTCAGAGCTTCGAATTGAAACGCATGTGGCCGACGTCGGCACCAGTGTTCCGATCGCAGATCGGTCTGTTGATTTGTGTCTGATGGCAACGGTTCTGCACGATCTGGTCGGAGACGGCCTGGCCCAGGGTGCGCTACGTGAAGTGACGCGTATTCTGAAGGCCGGGGGTATATTGTCGATAGTGGAATTCAAAAAACAAGATGGCCCCCCGGGGCCGCCCCGTAGCGTCCGCCTGGGATTGGAAGACGTCGCCAGGTTGCTGATGCCTTTCGGGTTGATCCGGTTCAGTGCGGTGGTGGATCTGGGCCCCGATCTCTGGTTTGCCGAGTTTAAGGCGGCGCCAAAAATTTAATTGGGGCTTGTCCATCAGCGCATCAGCCCGCCCGGAACAGCGTTTGACTTTTTTATATGGCCTGGTTCCGGAGCACCTAAATTTACTCTTCTCCCATAGCCGCCTCCAGGTTTAAGCGACAAACCAGTGCAAAATCCTCTGGATAGTGGCCGCTGATCCATCGCAGCTGCGCCTCGCTGAAGGCGCCGGGAGATTCGGGCAGACGAGGGAGAAACGCGCATAAGAGCCGTTGATCCTGATCTTTTGCATTGAATCGCCGGCTGTACTCGATCACCGTGATCATGGTGGCCCCCAGACGCGTCAGGACCCGCATGGCCGCTAAAATGGCCTTGTCGAGGGATTGCCGCATGGTCGCATCCGCTTCCAAAATATGGCCTACCGGTTTTTTGGGCATGAGCTGCAGCTCCCACTGGGAGGTCTGGGCTTTGGGCACAAATAGCATGACGTTGTCGTCCTGATAGACCACTAGGCTCGAAGGTCCTCTTTTACGGCCATCCATGCGTTCGTTCCCCTCAATGGCCTCATGATAGCAATCGAAAAAGGATCGACCGGTGCGAG
>JARRKU010000109.1:0-12682 GCA_037387725.1 Desulfobacteraceae bacterium
GATTCGACGGGTGCTCAGGCCAGCCCGGCAATCCGTCTGGACCCGGGTTTTGACTGATGGCCTTTGTGGAGCGGGGCTGCGTACCCGCCGGATTGCTTAACGCGATGCGTTCTATTACAACCGCTATATTGCGACGGCAAGTATGAAAAAAGCACTGATAACCGGCATCACGGGGCAGGATGGCGCCTACCTGGCCGAACTGCTCCTTGAAAAAGGATATGAAGTCCATGGCATCAAACGCCGCGCCTCTTCATTCAATACCGGGCGTATCGACCATCTCTACCAGGACCCCCATGATGAGGAGGTCCGGTTCAAGCTCCACTACGGAGATTTGACCGATGCCACCAATTTGATTCGGATCTTCCAGCTGGTGCAACCCGACGAAGTATACAACCTGGCCGCACAGAGCCATGTCCAGGTTTCTTTCGAGACACCGGAATTCACCGCGAATACCGATGCGTTGGGGACATTGCGATTGCTGGAAGCGATTCGCATCCTGGGACTGGAGAAGATTACGCGGTTTTACCAGGCGTCCACATCTGAGCTTTTCGGAAAGGTGCGAGAAGTTCCCCAGACGGAAACCACACCTTTCTATCCCCGCTCTCCTTACGGGGTGGCGAAGCTTTATGCGTACTGGATCTGCGTGAACTACAGGGAGGCCTATGGCATTTTCGCCTGCAATGGCATTCTCTTCAACCACGAATCGCCCAACCGAGGGGAGACCTTTGTATCGCGGAAGATTACCCGGGCAATGGCCCGTATCAAGATGGGACTTCAAGAAAAGCTCTTTATGGGAAATCTGGATGCCAAACGGGACTGGGGACATGCCAAAGATTATGTATACATGCAATGGCTGATGCTCCAGCAGGATGAGCCGGACGACTACGTGATCGCCACCGGCAAACAATTCTCGGTGCGGCAATGTGTCGAACTGGCCGCCCGCAATGTGGGCATCAATATTCAGTGGAAGGGTAGCGGGCTTGAAGAAAAGGGGATTGATGAGGACTCTGGAAAGGTGGTTGTAGAAATCGATCCGCGCTATTTTCGGCCCACCGAAGTAGAAACTTTGCTGGGCGATCCAACCAAAGCCAAAGAAAAACTTGGCTGGCAACCCAGGATAAGCTTTGAAGAGATGATCGCCGAGATGACCAAAACCGATCTGGAGGAGGCTAAAAAAGATCGGTTGGTTGTTGACGGAGGGTACAAGATCTTCGAAAATATCGACAGCTGAACCTTATCGTTGCAGCGATAGGGTGAACGGAGACCGTACATTGACGATGGATAAGAGCACCAACATCTACGTCGCCGGCCACCGTGGTATGGTGGGTTCGGCCCTGGTTCGAAGCCTGAAAGCATCGGGATATGACAGCCTGGTCGTACGGACACATTCCGAACTGGATCTTACCGATCAGCAAGCGGTGAATCGTTTCTTTGCTGCGGAAAAAATCGATGTGGTGATGCTGGCGGCGGCAAAAGTCGGCGGTATATACGCCAACGATATGTACCGGGCCGATTTTATCTATCACAACCTGATGATCCAGACCAACGTCATCCATGCGGCCTTTCAATCCGGTATTCAACGGCTTCTTTTCCTGGGTTCTTCCTGTATTTATCCCAAACAGTGCCCCCAGCCGATGAAAGAAGAGTCTCTTTTAAGCGGTTACCTGGAACCCACCAATGAGCCTTACGCCATAGCAAAGATTGCCGGAATAAATATGTGTGAATCCTTTAACCGGCAGTACGGCACCCAATACCGGGCTGTCATGCCGACCAACCTGTACGGTCCCAATGATCAATATGACTTGTTGAATTCCCACGTCCTGCCGTCACTGATCCGCAAATTTCATTTGGCCAAACTGGCCTTGAACGGGGAGACGGATGCCATACGGAAAGATGAATCCGTGTATGGGCCGATTCCGGAAGATATCCGTAAAGCGATTGATCAAGATCCGCCGTCGGTGAGCCTCTGGGGAACAGGCACTGCATTGCGGGAATTCCTTCATGTAGATGATATGGCAGCGGCATGCCTGTTTGTGATGCAGAAATCCGACCAGGCGTATCTCGATATTTGTCGGAGCGATCCAGCTTTTCAAGCCAATGGTATTGAGGCCGTTTCCTTCATCAATATTGGGTCGGGAAAAGAGATCTCCATCCGTGAGCTGTCCGAAATCATTCGACAAGTGGTTGGTTTTCAGGGAGAGGTTTCATGGGATTCATCCAAACCGGACGGCATGCAGCGCAAATTCATGGACAGCTCAAGGATTCATCAGCTGGGGTGGCGGCCTCGCATCGAGTTGATGAAGGGTATCCGATCAACCTATGCGGCGTATCAAGCCAAACTCTCCTCTTGAAGAAATGCCTTCACTTTTTCTATTTTTCCGGTGCAGAGCGGATGCCTGGGCGTCCATCCGGTTGTCGCGACTGCGTGTCATGCAAGAGCGGGTTGGGCCGGCATCATTAGGGGGGATAGGTGACCCCTTTCATTCACTCTGTTTCATTGGAGGCATGTTATGACCATACGAATCGTGCGACTGGGCAGCGATCGGGTCCCAGGAGAGGGATTGCGCATCGGGACGGTGCGGCGTCCGCCGCGGGGGGTGCCCAAAGACGAGTTCGCGTCGCAGAATTGGTATGATGTGTGGCTGCCCAATGTGGCGCCATCCGCCGAACTCATGAAAACCGGCCGGGCGGCGGTCACCGAAAAAGATTGGACCTCTTTTACCAGGAAATACCGGGCCGAGATGCGCGATCCTGATAAGCGCCGGGTGCTCGACCTGCTGGCTGCGCTTTCCCATGGCGCCAACTTTTCTGTCGGGTGCTATTGCCAGGATGAGGCGCGCTGCCACAGGTCTGTCTTGCGGGCGCTGCTGGCCGATAGAGGTGCCCGGATAGAAGGGTAAGGTCATGCCACGCCGCTTTGCACTGGCCTCCATGTCACCTCTGATTCTGGCCATCACCCTTATATTGATAGCGATACCCATAATTTTCATCACCGGCGCAGTGGCTAGCCGGCGGATGCTGCTTGCCCCGGCATTTTTTCTCCTGGTTATCTACCTATGGGTTTGGCTGCGCTTCCGTCCACGACAATTTGTCATCCATGGTACGGATCTGGAGTTGATCTGGCCCCTGAAACGCCAGCGTTTCCCCCGCAGCACGATCACTGTGGTTGAGATTATCGATCGGAAAAAGCTTCGGTCCATGGTGGGGTGGGGCGTGCGCATCGGCGCAGGTGGGCTTTGGGGCGGTTTCGGCTGGCTGTGGACCAGGCAAAGGGGGATCGTATGCATCTATGTCTCGCGAATAGATGAATTTGTGTGGATCGAGCGGCGAAGCGAGCGTCCGCTGTTGATCACCCCGGATCATATGGATGATTTTGTCAGCGCCCTCGCTGTCAGACCATCGCCCGCAAAAAAGCATCAATGAACACCGGTAGCTATCCCGATGGGGATTTTGTTCGCTTCAACACCGGCCGTGTCCCTTTCAGGAGATAGTCGCATTTAGTTTTCCCGCCGTAGCGCAGCCACGCACCTCAGATGCCAGTGGTCCGGTCCGATTAGGGCTAAAGCTGATTTTCTTAAAAATTTCTGATATCTATACGCAGTCCAGGCAAATTCGTAAAAAATAAGTAGGGTGATAGCTAAAGTCCGTCCGAGGCCAGTGGATATTAATACTATGAACCTATTTGAAGGAGGTAGGATAATGGCCCCCAAGATCAATTGCTGGCAATTCAAAAAATGTGGTCGTGAACCGGGCGGCACCCATGAGACTTTGTTGGGCACCTGCTCTGCCGCCGCAGCAAAGAAGGCCAACGGCATTCATAACGGTATAAACGGCGGCAGGGCATGTTGGGTGGTGGCCGGTACGCTGTGCGGTGGTAAGATTCAGGGCTCTTTTGCAGAAAAAATCGGCGGTTGCGATGAATGCGATTTCTATAAAATGGTGCAGCGTCAGGAGCCGGTGTTCAAGGACCGTATCGATATTCTGCATCAGCTGGGTTACAAGATTAAATAATGCCCAACGCTGTTGCATTGCCTGAATGCGTGCTTTTTCAATGATGAAATCACCTCGTATTACCTTCTAATGGTGCGTGCTTAATGCACATCCTCGACCAGGATATCTGCCCGGCCCCGGTCAAATCGTTTCTGACGCCCCTGGTGCCACCTCTTGAATTGGACCTTGCTGCGCGATGTAAATCCACTGTTAGCGAACGGAAGTCGGGTATCCATTTTCATTGCTCCCTGAACATCAATTTGTAGATTCACGATCAGCGTGGATTTTGTTGTCATGGGAGGTCCATTCCCGTATGATTGCCGTAATCGGTTCAAGCCCCGGAACAATGCAGCCATATTCACTCCAAAACTTTGAACGTCGGGAGGTGCCATATGGGAACACGGGCGGGTGTCGGCATGAGCCACCATCATAATCCAAAACAGGCCGGAAAAGAAGCTGTCGAACAGGCATTGAAAACAGGCCTTATCCGCACCCCCGATTTCGTCTTTTTGTTTGCTTCAGTTGGATACAACCAGGAAGTATTGATCGATGCCGTGAATCGGGCTTCAGGGGGGGCGCCGCTTAGTGGCTGCTCTGGCGAAGGGATTATTTCGCTCGGAGAAGCGGATGAATCCAATTTCTCTGTGGCCGCAATGGCCATCCAATCGGATGAACTGATATTTAAGAACGCCTATGCAACAGGTCTGAAGCAGAATTCCGAGTTGTGTGGCGAGAATATGGCCCGGGATTTGATCGAGGGCGTCAATAGCGAAACCATAGGGATGTTCGTATTTGCGGATGGGCTGACCCTTAACTTTGACCAGTTCAAGGATGCGCTGGAAGGCCACTTGAAACCGGATCGATTTATTCCCATGTTCGGTGGATTATCGGCTGATAATTGGGAAATGAAACAGACCTATCAATACTACAATAACCGTGTTCTATCTGATGGCGCCGTCTGTACGCTCATGTCCGGCAAGGCGCGTATTGCATGGGTTGTCAGCCACGGCTGCGTCCCCATCGGTGCAGAGCACGAGGTCACGAGATGCGAAGGCAATACAATTTACGAAATCGATTCAATGCCGGTTCTGGAAGTTTTTAAGGAATATCTCGATGAGGAGGAGATCAACAACTGGAGCAGGGCCGTCGTAAATCTATGCCTTGGGTTCAAGGCGCCCTCCACAATGGACGGATATGATGAATATCTGATTCGATTCATGCCCACGAAGGATGATGAAAAAGGGTGCATCACCATATCCACAGAGACGGAAAACGGTACCAAATTCTGGATGACGCGACGCGATCAGGAAAAAATTGCCAATGGCGTGAGAAACGCCGCCTCTCTGATAAAAGAAGCGATTGGAAACCAATCGATTAAGATGGTCTTTCATTTCGACTGTGCGGGCAGGGGCAAGGTCGTATTTCGGGATCTGCAGAAGAACCAGTTGTTAAAGGAACTGCAGGATAAGGTCGGCCGTTCGATTCCATGGATCGGGTTCTATACATTGGGTGAAATCGGTCCCGTGGGAAATCAAAATCACTTTCACAATTACACAGCGATCATTTCAGCCATATATTGAAACTCGACTTCTTGCGAAAGTATGCTGCCATTTGAATCCACGCTCTGATGAATCTCATTGCGCTTATTGACAATTCCGGTCTGAGTAACCCTCCCAAATTGGGGTAGACCATTGGCGACGCCGAACCGGGAGGCGCAATGCACATCGAAGGAGAAGTAAAACAGATGGATGCCGTATTGACGGAACTATCGGCAATCAAAGAAAAAAATACATTGCTTTCTTCACAGGTCAAACGGCTTATCCGTACCGAAAGCATGCTATACGAAGTCCAGCAGACCTTGGACACTCAGATCGCTATTTACAAAAAACTTTATGATACCGGGAAAAAGATCAATGCGACGGTTGATATCGAAGAAATTATCAGAATCTGTATAGAGTTTGTGCTGTATACCCTGAATTTTGAAAGGTGTATCGTTTTGCTCCGCAACGAGAGCCAGCAAGCGTTTGAAGCCGTCGATTTTGACGGTTACTATGGTGAAGATGAGAGCGGAAAAGTATCCCAGCTGAATATCTCCGAGAAGCATCCTGTGGCCCAAAGTCTCCTGGAAGGGAAGGAGGCACCCGTATGTCGACATGGCAGTCGTGATGCCGATTTGATTCAATTTGGAAATCAGATTTATCTGGCTGAATACATCGTGTTTCCCATTGGCGGAGATTTGAATAATCCCATGGGCATTTTTATCGTCGGCAATGGAGACGCCAACCTGGATTATTATTCACGAATCGAGCCGGAGAGTCAATTCATGCTCGGTCTGGAAAATTTGATCGGCCAGGCTGCAGCGGCCCTGAACAATGCCAATTTTTATCGGGCGCTTGATGAGGAAAGGGCGCTCTTGGAAAAAAAGGTTCAACAACGCACCAGGGAGCTTTCCCATGCCGTGGACGAACTTCACCGGACAAACGAAGACCTGAGAAGCGCCAAAGAACAGGCTGAGAGCGCAAATCGGGCGAAGAGCGAGTTTCTGGCCAACATGAGCCACGAAATACGCACGCCCATGAACGGTATCATCGGCCTGAGTGAGCTGTTGTTGTTCACGGATCTCAACACCCAGCAGAAAGACTATGCTGAATCCATTGCAAGCTCCGCAAATGCACTGCTGACAATCATAGACGATATTCTTGACTTATCGAAAATACAATCGGGGAAACTGCGCATCGAGGCGTTGCCGTTCAATCTCCGGGACGTTGTGGATCAAATCGGGCAGCTGGTGGCGAATCGGGCACAGGAGAAAGGGATCGAAATACTGATTCAATATCCCATCGGCATTCCTGCCAGGGTGGTGGGCGATCCGACGCGTATCCGTCAGATTCTTACGAATCTGGCCGGCAATGCCGTCAAATTTACGGAGCAGGGCCACGTTCTCATCAATGTCGAGTGCGAAGCCCTGACCGGGAATATCTGCACTTTCGTCATCAGGGTGAGGGACACGGGAATCGGCATTCCGGATGAATTGAGAGAGAGCATCTTCGAGCAGTTCTCTCAAGCTGACGAGTCCACGACCCGGAAATTCGGAGGCACCGGATTGGGTTTGGCCATAAGCAAGCAGCTTGTGGAAATGATGGGCGGCAGCATCGGCATTGAAAGCGCCGTGGGCAGTGGCTCCGAATTTTTCATCCGGTTCAAATTGCAGTTTCTGGAAGAAACGCAGCAACTCAAAGCCCGGGAGCTTTGCAATGTCCCGGTCCTGATCGTCGATGAAAGCGAGTTGAACCGCCATAACACGCTCGAATATTTGCAAGCATTGCAGATTCCATGCGCGGCGGCATCTTCATCAGACGAGGCGATGGAAAAGCTCAAAAAGGCAGAGCAATCCGGAAATCCGTTTGGCATTGCCGTGATCGATTATTCCGTGCTGCAAACGGACAGCGGAAACCTGGCCGAAATGATAAAGTCCGACGCTTTGATTCAGGACACGGTGCTGATCTTGCTATCCTCAGGTGGTCGTTCATGTGAACTGGACCCCATTGCACGCGCGCATTTTTCCGACAGCCTGGTTAAACCCATTCGGATCTATCCATTCGTGGAAGCCCTTTCGGCCAGCTGGCAAGATTTTCATACGGGTTCTGCCGTGAGACGCCCCCAAGCATCGGGTCAACAAGACGGGAAGGAACCGGTATGCATTGATACCCATATTTTATTGGTGGAAGATAGTGCTATCAATAAAAAAGTCGCTCTGGGTATTCTTCGAAGATATGGATGCGATGTGGATTTAGCGGAGAACGGACAAGAAGCGCTGGCGTGCTTCAAAAATAAGAAATATGGGGCCATCTTCATGGACATCCATATGCCGGTTATGGACGGATTCGAGGCAACGCGGCAAATTCGGCAAATAGAAAATCAAAAACTGTTGTCCCGGGTCCCCATCGTCGCAATGACGGCCCTGGCCATGGAAGGAGATCGGGAAAGATGTCGGGAAGCCGGAATGGATGATTATATTCCAAAACCCGTTAAATCCAAAGCAATTCTGGATATGCTGCTCAAATACTGTTCGGAATGTCTGATAGCAACCGCAAAAGATGAAGCCCGCAACGATCAAATGGATGAATGCCGTGGCCTGCCGGTTTTGAACCCTTTGCAGCTGCTTGATATAGGGGATCGCGATGAAGAACTGATCCGGGAGTTGATCGGGGCGTTTCTCAAGGAAGCGCCAATTCTTTTAAAATCGCTTCAGAAAGCCATTGAATCCGGTGACAGAGATCGGATTATGAAAGCTGCGCATAAGCTTAGCGGGGCTGCGGCCAATTGCGGGGGAGAGCGCTTTTTGGAAATCAGTCTGAAGATTGAAAAAACCGCCCGTGAGGAGGAATGCGATCCGCGTATCATCGACATATCGTCGTTGAAAAGAGAGATCGAATTTCTTCAACAGGCGCTGGTAAAAACGGATTGGAAGGCGGCTTGCAATGCATTGGGGTAAACCACTTAAAAGAATCTGGGACCAAATGGAGACCCTATGAAAGTATTGATTGCGGACGACGAAACCATCACCCGCTTTGCCTTGGGGAGGCTGCTTGAAAAGTGGGGCTATGACGTCATCGAAGTGCGGGATGGTCGCAAGGCATGGGAGTCGCTCTGCCAGAAGGACCCGCCGCGGATCGCTATCCTCGACTGGATGATGCCGGAGCCGGACGGTGTTGAGATCTGCCGGTATCTTAAAAAGGAAAAGGATTTTCCCTTTATCTATACAATTTTGCTTAGCGTGAGACGGGAAAAGAAGGATATCGTCCGGGCGCTTGACAGCGGCGCCCATGATTTTCTGTCCAAGCCGGTGCACACCGGAGAACTGAGAAGCCGTATTGCCGTGGGTTTCCGGCTTATCGAGGCGGAAGACAGGATCCGAATGAAAAACAGGGAACTTGCTGACATCAATGATCAATTGAATCAGGCGAATGCAGAGCTTCAGATAGCCCTGAAGGAGATTAAAACACTGGAGGGGATACTTCCGGTTTGCACCCACTGCAAGCGGATCCGGGTGCAGGGCATGAACCCGGAAGATCCGGAATCCTGGGTAAAGATGGAAACCTATATCAGCAGCCGAACAGAGGCGGAATTCTCGCATGGCATATGCCCGGTATGCGTGATGAAACTATACCCGGACTATTACAACGATCAACAAAAACAATGACGGGGTTCACAGCAGATCGGCTTGCGCATTTCAGCGGTTTGGACATTTTCACCCTAAACGGGGAATGCCCGCTTAGGGTGTCTGCTTGCTTGGTGACCAGCCAGTATCGGCGGATTAATCAGGAAAAAACAGCTATACCCGTCCACCCCACACTGCCGGCTGATCCGTACGGTTTTTCACCCAGTCAGGCGTGTTTGGGTTCGGTGAACTATAAGGTTGCGTATTGATACTTTTTTGTCGTTCGATCTCTCCTTCGAATACGCGGTTTCTGCATTCTCCTTCGCATTTGCCTGTCGTATCGCGGGTCGGCATTGATTTCATATCTCGACCTCCTTGTTGGGTTCTCCAAAGCGGTTTTTCGCTTATATAATCAACCATAATACCCTTTGCAGAATAATCAAAGGGGGCTCCCGGCAGTCCATAAACCATCTTTTTCGACGTGGGATTTAACCTTCCCCCGGGCCCAATTTCGGTGTTGGAGCCAGGTATCTGATCCTCAAAATACTCTAAGTATTCATAAGGTTAAATCGCTCACCCCTGCCTTGGTTCTAAACCCGATGGAAGGTTGCAGCCCGCTTTTGAACGACATTGGGGCGACAAAGAGTGGCGGAATATGACAATGTGATTAGAGTTAAAGCCATGAGAATCAAAGACACCTTACTGCGTATGATGGAGGGCACCTCTCCGGAAACCGGAGAGGACTTTTTTGCCGCGCTGGTCAAGAACCTGTCTCAATCCCTGGACATGGCCGCGGCCTGGGTGACCGAGTATGTCGCCGACTTTCGAGAACTCCAGACCCTGGCTTTCTGGATCGACGGCCGCTGGATTGAGAACATGGACATGGACGGCCTGGTCCAAGGCACGCCCTGTGAAGCGGTCATTAGCAAGGGGGAGGTCCTGTTCGTCGCTGATGAGGTTGCCGGCGATTTCCCCGATGATCCCGACTTGGTCAAGCTCGGCATGTCCAGCTATATCGGCATCCCGTTCAAGGACAATACCCGGCAGGTTTTCGGACATCTGGCCGTGATGGACCGCGAGCCTGTGCATGATAAACAGGCGGCGCTATCGCTGATGCGCATCTTCGCTTCCCGCGCCGGGGCTGAACTCAGGCGCATCCGCGCAGAGGAGCGACTTCGCCAGCGGGAGGAGAAGCTGGCCCGCCTTCTGGACACCGCCCCGGATGCCATCGTGGAGGTGGATGCCGCCCTGAACATTCTCCTGATGAACACTGCTGCGCGCAAAGCGTATGGATTGCAGGGAGCTAATGACGAAGGCTGCAGCCTTTCCAGTTATCTTTCCGAAGCCAGTCTTCAGCACCTGACGGAGGTGATTGGGAAGCTGGAGGCTTCCCAATCACCTGCTTCACCGGTTTGGGTACCGGAAGTCCTCACTGCCGTTTGCAATGACGGCTCAAGTTTTCCGGCTGAAGCGACCCTTTCCAGGACCGATGCCGATGGCGCATCCTCCTATATCCTGATCCTGCGCAATATCAACGACCGGTTGGAAGCCGAAGAGAAGATCCAGGCGCTAGGCAGGGAGACGAAGCGGTTGAGGGCGGAAATCCGAAGCCTGTCCAATGTGGAGGATATCATCGGGACCAGCCTGCCCTTGATGCGCGTGCTCAAAGAAGTGGATCAGGTGGCCGCCACCGATGCCACTGTTCTTATCATCGGCGAGACCGGCACCGGCAAGGAGCTGATTGCCCGGGCCATTCACGGCAACAGCCATCGTCGGGACAATCCGATGATCCGGGTGAACTGCGCCGCTATTCCCGAAGGGCTGATCGAATCCGAATTCTTCGGCCACGAGAGGGGGGCTTTCACCGGCGCCACCCAAAAGCGCGAGGGGCGGTTTGCCATGGCTGACCACGGTACCATTTTCCTTGATGAAGTGGCCGAGCTGACGCTCGACCTCCAGGCCAAATTGCTGCGCGTATTGCAGGAGGGGGAGTTCGAACCGGTGGGCAGCGGGAAAACCCGAAAGGTGGATGTCCGTGTCATCGCCGCCACTCATCGGGACTTGAAGTCCGAAGTCACCGCAGGCCGATTCCGCGAAGACCTCTATTTCCGGCTCAGCGTGTTCCCTTTGGAGCTGCCGCCGCTGCGCAAGCGCGGCGATGATGTTCTTCTTTTGTCCGCAGCATTCACGGAGAAAGCCGCCCGCAGAATGGGGCGTAAAATCGATCCATTGTCGCCCGCGGACCGGGAGCGGTTGAAACGCTATGAATGGCCGGGTAACGTCCGGGAACTGCAGAACGTCATCGAACGTGCGGTGATCACCGCCACGGGCGACCGACTGAACCTCGACCGGGCGCTGCCGGAGACCGCCAGCCACAAGAAACGCGATGACCAGCCCGCGGACGAATCCCGCCTATCCGGGATCCTCACCGCCGAGCAATTTCAAGCGCTGGAGCGCGATAATCTGCTCCGGGCCATGACAGCCTCGGGTTGGCGCGTATCAGGCAAGGACGGTGCCGCCCGGCTTCTGGGCATCCCCCCTTCCACCCTGAACTCCCGCCTCAAAGCGTTGGGCCTGAAGCGCCCTTCCGTGGTGAGAAATAGCTAAAATGGCGATATTTCGCTAATCCGATTGGCGACATCTCGCAGCGACACCACCTTTCAATAAGCTCATCCATCTCCAAACATACTGTTATCACATCGTTTATTCTAAACGCGGCCATCTGGCACGCTATCTGCCATACACTTTCTGACATAGATAAGAAAACAAAACCACCACGGTTCCATCAGGAGCCAGACCATAAAACCACTTTGCGCTTAGCCTGCGATGGCAAGCGCAACCCATAAGAAGGGAGTCCATCATGACCACCGCCATTCAATTTGATAATGAGATCCATGCCCGGCAGCGGGATGCCTTTGCAGAAAAGCTGCTGGATGCGGTCAATGGTTTTTTTGGCGTAAACGCCATCTATCTCGGCCACCGCTTAGGCCTTTACGGTGCCCTGGCCGGCCCCCACGCGCTGACCTCCCGTGAGAGCGCTGCCCGCACCGGAATCGACGAACGATATGTCCGCGAATGGCTGGAGCAACAGGCCGTGGCTGGGGTGCTGGATGTCGACAATGAATCAGCCTCCGCACATGAACGCCGCTATCGTCTGTCTTCGGGCCATGCTGAAGTGCTTCTCAATAGGGAGAGTGTCGCCTATCTGGCCCCCTTGGTGCAGGCCGTCGTAGGGATCACCCGGCCCCTGGATGCCATCGAGGCCGCCTTCCGGACCGGCGGGGGCATCGATTTCGCCGACTACGGCGACGACTTGCGCAAGGGGGTGGCGGAACTGAACCGTCCGATGTTCCTGCACCAGCTGGGGCAGGACTATCTACCTTCCATCGCCGATATCCACCGGCGGCTCTCAGCGGATCCTCCGGCCAAGGTGGCCGATATCGGCTGCGGCACCGGCTGGTCCAGCATCGGCATGGCGCTATCCTATCCCAAAATCCGTGTGGATGGATTCGACCTGGACGACGCTTCCAT
>JARRKU010000110.1:0-50257 GCA_037387725.1 Desulfobacteraceae bacterium
CCGTCGCTGTTGATTTCGGCCATGATCTTGTCCAGCGCGGCCTGCTGTTCGTCGTCGAGTTCATCGGCGGGCCGGGACGCATCGGAATCGCCGGTATCGGCTTGGGCGGCAGGCTCGGGTTCAGCCGTTTTACCGTCGCCGTCACCGTTGATTTCGGCCATGGTCTTGTCCAGCGCGGCCTGCTGTTCGTCGTCGACTTCTTTGACATCCTCGGCTTCAGATGCCGGAGGCGCCTCACCGGCATCTGGCGAGCTTGAACCATCTCCGATTTCAGAGATTATTTTCTCAAACGCCATCCTTTCATCCTTGCTGAGCCGCTGGAATTTTTCATCCGAGTCATTTTGTGCTGAACCGGCTGACGCTTTCTGATTCTTATCCGTCATGATTCCGATAACCTAATCGAGCGAATGATATTCATTAATCCTTGGGGCGGTCGACGATTGGCCGTTGACCCGCTCTTTTCATATATTCTGTTATATCGACGGGTTTGATCTAAACTTAAGGATGAAGATCCGCCAATCCTCCAAAACGGTGAGACTTGTTATTCCTTTGATTTCATGAGCCAATTGCTGCGTCATCTAAATTAGCGCCTAAAATTTAGGGTGTATTGCAAGTTGCAGGTTGTGATGTTCACCAATTTTTGCATATAAAGCAAAGAAGAAGCAGTTGAACGCTTTCCGATTTCCAAACGAGGCCGCGGGCACCGCTCAATCATGAAACAATCCAGAAAAACGTATGACGATATCTATAATCGGCTCGGCAGCGAGCTCGAACGTGAGCGGCAGCAGCGTTTGAATATCGAAAAGCAGTTTCGTTTGTTGGACAGCAAATATAAACGCCTTGAGATTGAGCTGATTCGGTATCGCGACCATTTTGAAGCGCTGGTCGCCAGTCGCACGGCAGAACTAATGGCGATCAATGAGAAACTGGTTCAAGAAAATAAAGACCGCCGGCTGGCTGAGCGGGAGAGGCGATCATTTGAAGACCAGCTGCAGGAAGCCACGCTGCTCCTGGAAGCCATGCTGGACGCAATACCGGACATCATCGGTGTTCAAGATACCGATCGGCGAATCATCCGTTTCAACAAGGCCGGGTATGAATTTTTTGGAATGGATGAAGAGGGCGTGGCAGGAAAGAGGTGCTTCGAACTCATCGAGGATGAAGAACCTTGCGTAGAATGCGTCACCAAAAAAATCCTGGAAACTTCACAGCCGGCCCAGGCGGAAAAATTTCTTAAATCAAAAGGGCTCTGGATGGATATCCGCGCTTACCCGATTCTTGATATGGATGGACGGGTGTTTCGCATCGTCGAGCATTGGCGCGATATTACCGAGCTCAAAAAGAGTCAGTCCTCTTTGGTCGAATCAGAAGAAAAATACCGCCTGCTGGTTGAAAACGCCAAAGAGGCCATATTCATTTATCAGGATGGACGGTTTAGGTTTTCGAACCATCAAGCCCGGGAAATGGCAACAAAATTGGGTTTGCCGGGTGACCGCAAAAATTTGATCGAATATATCCATAAGGACGATAGGGGGGATGATCCGGAGAAGATTCAGAGGCGGTTGAGCGGGCTTGATAAAAAACTTCCGGCCATGGTGTTTCGTGTCATCGATAAAGACGGTAGCACGTTGTGGCTGGAACTCAACACCGTTAACCTGACCTGGCAGCAAAACCCGGCGACATTAAATTTCGTCAGGGATATCACCCATGACAAGGAATTGGAGCGGCGTATTCAGGAAACCCAGCGAATGGAGTCGCTTGGCACGTTGGCCGGCGGTATTGCGCACGATTTCAATAACTTGCTGATGGGAATTCAAGGCAACGTTTCTCTAATGTATCTCGATGCGGAAGGCAACTCAGCATTGACGGAACAACTGGAGAGCATCGAAGACTGTGTGGAGAGCGGTTCGCGTCTGACCAAACAATTGCTTGGCTTTGCGCGGGGTGGGAAATATGTGGTCAAACCCAATGACCTTAACAAGATCTTGAATAGCTCTGCCGAGATGTTCGGCAGAACGCGCAAATCGATCACCATCCATGGAGATTATGCCCCTGATTTATGGACTGTCATGGTGGACGCCAATCAGATCGAGCAGGTGTTGGTCAATCTTTTCCTGAATGCCTGGCAGGCCATGCAATCATTGATACGGGCATCGGCATGGATGAGTCTGTTCGGCGCCGGATTTTCGAACCCTTTTTCACGACCCATGAACCCGGAAGAGGTACCGGCCTGGGACTGGCATCGGCATTCGGCATAATCAAAAACCATCATGGGCTGATTACCGTAAGCAGCAGGCTGGGCCAAGGCAGCACTTTCACGATCTATCTGCCGGCAACAGACAAGAAGCCGGAGATTGAACAGGTCTCCTATGAAACCATCGTCATAGGCTCGGAGACCATCCTTTTGGTGGATGATGAGAAATACATCATCGATGTCGGCGAAATGATGCTCAAGGGGCTTGGTTATACGATTCTCACAGCAACCAGCGGCCAAAAAGCCATCACCGTATTCAAAGAAAACCAGGAGAAAATCGATCTGGTGGTGTTGGACCTGGTCATGCCGGATATGGGAGGGGAAACGGTTTTCCACAAGATCCGGGAGATCAAACCCGATACCAAAGTCCTTTTTGCAAGCGGTCATTATATGAGTGATCAAACTCGGGCGCTGCTGGAAACAGGCTCTTCGGATTTTCTGCAGAAACCATTCAACCTGCGTCAGCTTTCCACAAAAATACGGTGCATTATTGATGAATGAAAAGGGGCTGACAGTTCTGGCTTAATATCCTATCAAAATAGCTTCATTTGGCGCCCTTTTGGTGGACGCTTTTGCGTAATGTCCGACGGGTCACCGTCTGGTTTCATGGGGGCATCGCCCGGTTCCAATTGCTTGAATCCTTCGTATTCTATGGTGAATTTTGACGTAGAGTGATATTGGACGTTCCGGACCATCAACAGCTGGAGTTCCTCCTCCTGCTTTGTCATGACGTGAAAACCGTGGGGGCGGTTAATGTATTTAAAGTCTCCCCGGGATCTCCTCCGGTCCTCTATGAAATCACGATGGGCTTTTAGACGATCGTCCGTAAGCTGATGGGAAATAGCCGGAACATTGCTGATCTTTTCCAGAATACCCGATCGAAGATCCTCGTCAATCTCGTAGCCGATGCTGTTCCGGGCGGCGCACATTGCGGCGATCATGGTCGTGCCCGACCCCAGAAAGGGGTCCACCACCGTATCTCCCTGAATGGAAAACATATGGATCAATCTCAGCGGAAGATCCAGAGGAAAAGCGCCGGTTCTTTTGAGCCCCGGCCGATTGCCGTCTTTTTGAGATGCACCGCGAAGATCAAACCAGACATCGGAGAACCATGCATTGCGCTCCTCCCAAAAGTACGCGCTTTGCCGCCGGATTGATTTATCGGCTTCGTTAAACTCGCGCTTCTGCCCCTTGCGGAAAATCAGGATATATTCGTGCTCAAGGGTAACATAGGCGCCGGGCGGCAGCATTCCCGATCCCATGAATTTGTTTGGCGCATTGGTGGGTTTGCGCCAGATGATCGTCGGGAGTTGGTTGAAGCCAGCAGACAGGAAGGCGGCGATGATGCGTGCATGATTCGCGAAGAGTTGAAATTGCCCATTTACGGTTCGGGTGGCGTCTCCGATATTGATGGCGGCGATACCGCCGGGCCTCAGGATGCGGTAAGCTTCCGCCCACACCGGGTCGAGGCACCGATGCATACGTTCAAAAGCCTTAGCGCCATTGTTTTTTTCAAGGGCTTTCCCGATTTCCGGATCAGAACCGGAGAATTGATCGTCCCACATCTGGATCATGGGGTAGGGCGGAGAAGTTACGACCAGATCGATGGAAAGGTCATCGAGCTCCGGCATGCTGCCCGAGTCACCGATGCGGAACTGATGGGAGGTCTTGGCGCGGCCTGTCATAGGCCCCTTGTGGCATGTCGGTGTCGTGATGTCAATTTTGAAAATGGCGCGCCCGGCAGGATTCGAACCTGCGACCTACGGATTCGTAGTCCGGCACTCTATCCAGCTGAGCTACGGGCGCGGAACAAACAATTTGAAAGTGGGATGCTTCATAGGATATAGAGGGCGGGTTGTCAATAATTGATATACAGAAAAAATGGATCGGTATGGATCATCTCCATTTCATGGCCTTGGCCCTTGACGAAGCGCATTCTGCGCAGGACATGGACGAAGTGCCGGTGGGATCGCTGCTGGTGGGTGCGGATGGCCGAATCATTTCATCGGCGCACAATGAGACGATTCGCCGGTGCGATCCGTCGGCCCATGCGGAAATGATCGCCCTGCGTCGAGCGGCCGCCAAAATCCAAAATTACAGATTGTTAGGAACCACTTTATATGCTACCGTCGAGCCCTGTGTCATGTGCATGGGCGCTGCCATTCATGCCAGAGTGGCGCGGGTTGTTTTCGGGGCAGCGGATCCCAAATGGGGTGCCGCCGGCTCCATATACGATTTTTCAACAGAGAAGCGGTTGAATCATTGGCCTGAGGTTATTTCAGGCATACGTGCGGATCAGTGCCGCCAGCTGATGCGCGATTTTTTTGCGCGAAAGAGATCATCCGGTTTAGCGGAGCAAGGCTGATGGCAGTACCCATCAATATCTTAAAGGAGTAGGACGTCGTGGCCAATCTCGTTATCATTGGAACCCAATGGGGAGACGAAGGCAAAGGCAAGATCGTCGATCTATTGGCTGAATATGCCGACCTGGTCGTGCGCTTTCAGGGTGGAAACAATGCCGGGCATACCATGGTGGTGGGCGGAGAGCAGACCATCAGCCACCTGGTTCCATCCGGCATTTTGCAAGGGAAAAAATGCGTTATTGGAAACGGCTTGGTGGTGGATCCCGCCGTTTTGCTCAAAGAGATCGATTATCTGGCTGAGAAGGGTGTCGATTGCGGACCTGAGATGCTGCTGGTGAGCGAACGGGCCCAGGTGATCATGCCCTACCATCAGCAGATCGACATGGGCCGCGAAAAAATGAAGGGCAAAGACAAAATCGGCACCACGGGGCGTGGTATCGGTCCAAGCTATGAAGATAAAGCCACTCGCCGCGGCATCCGGATGGCCGACCTGATCGATTCGGCAATGTTCCTGGAAAAGCTGGAGGCCGTCTTACCGGAAAAGAACTTTTACATCGAAAAGTTCCTGGGCGAGCCGTCGATGGACCAATCGGCCATAGCCGACGAGTACGCCGCATATGCCGTGCGCCTTGCGCCCCATGTCACTAACGTGTCCGTGACGGTGAATGAGGCCATCAAAGCGGGAAGACAGATCCTTTTCGAAGGAGCTCAGGGAACACACCTGGATATCGATCATGGCACCTATCCCTTTGTCACGTCCTCTAATACGGTTTCAGGAAACGCCTGTTGCGGTGCCGGGGTGGGGCCCAACGCTATCAACGACGTGATGGGGATCGTAAAAGCATATACCACTCGGGTCGGCGCCGGTCCCTTCACAACGGAACTGTTTGACGATGTTGGTGACTATATCCAGGAAAAGGGTGCCGAGTTCGGGGCCACCACCGGACGGCGTCGAAGATGCGGCTGGTTGGACACGGTCGTTTTAAACAATGCCGTACGCCTTAACGGTCTGACGGGTTTGGCGATCACAAAACTGGATGTGCTGGGTGGACTCAAGGAGATCAAGATTTGCACCGCCTATCATTATAAAGGTGACCGTATCGAGGTCATGCCGGCGAATCTCAAAGTGCTGGATGCGTGTGAGCCGGTATATGAGACCCTGCCGGGATGGGAAGAAGACATATCGGAGCTTCGGCGTTTCGATGATCTGCCGATCAATGTGCGCAGATACCTCAAACGCATTGAAGCGTTGACCGGCGTACCGGTTCAAATTGTATCTGTCGGACCCGGGAGGGAACAAACCATCCTTCTGAATAATCCATTGGCATGATATCACTGGGATACGATGAACAGCAAGGATGCGAAACATATTGACAAATAGTAGGCCTTGAAATAAAGAGGCCTTTGCATAAAAGACGGGACATGGCTCAGTCTGGTAGAGCACAGCGTTCGGGACGCTGGGGTCGCAGGTTCAAATCCTGCTGTCCCGACCAAAAAATGATAGGGGGCTGCCTTAGCTATGGGGAGCCCTTTTTCAGTCTTGCGGTCCATCTATCACATAGAATTCCAATGGGTTGATAAGTTCGCAGCTCATATGGCCACGGTAAGGCCAGCCTAATATCCATCCTTATAATAGCATTAATATTTAAATATATCATATAGTTAAAAAATATCTATAAAGTGATAATTTAGATATTTGATGTATCCGGGCATGGTCAGGAACAGATATTTTTTAGATAACGCACTTATTTTCTTGACAAAAAATCATCATATATTTAATGATTGACTCGTTGAAGCCAAAACATTTTTCTTTGCATGAAGGAGCAGTTTGACTATGACTCTGACCAAAGCCCAGATCGTCGATCTTATCCACGAGGAATTACCGTTTCCCAAAAATAAGAGTACAGAAGTAGTTGAAGGCCTTATCGAGATCATTAAGTCTACGCTGGAAAATGGGGAAGATGTGCTAATCAGCGGCTTCGGAAAATTTTGTGTGAAAGATAAGCGGGAAAGGCGGGGAAGAAATCCTGCTACCGGAGACGACCTTATTCTTTCCAAGCGAAAGGTGGTTACCTTCAAGTGTTCAGGCAAATTACGGGAGAAGATCAACTCCTAACCCTTCGACCGCTCTGGGATCAACCGCGATTCGCATCTCGTACGCCGCTACCTTCATCACCAAAATAAAAACGAGCAGACACGGAGGGTTCCGCGCTCTGCTCGTTTTGAATCTAATTTAGCGTAAATGCTTATGACAGATTTGCGCTACAGGTTGCTTATTACCGGACGATTACCCCCTGCTATCCCACCATATCTATTAGCGATCCCAGCATATCCTGCTGCGTCTTCAGGGTTTTGAGATTGGCTCCGTAGAGTGACTTCGTAGGTATGAGTTCGGTCAATTCCTCTGCCAAATCCACATTGGATGATTCTGTTTGCACGATTTGGTCGTTTTGTATGGTTTCTTTTGGAATACCCGGCGTGTCCACTAAGTCAACAGTGGCGGATACGCCTCCGTTTGCCCTCTCCGAAAGCGTTACACGACTCTTTTTGAATTTATCAGTATTGACATTGGCGATGTTATTGGACGTCACGCCCATCTTTTTGTTGGCGGCGGACAGGGCGGAAAGGGAGCTTGAAATGGCGTCGATCATTTGATTTCCTCGCTTTTTGGTTCAATCAAAAACACTACAAGAATCATGCCGACGGCTGTATTATATATTAATAC
The DNA here is from genome assembly GCA_037387725.1 of Desulfobacteraceae bacterium. GTDB lineage: Bacteria > Desulfobacterota > Desulfobacteria > Desulfobacterales > Desulfosarcinaceae > JARRKU01. Next base: position 7,343 of record JARRKU010000110.1, read on the forward strand.
ATGATAACAGTATCTTATAAATCTACTGCCACAAAGCTGCACCAGATTTTTTCAAAAATTGTCAGTTGGTATGTGCATTTTGCAAAATCTTATTTTTGGGAACGCCCGATCCGGCCATGCGATCTGCGGAAAGATTTGCCGACCAATAGGCAAAAGCAGACGAGGAATCAGGATGAAAATGTTTTACAACCAAGAACAAGTGGTGCACCCTTCACGATTGTCGCAAATTTGAACAATTATTGATAAATAAATAAAACAGATGGTTAGGATATTGCTGGCGATGCGGTCAGCCATCACATTTCAAAAATAATGATATAAGATGGGGCATCGATGCAGTTGTGCATGAATTTTGCTCTGATTTTCAGAGTGTATTTTTACGAGCCTTTCAGGAGGATATATATGAAAATAGATCCCTCACAGAAACCACTCCCCATAAACGCCCCTAAAACCCTTCAACCCGCTGGTGAGCCTGAAGGCAAATCGGAATTCGCAAGGGTACTGGGCGAATCCATGCAGCAGAAACCTATTGCGCCTGTTGATAAGACCCGATTCGTACCTTCGGTAAAGGCGCCCGATGTCAAGGTCCCGGATCATGCCCAGTCGCTTGAGTGGCGCACGGCGGATAGATTGCTGGATGCTCTTGAATCCTATCGCAACCAGCTTAAGGATCCGAATACCAATCTTAGAATGGTAGCGCCCTACGTCGGAAGGTTGAAGTCGATCCTTGACGAAGCGCAACCTGTTATCGATCAATTACGGTCAGACAATCCTGTAAAAGATGTGCTTCTGCAGACGATGGTCCATATTTCAAAAGAGATAGAACGCTTCAATATGGGATATTATATGGACGAACCACTCGATATGGCGGCCGTTCAAAAGCCACTTTGACAGCTCCTCGAACCGGAAATGGCGGGCATTAAAACTGTTTTAGCCGATGCTGAAGCTGCTGCCTCTGGAGCTCATATATCAATTGGGTCAGTGTTTTCTTCGCGCTTCTATTAATGCGAATAAACTCTAAAGCGATGCCGAACTGTTTGGGGCGCGGTTTTGATTCCAAGCGGTTTACCTTGGCCTGCTCGATGGGCACCACATAGCACTCATTCGGCATGGTGATAGTAAGCTCCAGCCCCTCAAGCAAAGGCTGTTCCACGAATTTGGGCTTGTGTTTTTTCAGGCAATAGCAATAAGCCCCACCTAAACTCACGTTATCAATCTCCATGCGAATTTCGCACGCATCGATGATAAGTCTGATGAATGCGTCAGAATTCACTTTGATGCGAAAATTGTCCCGTTGCTGAAACCGCTGGATAAAGGGCGGAAAATGCAAACAAATGCTATCGGAGGAAATGGTTTTAATATCGGAAACAAAGTGATGGACGACACCATCATCACTGGAGAATTCAAAATGAAGCCGTGCTGCGCTGGACGCCGCAATGGCTTCAAGCAGACCTTTAGGCGGATCGATGGTGAATATGTTCTTAAAATCCTCCATTGGGGTATGGTCCACCACGGTGAGGCTCTCGAATTTACCGTGGGCAAGGGAAACCTTCACAAGTGTCCGGTTATCGGCCAGGTCCTCAAAAGTGGTATCAAGTCTGGGGCCATCTATATGCTCGTAGCTTGTCATGTCAGTCGTGGGGCAGCGGTTTTAAATCGGGCTAGATATCAGAAACATTCTTTGCAAAATCAGGATCTTGAAAAAGTTTTTTTGCAAATTTCAGATACTTTTCAGCGATCGCACGTACGGCAAGTTGCAGCGCATAGGGCTTTAGCGGTTTTTCAAGCAGGTGATTGACATCGGATGCGATGCACATATTGACAATATCATCGCTGGCGTTCCCCGTGATAATGATGTCATCTGAATGGGAGGTTGGTATTTTTGCGTATATTGAATCCAAAATAATTTAGACGCTATCCACGCCATATAACAATTCGTATTTAAAGATCGCGACGCCGATGTCGCGCGCCAGACAAAATTCAGTTGCCTTGTTGGTATCGGAAAAGGAGATCACATCTCCCCATGTGTAGAACCGCTTGACAATAGTGGTCACCAATTCGCAAACTGTGGGGTCGTCGTCCACGATAATGACATCTAATCCTTCGGGCATGGCCAAACTCCTTTAGTACCGGCAATTACATCGGGATTCATTTCAACGGCCGATATTCCGAATTATGAATCGCTTTGAATCATTTCATCCGAAATTCGGTACTTTTCCATCTTCCGATAGACGGTCGTGATGTTAATTCCCAATAATTTCGCTGCTTCGGCCTTATTGCCATTGGTCTTACGCAGGGCCCGAAGCATGAGAATTTTCTCATTCTCCACTAGATTCAAGTTGGTATTGCTGATGCTGGGCGGATTGTCAATATTTCTGATCTCTGCCGGCAGATCATGGGTACATATTACATCACCCTCGCCTAAAGCAAAAGCTCTTTCGATGATGTTCTCCAATTGACGCACATTGCCCGGCCAGTCGTAGCGCATGAGCAGATCAATTACTTCCGGTGCTACACGGGTGACCTGGCGTGGGGTCTCTTCACTGAATTTCTTCATGAAATGATAGACCAGGTGGGGAATGTCCTCTTTGATTTCCCTTAGCGGCGGCATCTGGATGGAGATTACGTTTAGGCGATAGTAGAGATCTTTTCGGAAGCTGCTATTTTCAATCGCTTTTGTCAGATTCTTGTTGGTAGCGGCAATGACCCGCACATCGATCCCCAGCTCCCGGGCGTCTCCAACCGGTCTGATTTTCCGTTCCTGCAATGCTCGCAGAAGTTTGACTTGCAGGGCAGGGGGGACTTCAGCGATTTCATCAAGGAAAATCGTCCCGCCGTCCGCCGCTTTGAAAAGGCCGATATTGTCCTTGATAGCGCCTGTAAATGCGCCCTTGACGTGGCCGAACAATTCGCTTTCCAGCAGCCCTTCGGAGATGGCGCCGCAGTTAACCGGAATAAACGGTTTGTCACGGCGAATGCTGTTTTGATGGATGACGTTGGCGACCAACTCTTTACCGGTTCCGCTCTCTCCTTGAACCAGCACGGTGGGACTTCCTGTGCTGATACGGTCGATCATCTCATAGATCTGTTGCATTTTCGGGCTTCGTCCAACCAGCTGGTCATAGCTGAACCGATCTTTAAGCCGCTGTTTGATCATAATATTTTCAAGCTGAAGTTTCTTTTTTTCGATGATCCGTTCAATAAGAATCTTGAGTCGCTCAAAATTAATCGGCTTTTGGAGATAGTCGTACCCCCCAAGCTTAAGGGCTTCAATGGCGGATTCAATGGTGCCATATCCGGTGACGATGATAACTTCCGTGGAGGGATTGGATTTCTTTACCGCCCTAAGGAGGTCCAGGCCGCTGATTTCAGGCATGATCAGGTCAGTAAAGACCACTGCGTAATCTTTTTGTTGAATCATCGCGATGGCTGCTTTGCCGTCGTTTTCCGTGTCGACCTGGTAGCCGAAGCGGTCGAGATAGACAGAAACAATTTCCAGAATCTGCTGATCATCGTCGACAAATAAGATGGGGTATTCGTCCATTTGCCCTATGAAAGGTCAGGTTTTCGGTTTCATTGCAGCCCCGCCTTGGGGGTGGGCCATGCCTTCGCCAAAGGTCTAAAACTATAAATAGTGCTGTTATTCACAGTATTTATGACACACTAAAGAATATGCTGTCAAGGCAAGCAGGGGAAAATATATGCATTATGCAAAAAGCCAATAATGAAGCAATCCGTATTTCATCGCCACCTGATCTGGAACTCCCTTGATGTATAGGCGCTTCTTTTCTCTAACCCATGGAAATTGCGTCAATACTTTGACTTTGGGACAGGAAGACTTTTTGGTTATATTTCAACTAATTGATATAATTATAAAAAATTATATGCCCGCTATTGGCAGGAAATTTGCTTTAAGCTCAGATTAAGTGGGAGCTCTTATTGGGATAGTTTGGGAACGGAGTTAATTCAGATGATTATCCAGAAAAGCACTGAATCGGAATATAGAACGCAAGATCGATCCGGAAAAACAGCATCAAAATTTGCCTCATCGATTTACTACGACTTTGACTTAAATACCTCGTCTGATCCTAATCCATCTGACGGTATCTGGGATGGCATCGGACTGGATGATTTAATTCCTTTGCACGTCAGGCGCATCCCTCCTCAAGCTGTAAGGCATTTGAATTGGACGAAATCCATTGCGGCCGATGGATTTTCGATAGCAGACACGGCGCGGATCCTGCCGGGTCACGAACCGTTGACATCGGATCGATCGTTTATCGGCGGAGTGTCTCATTGTTATAACAACCTATTGATGGGGATATGGGGCTATGCGTCGCTGATAGGGATGGATCTGGAAAAATCGGATCCATTTCAAGCCTGGATGACACAGTTGGAGGAGTATATACAAAGCGGTTCGAATCTGATGCATCTGCTGTTCGGTTACATTGGCGAAAGGCGTTCTGCTGCAAGAAAATTAAGGCTGAAACAACTCAAAATAGAGCTGGAGGCCTATCATAAGATATGCGAACCTAATGAAAAATTATCCGAAATCGATCGGTGCATCGTCCAACTTCACAACTGCAGGACCAGACCTCAACTGGCAGCCAGCATTGCGCGGGTTATCGACCGGATGTTTTCTTTGCTGTATCAAAAGCGATCACTGATTGACGAAAGATCACTCCAATCACCCAAGGCAGCGGCTTACCTTGACAAAATAGATGACTTACTGCTCCGCGGGGCGGATCTGATTCTAAAACTTCAATACTATGCCGGTGTTAGGATTCCCATCAAACGAACGATCTGTCTGAAATCCATCGTAATGCGCCGCATAGCGGCTATCCTGATTCGAAAACCCAACCTGGATCTGACATTTAGGGATTCCGTTAACATGCCGGAAATCGACGCCGACCTTCATCAGGTCGATTTTGCTTTGGATCAATTGTTGCGTAACGCCGTTCAGGCTGTCTCCGAAGAGGAAAAAATAGAAGTTCGTCTCAGCACCTTATATTCAGAGTCGCCGCAGGATAGATGTGGCGTACACATGCTCAAAGACTATGCCGTGATCACGTTGGTGGACACAGGCAAAGGGATGACGACCTCCTTTCAATCCAAGATCTTCGAACCATTCTTCACCGGCATCAAAGGCCAGGGACGCGCAGGTCTCGGCCTGTCTGCTGCCGCCGGCATCATCCGCGCCCATGGTGGATATATTCAAGTGCGATCAAAGACCTCAATGGGCAGTACTTTCAAGATTTATCTCCCGTTGTAAGAGGTTAAAGAAGAGCTGTCAATTAATTGACCTATCCGATCTGCCTGTTCGTTCATAGCGATATAACCAATTGAAAATACGTTGTAAAATATCTTGGCTGCCAATGGTATACCTTTTGCTAAAACTAAAGTTAAAGTTGAAGCTGGCACGATGGGGATTTGAATAGTGACGGCTGCAACGTATCGAAAGTCCTATTCAGACTTAACAAGAGCGATGTAATCGACCCGGCGGAGCTATATAAAACCAACGATGGAAGATCAAATCAGCATACAAGATGTGAGTGAACGTCTCGGATTGCCCAAATCAACACTTCGCTATTGGGAGAGAGCGTTCAACGGACTGATATCTCCAACCCGGACGCCAGGAGGACAGCGCAGATACTCCGATTCGGATGTTGAGATCATATCTTCAATACACAGATACAAGAAGATGGGATTCTCATTGTCCCAAATCAAGAACCACCTCCTCAGGGCATCTCAACATCTGGATCATTTTGAGACCCACCAGATCGATCAGTTGGCCAGCAAGATCGCCCATACCGTCCGTAGGGAGATCTATCATTTTTTTGAACGGGAACCACAGCAGGGTCAAAAAATGGCCTTATCGAAAACGGTTCGACATGACCTCGATCGCTAACCTTTGCATCGCCATTTTAGCAGGTGGGCTCGCCACAAGATTGCGCCCGGTGGTACAAGACCTTCCAAAAGCGATGGCTCCTATCAACGGCACGCCATTCTTAAATTATGTGTTGGATTCGCTCGATGAACAGGGCGGGAAAAATGTTCTGCTCTGTATCGGACACAAAGGGGATCAGCTTCGGGATTATTATGCTAACACATATCGTTCCCTTAGCCTGTCTTATAGCATTGAAAATAGTCCACTGGGTACAGCCGGCGCATTGCGGCATTGTCTATCTGGCGTCCAAAGCAATGATATCCTGGTGCTCAACGGCGACACATACTGCGATACGGATTTTAACCAATTTTTATCCTTTTTCTATAGGACCCAATCAAAAGCCGCCATCGTGCTGGTGCGGAAAACGAATGTTTCCCGGTTTGGCAGCGTTGAGATCGATGCTGAGGGGCGCGTTGTTCAATTTCATGAGAAAAAGCGACGTTCCGGTGCTGGCTATGTCAGTGCAGGTGCTTATTTGTTGAAACGTGAAATTGTGGAGCGCATCCCGGCAGAAAAGGAGGTCTCCATGGAATATGAAGTGCTTCCTGATTTGATTGGGAAAGGTCTGTTCGGCTATGACGCCGCATCCACATTTATCGATATTGGCACCCCTCAATCCTATCGACATGCCCAAAGATATTTCTCCGATAATATTCATTCTTCCAGAAAAAAGAGTGCCAAGCACACCATAAAAAGTTTTGATCCTTCGTATTTGAGTAACGAACATGAAACCGGGCGGACGCTATGATTATTTCAAAAACGCCATATCGGGTATCATTTTTTGGAGGTGGGACGGATTATCCGACATGGTACCTGAAAAACGGCGGGTCAGTTTTATCGACCAGCATCGATAAATATTGTTACATCAGCTGTCGAGTGGTGCCGCGGTTTTTCAATCACCAATACCGCGTGGTCTGGTCCCATATCGAGAACGTAGATAATATTTCGGAAATTTTACATCCGGCGGTAAGGGAAGGGCTGCGCTTCCTGGGCGTCAATGGGGACACCTGCCTTGAGATCCACCACCAGGGCGACCTGCCGGCCAGAGCGGGCATGGGATCCAGTTCATCCTTTACCGTGGGGTTGTTCAAAGCAATTTTGGCATTAAAGGGCAAGATTATCAGCGATCACGAGTTGGCACTGTTGGCCATCGAATTTGAACAAAGGAAATTAAAAGAGAATGTCGGTTCCCAGGATCAAATGGCGGCCGCCCATGGGGGTTTCAATATCTTCCATTTCAAAAAGTGGAGCCTGTGACGATATCAAGGGAGCGTGTTAAGGAATTGGAGTCTCATTTGCTAATGCTTTACACCGGAACCAGTCGCCTCTCCTCTGAAATAGCCGGTGATGTTATCCAACAGATTGGAAAAAAGGAAAGCGTACTGAAAAGAATGCAGGCCATGGTGAACGACGCCGTGGAGATCCTAAACAGCGAACGCGATATTTGCGAGTTCGGCGGTCTGCTGAATCAATCCTGGCTGTTGAAGCGCCAGCTCAGCAGCCGCATCTCCAACGACACGATTGATAAGATTTACAGCATTGCAATGAAAAATGGTGCCATCGGCGGCAAGCTGTTAGGCGCCGGTGCGTCAGGTTTTATGGTCTTCTTTGCGCCACCGGAGAATCATCATGACATCAAAGAGGCCCTGCACGGATATCTGCATGTGCCGTTCAGATTCGAGACCCAAGGCAGCACCCTGATTCATTATTCCAGCGAAGCCGCGTAGGGTGGATTTCAAACGCCAATGGCACATTAGAAGATGACGAAAGATTCGTTAGAATGAAAAATAAGGCGCTTATCACCGGCATTACCGGCATGGTTGGGTCCCATCTGGCCGATTATCTGCTGGAACACACACAATGGGATATATTCGGGATGTGTCGGTGGCGAAGTCCACTGGATAACGTCGAGCATTTATTGGAAAGGGCCAATAAAAACGATCGCCTCTGCTTTATTGATGGGGATCTGACCGATTATATTTCTCTTCAGCGCGCGGTTGGAGAATCCAAGCCGGATTTTGTCTTTCACCTGGCTGCACAGAGCTATCCGACAACAAGCTTCACATCGCCGATTCAGACACTGGATACCAACATACTCGGCACCGCGAGATTGCTGGAAGCAATTCGAAATTGCGATGGTATCGATCCGGTAATTCACGTCTGTTCCTCTTCTGAGATTTTCGGAAGGGTTACGTCTGAAAAGTTGCCAATCAGTGAAGAGTGTGCTTTCCATCCCGCCTCACCCTATGCCATTTCAAAAGCGGGAACAGATCTGATGGGCCGTTTTCATGCCGAAGCCTACGCACAAAAAGTTGTCGTAACCCGTATGTTCACACATACCGGTCCCCGGCGCGGTGACGTGTTCGCCGAATCTTCTTTCGCAAAGCAAATCGCGATGATTGAAAAAGGCTTGATTCCGCCGGTTGTCCATACCGGCAACCTTGATTCAATGCGTACCTGGGCGGATGTCAGAGATGCGGTAAGGGCCTATTATCTGCTGGTCACCACAAATCCACAGCCTGGAGAATACTATAACATCGGGGGGACTCACTCCTGTAGCATTGGAGAGATGCTGAATTATTTGATCACTATTTCTACTGCTAAAAATATCCGCATTGAGACCGAAAGGTGTCGGCTGCGTCCCCTGGATGCTGATCTTCAAATTCCGGATACAAGCAAATTCAAACAGCATACCGGATGGGAACCAAAGATCTCATTTGAAAAAACAATGCAGGACTTATTGATGTATTGGCGTGAAAGGGTAGCGTCCGGAAAGCGATATCTTGCTCGGTAGGCGCTATGCTTTTTAACTTCAATTTTTTGGAATTCAGAAACAGATACCGCCAAAATGCGATCCTACAATAAACGCATTCTTGTTGCCGGGGCGACCGGTCTGGTGGGTACGACTGTGGTTGCGCAAATTCTGTCGCGTTTCCCGAGGGCAAAAATCAGAGGGACCTACCACAAAACGCTGCCTGCCATGGATAACGGCCGTGTCACCTATGTTCAGACCGATCTGACCACCAAACAGGGCTGCAAAGACGCCGTACGGGGTTGCGATATGGCGATTATGGCAGCGGCATGCACAGGAGGGGCAAATGCCGCCGTGGCAGCGCCGGCCGGCCAAATGACAGACAATCTGGTGATGGACGCATTGATGTTGGAGGCCATGCACCAAGAGGGGATTCGCCGCATCATTTATCTGTCCAGTGCAACGGTATACCAGGGATACGACGGCGCCATAAAGGAAAAAGAAATCGATTGGAACCAAGACCCTTATCCGTCATACTTTGGGGTGGGCTGGGCCAAGCGTTCTGCGGAAAAATTGTGCGAGTTTTGGCATGAAAAATATGGTATGCGAATCATCATCCTGCGATGTGCAAATATCTATGGACCTTACGCAAAATTCAATCCGGCGGCTTCCAATTTTATACCGGCCATTATCAGAAAAGCAGTTAGCAAAAATGACCCCTTTGAGGTCTGGGGCAGTCCCCATGTAACCCGCGATGTCATCTATGTCGATGACCTTGCCGTTGCCTTGGTGCAGTTGCTGGCAACAGATGATTTGGCCTGGGGTATTTTCAACCTCGGAAGCGGTGAAAGCTGTACGGTTCAACAAGTCGTTGAGTTGTCACTAAAATTCGCCGGACATCATCCTTCCAAAATTGTATTTGCTGAAGAAAAGCCAACAACCATTGATAAAAGAGTCCTTGACTGCAGCAAGATCCAGCAGACGCTGAATTGGAAGCCTCGCTGCTCGCTACCCCAAGGGATCGAAAAAACACTTTCATGGTGGAAAGCAAATAAGGAAACCTGGAACAAATGAAAACACAGGCCCACGATGCAATTGTACTGTCCAGTGCATCAGAACGAGATGTACAGCATCAATTTGTCGATCTGTTGAAAAACTCGCCGCTTCCGGATGATGAACTGCTGGCCAACTTAGGCCTCTATTTAAGCTCCAAGAATCTTTCACGGCTGTTGTTCTTCTATGAAATCTATCGGAAGATATTGTCTACGCACGGTGTCATTATGGAATTCGGTGTTCGCTGGGGACAAACCCTTTCTCTGCTTTCCGCTCTCCGAGGCATATTTGAACCATTTAATCGACATCGCAAGATTATCGGCTTTGATACGTTTGAAGGTTTTAAAGGTTTAAGCGATCAGGACGGGAAAGTTTGCAATTGTAAAGATGGATCCTTTTCCGTAACACCGGATTACGCTCATTATCTTGATGCATTGCTCGGTATTCAAGAGAAGCTCAATCCCATCGGCCATTTGAAGAAATATGAATTGGTGAAAGGGGACGCTTGTATTTCGGTTCCGCAGTATATCGAGCAGCATCCGGAGACATTGGTCTCCATGGCCATATTCGATTTCGATATTTACAAGCCGACCAAGGCGGCTTTGGAGACAATTCGGCCGCGGCTTTTTAAGGGAAGTGTGCTGGTTTTCGATGAGCTGTGTGATGATATATTTCCGGGAGAAACCATCGCATTGATGGAAAGCATGGAAATCAACAATCTGCGCATAGAACGATTGCCCATGACGGCAAGAATCTCATTTATGGTGATCGAATGAATAGCGCGTGCAAGAAAATCAGGGAAGATATCATAAAAATCTCCCATGCAAGCGGCCATGGGCATATCCCCACTTGCTTTTCGGTGGTTGAGGTGTTGTATGCCCTTTACAAACATATGAGACATGATCCTCAATATCCGAAATGGCCCCTAAGAGATATTTTTATTCTCAGCAAGGGGCACGCTTCTCTGGCGTTATACACCGTGCTTGCAGAATTTGGCTATTTTGCTGTGGAAGAGGTTTACTCTTTCGGGGCATTCAATTCCAGATTCGGCTGTCATGCAGACCGATCTAAAATCGCCGGAGTGGAAGCGTCGACGGGATCGCTCGGCCACGGCATTGGATTGGCCGTAGGGGCTGCCCTGGGGATCAGACTGAAAAACGAAACGCGGCAGGTGTACACATTAATTGGAGACGGGGAATCAAATGAAGGCACCGTATGGGAAGCCTTGATGGTAGCCGATCACCTTGGATTGGAAAATTTGACGGTGATCTATGACGATAATCGGTCTCATTCGAGAGGACTGCAATTGGTGAACCCCAAAAGGAAGTTTGAGGCATTTGGCTTTCATGTTCTCGAATTGGACGGCCACGATCTAAATGCGCTCCAGTCGGCTTTTAATACAAGAGTGAGCGGTCCCAAAGCGATTGTCGCCAAAACAGTTAAAGGATTCGGCTGCCGGACATTGTCGGATCATCAATATGAATGGCATCGCAAATCACCGTCCAAGGATCAACTGGACCTGTTAATGGAGCAACTCGATGCGCAAGCAGTTTAAAGACACTATCATGGATCTATCTGCAGACGATGATTCCATCGTGTTGGTTTTTGGCGATGTCAGTGTTTATTTGTTTGATGAATTCAAGCGGAAATATCCAGATCGCTTTTACAATATGGGCATTTGTGAGAATACGCTGATCAGCGTAAGCGGCGGGCTCCGATCCCAGGGATTCACGCCATTCGTCCATACCATCACCCCATTTTTAACCGAACGCAGCCTCGAACAGATAAAGCTCGACCTTTGCTACAATCGATTTCCCGCGAATCTGGTTACTTGTGGCGCCTCATTTGACTACGCGTGGGATGGTGCCACCCATCACTCTTATACAGATCTTGCCAATTTGAGGCTGCTGCCTGAAATAGAGGTCTTGCAGCCAGGATCCACCAAAGAGCTGGATGTCCTCCTACGCAGCCAATACAATAGCGATAAGACGACCTATTTCCGTTTGTCCGATCATCCCCATCAAATCGATGTACCGGTAGCATTTGGAAAAGGTGTAATCATCAGAGATGTGGGTGCTGATCTAACCGTCATGACAGCCGGACCGATCCTCGACAATGTATTGCAAGCCGCATCGGACTTGGATATCAACCTCGTTTACTTTCATACCATCAAACCCATCGATATCGCGCTGATCGAAAAATTCAGGCAAACCAGAATTGTTGTGATCCATGATGCCCATGGACTTTATGAGGCCATCGCGGAAGTCCCGCATCTGAGTCTCTCCTATTATGGTTTAGGCGACCATTTTTGCAGCTGGTACGGTACCGTTCACGACGCGCGTCATCAGCTTGGCCTGGATGCCGGTGGCATTGCATCCTATCTACGCTCACAGATACAAAAAGAAGGAAGGCTGCATGTTCTATAAGGACAAAACGGTATTGGTGACCGGTGGAACCGGATTTGTAGGATCCCATTTCGTCGATGCACTCCTGGCAAAAGGGGCCAAAATACGCATCCCCTTGCACCATCGATCGCCCCGGATCAAAGGCAAGGAACTGGATTTTGTCAGTGCCGATTTAACAATGCCCGATGATTGTTTGCGCGTATGCGAGGGCGTTGATTATCTGTTCCATGCAGCGGGTGCTGTGTCCGCAGCCGGCACGACGGTGACCAACCCAATGTCGGCCATTACGACCAACCTAATTCTTACCGCTCGGATCCTGGAGGCGGCCTGGACCCAAGGTGTGAAACGCGCGCTTGTTTTTTCGAGCGGCACGACAGCGTATCCTGCTGCAGACTATCCGGTCAAAGAGGAGGAAATGTTCAGCGGACCGCCCCCGGATGTTTATTTCGGCTATGGTTGGATGCGACGCTATATCGAGCTCATTTCTGAATTTGTCTCCAACAAATCAGAAATGAAGGTTGCGATATGCCGGCCCACTGCTGTTTATGGCCGCCATGACGACTTCAACCCCTTAACCGGGCATGTCATCCCGGCGTTGATCCGTCGAGCGGTTGAACGCGAAAACCCTTTTGTGGTCTGGGGCACTGGCGATGAAATTCGTGATTTTCTGCACGTCAGGGACCTGGTCAGGGGCTGCCTTTTGCTGTTGGAAATTCACCCGCATACCGACCCCATTAACATAGGATATGGCAAGCCGACAGCAATTAAAGAAGTAGTTGAAATTATACTCAAAGCAACCAAACATGACAGCGCCAGAATCGAATTCGACGCAACGAAGCCCACCACAATTCCGGCACGAATTGTCGATACCGGCAAGGCCAGAACCATCCTCGGCTTTTCCCCTCAAGTCGGACTTGAGCAGGGACTTTCAGATACCGTCGCGTGGTATCAAAACGTGCTGGCACAATCCCGGAACGCCGCGTAATCCACTGAATAATGGATCTGCACCGCACATGAGATTGATCCTGCTGACAAAAAGCACCAGGAGGGAATATTGTCCTCATATGCTGAAGAAATAAAGCGGACGGTTCAACATATTGTCTGTAACAAAAGGGCGATCGATGCCATCTCCTACCTCAGGGCAAAGATGGACGAGAAGAAGGATGAGCCTGTTATTCTTCAGCTGTATGGAGACCTTTGCATGGCGGTGGGGCACACGGATGCCGCCATTCGAGCCTATGAAAAAAACATCGGGCAATTTGGAGTCGAATATCCTTCAAGCTATTATACGTTAGGCAAAATATACGAATCCAGGGGGTGTGTGGATAAGGCGGCCGAAATATGGCGCAAAGCGATCGATCGATTCACCCAAGCACAATATTCCACCTATTTACAGACCTTGCTGAAATCGCCGACAGTGACCAGCGCCCAACTGTTGGAAGAGCACAAGAAATGGGCTGATCGATTCTCCTATCGTGGTGCAGGCGAAAGTGGCCATTCGTTTGAACCCTATGATGGCCAGCGCAAAATAAGGGTTGGCTATGCATGTCCATTTTTTACTTCCAGTACGATCAAGAATCAATTGCTTCCCATAATTCGTGCTCATGATCGTAGCAAATTTGAAATATTCTTATATTGGACCGATCCATGGCCGCCCATGCAACATCCCATTGAAGATGTGGAAAGGGTTAAAGCGCATGCCGATGTGTTTCGTGATGTTGGCCAATTGGCGGATAGGGACTATGTTCGGCAACTCCGCACAGATCGCATCGATATTCTGGTTGAAACAGCTGGATTCAGTCCCGGACACCGTTTCAGCGCCATGGCGGCGCGCTGCGCTCCCGTTCAGATCTCCTATCTAAATCACACGGGAACGTGTGGGATTCCCAATGTCGATTATGTTATAGCCGACGCTATCGCCTTGAGGAAAGAAGAGGATTCCTTCTATACAGAAAGGGTATATCGACTTCCAGGATCATTCTTTTGCTTTAATTTTGAGGCAAAGGATGACAGCCATGAACAAGGCGCCCCTCCTTGTACAAATAATGGGTTTATCACCTTTGGCAGCTTCGGATCGGGCGCAAAGTGCAATGCCACGCTCATTAAATGGTGGTGTGAAATAATGCACCAGGTACCCGGATCTAGAATCCTGATCCGCAACAATGAACTGTCACTGGAAGATAATCGACGATACATGCAAAAGCAGTTTGTTCAGCATGGGATTGCAGAAGATCGACTGCGCATTATCAAAGGCGCCAGTCAAAAGGAGATTGTCGCAAACCACCGGCATGTGGATATCTCATTGGATACTTGGCCCTATTGCGGCGGCAATACCCTTGCTGAGTCTCTGTGGTACGGCGTTCCGGTCATTAGCTATTACGGCAGACGCTTCTCATCCACATATGGCGGCTCACTGCTGCATGCTTCCGGGTGCGACCAGCTCCTGGCCAGGTCGGCGGATGAATATATCGGCAAAGCGGTTGCATTAGCCAACGATCGGCAGGCCATTGCAGACTACAGGCGCAATCTCAGAAAAATGACAAAGGAATATGGCTTCAATGATGCGCGCGTCTTTGCTGAAAAAATTGAGACGGCTTATAAAACGATGATAGTTGATGCCTTCAAAAATGGGTCGCCTGGTTCCTCTTATCGCGTTGCTGAGGAAAGGCTTCCTGAGACACTGCCTGAGATCATCAGCGCATCCGCTAAGATCAAATTGCTCACCATCTGCATGATGGCCAGAAATGACAATTATTGCGGGAACTTTCTCTATCGTCTCAAGACATCTCTTGATTATATCGCAAGTGGCATTAAGAAGCATGCATTAGGTCGTCTTATCGAAATCCTTGTCGTGGACTGGAACAGCGATCGCAAATTGGGAGAAGATCTACAGCTAAGTCCAGAAGCTTCGCGAATCACGGAATTTATCCATGTGCCGCCGGAGAAGGCGGCTGCCCTTAATCCGCCCGGCAAGGCCTTCAATACCGCCCTTTCTCAGAATGTGGCGATCAGGAGAGCTTCCGGACGCTTTTTGATGTTCATGCCTTCCGATATCCTGTTTCCAGCAGGCGGCCTAAAGAGCCTATGCGCGCTCCTCCATCAAGGCTGCAACGACCACTTTGAGCTGAACCATACACTTATGCTGATAGGCCGAAAATTCATCCCATGGCAGTTCATCGAACAAGAACCTGATATGGATGCCATCGAAAAGTTCCTTACCTATAATTCCTGGCGATGCTCAGACCCGCCTTACCTGCCAGGGCTAAACGCGCATATGGGTGCGGTTTTGATGAGTCGTGAATTGTGGCACAAAGCACAGGGCGTTGATGAATCGCTGACCAAGTGGGGGTGGTCTGATATAGAAGTCGGATTGCGAATCAATCAAGCTTACCCGACAGTTGTTTTAAATCACTATGGAATTCATTGCTATGAAATGGACAGCCCACCGCAGATGCGGGCTACCAATGTCATCGATCAGAATCCACAGAAGATCAGCCGCAAAATAACCGCCAATAATGAAAATTGGGGGATCGCAGACAGGCAATTTAAAACCTATACCATTAAATCAACCCCATCCCGCATAACGAAAAAGAAGAAATTGCCGGTTTGCAGACGGGATCTCCTTGCCACTCTCTCAAAAGCGCCGCGGATAGAAAAACTGTTGCATGTCCTTGGTGCGCATAAACTAAGGGGGACGGAGTGGCCTGCCATTTACTTGCTCTCGTCTGTTATAAACAAAATCCAGCCGCAATATTACGTTGATTTCGGCGCTCCGTATACCATTGGGTCTTATGTTGTCCCTGCAACCAATCCTGCCGTTTATTATTTTGCCGTTAATAATGATCCAAATGGAGCACGTTTGGGCGGGTTTCTTGAGACGCTTCGCGACAAATTTGACTATAGGGGACATTACCACTTGGTCGGCGGAGATCCGGAGACAGCCGTTTCCCGGTTGATGGGCTCGATCAGAATAGCGGATCAGCTAGATATGGTCTATTATCTGCCGGATATTTTTCCTGCCACCTATCTTGAGCAGTTTGACCGCCTTGTCGGCTACCTGTCGATGAACGGGGTCATCATTCTCACAACAAAATCGGAAAAAACATATGCTGATCTCACTAATTTCATAGACGTGGCGCATCCTGAAAGCATTGCGGTTGGATCGTATAAATATCGCGCGCTGCTGTATATGCGGTCACCCAATGACAGCAAGTTAAACGTCATGGAAAGAGAACGCGAAGAACAATACCTCAACGGCATATTTGAGGCGTGGGATCATGCGCTGAAGTGTCCAAACTAGCCGGGATGCAACCTCCGATACGGTATGGGGAGTATTGGAATGAACGTGGTGAAAACGATGAATAGAAAAGCGCATCAATGTATCGACATAGAAAAGATATCCGAAATGATGAATATCCATCCCCGCGATTTTCCGGATAACCTGGCGAATCAGTTCAAAAATATTAACACCAACTATCAATCGACGACAAAGGACGAGGCTGAAGAATATATTCTGGATACCATCCGACAAATGCATCTGCCGATGGCCCGTCGAAACCGTGAGGAAAATCTACTGGCCTGGGAGAAAGGATGGGGTGAGAATTATGAAGCGTTCAGAGCTGATGGATCTGAAAGGAGCCTCAAGCCCAAATATTTTCGGCCCAGTAAATTTTTTCGATTTGAAAAGAAAATCATCAGGCCTGAAAATCCGAACATTGAATACGACCTGTTGCGCATTGTTCGACACCTATTCTTTATCCAATATTTCCAGGATTTTGACAACATTTATGAGATTGGCTGCGGCAGTTGTCAAAACATCTTTGCACTGGGCAAGCTGTTTCCGGAAAAAAACATCATCGGAATGGACTGGACGAAGGCATCGGTAAAAATCGCCCAGCTCATCCATGAGCGCTGTTTCAAGAATGTCAGCGGCATTCGGTTTGATATGCTCAACCCCAGTGAATCCGTAGAATTTGAACCCAATAGTGTTGTGTTTACCTTGCACGCCATGGAACAGATTGGAGAGAATTTCGAAAAATTGCTGTCTTTTTTAATTCGCAAAAAACCTTCTCTCGTTTTTCATTTTGAATCTATCGTCGAGCTCTTTGAAAAGGACAATCTATATGATTATCTGGCGACAATGTATTGTAACAGACGCGATTACCTCAATGGATATCTGAACGCGCTGAAGGAACGGGCAAAAAACAATGAGATCCGAATTATAGATATCCACAGACCCATGATCGGCGGCATCCATCACGATGCCTCGGCCGTGGTGTGGCAATGTGCCGATTAGAGGCGCCTAAAGGAATTTTCCATGCTTAGTGAAAACGTATCAGCCTATTTCAACGCAAAGAATGTCCTGGTAACCGGGGGGACCGGACTTATCGGCAGACAGGTTGTCGATATGTTATGCGAAGCCGGCGCAAATGTGCGGGTCATCTCCCTCGATAACATCAACATTAATCCCAAGGCAGATTACGTCTACGGTGATCTGACCGATATCGGCTTCTGTCGTGAGGTCATCCAGAATGACGACCTTGTCTTTCACATGGCCGGTATCAAGGGGTCCATTGATGTAACGATCAAGAAACCTGCCAGCCATTTTGTTTCTGCGCTCATGTTTAACACCAATGTTTTGGAAACCGCACGCCAAAAAGGGGTGCAGCGATTGGTTTACACAAGCTCCATTGGTGCTTATGCCAGCGCGGAGGTGTTTAAGGAAGGGCAGAACGAAGATGGGCCACCGATGGATTTTTATGCGGGCTGGGCCAAGCGGATGGCCGAATTTCAAGTTCAAACCTATAAGATCCAATACGATCTGGATACCTATTACGTCGTGCGACCGTGCAATGTATATGGTCCGGGAGACAATTTCGACCCTGACAATGCCATGGTCATCCCGAGCTTAATGTGTAAAATCATGAGGAAGGATGACCCGGTAATCGTTTGGGGGGATGGATCGGCGGTACGAGATTTCGCTTATAGCCGGGATGTGGCTGAAGGTATCATCCAGACCATGTACTATGGAACCGGGGATCACGCCTATATCAATCTGGGCAGCGGCATCGGCTATTCGATTAAAGAATTGGTGGAGACGTTACGCAGCTTCATTGATTTCAATTATTATTTCGATGCGGATAAACCGTCGGGATTCCCCAAGCGCGTAATGGATATCTCCTTGGCTAGAGAGATTGTCGACTACCAACCGTGCACAAGTCTCCAGAACGGGCTAAAGGAAACTTGGCAGTGGTATTTGGACCATCGTGACGAATACTTACAAAAGCACAACTACTTTGCATAAAGCTTGTAGCCATAACAGCAGGAATATCGGTCATCGTAATCGCCTGGATCGAATCATTCCGCCTGAAATCTTTAATGATCCTTTGTTTCACGCCATCCGGCGGATCGCTTCACAGGACGATGTTTCTACAGCGCTGGAAATCGGCTCATCGGACGGCTCTGGCAGCACCAGAGCGTTTATTGACGGTTTCTCAATGCCTCGTCCGTATCTTTGAGAAGATTTCCTTCCGAAGACGATATTGCTGCATTTTATCGACATAATCCATCTTCGCTCAACAGCTATCCATTGTCTCAGGTGTTGCAGTGGCTGCAGGACGACAAATTGTACGCGGCCGACAGGAACAAAGACGGTGATGGCATCAAAAGGATAAAATCCCAATATGGTATCGATGCTTTTGATATGGTGCTCATCGATGGATCCGAATTCACAGGCCGGGAGGAGATGGAGGACGTATACGGCGCCAAATATATCCTGCTGGATGATATCCGGGGTTATAAAAACCATCACAACTTTCAGCGCCTGCAAAGTGACGCCAACTATGCGCTTGTAGAAAAAGATCTGACTTTGCGCAACGGATATGCTGTCTTTAAAAAGGTTCAAAAAAACATCATAGAAGGTGTGGCCGATCTAAAGCATGATACGGCATGGAGCATGGCCAATGGGGGGAGGATCGATGCTGGTTTTCATGATGATGGGTTGAGTGTTGACGGCACCAGTGCCTATCTGGACCACATTGCTTCCCTTTATCCGCAACAGGTGACGGTTTACCGCAAACCCAAGGGGCGGATTTGGGATGGAAAACGCGAAATGATCGACGCTCCATTGGTTAATTTACCGGCGCATTGCTTGTTGTGGCAGGTGGATGTCGATGAGATCTGGACCGTTGAACAGATCCGTAAAGCCTGGGGTCTGTTTGACAGGCATCCGGAAAAAACAGCCGCTTTTTTCCATTGTCACTATTTCATTGGACCCGATCTGCTAACCATTACCCCTGATGCCTACAGCCATAACAACGCTTACGAATGGATTCGCGTGTGGCGATACCGAAAAGGGATGCAGTGGAAAAGCCACGAACCGCCATCCCTGATGGCCAATATAGACGGCCGGTGGATCGATACCGCAGCCATTAACCCCTTCACCCATAAAGAGACTGAAGCCGCCGGACTTGTCTTTACGCACCACGCTTACAGCTTAGAGGAGCAGGTTCGTTTCAAAGAACGCTACTACGGATACCCCAACGCAGTGGAACAATGGCGAAAATTGCAGCAGGCAAAAGAATTCCCATTGCGGGTGGGAGACTATCTGCCATGGGTTAAAGACCATTGCCATGCCGATCGTATGGATCGCCCCAATATCGGAAAAGATGTGTCCCCCGTGCGATTGGATAAAATTACAGGCAAACGGGGTGAATTCTCGAAAAAGAGCAGTGGATTGCGGATCGTCATCGATGGCGTCATATTTCAGCTTCAGTCCGGGAACCGCGGGGGAATATTCAGGGTCTGGGATAATCTCATACGCGCGTTGGTTTTGCAGACACCCTTTGCGAGAATCACGGTCCTCCAAAGGCAAGGATACCCTGTTCCCGATGGAATAGGGGAGAGCCTCGAGATTCCACCATATAATTGGAATCGCAGCACCTTTTTGGATCAGGACGATGAGATGCTGCGCAAAACATGCCGGGATCTAAAAGCCGACGTGTTTATCAGCACCTATTTTACGCGTGCCCCTGGCATCGTCAATCTGGTGATGATCCATGATATGATTCCGGAAAAATTCGGATTCGATCTCACTCAGCCGGAGTGGGTGGCCAAGCAGCGCGCCATTGAAACGGCCGATGCATTTATCTGTGTGTCGAAAACCACGTTAAACGACCTGGTCGAGGCCTATCCCCAGGTTGCCCGACGACCCGTGCATGTCGTGCACAATGGGCTTGATCCTTCATTCCGACCACCATCCGAGCAGCAGATTGACAAGCTGAAAGGCGAACTCAACCTCCATACCCCTTATGTGCTGCTGGTTGGCAACCGTCATGGCTATAAAAACGGAGAAGGCTTGCTTCGACAACTGGCGCAATTGAGCGCCGACGAGAAGCCTGCCGTGGTCTGCGTCGGCGGTGAGCCCCAATTGTCTCCAACCGAAATACGTCTAAAAGAACATTTGGATATTCGTTTTGTGGGCTATCTGGATGATCCTTCCCTGGCCGCCGCATATGGCGGGGCCGAGGCGCTATTGGTGCCTTCCCGGTATGAAGGTTTCGGCCTTCCTGTCATTGAGGCGATGGCTTGCGGATGTCCGGTGATTGCGAATGAATCGCCGGCTGTTGTCGAAATTGGAGGAGACGCCGTCCTTTTCGCGGATCTGGATTCAACTGGGAAATTGGCCCTGGCTTTGAGAAAAATTGCGGATAATTCCACAAGGCAGGCTTATATCGAAAAAGGGTATGCTTGCGCCGCCGGATTTGATTGGCCGTCGTCCGCCCGTCGACTGGCTACCTTTGTCCAAACCTTACAGGATAAACCCGCCATTTTGCTGACGGCCATTGTATCAACTTATAACGCTGCAAGATTTATCAAGGGCTGCCTCGAAGATTTGGAGCATCAAACCCTTGCCGATCGATTGGAAATTATTGTGGTCGACAGCGCATCGGAAGAGAATGAGGCCGCAATCGTCAGGGATTTCCAGAAACGCTATGCCAATATCAAATATCTGCGAACACCGAAGCGTGAAAAGGTCTATCAATCTTGGAATCGAGGAATAAAATTTGCGCTGGGCAAATATATCACCAACGCCAACACCGATGACCGCCATCGCCACGATGCATATGCGCTGATGGTTGGGGCATTGGAGAAAAATCCCGAGATTGCGCTGGTCTACGCCGATGTGATTAAAACCCGAACGGAAAATGAGACCTTTCGCGATTGTACGCCGACCGGCATGTATCGCTGGTATGATTGGGACCGCACGACCCTATTGGAGAAAGGGTGCTTTATCGGGCCGCAACCGGTTTGGCGAAAGGCTGTCCATCAAGAATACGGATACTTTGATGAAAAATATGAAGTCTCCGCTGATTTTGAATTTTGGCTACGGATCTCTCAGACCCATGAATTTTATCATATTCCCAAACCATTGGGATTATATTTGGACCGCCCGGACAGCATCGAACACGCCAATCAGCAAAAGAAGCAAAAAGAGGATCGAGAAATTTTCCGGCATTACCGCCGGGCTGCAGAGGAAATCAAAGTGATGGGAATAATGACAGAAGACGAAAAGCATCTGAATCCAAAGGTACGGACTGATGTTCAGAATGACCCAAAAAGATGGACAGCCTCGACAAATGACAATAAATCGACCAATGAGGCGCTAACGCAAGGAGGGAATAATATGCATTCACCGGAAACCATTTTCAAAGCGATCGAAATGTTGGTCGATAACGGGCATACAGCGTCAGCGCTCTGGGCAATGGAGAAATTGCTGGCGGATTTTCCAGATAATGCCCGGTTTCATAATGAAATGGCTGCCCTGGCCTATGAGCAGGCGGACACGGATAAAGCGCTGGCGCATTTTAAAAAAGCGGCGATACTTGATCCGGGTAATCCTGCCTTCCTTAAGAATCTGGCCGACTATTACTATGTCGTGGAAAAAGATATAAAAAATGCACTGACCCACTATGAAGACGTATTGAAGGTTGATCCGCAACAAATCGAATCCTTGATCATGGCAGGCCATTTGTCTGTTTCGCTGCATCGCTACCCGCAGGGCCGGCAATACTACCAGCAGGCCTTGGCGTTGGATCCTCAGAATGCCGAGGTTCGTCAGATCCTGGAAAAAATGAACGATCCGGGGTTGGAACAAAGCACCGAATCATTGTCAGTTGATGATCTCTATGCTGCCGCCGGAGACAAAATAAAGGTAGGGGATTGCGAAACAGCCATCGCATTATTGGAGCAGGCGCTGGCCAAGGATGACAATTATGCGCTGGCCCACAATGATCTGGGCGTTTTGCAGTATGAAAGCGGCAACATGCAAGCCGCCTTGAACCACTACGAAAAAGCAGCAGCACTGCAGCCGGAGAATGACACCTTCCAGAAGAATTTGGCGGATTTTTATTTGGCTGTGACGGGCGACCATGCGAAAGCGCTCAAGACTTACGTTCAAGTGCTAAAACTAATACCAAGAGATGTCGATGCATTGCTGAGTGTCGGTCAAATTTGCCTGAGCTTAGGCCGAACAGACGACGCCAGGGAATTTTATGCTACAGCGATGGAGATCGAACCATGGAACGAGAATGGTCAGCAGATGATGCGCCAGCTTGAGCAGCTGAATGACCTTTCCCAACCAGACGAAACAGATTTGTATAACATGGCCAAGGCCAAGGCTTCCCAGGGGGATTTGCCCGGCGCCATACATGATTTGACCCGGTATGTCGGAATAGCACCGGAGGATGCCAATGCCCACAATGATCTGGGAGTATTGTATTTTGAAACCGGTGAAAAGGAAAAAGCGGTTTCAGCCTATGAGCAGGCGGTTCGATTGGTACCAACGGATCATACCTACCGGAAGAATCTGGCCGATATCTACCTGATGGAGCAAGGTCGCATCCAAGAGGCCATGAAACTTTATCTCGGCGTACTGGAGGAGAATCCGCAAGACCTGGAGAGCCTCATTGGATGCGGGATGATCAGCGCCCATGTGGGGCAGACAGAGGATGCCAGGGTGTTCTACAATCGCGTCATCGAAATCGAACCGTGGAATGAATCGGCCCGGAAGGCGCTGGAAGAGATCAGCACCGCACTTGACGTGCATTCAAAAGGGATTGGCGCTACTGCTGCAGGATGATGCGCACTGCATTGACCGTGGCGCGTTATCTTCATGAGGTCTAAATGAAAACACTGGAATTTCTGAACAAAATCTCCGACAATCAGAAAGAGTCGAGCCATATACAAGGATGGTTGTTTCCTCCGGAAGCGTTTATCCTGTATTCCCTGAGCTTGGAGAACATCGACGCGGCCGGCAAGGTTTTGGAAATCGGCTCATTTATGGGAAAAAGCAGTTATTGGCTCGCAAAAGGGGCCAAGGAACGCAACGGTGAAAAAATCATCTGCATCGATACCTTCGAAGGCAGCATCGAGCATCAGGATGCGCTGAAAGGCCGAAGCACCTATGTGGTATTTGAAGAAAACCTCAGAAGAGCCGGCGTGTTTGACTGGGTGATGCCGGTCCGAAAATCCTCAAGTGATGCCTTTGCCTCATTCAATGAAAAAATCAGTCTGTTGTTTATCGACGGCAGTCATGAATATGATGATGTCAAAGCGGATCTGCTAAACTGGGAGCAACGGCTCATCAAGGGCGGCATTGTGATCCTGCATGATTCCGCAGGGCAATGGGCCGGCCCGACGAAAGCAGCCGATGAGCTGATAATAGGAAGAAAACACACTTACAAAGATGTTATCCGAATTGAGTCCATGACCATTGCCGAAAAACGCATTTGATTCATATAAAAGTCAAACTACACAATTGAATGCCTTGCAGCAAGCGTTGATCGAAACGCCTGATCAAGAGAATTTGCTGCAGGCCTATTTCAAAGAAGCCGTAGCTATTGGAGCGGTCCCGCAGGCTGTGCGCTTTCTCGACCGCCTGCTGGAGACGCATCCCTGGAATCATTCGATTCGAGGCATGCTTATCGCGCTCTTTTTGAAGCAGGAGGATTATCCGGCCGCGATGGAATGCATTGAGACCCTGATGGCCTTTTCAACGCCTGATGACGCCCTCATTGATGCAGCGCTGTCGGTCCGGGAGCATCTGGGGCCGGATTCGATCCAAAAGGGCTCACCCTCGAAGCGATCCATCTCCTTGTGCATGATTGTGAAAAATGAACGGGCTTTCATGGGCCCGTGTCTTAATTCGGTAAGGAAATTGGTCGATGAAATCGTTGTCGTTGACACCGGTTCCAATGATCGAAGCGCCGATATTGCCACGGTTTACGGGGCTCGTGTGTACCATTCGAAATGGCGGGACGATTTCTCCGAGGTGCGCAATATTTCACTGGATAAAGCGCAAGGGGATTGGATTTTGATTCTGGACGCCGATGAAGTCATTGCACCGCAGGATTTCGATGCGCTATGGCGGACGATCCAAACCGATGAGACCCATTCCTGTGCCTATTCTCTCCAGACCCGAAATTATTTGAATTTGGCCAATACCATGGAATGGCAGCCCAATGACAACAGCTATCCACAACAGGAGGCCGGTATCGGATGGTTTCCCACTGATAAGGTGCGGTTGTTCCCCAACCGATCCGACATACGGTTTGTATTTCCGGTCCATGAAATGGTTGATACCAAGTTAAGGGCGGCAGGTATTGGCGTCCGGGCGTGCCCGGTCCCGGTCCATCATTATGGCCTTCTCAATGAGGCGAAGAACAAGCGCAAGGCTGAAACGTATTTTAAATTGGGATATACCAAATTGGATCAGTTGGGAAATGACCCTGTTGCGCTCAGAGAGCTGGCGGTGCAGGCCGGCCAATTGGGACGGTGGATAGAGGCCATCGATTTGTGGAAACGCCTGCTGGATGTGCGTCCGGGGTATCCTGAGGCATTTGTGAATATGGCCGGTGCTTGCTGGCAACTGGGACGATACGACAAAGGGATTGCATATTCAAAAAAGGCCATTCAAGCCAATCCCGACCTCAAGGAAGGCCATTACAATCTGGCCGTTAATATGATCATGAAGGGACAGGCGGATAGTGCCGCGGCGGTTTTAAAAGCCCTGCTTCAAAAACATGAAAGGTACCTGCCGGCCAGGTTTATGCTGGCTGCCGCGCACTGTGTTGTGGTGGGATCCGAGGAGGGCTGTGAGGGTTTTTCTGCTCTGGTGAAAGAGATGTCTCCACAGGTGCTGCGCATCGCCGTTGAGGATTTGGTTGGAAAATTGATGGACAGCGGTCGCTCCGACTATGCCGATGCCATCAAGGCATCGGCGTGCATGGATTAGCAAGGGGATCGACTGCCAATGTATCCATCTCAGATCATTCGGGCTCAGGTCATTCGGGCTCAAGTCATTCGGGCTCAGGCCGATCGGGGTCAACAGCAAGGAGAGGGGAGCGGTCGCCAAGTCTGGATCCCCCGAAACGAAGTCTTTCGCATTCGAAACATCTTCGAAGAACACGATTACCATGTTCCGCCACAATATCTGCCATCCGGATCATTGAATGTTGTCGATATCGGCGCCAATGTCGGCTTGTTCGCCCTCTATATGAAGGATTTGCGGCACGACTGCGACGTCTTTTGTTTTGAACCCGCACCCCAGACGGTAGAATTGCTCAAGCGAAATACGGCCCATGATTCACGGATCCATGTCTATCCCTATGCGCTGTCCAATCATGGGGAGATGGCGTCGCTATACTTGAACCCAAGGAACAGTGGTGAAAATACCTTGAGAGCTTCAGCAATGACTTCTTCCGATTCGATCCGAGTGCCGGTAAAAGACGCGGCGAGCGCACTGCATCAAACCGGGCTCACTTATATTGATATTATTAAAATTGACACAGAGGGCAGCGAAGTCGAAATATTGCAGAGCCTGCAGGCCTATCTGCCATATGTCGGTATCCTTATGATCGAATATCATTCCGAACAGGATCGCCGCACCATCGATGAACGCCTCAGCACCCATCTCCTTTTCGATGCCAAAATCTGCAAACCACAGCTTGGCATTGTAAAATATATCAACGCACGCCTTATTTGAACAAATTCGACCAGACCTTAAGGTAAGTCGCTGAGATTCTCTTCTCTATCACAGGTGCATCCTGCTACGCACCATTTATGTATTGAAAATGATAACAGTTATTTGTCCTTGGTATAGGGATACCTCTATTGTCACCTGCCAGCTCAATGTATGGAATGCATTGCCGGCCGTTTTGAAGGATAAGACATACTTTGTCCTGGTCGATGACGGGTCTCCCAGATCACTTCCCGCACCGAAGGTTGATTTGAATCCTACGATGGCCAGGATCAAGCAGGACATACCGTGGAATCAGCCTGGAGCCAGAAATCTGGGCGCCCATCTTGTCAACACCGAATACCTGTCTTTTGTCGATATCGATCATGAGATTACCCTGAAGGGTTTAAAACAGGCCCATGATAAGCGGAAGGACCCATATACCCTCTATCGCTTTAATCGCATTCTTAACGGCAAGCCCCATTATCCTCACCCATGCTCATTTGTCATCAGCAAGAAGGCCTTTGATCTGATCGGTGGTTTTGACGAGGATTTTTCAGGCTTCCGTGGTCACGATGACACCATGTTCCGGTTCGTTGCCAAGCAAAGCCTGAGGAGCGATATGATCGACGGGGCGCTGATACTGCATGAAGTGGCGCTGACAAAAACATTGGACAGAGATAACATGAAGAATAAAGCGTTGCTGGAAACCAAAAAGCAGCAACTCCTAAACGGCACCTATCGCACCGGCAATCGGCTCCGATTTGACTGGGAGATCGTTCATCAAGCGCACCGGAAGCCGGGAAGAGGCGATATGAATAAATGGGGATGATAGAATCAAAGGGCCGTATGGATCCAGCGCCTGGAGCGGTATTGAATCCAATTTTCGAATTTGCTGCAAAAGGGCAGTATTATGAGAACAGAATGGATTGGGAGACGGCCGTTGACTGGTATCATCGTGCCCTTGCGTGCCTTCCCAATCTGTTCGGGTCTGATAAGCAAATCCGTCCCTTGCCCATGTGGTGTCAGGGCCGCGTCGCCTTCAAACCACAGCATGCCAGCCGGATCTACGCAGCGTTGGGACGTGCGCTAACCGCATTAAACCGCAAGCGCGACGGCTGGCTCGCGTTTCAGGCCGCCGCTGCATTGGATCCGGGAAACAATTCTCCCAAGGGCTGTACGGTTCAACCAGACGGCAGAGCGGTGGATGTTCCCGCTATCAGGAATAATCCAGAAGGGTTGAAAATCGG
The DNA here is from genome assembly GCA_037387725.1 of Desulfobacteraceae bacterium. Lineage (GTDB taxonomy): Bacteria > Desulfobacterota > Desulfobacteria > Desulfobacterales > Desulfosarcinaceae > JARRKU01. The sequence goes on from JARRKU010000110.1 coordinate 34,764, forward strand.
CAGTCGGTCCCGTCTAATGGACAGCATTACCCTGATCATGGTGACCCACTGCACCAAGCGGCTGGAAAAATTCAAAGCCTTGTCTCCGCCTTCAAACAAGCTCGTAACAGCGACATTCGGATCCCTGACAAGCGTTTTCGGCGAGGAGATTTCGACCTGTCCGAAAATCATGTGCTACGATTCAAATCCAAACGGGTGTGAACGGGATGCGCAATATGCCCAATCGATAGAAGCTTTTTGCCGGGAAAACGGATTCCTGCTCCAGCGGTTTCCGGGAATTGGACTTTTCAACGTTCTCAATCGAATCATACCGAGCATTGAAACGCCTTTTCTATTTTTTCTCGAGCATGATTGGATGTTCCAGGGCGAAAAGATTATGCTGCCGGCGATCATTGAATTGATGAACAATGACCAGGATATCAACGCCATCCGATTTAATAAGCGACATAACTACTTGAATGGCCAGGATTTCTTAATGGAGGTCGATTCCGTCCATGGAACATACCCTTTGATGCGAACATCTTCCTATTCCAACAATCCAAGCATCATCCGGACCGAGAAGCTGAAGAATGAGTGGTTGCCGATCTGCGGGCAAGCCTTGCGTCTAGTGGCCGACGATCTGGGGGGAAGCGCGTTCGGCGTTGAAGAAATTCTCTTTCGAAACCATGTCCGGGATATCCGGGCCCAGGGATTCCGCCGTGCCCACGCCCAATGGGGACTGCATATCTATGGAAATGTCGGCGATCCGCCACGTGTCATGCATCTTGGAGAATAGAACATTGCACAGGTTGCCACCGAAATCTGCTGGCAAGCGCGCTGAAATCGCCTCGGTGTTGAGCAAACTGCCAGCACCCATCATTCACAATAAGCGACTGGGTGAGATCTTGTACGGGTTGATGCAACAGGTGCCCGGGTTGCGGGACCGCCATAGAAAACCTGAGGCGCTGGACATCATCACCTGTCACGATTATCCGACGCATTCGTTGCTGGAGAAGAGTTTGGATTATCTGGGGATCAAAGGATACCGACGATTATCGGAGCCCTTTGATGGCCCCTGGCGCAACACGTTCAAGCTGAAATGGCTGCTGCACCACCTGGAAGATCATCCTGGCGGCCCGGAGAATGTATTGTTCTGTGATGCGGACGATGCCGTTTTCGTGGGTGATCCTTTTAAAATACTGGAGATTTTCCGTCAGAAGAACTGCAGGCTGCTTTTCATGTCCACCAGTTTTATGGGAGGATACGCGTGCATGCCGGCGGTCAAGCAATGGACGGATCAAATTCGTCCCGGTCGCTATCTCAACAGCGGGGTCTATATCGGCCAAAGGGATTTCCTGTTGAAGGTTCTCACAGCTGCAAACGCCTACATCACAAGTGCGGATATTACGGCAGAGGAATCCAAACGTCTCGGACACGGTGTCTATAATACGGATTTGTGTGCGCGGCTGCCCGAATATCCCAGAGGGAGCCAAGACCAGGATATATTGCGCTACATCCATCCCCAATTCTACCCAGAGATGCAGATCGACTATGATAATGTGCTGGCTTTTCGAAATCTATGATCTGTAAACGCTGCTATTTGAACTTCCGAATTCGAAATTCCGGATTTAACGACTGAAAGGAAAACGATTGCCGTTTCAATGTTTTAGTGAAGATTTTCTCAAATCCATTGTCGTGGAATCCTTAAAGACATCCTCTCCGGGCAGTTGGAATATTACACGTCATTACATGTATACCAGGCTTCGGGGACTCTTAAAAACCTATGACGCCGCGGATAAGAGGTGTCTCTCCATCTCGCATTCGGCTTTTCTCGCATTGTTGATGGGGCTGCAACACTGCCAACGGATCGAGGCGAACTATCCGGAACACGACATGCTGCGACTGGTTTTCCCGGATGATGCGTTTGAGTTTTGTGTATCGGACCAGGTTCTGGAACACGTCGAAGGCAACCCGTACCATGCGTTCCAAGAGTCGGTCCGGGTGACGAAACCCGGAGGGTTCATTGTGCATACCACATGTTTTATGAACGAGATCCATCATACGCCAAAAGATTATTGGCGATTCACGCCGGATGCCCTTCGCCTGATTGCAGAGCATTGCCAGGCCGATGTTCTCGATTATGGCGGTTGGGGCAACAAGGATGTATGGCGTTTCATGGAATTGGGCTTTCGCACAGTTCCGGTGCCCAGCGATCCTTCTCACCCGATTTGTCAAATGGCCATGAAGAACGACGAGACCATACCCATCGTGACCTGGATTGTCGCCCGGAAAAGACTCGCTCCTGCAAAGTGACTTTAGAGGAAAGTACAGATGAATCTACCGCCGGAAGCATTGCCATGGATCAGGGTGCACCGCACGCATATCGACGCGGACGATTTAAGGGCGTCCTATAAGGCTTCTTTGGCTGAAGATTACCGGATGATGCTGCCTTTTTTGCCGGTTCACTGCAAAAATATACTCGATATCGGTTGCGGCATGGCCGGAATCGATCTTTTCCTCTACTTCCACTATCGAAAGAAGGTTCACCTTCAGTTGATGGATGGTACCGGCGATACGGCCGTTAAATTTGGATTCAACGCCCAATTAAATCCATATAATCATTTGGGGATTACCCAGAAGTTTTTATCGATGAATCAGGTGGATGCCCGACATATCCACATGCACCCCATAGATCCGGAAAAGACCATACCGTGTGACCTGATCATCTCATTATTGTCCTGGGGCTTTCACTATCCTGCCGGTACCTATTGTGCTTTGGCCAAACGCAGTTTGAATAGCGGCGGGATACTTGTTCTGGATATCCGTAAAGGCACGGATTATGACTGCCTTCAGGAAAACTTTATCTTTCGACAAAAAATTTACGAGCGAGAAGGAAAAGTTGAAAGAATTGTTTTTCAAGCCTCTTAAAGCTGTTTTCAATAATGATAGAACAGATGCGGATCTCATTGTTAAACAGAAGCGGTTTCAAGCGCAGCGCCAAGACACGTGGTCAATCTATGTATGCTACAAATGGGCCGTATCAAAGGCGGGAAGCCTTTGAAGAGGGGTATTTTGTCTATGTTTAACAGAAAATAAGGGACGAGATTATACCGTAGACGGATCTACTTTAGGTTATCCGCCTTTGTTGACAAGGGGCTCCATTTGGAGCCCCTTTTGACCTTAGAAGAATCGGTTAGCCAAAATTCACAATCCCTGTGCCGGACCAGTGGCCGATATCGGTAAGGTCTTCTTTGGGCAAGTCGATGGCGTGCCAAAATCGTTTCATGGCGTCGTTAAGATTTATATCATCAAGCACAAGCAGGCCTTTGTAATGGTTTTGCTTCAGAAACGAGTAAACCTGATTTTCAAAAACGCCGTTATGTTCGGTATCCAGCAGAATCAAGGGCGAAGATACCAATTCCGGATCCTGGAGCGCATTACCGATACGGTACTCGATATTGGCCAATTTTTCCGGCTTTGAGAGCTCTTTAAAGTCCTTGATATCATATGATATGACTCTGTTGGCGGGGTTGAACGACAAGGCCAGGGCCGAATATCCCTTCAGGGTACCGATATCAAACAGGGTCGCATCATTAAATCGGGTGCTCAGGTAGGCCAGCAACTGGTAGTGTTCCACAAAACCGGTATTGAGAAAATAGCCTCTGTATTCCGGACAGGCCGCATGTTGGGAGAGCGGTTTTAGATCTATTCGGGATATGGCTGATCTGGACAGTCCAAGCTTTTCCCGGATCGTGTTCGGGCGATGGGGGAGCTGTTGATCAAAATCCAGATCTCTTATCATTTCGATTCGTTTATCAATATATTGCTGCTTCGGGATTAAGAACGCACCGTATTGGCCCTGCCCGTATTCGTAGATTTGGTGGTTGCTGCTGAAGGCTATTAATTCGTCTAACTGCCACGACGACCGGTGGGTTTCATATGGATTTCCATAAATGGCCTCCTGGACCCAACCATCGCCAAGGGGAATAAAGAGGCTGACGGCTTCATTGGCGTGACGGACGCATTTATCCATAAAGGTGATGCCTTTTTGTTTATCAAAATGCTCCAGGACATCTCCAAGGATGATCATGTCGTAATTGCCGATCCGGTCGATGACATCAAATGCGTCACCAATGTAGATGTCGTTATAGATCGCCCGCTGGTGATCCTGAATGTAGTCTTCAAAAACTTCTATGCCGTCGAGTTTAAGCCGCCATTGGTTTCGGAGATATCGCTCGCCGCACATGACATCCAGCAGGTCGCGCGCGATAAAACCCAACTTGCCGTTGCCCAAACCGATATCCAGAATCGATTTGGGGTGCAATGCGTCCAAGAATAAAACCAATGCGTAAAGATGGGCATAGGGGCTCGTGGGCATATTATTTTCTCCAACTTTAGGGTCTGCCGCCAATGATCGATGCCAGATTCTCGGCGCTGCGCTTCCATGTAAAATGCTGCAAGTCTTCACCGGCCTGTTGTCCGGTTTTGCGCATTTCATCCCGGTGATGGTAGGCATATTCCAGGCATGCGATCAATTCATCCAGGGAGGGGTCTTGCCAGCGGGCGACAAGTGCACCTTCATTATTTTGAAGGTTGATTTCCTTAAAATGGTTCAACAGCAAGGCATTGTTGTTGGTGACAATATCTTTATGACCGCTGGTGTTGCTCGCAATCACCGGTTTCGCGCATGCCATATACTCCATTAGCACCAGATTGGTACCGCCTTCGCACCGGTTGGGGAACACACCGATATCCGTTTGCTGAAATAGCTCACGCTGTTTATGGTGAGGCACCGGCCCCAGTGTGATGACACGGTCGGGATCCAATCCATTGTCCCGACAGGTCCGCTGCATGGTGTCGATCCACGGCTCGTTTTCAAGGTATCTGAAGGCGATATAGGGGGAGGTGGTCATTTGGCGGACAGATTGGGGCCACATATTGTACCAGCAATTCATGAGATAAACGTCCGGGTATCTATCCTGCAGGACCTTAACCGCCCGCAACACCAGATCCTGACCTTTGCGCAGTTCAAATTTGCCACCGGAAAAAATGACGAATCGATCCCGGGGTTTTTGATCTTCAATGGGATAAAAAAGTTTCGGATCGATACCTTGAATCAACACAGCGCAATTCAAGATGCCTTTCTCCAGCATGCGATCACGGCACCAGGTTGAACCGGCTATCACCAAATCATACGTTGTGGCGTTTTTGGCCGATATCTCGTTGAGCTCTTCTTCGAAAAATGTGTAGCCGAAATTATGGTCTGCGCGTGCTTTTTCAAACAGGGGTGGAAATTCTACCGTGGTGAGCGCTTGGACCAATTTTCCCTTCAGATTAGCGTTGAAGGCCGATCCGTCTTGCTCTTTCAGTACGCGTACCGATCGAAACTTAGACAGCTCCGCGATCAGATAGTTGCTGCAAACGCCCCAACCGTAGTTTTCGCCCTTAACCAATCCCAGATGGATTGCGTCAGAATTATCCACATCAGGGTGAACCGGTGATGCGGTCATCTTGCGCCTGTCATACACGGAAGTTCCAATCGAGCCCATTTCTTTGTCAAAGGCGCGGCCCGCGCGCTCAAGAAAATAGACAGCTCGGTGGGTGGTCAGGTGGCTTTGCCCAAGCTTTTGGCGGCTGCATCGAATCAATTCCATGCAAGCTTGACGATCAGATGCAAACCTGTCGATTCTGCGCAATAATTCATCAATGCCTGTGAACCGCACAATCTCTTTATGAGAAATGAAATCGTCAGGAATAAAAAGCGGGATGCGAGGTGCTAAGTGGACGGCATTGCAAGCGGCATCTTCCCAGAATCGAAAGGTATCGTTTCCCGCTCCCGGAAGTGAAAGCACCATGCGGCATTGCTGCAATTGTTGATAATACCGGTCCCGGGCCATGCGTCCATCCGGGGATGGATTGCGATCATTCGGAATTTCGGTGACCTGAAACAGGGCATCGGGGTGATACTTTTTCAGGGTCTCGATGAGTTGTCTGCGGTTATCGCTACAGGTGCCGCCTAGAAAACCAATGCTATACTTTTTAGGCAACCCGTCATATTTGGAAATCCAATTGAAGATTTCCTCTGGCAGCGCCATGGGCAGGGGAATGGCGTAATCTGAGCCGTCGGTTTCCCGACGGCAGACAAGGTAAGGCCCCGGAGGCAGCGGGTGGGGTTGGTCTTCTCCATCGATAAGGACGCATCGATCCGGCCATGCCTTCAGATGAGCGGTCAATTGGGGCAGGGCGCGCAGGTCACATACCACCAGATCAAAATATTTCTTTTGAGCTTTAAGCCATATATCGGTTCGGTCGATAAGCCCATCGTCATTGGGAAACCAGCCGGGGCAGCGTTGATCCTCCGGGCAAATTCCCAATCCCAGAACGCCTTCATAAACACAATCCTTGCGAGGATAGTCCACCACACTGACACCTAAGAGCTTGCGCAATCCATGAAGGAGCAGGTCCGGGACGTAATTCGGATAGGGGTGCGTTACAAAAAGAATGTTCATGGCTTGCGCCCAAACCATTTTTCTATAAATTTTTGCCGATTGGCCAGCAGGATGTCATTGCGGTAGACGGTGCGGCCAAAATAGGAGACGGGACAGTTGTCGCCGGAGCCCGAGATACCCCACTCATGTTCAAAGTCCACCACCGGTACGGCGTAGCACGAGAGCCCCGCTTTCATGACCTGAACGCCCATATCCCACTCCTCCATGAAACAGGGGCTGTAGCGTACGTCGAATTGAAGTTTATGTGCAAAATAGCGCGGCCAATGGAGACAGAAGAAAAAACCGGACACATCATGTGTTCGCACCGGTTCGTGAAAGCTGCCTTTGTCAAAATACTGGATGATTCTCAAGTCATGGAAATCCAGATAGCTGCCCTGCGGCGACACCATGACCGCGTCGGGCAATTCGTGCAAATAGCGCTCCAGCTGGTAAATGGCCTTCGGTCTGACATGCAGGTCTGCGTTCATGATAAAAATGGTGTCGGATTCACTCAGCGTTATGCCGAGATTCCATGAACGGCTGACACCGGCGTTCTGCTTGTTCAGGCAGAATTTGTCGATACGCGGGTGGCCGTGAAGTTGATCGTATACCGCCCTTGAATTGAAGATGCAGATGACTTCGCCTTCAACCTCTCCAAGGTCTTCCAACAAGGTCGATATGCTGTACCGGCTGTGGGGTGACATATCCAGAATCGGAATGACGAAACTGCGCTTTGCTTGGGATTTCACTAGCATTTGAGATCCACTCCATCTTGGATTTCGTTGACGGACAAACATCTCCACAATTGCAAGACACGCGCCAAAGACAGGTTTGGTGCCTGCCGGTGGCAACCAATGAAAAGTTGCGCGAAGCCTTCTAATGACGCAAGATGACAGCACTGCAGCCATAAAGGTCCCAATGGATATGCGTGTAGGAACACGGCCTTAGTCATAAATTTGACGAATTGTCATGATTAGAGCGGGTTAAAGCTCATGGTGAGGGGATGAAAGTTTCCATTATAGGGCATCCGCTGCCGTTTTGGTGTTGGCATTGGCAGGCATAGGAATTGCACAATATTATGGCGGTATGATAGCCGGCATGGGCATCAAAAATCACACTTGGCAATGCACTGGAAAGGGCAGGGCATGCGATTACTCATTCTGATCAACAACTATATGGGCGACAATTCCACGAATTCGGAAGCGGCTGTTGATAAGGTGCTGCAGACCTTTGCAAGCTATACCCAAATAGATGTGGATATCGTGCTTTTTTCCACATCCCACTGCGCCGGCCGCGGTGTGATCAATCTGATTTACCCGCCGGAGCTATCCTATGCGTTCGCATTTGTACCGCGGCAGTGGCTTGTTGAGAATTTCTGCTGCCTTTCGCACGAATATTACATGTATACGGAAAACGACCTTATCATTCCCGAATCGGCCGTCCTCAACTGCATCCACCTCAACGCTTATCTGAGCCGGTTCTCTAATCGTTTGACCTCGGGCTTTATTCGATACGAACAAAAAGAAGGTGAGGAAAAGGTATACATCGACATGCTGCCATGCGCCCGGCCCACCGTTGAAAAAACCCTGCAATCCGATGATGGTCATAAATTTTGGGTTCCCGGTAACATTCACTCCGGGAATTTCTTCTTTTCAAGAAACCAACTGGCCCGATTGATCGATGGCAATCTTTTCCAAACCCGTTTTGCACAGTACGGGAAATCATTCGGTGGCATTCTGGAGAGCGCTGCATCCGATGTATATATTGATTTCGTTAAAGTTCTGCCCAAGGATTTTACGAAAGTCGAAATTGAACATATATCCAATAAATATGTTGGCTTGACGCATCAGGAACTGAGCCGGGAAGTGGAGACGCCCAGTGGCAAAATTGGGTGTTGACATGGATGCCGTGAACATCCCGTCCCTTGGATAGACCACCCGGATTTCCTCATAGGATCTACGCCTTATGTAAGATCTTAAGCCTACCGGTTATGGCGGCAATCACGTCGTCCCAATTGCCGGGAGTGGACTGGCGAAAAATCTCGGCATGGGGGTACCAAAGGCATTTTTCTTCTTTTTGAATCCAGCGCCAATCTGCACTGAACGGTAACAAAGCCCACAAAGGTTTACCCAGACCACCGGCCAGATGGAGCGCGGCCGTATCGACACTGATGATGAGATCCAATTGAGCCATTATGCAGGCGGTGTCATGAAAATTGTTGAGATGATGCCCCAGCATGCTGACCGGCGACGGTCTGCCCTTCATGGGGGCCAACTGTTCTGATGCTTTGCCCTTTTGAAGACCGATAAAATGCAGTTTCGGAAATTGAAACCAGGCGCCGCACTGATTCAACGGCAGATTGCGTTTAGGGTTGGTATCGCTGGAAGCCCACACCAGTCCGATATTGAGATGGCCGCCCTTGATATGCTTTTTCCACAAAAGAGGGCTGTCCTGGTCGATTTCGATGTAAGGAATCGTATTTGGGATGGTTCCGATGCGGGTATTGAAGAGCTTGGGCAGGCTGAGCATGGGAATGTGCAGGTCATGGGGGACGGACGGTGGCTTTTTCTTGTTAAATGCCACCACTTCATCGATATCCGGTTGCAGCTTGAGCAAAGGGACCAAAGGTGCATGGGCCTCAATCACGACATTTCCGCCGCTCTGCCTGACCAACGGCATATAGCGCATAAACTGGAGAACGTCTCCCATGCCCTGTTCGCAATGCACCAGCAAGCGGCGGTTTTGATACGCATCCCCCTGCCATCGGGGAGTCGAGAGCCGATGGGGATAGACGCTGGCGGCGCTTTCCCTGCGGAAACGCCATTCATACGCTTGCCACCCGCGTTCGTAATCGCCCATGGCCAAAAGCAGTGCCGCCCGGTTAAATTGGGCTTCCGCATGATGTGGATGGCGACTTAGGCATCGATCGTAGAAGGCAACGGCTTGGTTGAGACGTCCGGTATCGTGATACAATTTTCCAAGATTGTTCAGGGCCTGCATATGCTCGGGTGCGGATAACAGTATCTGTTTAAAGGTATGCTCGGCGCGGTCGAACATGTCCAATTCATGGAAAAGATTCCCAAGATTGAGTAGCGCGTCCGAGTTGTCCGGATTCAGAGCACAGGATTTTTCATAGGAACGGATGGCCATGGCGTATTGACCGGCTGCAGACAAGGCATCTCCCATGCTGCGAAAGGACTCGGCGTTGTCGGATTTCAGTTCTATGGATCGTCCAATATGCAAGAGGGCGTCGTCCAGATGGCCGGTTTCAAGGTGGACCAGACCGAGGGCATGATGGATATCCGAATTGTCCGGCAGAAGCGCAACCGCCTGTTCATAGCAGGATGCGGCCAGCGTCAATCTCCCGGTATCGATATGGGATTTGGCGTTGTTCAGAAGTTGCTGCACATTCATTGATGTAAGATGATGGGCTCGGTTCGGCATCGGCCTTCTCTCATAGGGCGACATGAAATGTTTCCGGTGTCAGCCCTTGGTTATGCCGCTCCCACATGGCCGCATAAGCGCTTTCGACACGGCGGGCAAAAGCGGTCGTGTTAAAGAGGGGGGAGGTTGAACGCAGGCGCTGTAGCCGATGACGGATGGATGTCAGCCGATCAGAATTGGAAGCCAACGCAACGGCCAGCTGTTCATAGTCGCCGAGATCTTTGGCAATCAATTCCGGCAACCCCATGCACTGCAAGGCACTGGCCGACATGCGGGAAACCCAATGATTTCCGAGAACCGTGACCACCGGGACTCCGGACCACAAAGCGTTGGCCGTGGTGGCGCCGCCGTTGTACTTGACGGTATCCAGTGCCAGATCGGCCAATTGCAGCCGGGAAAGATTCTCGTCCATGGGTACGAAACCTGTGAATATCAACCGCGAGGGATCGACGTTGATCTTCTCGGCTGCATGCCTGAGATTTTCGACGGCATGAGCGTCTCGCTCAACCAGCCACAGAACGCTGTTGTCAACCCGCTTCAATATGGCCATCCAGGATTTAAAGAGCTGTGCATCGATTTTGTAAGGTTGATTGAAGCTGCAGAAGACAAATGCGCTTGGCGGCAATCCCCATTTTCGTCTGTCGGGTTTGTTTTCAGGCATGGATAGACCATCGTCGTTGGCTTGGTAGTGGGGCAGGTAAACGATCTTTTCGCTGTAGAATGCCCGGTGTTCATCAGGGATAACCACCTGATCGGCGAGCACATAGTCGATAAAATCAGCCCCGGTGGTTCCGAGAAAGCCCAGATAGCTGACCTGAACCGGGGCAGGACGCTCGGCGGCGATCCCCAATCGGTTATCTTTGGAGTGACCGGACAAATCCACAAGGATCTGGATTTTATCTTCTTGAATTTGGTTGGCAATGGCATCGTTCGACCATTGGTGTACATCCATGAAATGATCACATCCGCTGACAAGCTTGCGACGATATGGCGAGCCATTATCCGGATTGCAGGCATATCCGTATATTTCAAACCGGTCACGGTCGTGCCGTTCCAAAAGTCCTCTGATTTGATAGGCCACGGCGTGATCTTTGAAATCTCCCGAGAGATATCCGATCCGCATTGGGTCCGGGTTTCGATTCAGATATTGGAATGAGACGGGATGGGCCCGGCAGGGTTGTGCTTGAGTGTGGTGCCTGCTCCAACTGCGGGCCACCGAAAGGTTGGTTTGAAGATCTGCCGTCCTGCGGATGTTGGTCAGCGGCGGTTCTGTCGTCTTGTACCCATCGGAAAGCTCTTGCCGGGTGATCTCATCTAGGTGGGCCGCCATTTCATCAGCCAGGGGCCAATCGCAGACATGCTGGGCCAGCCGAAAAAGCAGGGGATAGGCATTGCGGTATGCCGGGTTAATGTGAATCGTTTCCCTAGCGCACCGGATGGCGTCCGACAATTGTTCGGTAGCGCGAAAGGCGACGGCCAGGTTGTAGTGGGCGGCATCCCAGTCCGGTCTCAATGCCACGACTTTTTCATATGCGGCAATCGCATCGTGCGGACTTCCGTTTTTAAGAAGGCCATTGGCTTTCCGAAACCAGTATTCGCTCTCTTTGGCAGGGGTCGCCTTCTGGATTGAATTCGCCTTGGCCCAGCGGCGGTAGTGCCTTTCAAGTTCTACAATGCAGTCCTGATCATGGTAGAGTTTGTGGCGCTGCTTAGCAAATAGCAATTTGATTTCATTGAAATAATTGCTATCGGTCGCCAACCGGACAGCGATGGCGCCATATTCGTTTATCCCGTGGGCGATGGTCTCTTCGATGCCCATCATTTTGAGCATGGCATAGGCATGCCGACCGCGCATGAAGCGGCCGGGGCAGGTCACCACCGGAAGACCGCAGCTGATGGCTTCCAGTGTTGTTTTGCCGCCGGACCAATCAAAGGTGTCGAGGAAGACATCAGCCGCCATATTGAGGGATATGAATTCATCGGCCTCTAGCCGCGGGGTGAAATGGCAGTAGCGCTCGAAATCGAGACGGCGGTGCGCGAACGCACGACGCAGCCTCTTTTGAAGAAGGGCGGTAACATGCGCGTTGCGATGGGAGATGAAGACAAAATACGCGTTGGGTGCCTTCTGGGCGATGAGGGGAAAGATGTCGTCATGCTGGGGCAGATATTTGAAGACGGACTGGGACGAAAGAAAGATGAAGCGATCCGTTGGCAGCTCCAAAGCGTTGCGCTCCATGGGCACTTCCGGAAGTCTGGGCGGATGGTAGCAGAGCGAGAGATTGGGAAGGCGAATCAACTGTTCAGCATAGTGTTGGTCGGCACTCTTCGGCTCCATCAGGTCGCTGCTTAGAAAATAATCGATGGTGGGCAGTCCCGTAGTGACCGGGTGGCCCCAACCAACGCACTGAACCGGCGCCAGGCGCAGCGCGGCCAGCAACATCGCATCGATGCTCATGCCGATCTCATTGTAAACCAGGATATGCAATTGATCGGCCGCAATCCGGGCTGCGGCGGCTTCGAGATCACCGGACAGGTGGTAAAACCGGGAACTGTGACGGCTTAAATGGCGGGTCAGATCGTCGGTCTTGGCACCAAGGTGGTAGCAGTGCACCTCGAAGGCAGCTGCATCGTGGTTCTCCACCCAGCCCGCCAGAAAGGTTCCCACCGTATGGTGGTTCATGAATGCCGATATGTAGCCGACCCGGATCTTCTCGCCGGCTTGTTGCTTGGGACGGGACGGGGAGGCAGCCCACTGCGGGAAGCGCAGCGCCATGATCCTGTGGATCCATCGGCCGTATTTTTGCTGCTGCTCAAGATCGTCCTGCCCCTGGTAGGGCAAATAGAAATTGGTGGTCGATCGGATGCCCTGAAATGCATAGTCGATGTGTGCAGGGGTGTCCAAGGGGATCGAATTGATGAGTTCATCCAAGTTTTCGCAGAAGCGGCCCCGCAATTGGGTGATTTCGTCAGTGGTGTTGTAGAGCATGGGAAGGCAGAGCTTGTGCAGCCATCGGGCCGGCGCGAATCCGGGATTGCATGTCGATGCCCTTTGAAAGGACGCGACACTGCGCTCATGGGCTCCCATCTGTTGAAGGATGATCCCCATGTTGAAATGGCCTTCTGCAAACTGGGGATCGATGATAACGGATTGATTGAGCAGCACGAGAGCCTGTTCGATTCGATTCTTCGCGAACCAATGCATCCCTAACGCAGCATAGCTTGCCGCCATTCCCGGATCGAGCTTTATGGCTTTTTCGAAATGATGAACAGCCCGTTCCTGGCGCTGAAGCCCGGCAAATATGACCCCCATATTGTGATGGGCGGCCGCCAATCCAGAATCGACCTCCAGTGCTTTCTGATAAAATTCCAGAGCCTTATCGGTGAAGCCGCACTCATCGAACCAATTGGCCAGAGCAAACAGGCCTTCTGCCCTCAGTTCCGTTTCAATGCCGGCAAAGCTTCCGAATGTTTTTCCAGCCGAATCGTTCATTTGGCCGCTGTTGTGAATCATGCCTTCGTCCATATTTCTTTACGCTCTGGTGTGGTCCGCGCACAGATATCGTGCCAAAAGGAGACCAGCGCCTCTGCTTCCGTTTCCGGGGTCACGTTGGAGACCGCCTTTAATCCATTGGATATCACGCTCTCCCACATCGTCTTATCCCCATTGTACATCGCTGCAAGATAAGGCTCCAGCGCAACCGCCAGCGAGGGATAATCGCCGATGGGGGACAGCAGACAATTCTGCTCGGGACCTTCACCGCGCATCAGCGCATCCGCTCCCATCGACCGGTAACCGGCCACTAGTGCTCCCGATGCCATGGCTTCCAGACAACTGGTGGGATAGCCTTCGGCAAACGAGAGGTTCAGAAAGACGGCCGCGCGTCGAATCTCTTGGGCATATTCTCTTTCATTCATCCCATGCAATCCAATCCATTTGAAATCATTTATAAAGACAGGATTACGCGCACCCAATATGCGCTTCAGTTGATCGACATGGGTGGCCTTGCGGGCAATGTAGACCAAATGGGGCTGCTTGTCGGATTTATCGAAATAGTACAATTGATGATCGATGCTTGATGCCAGGACATGGGTGGGAAGGCCCATGGACCAGGATATCATTTCGGCGATGGGAGAGGAAACGGATATCACCCGCTCTATGTTGAAGGTGCGCCAGTCCTTGCCCGGCAAGAGGTTTTTGAAGACATAATCCCAATTGAGCACGATTGCAAACCGCCGCACAGGATGGTCTTTCAATGCCTTCATAATGGTTGAGCAACCTTCCGGTATGACAATGATATCGTTTGTATTGAATGGGTTCTGTTCAAGATAGCGGACAGGTACCGGCGGAAGATCTTCTCGACGGAATCCCTTGCTCAGGTGGAGAATGTATGCATCGAAACCGGCCCCGGCCAGGATACCCACGTGGCGATAGAGCCTTCGTATGCCAGCGGATTTAAGCGCCACGTCCGGGCAGACGTAGTAAATCGATGCTCCTGCGCAATGGCTTGGCGGCCTTCTAAAAGCGAGTGCTTGCATATGCCCGGCGCCATCTGAGGCAACCCTGGCGCTGGATAGTTTGTCTGATTGTGAGCGTTCGACCATCATCAATATCCGGGTAATGGACATTCGTCTGTTGGTTGACCATTTTTAACCAAGGGATTCGAAATATCTCGATATTTTACCTCACCAACGAAAGGGCGCTGCAATTGGCCATATATGATCGGTTTCCAGAATGCGATCAAAGAGGACGCTTCCTTTTCAGCTGTATATGCATCTGCCGTACGGCGCGCGCTGCTGATGACAGGGTCCCAACGATCCATGCGATCGTGAATAAGATCCTCCAGCAGCGGCGCCATTTTGTAAGCAAGCGCCACATAATCGCCGTTGGAAGCGATTAAACTGTTGGGTGATTTGCCATCCGAACGAAGCATATCCCTGCTTCCCACCCCATCATAGCCACAAACAATGGCGCCTGCGGCCATCGCCTCCAGGCAACTGGTCGGAAACCCTTCGGCCATCGAAGTGGACAGGAAAAGAGCAGACTGACGAATTAGCGACGCATAATCCTGCTGGCTGAGGCGGTCCATTCCAACCCATTTGATTTTATTGACGTAATCCGGATTTCGGGATGCCAGCAGGGATTGCAGTTTTAAGGTGTGTTCATTTTTGCGTGCGATAAAGGCGATCTGCTTTTGTTTTTCATCCGGGTTAAAATAATAGAGCCGATGATCGATACTTGACGATAGCTGATGCACCGGCAGCCCCATGGACCACCGGATCATCTCTCCGATGGCCGGTGATACCGTCAACACGCGCTCGATACTCATATGTCGCCAATCCAAGTTGTCGGGCAGGGTGCTGTACACATAGCACCAACTCAGGGCGATGACGAAACGACGGCCGGGATGGTCTTTCAATTGGTGCATGATTCTGGGCATTCCCTCAGGAATGACAAATATGGCACTTTTATCGGTATCACCGGCCATCGGAGAGATGATCCAGTGGTCCATGGGGCTGCCGGTGCATCAGCTATCGTCAAGTATCGATCATCGGCTCTATTATTTTAACCCGGATGAAAAACAA
>JARRKU010000111.1:0-15633 GCA_037387725.1 Desulfobacteraceae bacterium
CAAACGGTTCCGTCTTTTTTTAGTGCCAATGAATGCTCACTGCCCAATGCGATTGACGGCTCAAGCATTTTTTCAGCTATGAAGTCGACACCCGCAACTGATTGATTATTCTTTGTAAATGTTACATCTTGGCTCTCCGGAGAAAAAATATAGCCTTCTAGTATTGGCGTAACTGTGTAATTAGTGCCTGACAGATCATTAAAAGCATATCTCCCCTGTTCATCCGTAACAGCAGTATCGTTTTCATCGCCACTCAAGTCGACCGTAACGCCAGGCAACGCCTCGTTCCCATTGGTTGTGATGACGCCTTCGATTCTGCATCCCAAAAGCCCTAATACAACAAACACAGCTAATAACAGCTTCCCGGTCTTTTCCATTACATCGTCTCCTTATGATGCAGTTGTTGGCCTCTCATACAAGCGCACCGCCTATTTACCGCCCTTTATGATAAAAATTCCGTCAATTTTTATTTAGACACCTCGGGACTTTTATATGTCCTAAGCTTAACAAGCTCGGAGAGGATATCATTTCGGCTGCCCTGCTCTCATTTGTGAGAACGTTTGCCCAGCCGGGTTTCATTTTCATCCTACGACCCAAACCAAACAGCAATACTTTCCAGATCAGTGGCAATGTCGTCGGCAACGTCGGTGCCTTTGACGATGACATCGGAAGTGACAATGTGCAGATTGCCAGCCAGGATCCAAGCGGCTTCAGCATGGGTTAGGAGAATGCCGCAAGAAAGAAGAAAAAAGACTGTAATCCAAAGCATTAGAATTCGGCCTACAGCCAGCACGCCTGACCGGCAAAAGGCTGATGCCACCTCCTACCTCGATTCGAGGATGTATTGATTAGCTGTTCTCAAACCAGGTGATAGGCACCCGGCTACAAATGCAATGATCGAAGGATTGCGTACTTTTATCTTTCCGGACTATGGCCGGAAATACAAGCTACCCGCTTTGCGGGTGGTTGTTGACTCGCTGCTTGTTTTATCGTTTCACAGATGATGGCGTTGGGTACGTCACTCCGTTAGCGTACCTTTTTCCTACAACTCGATATATCTTCCTCGCTTCCACCGTTTGGATACGGATGGAAAGGATTGTGATGGATGAGTGGAATGGTTGCTCTGATATCCTATTTGACCTTTGCCCGTCAAGCAAAAATGTTGTTCGGTAAACTCGCAATAAGTCTTCCAGAATCGATTTTCTTGGCACGCCACGAATTACACGATGAGCGCGAATTTGAAAATAATCCATATTCTTTTAGCGCATCGTGCATTGGCAGTTCATTATCGCAAGAAGCAATGGTTTTGCGTATCCAATGTAAAAGAAATGCAAAAATTCAGGCCGTCTGTTTTACTTTTCTTTCGGTTGAATTACAGCGGTTGTCGTCTTTATGATGAAGGCATTCACCAGCACTTTTAGCATCAACCGAAAGGAGTTCCCATGAAAATAACGGCTATTTTTACTTTCGCCGCACTATTGCTGCTGGCCGGGATCAATGTTTACGGGGGAGAAGCGGCACCGTCTGACGATGTCATGCAAAAAGCGGCGTCCATGAATTCGAAAGCGCACCCTGCCCCGGTCACCGCTTACAGGAAAGGAAATGTTTCCCGTCACACCGTCAAAAACTATGTCAAAACGAACGAAGAGGGCTATGTCATCGATCTGCCGGGAAGCTACCCCATTGCCACCCCGACGTTCTACAAGGGCCGGCTCTATGTGAGCGGCGGCTTCGGTTCGCGGCAGTTTCACTGCTTTGATGCCAGGACCGGCAAGACCATATGGAGCATCAATCTGGACGACGACGGTCCGTCGTCTTGTGTCATTGAAGATGATATCGTCGTCTTCAACACGGAATCGTGCACCTTGTTCGCCTGCCGGGCGGATAATGGGCAGATGCTTTGGTCGTGGTGGCTCGGCGATCCGCTGACCAGCGCACCGGCCATTGCCAATGGACGGGTATTCACCACCTATCCGGCCAATGGCCAGGGATCTGCCCAGCAGGGGGTCGCAAAGAAACATCCGGATGCCACCCATGTGATGGGCTGTTTCGATCTTCATACCGGTAAGATCCTGTGGCAGAAATGGATTGACGGGGATGCCATCAGTGCGCCGGTGGTTGTGGGCCCGGAGGTTTTCATCACCACCTTTTCAGGCACCCTGTATACCTTCGACACAAAAAACGGCGCCATCGGTTCTGCTGTCAAGGCCCGCGCCACCTCTGCTCCGACGATCATGGACGATCAGGTCTACTATACGAAACGGACCGACAAACAACAGGGAGATGTAAAAGAGTCCATGGCATCCGGCAAAAAGGACCGGCTCCATCGTGCGGCCACTTTTTATGAGAAAAAGGCGGACTACCTTGACGAAAAGATTCAAAAAGAATCAGCGCTCGACAAAAGCAGCAAGCACCTGGATGCCGGCAACGGGTTTTCTTCCGCGCCCCAGGCCTCCGGGTACCAGAAGGCTTATAAGAATGTCGGGCAAGGCAGCGTCAGCAGTATGCAGAGCTTTCAGGGATCCCGAATCCTCAATTATCAAAAGAAAAACTACAGCACCATGGGGGACGAGCTGGTCTGTACCGATTCAAAATCCGGAAAAGTCGTCTGGAAAAATAAATTCAGAGGGAACATGAGAAAATCGGGCGGCTTTCTGGCAACGCCCCCCATCGCCGTAAACGGCCATATCATCGTGGCCACCCTCGATGGCAACATAGAACAATTCAGGGCTGACAGCGGAAAATTGAAAAAGCGCTACCGTCTGAATGCCCCTATCCGTTTTCAGCCCATTGTGCAGGGGGGAAGGATCTTTCTGGGCACCCAGGACGGACGGGTGATCTGCATCGACACCCGCGACCCGAATCTGACCGGCTGGACGACCTGGGGGCGTGATGCCGCCCATACGGGCATTGTGCAATAGACGGCAGGCAGGGTGAATGAAACGCGCTTTTTACCAGATGCCGAATCCATATCTTTCATTTCAGACAAATTCTTTTTTCAATTGGGACAAGCACAAAGTGAATCTTTGCGTTACAATGGCGCTCCGGGTAAACATGCCGCCTGCAATGACGGACGGCGCCTGACACGGGCGAATTCGTTGCCGCTTTTTCTGAAGAAAGGAGAATTGCCATGATCGGCATCTGGAGCGCACACAGCATCATTTTCACAAAAATCGTCGCCATCTCACTTTTTGTTTCGTTTTGTGTTCCCATGATTTTGGTGCCCATGAAGTGGGCAAAGGTCCTTCAATGGACGATTCCGGATCATAACCATCTGGCCGTTTATTTCGGGCGGTGCCTGGGCGGCATGGCCGCCATTTTGGCCTTGTTCGGGTGGAGAGCGACGACTGAGCCTGGTGTATTGCCCATTACCGAAACCATTGAAATCGGATTCTGGGTCGGGTTGATCGTTTTGTCCCTTTGTTTTTATCCGATCCCGTAATTGCGCTATGGCCCGATGAGGCTGCTTCCAAGACCGAGGTTGATTCGATTTTGCTGTAATTAAGACAACCCCCTTCGCGCCTGTGGCACCTTGCGCATGGCAGGGGCCTGTTTATATTTTTTGATTAGGAAGTAGCTGGGTTGGACCATGGCAAATCTTGCTGCAATCCAGGCCCTTCAGGAGGTGATGATATGAAGAAAAATCAACAAACAGATAGCAAGACGTGTCTGCGCAGTTGCGAACAGGTGTACCGTGAGTGCCTCATCCAAGGCAATGATGAGGTCTTTTGCCGTATCCAACGGGTACCCTGCGATTCGAGCTGCAACTGATCACCTATTTTACACCGGGTGCCTTGCACCCGGTGGCAACTGCAACGAGAAGCAATGACGGCTGAAGAGAAAGTCCTTTGCAGGACCCCTACTCCGGGCAAGAAACCGGTTCGCATCGATTTGTGGAAATTCGATACGGTTCGGCGTGCCATCCTGCAGGCGGTGCCCATAGAGGGTGAAGGCCTGCTGTTCAAGGAGCTGGCCCGGCATGTCGAAAGCCGGCTGAGCGCTGAAGATCTGGCAAAACTTGGTTCCATCGGCTGGTATACGACGACGGTGAAGCTCGAGCTTGAAATGCGCGGTGAAATCAAGCGCATTGACGGCGCGGTTCCCCAGCGGCTTTTGAGACATCATCCAAGTTAGTGCCCATGCAGAAACGGCAGATTGTGGTTCAGATCAAGGCCGCAGGGAGGTTGAACCCGCAGGCGTAGCGGCGCTGCGTCGAGGATTTCAACCGAGTGAGAACGCAGAGCTGGGCTGCAAGATGCCATTTATGGATGGGTACTAATTCAGGATGACCTCCTGTCCATTCAAGTAAAGCTTTCCCTCCCTGGTTTCCGCGTTGTGAACCATATGGTCGCCATTTTTCTCGAAAAGCCCGGTCTGCATGCCCGGATACAAAGGGGTGAACCACCGGGGATCGTCACCCGCCAGAACGGCGGGCAGGCGCATGTCCGACTGCAGGGAAAAAATGTCAAGAGCCAGGCTGGGCTGACCTATGATGGGGATAAATTGGGCCATGGTCATGTCTTTTTTAAGTCCCAGGGCGATCCGGCCGGTTATCTGACCCTGGGGCAGGGAGGCTTTCAGATCGGAAATCCGGATTTCAAGTCCGTTTTTCAATATTTTTTCGAATGCAGCCATAAGCTGCATGCCGTTGGACAACATCTGTTTCTGCATGGCCGCCTGCATTTTCTCGGGGTCATCCTGGGCCTGGGCCATGGTGCTCATGGAGGCGTTCAAGATTTGGGTGTAGACTTTTACCAGATTCTCATATCCACGGGCGTCTATCCTGTTGACACCGATACGGACGAATGCATCTTCGATACGCTGCTCCCCGGTGACAAAACGGTCCACACCGTAATCCGCTCCCACGGACACGGTGTTGCCGCTCTCTTCAAAATCCATGGTGAACCCGCACTTGAAGTTTGAAACATCAACAGGCGGCTGCTCTGCCATGGCTTTGGCGTAAGCAACGGTGAATGAGCCGTCGCCGTTCCAGATGTAAGTGGAGACCATCTCCATATTGGCCTCAAACGAGATGCCGCCGAGGTCGATTTGATCCCCGACCGTGAATCCATCCCAGGATCCCTGGGAAGCAATTGATTTAAGTCCCTTTGAAAAGGTGGTCGTTATCTTTCCCGGTTTGATGGTCAGGAGATCGCCCCCGGACTGGACGGAGAAGGCATCCAGAGCGACCATCGAATCGATATGCCCCAGCAGGTTGCACCGCGTCGTGATATCGACGGGGTTTTTTCCGTCGAGTTGCTTGCCGACAAGATCGGCAAACCACAAGTTCTCGGCCAGGCTGGATTTGGATATCACGCCCGTCAGGCCATGTTTGGCCTCGTCCACCACGATAATCTCTTTAATCCCGTATAGCTTTTCGTGCCGTCCCAGCATGATTTTCCATTTTATGCGGGAGGTGCGATAACCGCGCTGATAGTCGGTGATTTCAACGGAGAGATCCTGACCGGCATCGGCATACATGCTGTTGATATCGCTGCAGGCCTGACGGACAACCCGTTCCATGAGGACCCCGTTGGCAAAGGGCGCCCCCAGGATGACCGCAATACCGATAAGCAATACCGCCAAAACGACTTTTTTCATTCCTGCTCCTTGCTCAATGGGTGGCTGAATAACTTGTGTTTCCTGGTGTGGGATCCATTGGGCGCTTCACCGGCAACACACTCCAATCAGTGAATTTAATAATAGTTCCAGGACGATGCTTTCCATCGAAAGGGTATGGGGCTGGCAAAATCAAGCGCCGTGGCGGAGTATGTCTGTTTTAGTGAACGATGTCAATGCTGCGGACAGGCGCGGCATTCGTTGGAGTCAAGCTGTATGCTTGCATTTGCGGTCGATCTCCATTATGATATTTCCATTGATTCTCACTGTCCTGAACTCCTCTTCATCCAATTCAACGCATTTATCGCTGGAATTAAAAAAACGTCATCTCGCCGGTGCCGGCGGATGAATGCGAGCGGCGTTCGACGATTACGCAATCATTCACTTGGTCTGTGATCAGTTTTTCATGACGCATTAACCGTTTACCATGCGCCATGAGGGGGGCAAAGTGAATTCCACGGCAGATAAGGCTTCAGCGACGAAGATTCGTATTACGCGCGTCGCAAGGACCTTCTTTTTCCTTTTCATTCCTTTGGCGTTTTTGCTGGGCGGCATCATTTTGCTGTTGCATCTCAAAGAGATCAAGAGCCAGGAGCTGGCCTTGAAACTCAAAGAGACCAGCCGGTTGAATACCGAAAAGGCGGTCATCAGCAGCTATATTCAAGCCATCGCGACCGACGTGCTGACCGTATCCAAACATTTCGAACTGCGCATGATGCTCGACAGGAACGAGCCCCGCTTCCGTGAATCCCTGGCCAGGGAGTTCCTCTGGTTTGCCAGGATCAAGAAGATCTACGATCAGGTCCGTTTCCTGGATGCGCAGGGCATGGAAGTCCTGCGCATCAACTACAATAACGGTGCGCCGGCCATCGTACCCCAGGAAGAATTGCAGCCCAAGGGGGAACGGTATTACTTCAAGGACACATTCCAGCTTTCAGAACGAGAAGTCTTTGTATCACCGTTCGACCTCAATATCGAGCACGGGGTCGTCGAGCAACCCCTCAAGCCCATGATTCGTTTCGGAACGCCCGTCTTCGACAGCACCGGGACAAAACGGGGTATCGTGCTGCTCAACTACTTGGGGTCGCATCTGCTCAACACACTTGCGGCCATATCGAAAAACAGTGCCGGTGATGTAATTCTTCTGAATTACGATGGATATTATCTCCGCGGTGTGAGCGCGACGGATGAATGGGGATTCATGTACGAAGATAAAAAGGGACGGACCTTCGCCAAATCCTTTCCCCGGGCATGGCAGAAGATCTCACGGTCTGAAGCGGGACAGTTCTCCGATGCAAACGGCATGTACACTTACACAACCATAAGGCCTTTCAGCGAGGCCCAGGTGTCGAGCACCGGCTCAGGAGCGCCTTACGCGCCCAGCGAAAAGCTGCTGGAAGGCAATGAGTACTACTGGAAGCTTGTATCCCGCCGCTTACCGGGGTTCCTGTATATGGCGGCCGGGCAGCACTTGACCCGGATTCTTCTGATATTTGGCGTGATGCTGGTTTTGCTGGCAATGGGTTGCGGTTCTGTGGCGTATGCCAGTGCGAAACGCCGATTTGCCGAGGATGAAGTGCGCAACCACCGGGACTATTTAAAGCAATTGGTCGAGCAGCGTGCGGCCGAGCTGACCAACGTCAATATACAGCTTCAAAGGGACATCAACGAACGCAAACAGGTGGAAGCCGAGCTTCGGGAGAGCGAAGAAAAATACCGCTCGATGATGGAGGCCATGGATGATGCCGCCTATATCTGTTCAAACGATTTTCGCATCGCCTTCATGAATTCCGCCATGCGCAAACGGACCGGGTACGACGCCGTTGGCGAACGCTGTTACAATGTCATCCATGGACTTGACGAAAACTGCCCCTGGTGCGTCCATCGACAGGTGATGAACGGAGAGCACGTTAAAACCGAAGTGGTGAGTCCCAAGGACAAGAAAACCTACCAGGTATCCAATTCGCCCCTATTTCATCAGGACGGCTCCGTTTCAAAGCTGACGATATTTCGCGACACCACCAAATTCAAAAAGATCGAGGCACAGCTCCAGCAGGCCCAGAAACTTGAGTCCGTGGGCCGCCTGGCCGGCGGTGTGGCGCATGACTACAACAACGCCCTCAGCGTCATCATCGGTTTTGCCGAACTGGCGCTGGAGGATGCGACGCCGGAGAGCCCGCTGCGAACCAACCTGGAAGAGATTATCAAAGCAGCGAACAATGCCACCGACATTACCCGGCAGCTGCTGACCTTTGCCCGCAAGCAGGAAATTGAGCCGCAGCGCCTCAACCTGAACGCCCATGTAGAACATATGCTCAAAATGCTCCGACGGCTCATCGGAGAGGATATCGATCTGGTATGGTCTCCGGGAGCCGATCTGTGGACGGTCATGATGGATCCCTCCCAAATCGGCCAGATTCTGGCCAACCTGTGCGTCAATGCAAGGGATGCCATCAAAGGGGTGGGCAAAATCACCATCGAAACGAAAAATACCCGCATCGACGAAGCGCAGTGCGATAGCCACGCTTTTTTTCTCCCCGGAGATTTCGTTCACCTCGTAGTTAGCGATACCGGCTGCGGTATGGACAAGGAGATATTGAACAATATCTTCGAACCGTTTTTTACCACAAAGAGCGCAGAAGAAGGCACCGGCCTCGGCCTTGCGACGGTTTACGGCATCGTCCGACAGAACTACGGGTTCATCAACGTTTACAGCGAACCGGGAAGCGGCACCACCATCAACATTTATCTGCCCCGCCATGAAGGGGAGATTCCCGAAATCCAGGATGCAGAACCGGATATCGTTCCCGAAGGAAAAGGAGAGACCATTCTGCTGGTCGAAGATGATCTGGCCATTCTGAAACTGACCCGGAAGATTCTTTCCGGACCGGGCTACACAGTATTAACGGCGAATTCGCCAATGGAAGCTTTGCGGCTTTCAAAGGAGCACTGCGGAAACATTCAACTGCTGATCACCGACGTCATCATGCCTGAAATGGACGGCTATGAACTGGCGGAGAGGATCGAATCCCTGTGCCCCGATATCAAGCACGTGTTCATGTCCGGATATACAGCCGATATCTTAGCCCATCGCGGCGTGCCGGGTGAAGGCGTGCACCTGATCCACAAGCCGTTCTCCAGAAAAGAGCTGGCCACAGCCGTCCGGCGGGCGCTGGATGAATAGAAGTGGTTTCTTTTCTATCCCCCGGCGACGGGCTGGAAGATCTGGACCACAATGCCGTCGGACAGCTTGTCGTCTGCTTTGAGGATGCGGCCGTTCCAGGTGACGACCGGTTTCCGGTCTTCGGGAATGTTCAGGTGGCGGATCAGATCGGCCACCGTGGCCTGGGAGGCCAGTGCGATGTCCACGCCCGATTCAGGGTCGTAGTCGGGGACGCACTGCCGCAGCATGCTGAAGAGTTTGACGTTAATTTTCATGGCTAGAAGTCAAATGTTTTGTCCATATCTTCGTCGCTGATCCGCACCACCACGTTGTGGGGCGGCAGCGGCTCTTCGTAGAAAAACCGCGGCAGGCGGTCGTCCTTGTTGGAGAACCCGGCTTTGCGGTTGAACTCCCTTTCGGCCTTGATCACTTTGATGCCCATGCCGTTGAGGGCATCGGGATTCATGCGGGTGCCCAGTTTGGCGTTGATGGCGGCAACAAAGGCGTCATTGCCTTCGGGGGTCGCCAGTACCGCGCTGGCCAAAACACAAAGGCCGATGCTGTCCACCACGGCCATGGCGATCTGGCTGTTGCGCGATGCTTCCACCTGGCCTTCGGTTTTAAGGGGGTCCAGTTTGCCGCTCACATAATCGGCGATCAGGTTACCGGCCGTGTGGTCGGCGCCCATGGGGCAGGTGGCGTAGGTCACGGCATTGCCCTGCATGGCCCGGGGGTCATAGCCGGAGATGCTCTGCCCTTTGACGATGGGAACGCGGTGGTGGTTGAAGAACTTGCCCACGGCCTCGGGACCGTTGCCCAGCATCCGGCCGAACTCGGTGCCGGCCGCGATCTCCTCCACCAGTTCGATGGCGGCCTGACCGTCTCCGAATTTGCGGTAGCCGGCATCCATGGCCACGGCAACCCCCACGCCGGTGCTCATGGTATCGATGCCCAGATCGTCGCAGAGAAAATCGAGCCGGGCGATGATGTCCAGGTCGTCGATGCCGGTCATGCCGCCCATGGACCAGATGGTTTCGTATTCCAGCGAACTGGTGACATATTGGCCCTGGGCGTCCACGAATTCATTGGAACACTGGATGATGCACTGGGAGCACCCTTTGTGGCCGGTGCGTCCCCCGCGCTTGGCCAGCAGGTCGGCCATGTGTTCGCCGCTGATCTTTTCCCAGCCTTCGAAAACCCCCTTGGTGGCATTGAAGGACGGAAACCCGCCCATGGCGTTCACCGGTGCGATCAGACCGGCGGTTCCCAGATTGGGCATCACGTCCCTGCTGAAGGGATTGCTGCGCACGGCTTTTGCAAAGGCTTTGGCGGCCCGGTCGAATCCTTCGGGATCGGCGATGGCGTCGGCGATGTCGCCGCGCCGGTCCATTACGATGGCCTTGAGGCCCTTGGCGCCCATGACAGCCCCAAGCCCGCCGCGTCCGGCAGCCCTGCAGGGCCGGTCCTTGGTGTCCGTGGATTGGATGGAAGCCGCGCGCAGGGAGTGCTCTCCGGCCGGTCCGATGCACATAATGGCATTGTCCGGGCCGTAATCCTTGAAAAGCGCCTCCACCAGGACATAGGTGCGCACGCCCCTTAGGGCGGTCGCGTCCTCCAGACGGGCCCGGCCCTCCCGGTCGATGACCAGGACGGAGAGGCCGTTGTCGCTGTCCCGGCCTTCCACAACGATGGCGGTGATGCCCAGGCGGCCGGCCGCATCGCCGAATGTGCCGCCGGCATTGCTCTCCTTGATGGTACCGGTCAAGGGGCTCTTTGCGCCCACGGCGATGCGGCTGGTGTTGACCAGCCGCGTTCCGCCCAGAAGACCGGGGGCGAAGATGAGCTTGTTTTCGGTCCCCAGGGGATCGCATCGGGGCGGGACCCAATCGTTGATGAGATTCGATATCAGGCCGCGTCCGCCCAACCCAAGGTACTTGTCGGGCACCGCCTCCACCTGAACCTTTTTTGTGCCCATATCCACCCGTATGAACCGCATGCTGTTGAACCTCCCGAGATACGCACCAGCGCCGCTTCACGGCCTGGAAATTCAAGGCCGGCCGCGCTTTCGGGCGCTGACTGGTTTCAATCTTAAAACATAAGCATCATACGGGATTGAAAAAAGCTGTAAAACAAAAAAGTTTTAAAACACCGCAGACCGACCGGCGTGCCGGCGGGAGAAGTTGCCAGTGGCCTGGGTCAACAACCCGACAAATCGTCGAATTGACCAAGTTTCAGAAAAAGCAACAACACCGGTCCGATCAGCATGAAGCAGCCGGCCATCACGATACCGGCGGAAAAGGAGTAAGTTTCTCCCAGATGACCGATGACCGCCGGAAGAACGCCGCCTCCCATCATGAAGGCCAGGGGCGGCCCCAGCGCGTTGGTGACGCTGCGCAGGGCCGGTGGGGCAATGCGCGACAGGGCGCCGAACGCGGCCGGAAAGAAAGACGACAAGACAGCCGGCTGGATGAAAAGAGCGGCCCACAGCAACCCGCCATGTAAGGTACCCAGCAGGATGGTGAGGATGGCCGCCGTGAGCAGCGAGACCGCCATGGCCGGCTTCTGGCCGACTTTATCGGTGATCCATCCGGCCAAAAACACCATAAACACGCCGGAGACCTGGGAGAGGCCGATCATGGTATTGGCATAGGTCAGATCCATCCCGCGCTCATTGACGAAAAACAGCGGCAGCATGGCGTATATGCCCGCATTGCCGCCCATGGCCATTGCAAAGAGGAACACCATGATCCAGAAGGCGGGTTTGGAAATAATGGTTTTGACATTGACGGGACTGGGCAGCTTGCCTGCAAAGCGGCCGCCTTTACCCATAAAGGTGTAAACGAGGGCCGATATCAGGGCGAGAACAGCCCATATGGCCAGCACGTGGCGCCAGGAAAACCAGCTCAGCAGCAGGGCGGCCACCAGGGGGGCGGATACAAAGCTCAGCGGTGGAGCGGATTGGTGAATGCTCAACGCCTTGCCCCAGTCATCCTTGCGGATCTCTGCGGTAATGGTGGCAATGGCCGAGGGAAGATGAATGCCGGCGGCCATACCGATGACAATCAGCAAGAGACGGATGGCCCAAAGCTGGCTGACAAAGAGAAACGGCAGCAACGCGGCACCGATGGCCCAGGCTGAAAGCTTCAACGTCCCCACATGATGAATTTTCGAAGAGATCAAGCCGGAGCAAATGGGGGCCAGCAGGTAGCCGAAACTCATCATGAAAAAGAGCCCGCCGGCCTGGCTGTGGCCGATCCCCAGGTCCTGCTCGATGGCCGGCATCAGAGGGGCGAACAACACCCTGGTGACGAACCCCAGGAAGAAAAGCCAGGCCAGGAAGACGGTAATTCCAACCTTGTCCCGAAACGGTTCCGGCATGGGGCAATCATCAACACCGATATCCTGCACGGTCAACCTCAATCATCTAATTATGGTTCTACTTGAAATGGAAAGGGGACTTTAATCACTCCCGGGCCAGATGGCAATAATACAGCGCGCTTTGCGTTGTAAAATCACAAGGCGTCTGAACATCGACTTTTGTCAATATGTAATCAGAGAGGGCAGCCACAACGTAATTTGGGGAACGAACAACAATAGCACCACAGAGACCACGTCCGCCATCAGAAATGGGGTCACCCCTTTGAAAATGGTCGATAGCGGCACGTCCCGCGCCACCCCTTTGATGACGTAGACATTCATTCCCACTGGAGGCGTGATGACCCCGATCTCGGTTACCCGGGTAATGATGATACCGAACCATATGGGATCAAATCCCAGCTTGACGGCCACCGGAAAGAAGATGGGAACGGTCAGGAGAATCAATCCCAATGCGTCCATGAAACAGCCACCGATCAGATAAACGAAGATGATCAGTCCCATGACCGCCATGGGCGGCATGTCCAGCCCCACCACCCATTCGGCCAGGGTGAACGGCAGACGTGTGATGGCGATAAACTTGTTGAAGATGACCGCCCCCAGGACGATGATCAGGATCATGGCCGCTGTCCTGGTCGTTGAAGAGATGGATTCCACAAAACCCTGCCAATCCATGCGGCGCATGGCCAGACTGAGGCCCAGAACCAGGGCGGCGCCTACGCCCCCGGCTTCGGTTGGCGTAAACCAGCCGCCGAACAGGCCTCCCAAAACCAGGACAAAAATGACCATGGTTTCGGCGGTTCCGCCCCACAACCCGGCTAATTTTGATTTGAACGGCAGCCTGGGGCCTCTGGGCCCCAGCTTTGGATTGATTTTACAGATGATGGAAATGGTCAGGATGTAGAGCGTGGCTTCCATGAGACCGGGAATAAAGCCGGCGGCAAAGAGCTTGCCGATGGACTGCTCGGTCATGATACCATAGACAATCAGAATAACGCTTGGGGGAATCAAGATCCCCATGCTGCCGCCCGCGGCGATACTTCCCGTGGCCAGTGCAGGATCGTAATCATATCGCCGCATCTCCGGAAGCGCCACCATGCCCATGGTCGCAGCCGTGGCTGTGCTGGAACCGCAAACGGCGGCAAATCCGGCGCACGCCCCAACCGTCGCGATGGCCAGCCCGCCGCGCATGTGGCCCAGCCACCGATGGGCCGTGTCGTAGAGCCGCTGGCTGATACCGGCTGAAAAGGCGAACTGCCCCATTAAGATAAACAATGGGATCACGCTGAAATTATAGGAAGCGAATTGGTCCCAGCACGCCCGGGCCGCCATGGTCAGTCCGCCCTTGGCTGACACCATGTACATGAAGCCGAACAGCCCTACAAACGCCATGGTGTAGCCGACCGGCAGCCGCATCGATAGAAGCAGAAGAAGGACCAGCAGTCCGATAATGCCGATGAATGCCGCACTCATTTTTGGAATAACCTCGACAATGATTTTAATAGATCCACCAGGGAAACCAGGGCCAACATCAGCAATCCGAATGCGACACCGAAGATAAACGGATAGAATGGAATCTCCATGGTCAAAGACACTTCGCCGGTACCCTTCATGTGGACGGCATACTTGGTGACCTGCCATGCCATAATCATGAAGAGAAGTGCGCCCAGAACGGACACGATGACATCCAGGAATGCCCGCAACCGCCGCGGAAGACGATCGACGAAAAGGGTCAGGGCGATATGCCCTTTGTTCATGGCGCAGTGGGCCAGGGCAAAAGAGATGGTCATGGCGGCCAAGAAGGCCGTCACCTCATAAGTGCCCATAATGGGTTCCCAAACGGCGCGCACGACGACATTGCCGGATACCAGCACCATCATGGCCACCAGGGCAACCCCGGCGATGACATCCAGTTTTTGACTGGCCCATGCCACGGCCTTTTCCACACGTTCGATTACCGTCATTTGTCGCTTGCCTCTGCTGTGGCAATAGCTGTCTTCTGTTTCGCAGCCGGAATACGTCCCCCTCACCCGCCGGACGGGCGAGGGGGCCGGATCAATCCATCTTTTTTATGCGACACCGGGGTTTAGTAAGCCGACTTGTATTTCTTTGAATACTCTCCGGCTTTCATCTCTACAAAGTCCAGGATTTCTTTTCCCGGCAATCCTTTTTTGTCCATGCGGGCCACATAGTCATCCAGAATGGGCTGCATGAGTTTCATTGCTTTTTGATTGTCCGCTTTGCTCCATCGGGTCATTTTCATACCCTTTTCCAGGCCGTAGTCGATGCCGTTGGCTTTCATCTCGCTGTCCCAGATCTGACCGGCCGTGAGGATGAATTTTTCATTTACGGCGTCGATGGCCTTGCGGGTATCCGCCGGCAGCGCGTTCCATTTGTCCAGGTTCATCACGCAGTAATGTACACCGTTGTAGACCGGCGGTACGATGGCGATATAGTCGGTGACATCGGCCTGTTTCCATCCTTTGAGCACCTCGGGCGGTGCGACATTGCCGCCCACCACGCCCTTGCTCAATGCTTCATATACATCCGGCATGGGCATGGCCACCGGCGTGGCGCCGAGCGCCTGGATGGATTTGGCCGTCAGCCCGGTGGCGCGGATGCGCAAGCCTTTGAGGTCGTCCAGGGATTTGACCTGTTTTTTTGTGAACAGAATACCGGGCCCTACGGAGTAGAACCACAATACCTTCACATCTTTAAGCTCCTTGGGGTTGAACTTTTTGTAGCCGTCCCATGCGGTCATATTCGTTGCAGTGCAGCTGCCGAAATAGATGCCCGGCAGCTCGAAAGCTTCCATCACGGGAAAACGGCCGCGGGTGTAAGCAAATGCGCCGACGCCGATGTCCGCCGTTCCGCTGACGACGCCGTCGTAAGTTTCCGGCGCTTTGAGCAATGTTTGCCCGGGGAAGTTGGTAACTTTCACTTTGCCGCCGGTTGCCTTGCCCACTTCATCGACCCATTGTTTGATCAGCTTGGTGTTCATAAAGTGAGAAGCCGGGAAAAAATTGGCCAGGTTCAAATTTTCGGCACTGACCGAAGTTGAGCCGAGGACAAATACTAGCGCCACGGCGATGGCAAGGGATGAAAACAATTTACGATGATTCATAGCGTAGCCTCCTCACATGGATGGTGGTGCTAAAGCACCCTTGAGATCACTAATTCTGAAACCCTCTCTTTAGCCTCCTGTCTGCCTTTTTGGGATGAACACGCAACCCCCTGTTCGTGTCAAGCCGTCGTGATGGATGGTTTTAGCCCATGGGGATATCCCCCAGGCTCAAGTCGATGGTGGTGGCGATCTTCTTGATCGTCTTGCGCTTCTTGCCTTTGCTGATGGTCAGGGTAAAGGTGCGGTCGTCTTTGAGACCGCGGAACCAGAAATCACCAAAGTTGTCCGTGACCGCCGTAAATTTCTCCCCGCTATTGTTGTCCTCGAGCGTGCAGTCGGCGCCGATGATCAC
>JARRKU010000112.1:0-34930 GCA_037387725.1 Desulfobacteraceae bacterium
CCACAGCAGGCGCCAGTTGACAAACAGTTCCAGAAAGAGCCTGAACCTCGCGCCGAAGGTGCCATGTCGGATAACCGCCAGTTTGGACGAGTAGCTGAATCCG
The DNA here is from genome assembly GCA_037387725.1 of Desulfobacteraceae bacterium. Taxonomy (GTDB): domain Bacteria; phylum Desulfobacterota; class Desulfobacteria; order Desulfobacterales; family Desulfosarcinaceae; genus JARRKU01. Next base: position 104 of record JARRKU010000112.1, read on the forward strand.
GCCATCACCAAAGGAAAGGCCATGGCAGCCAATCCTGCTGTGAAGTAAAGCGCAGCACTGCTTCCGGTTCCGATCCATATTCCCCAGCCCACAAGGTAGGCCAATCCAATCCAAATGGCCGCCAGTGCGCATACCCAGCCCACTGCCAGGGCATCCCACGCCACCTGGTACCATCGCAACGCAGCAAATGCTTCCATCACACCGTACCGGCCGCGCTCCTTCCGGTGCATCCGCCGCATGTCCGAGGACGGCCAGAGCGAGATCACCTGTTTTAACAGGAAGAGGCCGGCGGCGATGGCCAGCACCCTCGGATCCAGCAGCCAATGAAGCAGCTTTTCCGGCAACCGGGAGAAGACAAACTCGGCGGTTTGGCGACCGAGGCCGCCCCCAGTGGGCCAGCCAAACCCTTTTTCCAAAAAGAAAAAAGACTTGTATTTCAACAAGTCCTTGGCGGAATGAACCGTTAGGATGCGAAGCAAATTGTTCATTGAGAAGATCTATTCATTGACCCGCACCTTTACGCGATCCTTGACAGCCGATGGCAGTGTTAGGGTCAGGGCGTGATCCAACTCGGCAAAGTAGCTGCGCGCCGCAATGCGAAGCGTGATGTTCAGCGACTTGTCTTGCTCTTGGGCATCGAACCCCATCTCGTAGTCAAACTTCATCCAGCCAAAGCCATGGGCATCCACCTTCAGCTGTCCATTGGGTGCCTCGGCATATTCGATACGGACACGCTCCGGTTCGGTGTTGATCCGGATCCGGACGGCCTCGATGGATGACGGAAGATCCAGGGGGTAGATGGTGGTTTCATAAAAGGGTCGGCGGGACATGAACCCACAGGAGATGATCACCACGGCGGTAACCGTCCCGATGGTAATCCAGGTTCGCCGTCGACGGGAGATCTTCCCGGGGGCGTCTTTGGCGCTGTGCGGACCTTCCCGCGGCCAGTAAACGATCAAAGCGGTGGCCACCATTCCCACGATCCCCAGGGACCAAATGGCATCGCTGACAAAATGAGCCCCTTGTACAACTCGCCCGGCCGACAACAAGACACCCAGCCCGATGCCAACCGCCGTCCCGCCATAGGCCAATCCCCTGGAGCGCCTGTAGAAAGCAGCCAAGGACAGGAAAACGAAACCCATGGTACAGTGACCACAGGGGAAGGACGCCCCTTTTCCAGGAGGGCCGGGCGGATAAATGGGCCGATACGCCCACTTGCCGCCAAACTCCGTGGTCTGACCCGGCCGCGGGCGCCCCCAATACTGTTTCAACACGGCATTGACCAATAAACCGGCGCCCAGCAGGGTGGTCAGCACTACAATAAGGCACGGTCTGCGCCATGGTTTGAGGCGCCGGACATAGAACCCGGCCAGCCATGTTATCAGGGCGGCCAGGGTGAGCACAATTCCCGGAATAGTGCCATAGTCGTGCATCCACGACCAGAGGGGCTGATCGCCCAGATACCAGCCCTGGCCGTCCCGGTAAAACAACGCTGCAATGCGCCGATCCCAATCAAAAAGGGTGAAGACAGCGGTAATGCCGATCAAAAAGGATAGTTGAACAGCCGGCAACCAGCGGAGCACCGAGGCGGCAGAAGAGGCGGAATTTATGTCGGCTGAGGGAGACGGCATGGCGTCCTTTGCTGGCATATTGTTTTCGGTTGAGAAAACCATCTCCATTGCGGTGGTTGTCCGACAGCATCTCCGGGCAAGCCGCCCGGAAAAACCCGGGCCCCCTTTTACCACACCCCCATTGAAATTGAAACATGGAGGGCTTAAACCAAAAGGACACACCGAATCGTATACAAAAAAACACAAACCAGGATTTTTCCCTTCTTTGGCCGTCAACCTGTCAAAAACCCGGCACAACGATAACACACTATCATTAAAGCAAATATTTAAATTGATGCACCTTTTCCCCGACGGATAGCGGTGATTTGAGCGCATGGTATACGAATTGCTTGTTTTTACCGGAAAGATTGATTTATAGACCGCCACGGAGGAACTTCACCATGCCCGAGAGCCGATCCAAAGCAGTATCAGACACCCAAACTCAAAATATATTCGGACGCCCGCTCACCATTTTCGGCGTTCCGGTGGATCGCAAAATCATCTTTTCCGACCACAAGGGCAGGTACAAGAACCGGATCGAAAAGCGACAACGCAAGCTGATCGTCAAGACCACCTTCATCAAATTTTTCCTCCTTCACAACGAATGCATCCGCTGTCTGACAACCGGCTATTCGCCGATCTCCGCCCTGGAACAGGTGTTCACAGGGCTGGCGTTTCTCTTCTTCAAACGCGCCATCTTCGTATTCACGGATAAGCGCATTTTGCACATTCCTACCCGGTTTAACCGCTCCTCTTTCGGTGCCGTTTCGCAAATCTGGTATGAGGATTGCGCCAACATAAACCTCAAAGGCCGCACCCTGATCGTGAAATATAAAAACGGCAGTGAGGAGCAATTTCCCTATATCGGACGAAAAGAGAGAAAAAAACTGAAAGTGCTGCTGGCCGCCATCCAGCTGAAACCCAAGGCCGCGGGCAACCTGAATGCCCGGGTGAGCCTCTGCCCCAGTTGCACCAATGTCCTGGATCCCAAAAGCGACCACTGCCCCACCTGCAAGCTCAAGTTCAAATCCGGATTTCAGGCGAAGCTGCGCTCCCTGCTCATCCCCGGCGGCGGATATTTTTACAGCCGTCATTCCATTCTGGGAACTTTGCTGGGCATTGTGGAGATCGCACTGGTGACCAAGTTGATTCTGGACGGTATCGCTTGGAACGAGGGGTTTACGGTGGACCTGGGATTCATGGCTCTTGTGGCCTTTACCCTGATGGCGGCAAAGTTGATCAGCGCCTATCACACCGAGCAATTGACCAAGAAATTCATTCCCGAACCCAAGGATTTTGCCGTACGCAAGATCTGACATCCAGGAAACAGCAAAGCAAAAAAGCGCTGTATCCAGCATAATGGCTTGAACGCCTGCCTTTTGCCACAGTCAAGGACTCCCACACCCTTTGCGCTGCCCGGTCTGGCCGTTTATACACCCCGTCCTTTCCATTGGAAAAGTTATGGGGATGGGGTCATACCTCGACCCCATCCCCAGTTTATTTTGCAGTTTAAAGATTATGGTCCTGTAATAAATTGAATAGTCGGATCCGTCGTCAACACGATGATACTTAATCCGTCGGCAGAAACCGCTAGCTGACGATCTACAATGTTATCCGCATAACCGGAAGCGTAATAAGAGGACTGCACAGCACCACCGCTGTCATAAACCCAAATATCGGTGGGGCCGTACAAAGCGCTAATCCCGCCATAGAAAAGTCCGTTGGTACCGACCTCGACGTTGTTTGGATAGGCACCGGCTGGAAGGCTTTGATCCAGCGCAAGCGTATCACCATCGTAGACGCGGAAGTTATATGGACTTCCGCAGGCAGAGTAGACTTGTAAGCCATCATCACTGATGGCGAGATCTCTTGCGAAGCCTGATTCACTGTATGCATGTGTCAGCGTGATAAACAACCTTTGCGGCCCCAATGTCGAATAATCCAAGGTATATCGGTAAAAAGAATGGCCGGAAGTTCCGATCCGTTGAACAACCATCATATTGCTGTCCAGGTTCGCTGCGACATTGCCGTTGGCGAGAAAACCGTTCTCAGTTTGCCGGGTTCCATTGGTAGCATCATATGCCCAGCCGTTGCTGGTCAACAATACACCAAAACCTTTGGGCCGTGCATAGGCGATGCGCGCTGTTGTCATCACCGGTCCCAAATTCCAGCCTGACCCAACGGCCAACGTATCCAAATTGATGGCCACTATTTGCTGATTCGTAAGATCCAGCGCATACAAGAAAGAGCCATCGCTGCTTTTGGTCATTGGACCGAGTTGCGCGGCCACGCTTGGAATAGTGGCCACCACAACCCCGGTAAAGACATTGTAAATATCGATATCAGTACCATTGTCATGGGCATAGGCGTATGGCCGTATGGCATCTGCGACGATCTCGGAATAGGCAACCGTATCGCTGAATACAGCCGCCGGATCGGACGACCCGACCCATAGCCCCACTCGAACCGTCTCCGTATTCTCAATGCCGGCATCAGGAGAACTGATGGTAACCGTGGCATAGTGCACCGTATCACTGCTCAAACCTGTGGGATCCGCTGAAAGCATCAGATTGCCGCTTGTGGTACCGCTGTTTGTCACACTTAACCAGGATTGGTTCGACACTGCGTTCCAATGGGTTGTGGTCATTCCGTAAGTGTCCTGAACCGCAACGGTATGGGTCAGCCTGCTCAATGTGGGCATGCTGGAGAAAGCAACGCCATTGTCCGATACGAAGAGCCTATGGGCCGAGGTGTTGAGGGTCACCGGGACATCGATGCTGACAACATCACTTCCGACAACGGCATTGATCTGTATATTGCCTGCATAAGATCCTGCGCTTAATCCGCTGCGGTCAGCATCCACAATGATGGAGACGGGCGAAGAGGAAACCGTACCCGAAGAGGCGCCGGTAAGCAGCCATGGTCCTCCTGAACCGGTTGTCAGCGTCGCACTCCATGGATAGACATTGCTGCCGGTGGACAGACTGAATTGAAATGATTGGGCACTCATATCGAGACCGTTGGTATCTCCCAGAACAATGGCCGAAGGTGAGACGCTGATGCTCGGCGCACCAATGGTCAGGGTAACATCCACGGTCAGGTCGGTTGTTCCATCCGAAACGGTCAATAAAGCTGAATGAATACCTGTTGCGAGACCGGTCGGATCGACACCCACAATTAAGGTGGAAGGCGAAGTGCCGCTGGCAGCGCTCAAATTGACCCAACTCTGATTTGCTGAAGCGGTCCATGTGAATCCTTGACCGCCGATGCTGAGCGACTGATCGGCAGGCACCGAGCTGGCCCCATTGGTATAAGAAAAATTAAGGGTCTGCGGCACAACTGTCAGCTCATCGGTCACCGTATAGGCAACCGAGATATCACGATAGGCAATCACCGAATTATCGCTGCGAGCACACAACACCCTGACAGTCGTTTGATGGGTGCCGACCGGAATCGATGAACTATTGATGCTCAATATTAGGGCAAATGGGCTGCTGGACCCGCTGATGGACATGTCCAGCCATGTGGGCGCCGTGACGGACGGCGGGTAACCGGCAATAAGGTAATAGGCGTCCGGATCCGTGACGCTCACAGTGACACTTTGATTGGACGGCAGGGCGCCATTAAGATTCGCCGTAAAGCTCACCGAGTAGGTATTTAGCTCGAGACCGCTGCCAGTGCCGCTGCCGCTTACGCTGCCATTGCTGCCGCCGCCGCCTCCGCCGCTGCCGCCGCCGCAGCTGATTACCACTGCAATAGACAACCCCATTATCAAAAGTGAAACCAACCGCTTCATGCCAACAGATTCCAGTCGCCGTTTGACCTTCATAAAAAGATTCCTCCTTGGAACTCGAATGAACTCAATAATACCGAGACGCTATAAGGGAAGCAGCGTCTCTATTTCTTTTGATGCGTCGCTAAAAGCGACAGTTCATAAACCAAAGGCTCCCTGTCTCAGAAGTGCCACTGGAGAATAATCAAATGAATATCCGTCATTTACACAATGGCCGGCAAATGCCGGCATGGCAGTTCAGGCCATCTGCACCCCAATAAGCCCACTATGTAGGGGTAGGCCAACTCACAAGCTCCTGATAAAGCGCTAACTATCTCAAATTTTGTGTCTGTGGGATGTACCAAATGGCAGGATGCACAAACTCGCCACGATCAATGGTGACCGTTATGTCATCTTGGGCCGAAACGAATGGAAACATAATGATTTACCGTAAAGCGCTGTGCTTCGTCTCATTCCGCTCAACTGCCGATGCGTGCAATGGATTCTGCCAATAGCAATCCCGCTACCAAGTCCGTACCAACTGCGCTATGAATCATTTATTTCTTTGTTTTGATGTGACGCAAAATAATTATCAGTATGGATATAGGAGGTCAATACTGGATTTTTTCGGTAAATATACTGTACTAATTATAGTATTTTATGTTGCGAAGGACCGGATGGCGGCAAAAGCGCGTCAGCACTTCAGTGGTTAGCGTTGTAGCAGTGCGGATGGCTGCTGGTTTATTGACAACGCATTAACCTAATTCAGGCGTCGGAACTCCCTAAACCACCGCTGCAGCCGTTCATGGTAGAAATGTTTGGCATAGGCCGGGCCATTGTAAAAGCGGGCCATGGCTTCGAAGTCCGGCATGGTCGGATCGGTTTTTGAAACCACGGATTGCTTGGGGGCGATGAATCGGGCGATGAAGAGGATCTGTTCTTGCAACGGGCTGTAGAACATGGCCTCAGCTGAGAGCGCGCCGACGTGTTGATAGTTAAACCCCATGATTTGCCCCAGACCGAAACTCATGGATCGGACCCTCAGTTCAGCCAGGGGGGTGGTGGGTTCTTTATCATTCAACTTGGAGAGTTTGTGCTGCTCGAACCGCGGTCTGGAGACACCTGCCGTCTCCTGGCGGATAATGGCCAGAATCCATTCCGGGGCGATTTTAATCCCTTTTTCTTCTGCAACGGTTGCCACGGCTCGATACACCGCATCGCCATAGCGCGCCATGATTTGCCGGCAGTCAAGGGATTGCCGCTGATCAAGACTGTTGAGATGAAAGAGGGCCTCTTTAAAATCACCGAAGGGAATTTTACGATCTGAAATGGCCGCCGTCGCTGCCTCAATCATCTTTTCGAGGGTACGAAGGGTAAGGGTCACTTTTGGTATCGCGGTGATGTTGCTTTTCGCGGTTCGAAAGGTGCAGGGATAGCAAAGCGAACGCCGTCTAATCCGCGCATTGAGCTTTTGTTCGAATTGAAACTGGGCCACGCCCCGGTTGGTGCCGCGGCCGAAATCGCCATCGATCAGGAAGGCGCCGGATGCAGCGGTGGAGTATCCGAGAAAGATCAAAAGCCTTTGGAGTGCCTTAATCGCCGCCTCTCCAGCGGTTTGACGGGTCAAGGTCGTATCGCCGCGTTTGAGCCTTTCCAAATCATCACGCCAGCCGTCCCCCCCGTGCAGGGAAAGAACCCGCCGCATGCGCTCATCTAAATGTTCCATAATTGTTCTCCTATCGGCCATCCGCTGGTTCGTACATGGATTCGAATTTTTCTTTGCTGATGCAATAGGCATCCGATCCATCTTCGTTGTTGGATACGAGGTAGTCGCCCGCCTGGTAGTGGGAGATGCCCTCCTTGGTGGTCACCTCGCCGGACGCCGTGGCCTGTTCCGCCCAGATAGGGGTTGTTTTCACAAAACGGCCGGGGCTCTTTTTTTCATAGGTTTGATCAAACGTTTCGCGGTCCACGCTGTATACATCGCCATGATTGTCCACCAGCCAGTCCCCCTGCTTGCACCGCTGTTCACCGCCCCACTTTTTGTAGACAAACCCCTCAGTCTCCATCTTCAATTGAACGGCGACGACAAACTGGCTGGCTCTTTTCCGATATCGGCGGCGCTCTGCCATGATGGTCCTCTCTTTCGGCTGTACGGAAGGATTTTCCGTCCAGCATTTGGAATGATGTTTCACCTGTTTGAAATCCAACGCTACAAGATGAGCGGGTCCGCGTTCCGCTGATTTGGATCTTGACGAGAGGTCGAAGTGCAGCACCCTCATGATTGTCAAACTAATACAACATGTTGACGAATGCAACCATCCTCGATGTCACCCTGGAACATGACAATCCCATTTCAACAGGGGAAAAAGCCACTAATCGCTAAAAAGTCGGGCTCGGTATCGGAATCGTAAAGATAGACAGATAGCATATGATACGCGAAAAATAATTCTTAGAATATCCTTTAACCTGCGTCTGATGCGGCGAATGATATTCAGTTAGAATCACTCGATGTCAACCGAGGGCACAACATCCCCATGCCTGCGGAGGAAAAAGCCATTAATCGCTAAAGATTCAGATCAGCAGACCGATAAGTGTGTTGAGACAACCATGCCCTTGGGTGTCAACCCGGCAGGGCGCGTAAGGACAGGTGGCGATTAATGGATGCCTATACCGCAATATTGACCGATAATTTGTTCAGTGCCGCCGGCAACCAGTTCACCGGTATGGAGACATTGGCCAATCAGGCGCTCACCAGTGGTATTGGAAAATTCCAACAGAAAGATTATGAGGGTGCGGCCGTTGATTTCAAGCGGGCCTTCGGCCTCTCCCCCTATTCCTCATTTGCCTATGAAGCCACCCGGTATGCTTCCCTGTCCTATCAGGCCATTGGGGACACGGAGAGCGCCATTGCCATATACAAGCAGGCCGTCTCAGTAAACCAGACCGATGATCGCCTCCATCTGGAGCTGGGCAACCTGCTGTTCGGTCAGGACCGATACGGTGAAGCCATTTCAGAGTACGAGGAAGCGGTCCGGCTCTATGATGACAGCACCAATCGGTTCTCTCTGGGTCAGGCCTATATCCGGACCGGCCGTTATCAAGACGCCGAATATCAGTTCGAAAAAATTATCCAGAGAGGCGGCCTGGAGGCCCGAAACGGCCATTATGGCTTGGGCCAGTCATTCAGGGCGCAGGGAAAATACGATAAAGCCGTCGAACAATTCGACCGGGCGATCGCGAAAGACCGTGAATTTTACGGGGCTTTCGAGGAGATGGGATACACCTATGCAGATGCCGGGCAATTGGATGAAGCCAAACGCATTCAGACCTACCTGGAAGACAAGGATGAATCCGCCGCTATCCTGCTGGGGGGCTATATCAGCAAAGTCACCACTCCGAAGATCATGCTCGCCTATGCAAACAGCTCATTTCCCTACTACAGGGCTCCCAAGACCCAACTGTCGGTGATCGACGGCTATCTGGCCAATGCCAATGCTCAGAAGAGCTTTTACTTGGAGTTTCAGTTCAACAAAGAGATGGATCGTGAATCAGTGGAGAATATTCTGAATTGGTCCATCGACCGATCCGAGGAGACGACGCCGGGCATGCGTTACAACCACGGCGTGGCACCGGACGCCACAGAGGTGGATGTGCCGCCGTTGCCCACCAGCGTCTATTACGATCCGGACAAAATGACCGCCACGGTTCGATTTAATCTGACACAGAACGCCACGGCCGACGGCACCATCGATCCTTCCCATATCGTTTTCAGCTTTTTCGGGAAGGATGCCGACGGAAATGACATGGATGCCCAATACGACCAGTTTATGGGCTTTTCCAAATCGTTTTAACCCGTCCCCAGGCCATCCGCTTAGCGCCTCGTCGTTGACTCCAATCGTTGAATGACCGAGTCTGTCAGAGCGTCGTCATCCTCTTTGAAAAACGGAATCATTTCGGCGGCAACCTCCTGCAGTGACTTGATATTTTTGGACCGCATGACGCCTTGTATCTTCATCACGCCATCTTCGATCAACCTTAATCCTTCGGCGATTTGCAATAAATCCTGCTTTTCCATGGGGCCTCCTCGACTGTGCGGTGTTATCCTTATCGGGTTATCCCATATGCTGGCCACGATAATGCCCAAGTCAACGATGCTGACAGCGGATGATCCGGAGGGTTGTCAGGGTTTGGCCGTGTCGCGGCGCGAATGCTCGTAGTTGGCCACGTAGAAATCGTCGATCAATCCTTTGGATTTCAACTCCCGGCCATAGCCCTGGGCCGCCTCCCGGCTGGCAAAATGTGAAACTTTGACCTGGTACCAGGAGCGATTGGCGCTGGTGGCGCGGGTCAAAAAGGCATCCAGCCCCGCCTGGATCAACTGATCCACAAATTGCTGGGCGTCGCCGCGCTTCATGTAAGCGGCCACCTGGATGGTAAACGGATCGGTGATCACCGGCGCATTTGCCACAACGTCCTGCGGGGATTGGGTCTTTAAAACCGGCCTGCTGTAAAAACGCCATCCGGCGACAGCCGCCAGCGCGATAATCAACACTGCGGCAATGGTCGGAATGGCCTGTCTAACCGGTATCGAAGCCAGCCAATTTTGAGCGCGGTCGCCTGACGCCAGTCCCCTGAAATCAAGCCGGATTTTAAGTCGTGACAATACCTCCCTGCCTCCGGGCCGGATACTGTCCCGGTCCCGACTGGGTTGGGTGCGGTGCGCAGGGGCAGGCGCCGATCGGGCAGGCCTGTACTTTGAGAGCGTCGTCCCCTGCGGTACAGGATGATCCAAAGCGTCGATCAGTTTCTTAGCCGCCTTCAGATGCGACCGGCTCTCTTCAGTAGCCGGCAACCACCGCACAGCTGCAGCAATCCCTTCCACAGCTGTTTCATCCCCGGCTTCATAGGCTGCAAGATAAACCTGGAGGGACCAGGGCGTCAGCACATGGTCGTTGCGCAGCAGCCGGGAGAGGTCGCGAACAGAATCGGCCGGCAGGGGCCCCTGCGCATGCCAAACACGGCGATAGGTCTGGACAGCATCAAAATCGATCCGACCGTTGATCATATAAAACTGCATCAACAGTCGCTGGATCCGCCGATGTCTTCCCAGTCGCTGGCTGATAAGTTCCACCGCCTCGTGCTCCAGGGGCATATGGCGCTCATAGGCCAGCAGGCTCTCCAGCCATGGCTCAGCCGCAGCGGCATCCTGGGGAAATTGGCGCAGATGGGCGGCAACCCGTCTGCGGGAAAGGGGGCTTTCCGGAAGGCGCCCCATGTAAAAACGGGCCATAACACCGGAAAACCACCGGAATTTTTTCCGTCGCAGCAAGGGAGAGATCCAGAAGCTATCGAAGGTGGCCATGGCTTTGCCAAAAGCCGTCTCAGATTCGGCCGACATGCCGGCGCGTTCCCAGGCAGCCGCCTCATTGACGCTGCGTTGGAGAAACCCCAGACCGATGCGGTTCATCAGCCACCCCGCTACGGCAAAACTCCCCGCCGTCAAAACCACAGCGGGTACGATCAGCCAATCCACTCCCAAGAGCCGCTGCCACAACGGCAGGAAAAAGACAGTGGCGCCGCCGCCGGCCAAGGCAGTCAGCCAGAAGCGGACGGCCAGATGTCTCAAAACGGCGTTCATTTGGGGCTCCCGTACGGTACCGCTCCCCTGCTCTGGGTGGACGGGCGCAGCGCCACCCGCACGGCAGAGGGGGAACCGGTCAAGACCGGTTCCCCGGTGGTTTCATCACACGCTTCGAATATGATGCCCATGGGTTGTATGAATGGCCGGGGCGGTTCCCCCTCTGTGGCTTTGGCCATGAAACGCGCCCAGATAGGAGCGGCGCCGCGGCCGCCGGTGATGCCGGTGCGGTAAGTGTCCTTGAGGCCTGCTTCACGGTCGTATCCGACCCACACCGAAGCGCTCAACGTCGGCGTAAAACCAGTGAACCACGCATCCTTATACCCGTTTGTCGTGCCGGTTTTTCCCGCCGCCGGTTTGTGGAATCCGAGCTTTCGGACCACCGCGCCGGTACCGCTGTCCACCACACCCTGCATCATATCCACCACCTGATAGGCGATGGAGGGGTCCAGCACCTTGGTGCCGCGAACGATGTGCTCTTCCAGGACGCGGCCGAAAGTGTCCTCCACCCGCCAGATGGCAAAAGGAGCATAGTGCACACCGCCTGAGGCAAAGGTGCCGTAGGCCGAGGCCATGTCCAGAGGGCTGACACCCGATGTGCCCAGTGCCACTGAAAAGACCGGGGACAGCTGGCTCCGAATGCCGGCTTTCCGGGCTGTATTCACAACAGCCTCCGGACCGGTCCGCGCCACCAACTGTGCCGCCACGGTATTGATGGAGTGGGTGAAGGCTTTTTTCAAAATGATCGGCCCGAGGTACTCACGCTCGAAATTCTTCGGCCGCCAGTCCGGCGAGCCGGGAACGGGAATGCGCACCGGCTTATCGACCATTGCGGTGGCCGGCGACAGGCCTAATCTTTCAAAGGCAGTGTAATAGAGAAACGGTTTGAAACCCGACCCCGGCAGTCGATTGCTTTGAACGGCCCGGTTATACTGGGTCTCGGTATAGTCCCGGCCGCCCACCAGGGCTTTGATCGCCCCGGAGTTGACCTGGACCGCTACCAGAGCGCCCTGGGGTCGGTCTTCGTCTGTCATGCCCAAATTCGCGCCGGCCGACTGCCCCTGCAGGGCATCCAAATCCGCCAATCCTTTCCGCATGCTCGCCTCTGCTATCTCCTGCAGGCGCGGATCAAGGGTCGTCGTGATTTTCAGGCCGCCATGGTAAACCACTTGAGAACCGTAGTGATCTTCGAGGGATTTGAGGACCATATCCACGAAGTACCCACTGAACTGACGCCGGCGCCGGCTTTTCTCGAATGCCAGATCCTCGGCCGCCGCAGCAGCCGCCGCCTCCGGGGTGATAAAACCGGCGGCCTGCATCCGCCCGAGCACAATGCGCTGCCTTGCTTTAGCGCGCTCCAAGTGGCGCAGGGGGTTATACTGTGTGGGCGATTTAAGCAGTCCTGCCAGAAGGGCCGATTCGGAAAGCTTCAGCTGGGCGGCCGTCTTGAACTGGGCTTCGATCTGCATGGAGACCAGCAATTCCCGTATCTTACGCGAATAGGTCTGCTCAAAGCTGAAAAAGAGGTTTTTGGCCAATTGCTGGGTAATGGTGGAGGCGCCTTGAACCCTGTCATCGGAAAATAGGGTGATCCATAGCGCCTTGGCGGTCCGCAGTTTATTGATGCCGTGATGGTCCCAGAAACGATGGTCTTCGGTGGCCACAATCGCCTCAATGAAATGGCGTGAGACTTGATTGAGCGGCACGTATTCCCGTCCGCCAAGCTGGATCACCCGCTCGCCGTTGGCGGCAAAGATCTCCGTAGGCGGTGTCTCAATGATCCGGCGCAACGGATCAGGGACCTGGGGCAGGTCTTTGACCATAGAAAAAACCAATAGTGTCCCCAATACGGCTGCAAAACCGGCGGCAGCCAGGACGAATGCGGTGAGACCGCCCATCCAGCGGGCCATCAGCAGATCGGCTTTCACGGGCGCCCTCCTTCGTCCCCTGATCCGAACAACGGGGCCGTCTCCTCCAGCGCCCAGCGCAGCCGGTGCACATCAGACGCCCTGCCCTGGGTCAATATCACTTTAGTGCCCTGGGCATCCTCGACTTCGAAGCCGATATCCACACCGCCATCCATCTCCCGGCCTGATATGCCCACCCGAACGATCCGGCCAGAGACGTGAAGCAGGCTCCCAGGACTTTCCACAATCCCCCGCTTCACCTCCTCTGACAAAGTGTTCAAGGCAGCGAAAAAGTGCTCGGCCGGATAAATCTGGTCGGCAAAATCCCCCAATTGATCCAGCCGGCTGTGGACCGCCACTTCACCCCGCCGGATGTGCTCGATCAGGACCGCCCCGACGCTCAATCTGTGAATCACCTGGTTGTGGTCATCGAGCAAATAGATCTGGAGCTGGTCGCGGTCCTGGCGTTCGAAAAAGGTCCGTTTCCATTGGTTACCGCTCAGATGGGTCAATAAGGTGTAGGGCGAAATCAATTCATTGGAGAGCACCTGGGGCAGCTTTCGATAGAGTTCCACGAAATGCTCTGCCGAAATCATGGCGCCCCGCTCGGGATCGATGCCGTCCAGCAGCTGTCCCATGGTGGACGCCCGCCGCGCATCCCTTTGGATACCGCTTATATCATGGGTGTATTGGGAGAGGGCTTGGCGCGCCTGATCGGTCTGACGGCCCTTATCCCAGGCCGTTCCCGACTCCGGCCGTCGATCATTGGTGGTGACCAGATAGGCACCCAGCGCTTTTTCAATCCAGTCAAACCGGAATTCTGTCACCACCAGGGCCAGCACGATGGTGAGGACCATGGCTGTTCGCAGTGCCACAAGCCGCTTCAAGTGGTCTTTGAAACTTATGGGGGCATACCATTGTTCGTTCATGGTTTCGCAGTGATTTTAGATCGATTTGGCTTTTGGGACCCGGTCAAGAATCCAAGGATTCCCATCTGTCAAGGGACGTCTCTGGAATGTGCAGTTGATCAATCATCAGGGATTATAAATAGGCGGGTTTCGGCATAAAGTCAACGCCCCCCAGGTAAACCCATCGATTCTAACTGAACGGCATTCAGGCGCAAGAAATCGATCCCCTTACCCATACAGAGGCCGCAGCAAATCGTGACCGCACCTGGATAATATGGGGATGGGTGGCCCTGGCAACGGGTTGCCAGGGTTGCGAAGCAACAAGAGGTATGCACCATCTGGACCAAAGCCTCCCGGCCACGACCACCGGCAATCCCGTGGGGTGGCACTGGCAAAGGCCGAAAATTGGCGCTTGATCCCTGCCGGTGGCTATCCGGGTATCTGCACAGCAGATCGAAGGGCTTGGATCTGACGGTCCCGGGATGAATCATCCTCCTGGCCTGCGGCCACCGGCAACAAGTTGCCGGTGCCACCCGTGGTACCCGTATAGGTCTTTTGAACATCGAACACCGAACGTCGAAGGAAGGATGGATTCGCTACGCTCAACCGATTATAAATCGGCAGAATGCCTTGTTCGATGTTGGGCGTTCGATGTTCGATGTTGAACGTTCAGATCTTTTTGCTTGTGATCGCCCTGCCCGGGCAAAGACCAGCACTGCCGGCCCGGTTACAACTTGTTACAATTTGTTACCCTCCTGAAAAGCACTGTATCCGCTGTTGTATTAGGTTCACTCTCAAAGTGGAAGAGACCGACACAGGGTGAGGTGCTCTTCTTTTTTTCAATTCATAGCCCCCAAGGGGGCAGACAGGAGGTTCGTTATGAAAAGAATCATCATTATCAGTTCAGCGGCCGTGTGTGTAGCGTTGATCGGTTTAGCCTTTGCTGCAGGCCCCGGCAGCGGCGGATGGCACCGCACACCAGAAGAAAAGGTTGCCTACATCACATCGAAAATCGCTGAAAAGCTAGCTTTGGACGATGCCCAGAGAGCTGCGCTGGATCGCATCGCCGACGAATTTATAGCAGAGCACCAACGCATCAGCAGCGACCGTCAGGTGTTTAAAGCGGATTTCATCGAAATCCTTGGCAAGGAGGAGGTGAGCCCTGAGGAACTCAATGCGCTGTTCGATACCAAAAAGCCGCTGATTGAAGAGATGATGCAGTTGGCTTCCGTTCACATTGCCGAATTTCACAGCATCCTGACGCCAGAACAGCGAGCTACCCTGATCGCCGAAATTGAATCCCATGAAGGCCGCCGCTGCCGTCTCTTTCGGTAAACGACATCCCAGATGAAGGAAGGAGAAGAAACCATGCCCTCAGCCAACCATCATTCAAAAGAAGGAAACCTTACGAGAAGCCCGCATCGGCGCGGTCTTAGACGTTTAATTATTGCCTTGTGCGCAGCTGCTTTGTTCGGTCTGGCCTTCTGGCTGGTGTGGAACCTGGCAGGGGTGCCGCTTGTGGCCGTTCCTGCACTGACCTACTGGCAAGCCGTTGGTGCCGTTCTGCTGACGGCCCTGCTCCTTGGATTAGGCCGAGTCCTCCTGGGCCGGCATCGGATTCGTCGTCCCGCAAGACCATCCAAAGCCTGTCTCGTGTTCGTCGATCCGATGCCATTCTGGAGAGGGGACACGTGACATTTGGTCAGAGGCTATGGTAACAAACGACTAAAGATTAAACCGGGGAGAGGCCTCCCCATAACGGTGCAACAGGGGCTTTGGAGTTTCGCCGGTTCACAGGATGGCATCTTTTGTTCCGGCGAAACCGGCCAACCAGGATAGCGCTGCGATGAAACACCATTTGCTGATCATCGATGACGATCCAAAGCTGAACCGGCTGCTCATGGAATTTCTCTCCGGGTTCGGTTTTAGCGTTCAAACGGCCACAACGCCCGGTGAAGGTTTTAAGAAGCTGAATCGCCATAAACCCGATATGGTCATCCTGGATGTCATGCTGCCGGAAATGAACGGCTTTGAAGTGTGTAAAAAGATCCGCCAGGAATCCACAATTCCGATCATCATGTTGACGGCTCGGGGAGAACCCACAGACCGAATCGTCGGTTTGGAGCTTGGCGCCGACGACTATCTCCCCAAACCGTTCGAACCTCGGGAGCTGGTGGCCCGTATCCAGGCCGTACTCCGAAGGCTGAGGACACCGACTGCGGTCAACCCCGTAAAATTCGGCGATCTGATCATCGATCCCCAAAAGCGAAATGCGCGCATCCATGGCCATACCATCGATCTGAGCACCAACGAATTTACGGCCTTGTGGCTGCTGGCCAATCATGCCGGCGAGGTCATGGACCGGGATCGTATTCTGCAAGCGATGAGCGGAATCGACAGCGATGCATTCAACCGCTCGGTGGATGTCACCATGAGCCGTCTTCGGCAGAAACTGGGGGATGATCCCAAGAAACCGACCTACATCAAAACGGTCTGGGGCGCCGGCTACGTTTTTATTGCTGATAGAGAACCGGATGGGAACGCCTCTGATGCCTAAATTCTTCTCCTCCATATTCTTCAAACTAATGCTGATCATTCTACTGGCCGGACTGGGGATTAATGTGGCCATCATCCTCTTTTTCGGTGCCTTCCGGCACCACGTGGCCAAAACCTACTACCCCCATCTTAATCGCTACATCGACTATCTCATCAATGACATCGGTGATCCGCCGAACCAGACCCGTGCCCGCAGGATTGCGGAACAAACCGAAATGGTGATCGCTTACGATGGAGCGGATCAGGGATGGACCACCGCCAGCGGTCCCATCGATTTTCCCATGGACCGCATGCGGATCCGTCACCGGGACAGCCGCATGGAGGCTGCCAGCTACCATGGCACCTATCGGGTCTCGGTTCAATTGGCCAAGGGACGCCTAACCTTTTTTCTGAGCCATCGTCAGGCGGCTGAAAATAAACTAAAAGCACTCAGCCTGGGATTGTTGTCTCTCATTACGCTGCTGATGGTTGCGGCCTACTTCGGCATACGATGGGTATTGAAGCCTTTGCGCGGCCTTAAAAAAGGGGTCGATCAGGTCTCCCGCGGGGACCTCTCCCATCGCATCCCGCTAAAACGCAACGATGAATTGAAAGACCTGTCCGATGCTTTCAACACCATGACGGCACGCCTGCAGCACCTTGTCAACGCCAAAGAGCAATTACTGCTGGATGTCAGCCATGAACTGCGAACACCGGTGACCCGCATCAAGGTAGCACTGGCCATGCTGCCCGCATCGCCGGACAGAGAATCCATCATGGAAGATATCAAGGAGATTGAGGAGAAAATCACCGAGCTCCTGGAAACGGCCCGCTCTTTAAACATTGCAGCCTCCCCGGCTTATGGGGAAGCAGACCTGTCGGCACTGATCCGCAGTACCGTCCGGCAATTTGAATCCGGCCGTCCGGCCATTCGTATGGAAGCTTTGCCTGAAACACTGCGCCTGCAGATCGATGCCGAACAGATCAGCCGTGCCTTGAAAAATGTCGTGGACAATGCCCAGAAGTATAGCCCGGACGATGCCGACCCGATTCAAATATCCGTGGAGACAGATGCCGCCATGGTCTCCATTATCATCAAAGACCATGGCATCGGCATCCCCGATGAAGATTGCGATTTCATCTTCGAGCCCTTTTACCGTGCAGACAAGGCCCGCACTCCCAGAAGGGATGGATATGGATTGGGGCTCAGCCTGACCAGGAATATTGTCGAGGCACACGGGGGCGATATCAACATCAGCAGTACATTGGAACGGGGAACAACGGTTTGCATCCACCTGCCGCTCACGCCCCCATAGAAGTAGAGCAGAGCATCCAGGTTCGAAGGGAGGTTGTAAACCACTTCTAATCTTCTTTTGAACCGGAGCGCACCTTGCGGGTAAGGTTGGTGGTGCTGTACCCCTGAACCACTTTCACCAATCGCACGGTCCCGCCATAGGACTCCACCAGTTCCTTGCCCACCACCTCTTCCAGTTTGTAATCGGATCCTTTGACCAGGATATCGGGTTTCAATCGCCCGATAAGATCAACGGGCGTGTCTTCTTCGAAGTGGACCACCAGGTCCACGCATGCAAGGGCGCTGAGCAGTGCGGCGCGGTCCTGCTGGGAAAGGATCGGACGCCGGGCGCCTTTCAAGCGTCGCACTGAAGCGTCGGTGTTGAGCCCGACAACCAGGCGGTCCCCCAGGGATTTGGCCTGGTAGAGCAGGCTGATGTGCCCGGGGTGCAGGAGATCGAAACAGCCGTTGGTGAACACCACCTTCTCCCCTGCGTTGCGCCACTGGACAACCTTTTCCTGGGCCGCATCCCATGCGGTCGTTTTGGCGGCCGAGAAGGGATAGGGTTGCGGTCGAACCCCCGATTGCCACGCAGACGCGAGCTCAGATTGCAGGATCGGTTGGGTTCCCAGCTTACCCACCACCAAACCCGCCGCCGTATTAGCCATGCGGGCAGCTGTCTCAAAGGCCGCACCGGCCGCCAGTGCGGCTGCCAGTGCGGCAATGACCGTGTCTCCGGCCCCGGAGACATCATAGACCTCCAGCACCTGGGCCGGGATGTGGGTGACGGCATCATCCGGACCGACCAGGACCATTCCGCGGGCCCCGCGCGT
Source organism: Desulfobacteraceae bacterium (assembly GCA_037387725.1). Classification (GTDB taxonomy): domain Bacteria; phylum Desulfobacterota; class Desulfobacteria; order Desulfobacterales; family Desulfosarcinaceae; genus JARRKU01. The sequence goes on from JARRKU010000112.1 coordinate 18,604, forward strand.
GACCAGCAGCCATGGCAGAGCGAATCGCCGGCGGATCCTCCGGGCTTGCGCCACCAGGATATCTTCGTCAGCCCCCAGGGGCATGCCAGCCACTGCCGCAAGTTCAGCCGTGTTGGGGGTAATGCATGTGGCTTTGCGGTACCTTTGCCATTGCCCCCCCTTTGGATCGACCAGTACCGGTATATCCCGGCGGTGCGCCATTGCGATGATTTCACCGGCGAAATCAGACGTGGAAATAAGGCCTTTGCCATAGTCCGACACGATCACGGCACGGCACCCGTCGACCGCTTCGGCCACCGCATCTTTGACCTCTCCAAGCAGCTCAGGTGAAACCTCCCGGTCATCCTCCTCGTCGAGGCGCAGCACTTGCTGCTTGCCGGCCATAATTCTCGATTTGGTGGTGGTAGGCCTTGAGCCGTCCTCGATAAGGCGGGTCCTGATTTTTTTCTGGTCAAGGATGCGGCTGAGTCTTTTGGCTCTCTCGTCCCGGCCGCAGATCCCGATCAAGGTGACGGCACACCCAAGGGCCGCAAGGTTGTTGGCCACATTGGCCGCCCCTCCCAGCGACTCGCTGAAGCGCTCCTTTTTTACGACCGGTACCGGCGCCTCCGGGGAGATGCGGCGCACACTGCCCCAGAGATATCGGTCCAGGATGATGTCACCGATCACCAGAATCGGCGTCTGATTAAAATCTTCGGGTACAACGGGCATGGTGAATCCTCAATGATATGAACATTCAGGTTAGACGTCCTTCAATGAATCCGGCCCAAAAATGCAGAATGAAGATATGGGCTTCCTGAACCCTTGCCGTACTCACCTCCGGTACGACGATGGCATGGTCGACTTCGCTCCGCAAAGCGCCGCCGTCACATCCCAGAAGCCCGATCGTTTGCATCCTCCGATCCCTCGCTGCGGTCACGGCGTGGGAAATGTTCGCTGATTTTCCTGATGTGGAGATGCCGATGAGTACATCTCCAGGTTGCCCCAGCCCTTCTACCTGGCGGGAAAAAACCTGCGCATAGCCGTAGTCATTGCCGACGGCTGTGAGAATAGAGGTGTCGGTGCTCAATGCAATGGCCGGCCAGGGGGGGCGCTCCGTCTCAAAACGACCGATTAATTCAGCAGCAAAGTGCTGCGCATCGGCTGCCGATCCGCCGTTTCCACAGACCAGAACCTTTCCCCCCCGTTGCAAGCCGTTGGCCAGCAACTCCCCTGCTTTTTGAACAGTTGCTTCCAGTTTCTCCAGCCGTGCCATGCATTCAAGATGGTCCTTCAATTCATTTGCGAACATCTTTTTCTGTCCTCGTCTTGGCGCATCGGAGGCATGACCGCAGTCCTTGTGCGCCGACCTGCGGATCATATCGAGTCAACGACCACTCGCAATGCGGGCAGCTTGGATTTGTCTTTTAGCACGGCGTGCTAGGCATCCATTTCATAGACCGTCGCTGCCAGCAAGGGAATCATGATTTCATGGTGGCCGATCAATGCATATCCCTTGCCCTCTTTTCCCCCAGGACGCCGGACCACATTGACCATGGGCCGATAGTGTTGAATTATATCGAAATTGGCGGTGGTAAAACCAAAAGCCGGGTGCCCAAGGTTGCGGACCACTGCCAACGCTTTGAGAAATACCTCTGGCATGATGACCGCGCTTCCCAAATTGAGCACGACCCCCCCATTGCCCAGGCCGGAGACGGATTGAGCGAAGATACGAAAATCCCTCATGGAAGCTTCGCCGATTGCTGCACCGTCGGCGCCGGGGTGCTGGTGGACGATATCGGTCCCCAGCGCCACATGCAGGGTGTAGGGAATCTTCATCCGAAAGGCCGCCGCCAGCAAAGCCCGTTCCAGGTACGGCGCCTCCTGTTCCGTTAACAAGCCTCCCACGCTTTCTCCGAATCCTGTCTTGGTCCTTGCCGCCATTTTGGCGGCGTCATTGATCACCGCCGCCGTGTCAGCAGCCATTCCGAATGAGCCATCTTCCAGTTGCGCTGCCACATCTTCGGAAGTATGGCCAAAACAAGCCAGCTCGGTGTCATGGATGGCAGCACTGCCGTTGGATGCAAAATGGGTGATATAGCCGTTTGCCGCCAGGTCAGCCAATATGGGACTGCAGCCGGCCTTGATGACATGCCCGCCCAACATGACGATGACCGGTTTGCCGGAATCTTTGGCTTGGACAATGTCGCCGGCGACGGCCTTGAGTTCCTCGGCTTTGAGGATTTTCGGCAGTCCGTTTAGGAATTGCCCCATTGTCATGCCCTTGCGCGGCGGTCTGCCCTCTGCTGTTGTCTCCACTTTCGAGATGCGCTGGGCAGCGGAATAAGTCCGAACTGCTTTCAGATCGATTTCTTTATAGGGCATTTCACCCCCACTTGTTATGTGGATGGCCTTGAATCCCGGAAAGGCCGCCCCACGGTATGCACTGCTCACTTGTCTGACCATAACATATCGTTTTGTCAGACAAAACAAAGAACTTTCTTTCACGGTGATTTGACGGGAATGCGATCGACACACAGCAGCGGCCGACAGTTGGCAAAGCCCCCCTGAAGCTGTCTGGAAACAACGGATACACGATAAAAAGCTTGGACCAGGAACCTTCCGACTTTTGCAATGACAGGGATTATTCAACTTCAGCGGTTATTTTGGAGAGCTCTCCGGATTCATACAACTGTTGGAATATATCGATGATATCCGGATCGAATTGGGTACCGGCCCCGCCATACATGATCTCCAGGATTTTCGCCTCTCCCATGCGCTTTCGATAGGCGCGGTCCGATGCAATGGCGTCATAGACGTCCGCCACACTGAGAATTCTCGCCAGCAGGGGGATTTCTTCACCTTTGAGGCAATCCGGATAGCCGGTGCCGTCGAAACGTTCATGATGGCTCCGTACGATCATTTTCTCCCGATGCCAAAGGCCGAGATTGTCCATAATCTCTGCTCCAATGACCGGATGCTGCTTGATAATGGCAAATTCTTCCGGGCTCAACCGTCCCGGTTTGAGGAGAATTTCATCGCGGATTCCAATTTTTCCGATGTCGTGCAGCAGACCGGCCACATTGAGGATGTCCTGCTCTTCGTTGGTACACGCCATCGCCTTCGCCAATGCGACGGATATTCGGGTAACACGATTGGAGTGTTGTTTGGTGTATGGATCCCTGGCTTCAATGGCCTTGACAAAAGCATAGAGCGTCGCCAGCAGATTGTTGTAAATATTTTCGTATAAGGCCAGACTCTCCATGGCGGATGCCGCCTTGTTGGCCATAAAAGACAAATAGTATAAATCCCGTTCTCCGAAGCGATGTTGGCCGTTGCTGATGAAAGCGCTCAGCACGCCCAAAAGTTTCGAGCGGATCTTTAAAGGGGTCAGCATGAAGGATGCGACCTTTTCCGGCAAACAGCCGTTTCCATTGGGAGACGACACCAACAATGGCTGATCGTCTTTGATGGCATCAAAAATCAATTGCTTGATCTTTGGGTCACCTGAAGGAGGAAACATGTCGGTCACTTGGGCGGCATGTTTTTTGACCACCGGTGCCCCATTTTCACCATTAGCGTAAGCTATGGGGATCACCTGGTCGCTCGATTCATTGACCAAATAAAAACAACCGATATCGGCATGCGCATATAAAATGGTGAGCTCGACCAATTGCTGGAGTGCATCCGCGCTCTCCCTCAGGGTCGCAAAATCGGTCATAATCCGATTCACCACATTCAACTCATCATTCTTGGCCTGCAACTCTTTATTGAGTTTTTCGATTCGGGCTTTTCCCTCCACTTCCTTGCTGAGCATAATATTTTCAATAAACAACCGACGCTCGCGCAGCACCCGCTCAAGGGATAATTCCATCTGTCGCAAATTGATCGGCTTGACCAGAAAGTCCACCACACCGTTTTTCAGTGTTTGAATGGTATTGTCCAGGGATGGATAGCCGGTCATCACGACCACCGGCACCGTATTATCGTGTTTGCGGACGTATTCGGCCAACTCCATACCATCCATCTCCGGCATGTTAATATCCGTAAAACAGCAGTCGATGCGGTTGTTCCAGAGCACCTGCACGGCCTCGCGGCCGTTGCCCGCAGTCAGAACGTTGTAGCCGCGGCTATTGAAATAAGTACGCGCTATGTCAAGTATGGTCTCTTCGTCATCGACAAACAGAATGGTCTCTTTTTTCACCGGACTCATAGCTATCCTGGATATCGCATCAACACCCACTGAGGACCTGGCGGTTGTCAGGTCTGGGGAGTCGAAGGCGATGGCTTGCAAAGTTATCCGGGCCGGTTCGCATTGAATCGACCTACAATTTTATCGGCGTCATCTGAGATAACTTAACTCCCTTTTTACTCAAAAATCATAAGAAAACATTTCCTTCCGGGAGCGATCCATACCTGTCGGCCCACCTATACCGGAGTTCGGTCGCGGCAAGTCCGCTGCCATCACCCTGGTGGATATCATTTTGATAGCAAAGGATGGGATCCCCCTATCAAAACGATATCCACCGCACTGCAGATAAACCGGGGCAAACACGATATATTGTATGATATCAACATTTTGTTAATTAGTAGCGAATTGGCAAACCCTTTGCTTCCTATATATTCGAAACAAACAACCCTGTGGAGGCCGCAATGAACAGTCAAATATTTCCGAAAATCCAAATTTCAGGGTCAGACCAGGATCGATCCGAAAGTCTGCCCCTGTGGTATTCCGCCGCAAGTCAATGGCTGGCCATTATCATGCTGTTTGCCATCGTTATTCTGTTCCCTGAGAGACCGGCGTGGGGGGGCGACATCGCAATTGAACCCGAAAACTGCGCAATGGGCTTCACCGCGATATTCCATCAGCAGACCGTCGAAATGGATCAAATCCAGGTGAACTATGGGAATGCGATGCAGCCTGATGCCAGTCAGGCGAACGCCGCACCTTCAGATATCGTAACGGCCGTCGGTATCCCGGATGATTCTAAGATTGCATGCCTTCCGATTGCTTACCACAGCGAGTAGGCCGGAAGGTTCGCACCGCCGCCTTCATATCGGATCTACCGCCTCAATTTCGGAGGATTGCTGCAGTATCACCCTTGCAGTGGGCCTGCCATTAAAAAGCTGCTCCATCCTGCTCCCTAACGGAAAAAACGGACACCGCGGCGATATTGAAGCCCCGTCCATTTATACCTTGACGATGGGCATAAGGATCGGTAACTGAACCCCAATGTTGCATAAAAAAGACAGCAAATTTGCAAAATTGGAGTAAAGCCATTCCAATGGTTTGGCTGCCATCCAGAATGCTGAACAGTGGACCGCTTTAGGGCATCCTGGCAACGGGGCCCGAATACAATACAGAAGCACCAACGGACTGGAACCACCTTGACGGAACAATTGGACGATCGCCCCCTTCGTATCGGACTGCTCAGCTACCGCAGCCATCCCCATTGCGGTGGCCAAGGCGTGTATATCCGCAACCTCGCCCACGCCCTCTGCCAATTGGGGCATGATGTGGAGGTCATATCCGGCCCCCCTTATCCGGAATTGGACAATGGCGCCCGGCTGCGCCGTCTCCCCAGCCTGGATTTGTACAACCCTGATGACCTGTTTCGCACCCCGTCTGTCCGGGAGTTGAGCGATCCGGTCAATTTGATGGAGTGGTGCGGCGTCTCCACCATGGGTTTTCCGGAACCCATGACCTTCGGCATGCGGGCCAGACGATTTATCCGTAAAAGCCCGCACCGCTATGACATTTTACACGACAACCAGAGCCTCTCCTATGGCATCAGAGCATTGGCGCGGCATATTCCCACTGTGGCCACCATCCACCACGCCATTACGGTGGATCGCAGGCTGGCCATCCAGGCTGAAAGGTCGGTGTTTAAAAAATTCAAACAAATGCGATGGTATTCGTTCATCGGCATGCAGAAACGGGTCGTATCGCATCTGAAGCGACTCATCACTGTTTCCCACTGCGCCAAAAGCGATCTGGTCAAAGCGTTCGGTCTGCCGGCGGCCAGGTTCAGCGTAGTGCCCAATGGTATTGACACCCATCGGTTTTATCCGCTGGAAGGTGTCCAACGCCGCCCCTATCGCCTCATCGTCACCACCAGCTCCGATACACCGCTCAAGGGGCTTGAATACTTGCTCCGAGCCGTTGCAGCGCTGGTTTCCAAATGGCCCCGCAATGAGTTGGTAGTGGTGGGTCAACGCACGCGCCTGGTGTGCAGTGGTGCCCTCCATCTATGAGGGCTTTGGTTTGCCGGCAGGCGAGGCCATGGCGTGCAGGGTGCCGGTGATCAGTACCACCGGCGGAGCGCTTCCCGAAGTAGTGGGCGATGCCGGACTTAAAGTACCGCCGGCCGATCACCGTGCCCTGGCCGATGCCATCTGTGCAATGTGCAGTGATCCGGATCTGGCCAATCGCCTGGGGCAAGCCGGCTATGAGCGGGTGATGAATGAGTTCACATGGGAAACGGCGGCGAAAAAGAGCGTAAAGGTCTATCGCCGGGTGATCGATGATTACCGTTGATCTGAGCCAATTGCCGCTGAATCCTGGCGATATCACGTTGGATATCGGTTGTGGGTCAGGACGACATACGGCAGCCCTCTATGATCTCGACCATTGTATGGCAGTGGGGGCCGACACCAATTTGGACGATCTGGCCCAGGCCCGATCCAAATTATCCTGGCACAGCGCCTATCTCCCTCATAAAATCGGTCGCTGGTCGCTTGCGTGCGCTGATATTTCCCGTCTGCCGTTCAAGGATGGGAGCATCGATCTTGTGATCTGTTCAGAAGTGCTCGAACACATCCATCAGGACGACATGGCGATCCGAGAATGCATCCGGGTCCTCAAACCCGGAAAACACCTGGTGGTCAGCGTACCGCGGCGATGGCCTGAAACCCTCTGCTGGGCGCTGTCAAGGCAATACCGTACCACCGAAGGCGGCCATCTTCGCATCTACCATCCCCACCGACTGATCGATCGCATTCAATCATCGGGCGTCAGACTTTGGAAAAGACACTATGCCCACGGTTTGCACACCCCTTACTGGTGGCTCAGATGTTTGGTGGGTCCGGAACGGCAAGCGTGCTGGCCGGTGGCGCAATACCATCGTTTCTTGACCTGGGACCTGATGGAAAAGCCGAAGCTGACAAGACAGCTGGAGGCGGCACTCAACCCGGTGATAGGCAAGAGCATCGTTCTCTATTTTCAAAAATCGTAAATTCTCCTCCGCTTATGCAGCTCCAAGGCCAACCCCGATGGTGCAACTTTGCGGCTTCCAACGCTTTTCAACAATTGTTGATCTTTTTTATGCAACTTTGGGGTCAAGTCCTGCCATGAAATGGCGATATGAACACATGGTACGGCACCGACCGTCCCTTTGATGGGCGGTGCGGGTGACAAACCTTCATCCGAAATAGGTGGTTGGCATGCAGTTAATGATCTACGCGCCCTCACTTGGCATAACGACACGCAACACGGCCAAATGCCTTCACGACCGCTATTATGGTCCGGACACCGTCTTCCTGACCGCTTTGGAGGAGGTGGAATCGTACCTGAGGCAACCATCCTTTTTTAACAAACTACTGGTGCTCATACCTTTCGACAGCCGCGAATTGGAGGTGCTGACCGCCCTCTCCCATTTGATGTGGGACACCAAGCTTATCCTTGTCCTTCCGGAGGAAGAACCCATAAAGAAGGCAAGGGTCCACCTGATGCGACCGCGTTTCGTCACCTATATCGATTGTGAACCCTCACAGCTCACAATGGTAATCGATCGATTGATGGCAGCCGATTCCGCCCTCCCCATCAAAGCTGTTCAATGTTAACGCATGCCTACTTGCACTTTGCCGGCGTCGGCGAATCAGCCGCATGGTCGTGCAGGTAGGTATAAATATCGTTCAACTCTTTTTCTGAGAGAGCGGACCACTCATCCTGACAGCCGAATTGATCAAAATCCTTTTTTTCGAAAACCCGGGTCCACTGCGCCTGGGTTTTGGTGTCTGGACTCAGGTGCGGCTTTTTGGATTCAACCGCACCGCGCTCGAAGCAGCTCTTATAAACTTTACGATAGGTGTATTTTCCTTTGCGGCCGTTACCTTTTTCGGCGCCAATGACCACTCCGATGAAGCTGAAAGTCAGCAATAGGGCAAATGCACCGATTATCGTTCTTCTCATCATTCTGAATCTCCTTTGTTTCAGTTGGGTTAAGGGTTATCGATTCTCAAAACTGTTTTTTGAATGCCTGTGCTCATCCCCAAGGGGCTGTCCTGACCTATAGCAACCCGTATGCCAACTTTAGTCGAAACCCATAGCATGGTAACCTATTAAGATATCTGCATTTATTTACCCGGTTGTATGCAGGTCGGTTAACCGATCGGGAAACAATTAACACATGTTAATGGCTGGTGTTAACAGTCGACACGGGCCGGAGTTGCACCATCGACCACAGATTGGCGCTCGGATAAAAATGATCGATTAAAGGAAAAGGTGACGGTCGCACATTTGGATAGCGCGGGCCAACTGCCCAGACGGAACGAGCCAGCGGCGCCATAGTGATGAGGGGCCATCATCCAATTGCAGTCTGGCCACGCTGTCCCGGCAGATCGTAATCCTCGAAGATGCCGGCAATTGGTCGAAATCGACCCCATGGACCAATCGTACACCCGCACCGAAAAAATGCAGGTGGACGTTCAACCCCATTTCGCCGGCCGCAACAGCCAAAGCTTGAAAATATTCTGGAAAGCGGTCGGAACCGACAAAAATGCCGAGTCGATCCATGGCGGTCATCCCCCTACCACCAGCAAATAATCGTATCGTGGCTCATGATATCGGCGATGAGGCGGTGCCAGTCCACGGGATCGTGTGTCACGTCATCCGGGTAGAGGCAGACGACCGTGGCACCCTCCTGGCTGCCCATGGTCGCAATGAGTTGTGCGACCGTGTCATCGGGTACACTGCGCAGCAAATGCAATATTTTGGTCACGGCATCGCCTCTTCATGCGACATTGGAGGGCCGATTACAACTTCTAAACCGGGACGACCAGATCGCATCGTTTCAGGATCGCCGCGATGGCGACAACGGGCAGACAGATCATGTCTTTTTGGCGGGTGTCGGCGTAACATTCAAGGCCAAGGCAATCCAGCAAAGGAAATTGAGCCGCCATGGCCTCAAAGCCGAGGAAGACGAGCATCACAGTGGCCCCGGTCTTCAACAACGCCCGCGAGGTGCGCTGGGCCGTGGACCACTGTGAGTTCGGACGAATCAGAACCGCCGCTGAAGTTCGATGCCTGTAATCTTCCACGGCATTTCCAACATCAAAAAATACAGCCTAGAAGCGCAGGGTTGCGGACAGATAGCCGACCCAGACTTCATCCACTACAGCATTCAGCGCATCCAACGAGGTAAGCTCTGATATCTTGACCGGTGCGCCCAATGGGTTGCCGCTGCCCGTATATTCGTAGTCATAGTACTGGCCGCCCAGTGTAACGAAGAAGTTGTCGCTCACAATATTCTGGTGCCAGTATATCTCCCACACCTGTCCGCGGACGGCCAGTTTGCTGGCCACCAAAGAATCTTCTGCGCCCGAAAAATTAAACCAGTACTCGGAACCCCAGTTGTACTCCAGGCCCAGGCGTGCATCCCAGGGCAGGTTGAAGACGATCCCGGCGTATACGCTGTAACCGTCTTGGGATTCCAGCTGCCCGTTGGAGCTCAACAGTCCTTGGCCCATGATTTCATAGAATGGATTTCGCGAAATTTCAGATGGATTGGTGTGACTCCATGATCCGGACAGAAAGAGATCTATATCAGGGCCTTTTTCCGCCAGGTTGGTTTTCAACAGCAGGGAAGCCGCCTCCCAGTCGCCGATATTGGTCATGGGTTCCAGCCGGCTTACATACCCGCCACTGTTGGCCGTGAAGTAGTATTCGTCGGTGCCGTCGTTGTTTCGGTCTTCCCTGGAGACGATGAACGGCATAACTGTCAAACCGGTAAATCCATCGGTGATATCCGATGCACGGGCGTAAGTCAGTTCGGCACTGGTCACCTCGTTGTCGAAGAGAGAGGCGATAAAGCCGTACATGTGCACGTCATCCACGGTCGGCTGGGTACTCGCCAGGGAGGAGCTGTTGCCCCAATCGCCTTCATACCCGACGCCATAGCATAATTTAAGGGCCAATCCCGGTATCCCGGTGACATCCTCCAAGCCGAAGGTCAGCGAAGCGCCGTCAAACTGCCAATTGATGATGGTGGCAAGCGGAGAACCGCCAACCAGGCTGTTGTTTCGATACTCCAGCGGCGATCCTTCCGTGGATGGCCGGCGGCCTAATGAGAGGTTGATGGGAACAGTTTCCGTATCAAAGGTGTAATTGAAAAAAGCCCGCTCCACCCGGAGCGTATCGCCGTGTGGCAGACTGGAGGTGTTGCCGTCGAAGGTGACATCCCCCAGGCTGCCCTGGTTGAACTTGACCCCGGTGCTGTCACCGAACACCTTGTATGCCGCCAGCCGCCCGCCGAAGGTCAGTTGGGGACTGATGCGGGATTTCATATCGAGACGAAGGCGGTTGGTATAAATGATGTCGTTGTCCGCATCCACCCTTTCCGGCGCCGGAATCATGCCCGCGGCAACCATGCCGGCCATGGCCCCCTGAAGTTGACTCAATGTGCCTCCGTTAAAGCCTGCCGGGAAGTTGTTAAAAAACATGTCGGTCAAAGACGCCGGCGCCCTGCGGATATCGCTGTAGTGAATGCTGTCGGCCCGGGTGCGAAGCTCGACACCGAAGGAGAGTTTGTCCGTTGCAGTGTGCAGTTCGGCCTTGCTGAGCCGCTCTTCCATCTCCTTGGATTGCTCCTCCTGATCAGCATTTTTGGCTTCCATGTCGTCGATCTTCTTTTGCAGCGCTTCCATCTGACGCTTCATGGCATCCATTTGCCGGCGCAGGTCCTGTGTGTCGCCGGCCGCCCAGGCCCCCATGGGCAGAACCAGGACGGCCACCATGGTCACAGCGATGACCCCATACCGTTTCATTCCAACTTTCACGCTAGCCCCAAATCCCATAATTCCTCCTTCGCCAGGCTGATACCCGACCATCTCTCTTCTCTGGTCATCTGCAGACCAACTGTCGTAAAGTTCCTGCCGTTTCCGAATGTGTAGAACAACGGCATTGTCCTGTTCAGCAGCTCAGCAACGACTATGCCATATGGCCGCATATCCATAACTAATTAATATCATTTAATTTATAAAATATGGGACATCGCTTGCGCCTGGGCCTGGGCGTTGTTATGCTAACAGCTGTTAACCTGATAGGTTAACAGGCCGATTAAAGGAGCGCCTTATGGATTTGTCCCTTTACTGGAAGACCATCGTGGATGCGTTGCAGGACGGCGTCATGATCGTGGATACCCTGGGCCGGATCGTCGCCGTGAACCCTGCGGTCGAGCATCTTACCGGATATTCGGCGGACGAGTTGATCGGCCAATCCTGTCGCGTGCTCGATTGCACAGGCTGCAAAATCATCGGGAAAGGTGCCGGAGTTGACTGGTGCGGACTCTACGCTGCGAAAGATTTGAAAACCAAACGCTGTACCCTCACCCAGAAGGCCAGGCGAACGGTAACGATCATCAAAAACGCTGCAATCCTCCGTGATGCCGATGGACGGCCCATCGGTGCAGTGGAAACCCTCAAGGACATGTCCGAAATCGTTCGGCAGCAGGAAGAGATTCTCACCCTGCGCCGCAGCCTCCATCTGGAAGACGGCTACCACGGGATCCTGGGACGGTCTCCCGTGATGCAGGCGTTGTTTGAAACAGTTGAGAATGTCGCCACGAGCGAAGCGCCGGTGCTGATCAGCGGTGAAAGCGGCACTGGTAAGGAACTGGTGGCCCATGCCATCCACGCGGTGAGCGCGCGCAAAGACAGCCCCTATATTAAAGTCAACTGTGCGGCACTGAATGAAAACCTGCTGGAAAGCGAGTTGTTCGGCCATGCCAGGGGAGCTTATACCGGTGCCGACCAGACGCGGATCGGGCGCTTTGAAGCCGCCCACCGCGGCACCATTTTCCTGGATGAAATCGGCGATATTCCGCCGGCCACCCAGGTCAAGCTGCTGCGGGTGCTGGAAGAAAAAGAGATCGAACGGGTCGGTGAACATACACCCGTAAAAGTAGATGTCCGAATCATCTCAGCCACTCACCGCAACCTTGAAGATTTGGTCGAAAAGGGGGATTTCCGGCAGGATCTCTTTTTTCGAATCAATGTCTTCCCAATCCATTGCCCGCCGCTGAGGGAAAGGTCGGAGGATATTCCCCCCATTGTCCAGAGCTTCATCCGGCAAAACACAGCGAAGACCGGAAAGAAAATTTTAGGACTGACGCCCGAGGCCTTGAAAGAAATGGTGCAATATCGCTGGCCCGGAAATGTGCGTGAATTGCGCAACGCCGTGGAATATGCATTTGTCCTGTGCCCCAGCGGCGGAATCGATGTGCGGCACCTGCCCCCCAAGATTCTGGGCGCTGTTTCCCACGAACCGCCCTCCGCCACCGTTCAAACCAGGGACAATGATCTCAGGAGAGAACTCATCCGTGTGCTGCGCCAGACCTCGGGCAATCAATCCGAAGCAGCCCGCCTGTTGGGTGTCAGCCGTATCACCGTCTGGAAACGGATCAAGAAATTCGGGATCGATTTGAAAACCGAGATTCGCGACGCAAACGGATAGGGGGCCCTTCTGAAAGCTTTTATCATCTTCATCGTATCAACGGTGGCGGTAGCAGCCTTGTTCATAGTTCTGCTGTATCGAGGCCTCATCCGCTTCAACTATCCCAGTTTCGAGGAATTCCCGATTCAGGGAGTGGATGTCTCACATCACCAGGGAGACATCGATTGGCAGCGACTGAAAAGTGAAAACGCTCAATTCGCCTATATCAAAGCGTCGGAGGGTGCCACGTTCACAGACCCCAAGTTCGTCGTCAATTGGAACGGGGCCCTCGAAGCAGGTGTCATGCCGGGTGCATATCACTACTTCACATTGTGCAAGCCGGGCGCAGAGCAGGCCGGCAATTTTCTGAAGGCCTTGGAAAGTGTAGACGGCATCGGGCTTCCGCCAGCGGTGGATCTGGAGTTCGGAGGCAACTGCCGCGAGCGGCCCGACCCGGACGCTTTCGCATCCCAACTCGAAGCCTTCCTGGCAGCGCTGCGCACCGCAACAGGCTGCTCTCCCGTCCTCTATGTCACCAGGGAGTTTTACCGTTCCTATATCACCGGGCGGCTTAAAGACAATCGGTTCTGGGTGCGAGACATTTACTCGCGGCCAAGGCTCAGGGACCTCTCGCAATGGCACCTCTGGCAATTCGCCAACCGCGGCCGGTTGCCTGGGGTGGAGACACACATCGACCTGAATGTATTCAACGGAACCTCCGAGCACTTCAATGCATTTCTCTGCGGCGCCGTTCGGCAGAACTTTGGGACGGACCTCTCTCCACCTTGACCTGTGAGCCCTCCGGCATTTGCAATGACGGAGATAGGCTTAAAAGCCATCATGACTACCAGGGGCAGCCCGTTCCACCCGCCGAAGCACCCCCAAACTGCCGGTCCCGCCAAGAACTTTGAATCGGCCCGATGCCAATGCTTGCTGATAGACTTTATACGGCGCCTGGCCGCCATCTTCGGGATTGGGATAAATATCATGGAAGACAAGATATCCGTTGGGTATCAGATGGGAATGCCAACAATGATAGTCAGACAAAACAGTGCCAAATGCATGCCCGCCGTCGATAAAAACCAGGCTCAATGGGGTGGCCCAATTTTTCGCCGCCACCTTTGAAGCAGCCACCAAGGGTACCACGGCCTCTTCAAGGTCCGCCATTTTTAACGTCTGCAGGAAAGCGCCCAGGGTGTCCACACGGTATAGAAAAGGATCAAACAGCGCTGCATCAAAGTATAGCTCACCGGGCTGATGCTCTTCAGATCCGTGGTGATGATCCACTGAAAAAAGCGTAGATTGCTTCTCCTTGCAAGCCGCACCCAGGTAAATGGCCGATTTACCGCAATAGCTGCCAATCTCCAAGCATGGGCCCATGGAAGCTGCCTCCAGGGCCAGTTCATACAATCGCTGCCCCTCCTCCGGATCAAGAAACCCCTTAACCGACTCGGCCATTTTGTGAAGCGTGTCTATTGAGCTCATATAATTTGATTTGGAAACGCGCCCGTCCTGAGCATTCGCCCTGTTTAAACCGCAGAATATCGAACAAGGAACCGCAGAATGTAAAAGTTTGGAATCGCTGCGCTTTGCCTATTTGTATGTTGTAGGACTTAAAATAGCCAGTAATGCAAGTTGAGCGTCTATTCGTAGAACCCTGAAAGACGATAATCATCAATTTTACGAATACAGCAATATTAAATGGCAGGATTCCTTACTTCGAAATTCTGCGGTTCATAATTCAAAATTCTGCGGTTCTTATATTTTTCACGGGATATCTTGATAATTCCTGACCAGCACCTCCCTCGGCTTGGCCCCATCGGCCGGCCCCACCACCCCCTCCTGTTCCATCACCTCAACGATCCGCGCGGCCCGGTTATAACCTATGCGCAGATGACGTTGGATCATGGAAATCGAGGCCTGGCCACTCTTGGTGACGAGGGCCACCGCGTCGTCATAGCGCTCGTCATACTCGGTTTCGCCTTTCGCATCTTCTTCCTTCTGGGGCGCTGCCACCACGCTCTGATCGTAGTCGGGCTGCTGCTGCTGTTTGATGCATTCGATGATGCGGGAGAGCTCGGATTCCGATATATAGGCGCCGTGAATGCGTTGCAGGCGTCCGGTACCCGGCGGCAGAAAAAGCATATCGCCCATGCCGAGCAGATTCTCCGCACCGTTGGTATCGATGATGGTGCGCGAGTCGGTTTTTGAAGATACCTGGAATGTCAACCGTGTGGGGAAATTGGCTTTGATGATACCGGTGAGCACGTCCACAGAGGGCCGCTGTGTGGCCAGAATCAAATGAATGCCGGCCGCCCTCGCCATCTGGGCCAGCCGCGTCAGTGCCACTTCCACATCCCGGGAGGCCACCATCATCAGATCCGCCAATTCGTCGATGATGACCACGATATAGGGCAACGGCGTCGGCGGGGCTTCCTCGCCGGCCTCCTCTTTGCTCCTTTTCTTCTCCTTGGCCAGTTCCTTTAGAATCTTCTGGTTATACTGGGCGATGTTGCGCGCTTTCTTCTCGGAGAGCAGTTCGTAACGCTGCTCCATCTCTTTAACCGCCCAGAAGAGGGCGTTGGTGGCCTTTTTGGCATCTTTGACCACCGGTGTAATCAGATGAGGGATGCCGTCATAGGCCGATAGCTCGATGCGCTTGGGATCGACCATGATCAGCTTAACCTCGCTGGGGGACGCTTTGTAGAGCAGGCTGCAAATCATGGTGTTCAATGCCACGCTCTTTCCGGCGCCGGTGGCCCCGGCAATGAGCAGATGGGGCATCTTGTCCAGGGTGGCGGTCACAGGATGTCCCACAATATCTTTTCCCAGGCAGATGGTCAGCTTGGACTTGGACCCTTCGTAGGCATCGGACGCCACGATCTCTTTGAAACGAACCGTTTCGCGATCCACATTGGGCACTTCGATGCCAATGGCGGCTTTGCCGGGAATGGGCGCCACGATGCGGATGCTGATGGCACGCAGGGCCAGGGCAAGATCATCGGTGAGGTTGACGATCTTGTTGATCTTGATCCCCGGCGCCGGTGCATATTCAAAGGTAGTGATGACCGGTCCCGGCGTCACCGCCACCACCTCCCCCTTAACGCCGAAGTCTTCCAACTTCTTCTCCAACAGCTTGGACTGCATGCGCAGGCTTTCATCATTAATCGACATGGGCCGATCTTCGGGGTCTTCAAGCAAGTCGATGGCGGGCAGCTGATATTGACTGTCGTCCCGCATGAAATCGAACATCTTTTGTTGGGGCTGTACCCGCTTTTTAGGCGGTGCCGGCGCAGGGGCCTGAATTTTGATCTTGCGCACCGGTTTAGCGGCTTCGGCTTTCAGATTCTTTCGTCGTTTCTTGGATTTTTGCCGCCGCTCCCGTGATTTGATGGCCCGGGTCTTCAGCTTGTCCTTCATCACGACAACCAATGTTCGGCAGCGGCTATAGAAGGCAACCAAAGAGAACCGGGTAGCCAGAATGAAGCCGATCAGCCAGACCAGGCCCAGAATAATCGCCCCGCCCGCTGTATTGGCATACCGTACCAGTAAGCTCTTCAGCGGAATGCCGATAATGCCGCCGGAAGAAAAACGGCTTCCGAAAATTTCATAGGCATTTTTTTGTAGGGCCAGCAGCCC
>JARRKU010000113.1:0-12558 GCA_037387725.1 Desulfobacteraceae bacterium
AAGGCATGCGCCGAGTATCATCACCGCTATGGGCAGTGCGGGACCCATGACAGCCTGGTGGCCATCGTGGCCTACGCCGATCTTCTGAGCCGTCAGTACGGCGCCCATCCGGAATCCCTGCAGGACGCAGACCACGCCTATTCTCATGAACTGATGTCCACCCTGAAGATATCCCCGAACGACCAGACCGCCATCGTTGAAGCCATCATCGATGATTTCCAAAACGCGGAAATGATGACAGAGTAAAGCGCCATCATCCATCACAAAATCGGTAGAATGTGATATAGGTTTTTTTAATCCACAAGCGTGTATCCAGGACATTCAGTGCCAACCCCAATCAATCAAGGAGGTTTCAATGGCGTTAATTGACACTGTTGCACCGGACCAGGCAGAAGGCAGGATGAAGGAAGCCTATGACATGTTCATGGAAAATATAGGCCTCATTCCCAGGCCCTTGGAAATGATGAGTGCCAGCCCGGCCATCTTCGATCATCAGCTGCAAAAAATCCACTATTATACCAACCATCCCACCCTCGGTTTTGCTTTGTTGTCTCACATCCGCTATCTGGTATCCTTCAACCTGGACTACAGCTTCTGCACGGACTTCAATAAGTTTCTACTCAAGAAACAAGGTTTGGAAGATGATGACATTAAACAGATTGAAGCGGATCCGGCCAAGTCCATGCTGGAACCCAAAGAAGCCGCTATGCTGGCGTTTGTCGTCAAGGCCGTCAAAGCACCCGGCACTGTAAAGGCCGAAGAAATAAAGCAGCTTAAAGAGATGGGATGGCAAGACAGCGATTTGGTCGACGCACTGGCCCATGGCGCCAACATGATCGATCATTCGATCATGATGCAGGTTTTTCAGATGGATCAAAATTGTATGGTCAGCGAATAAAGAGAACAGCCATACAATAGAACTTGTTGGGATATGAAGCTGGCGCCCGACATTTAGGGGGGTTCGAAGGGAGGGTTTTGAACCGCTTTTATACGTTCACCGGTT
The DNA here is from genome assembly GCA_037387725.1 of Desulfobacteraceae bacterium. Lineage (GTDB taxonomy): Bacteria > Desulfobacterota > Desulfobacteria > Desulfobacterales > Desulfosarcinaceae > JARRKU01. The sequence continues at coordinate 1,004 of JARRKU010000113.1, forward strand.
TCCAAACCCCTCTGTCGCACCATATACGGGAAAAATCCACACCCGGCTTCACCACTTTGTCTGCATAACCGATGCTGTCGACATCTGCATCCGTATCACAATCCGGGTCCCAGGGCTCCAGGAGCACCGGGCCATTGGCGGTATGCACCATTCGCGGGGCAATGGGGGTGCCCCACTGCCTTGATTTCATTTCATCGTGCAATGCATGCATGGTCTTGAATTTCATCAGCTCGGTCAGGGTGACCACGGCCGGAGGGCTTAAAGGGACCTTGCCGGAGAGATTATCGGTCAGCGCCTGTTCCGGCGCCAGCCACACGCCATCCTCAGTCTCCCGGTTGTCCGGCTGACACGCCTGGCCCTTTGGCATCTCGGCCATAAAAAAACGGGTGTCAAACCGCTTATTCATCAATTTGGGCGTGATCCAGTGGGACCATCGGTTCAGGCTGGACAAGGCCAGGGTCCAGTCTCCTTCAATGACTTCATCCCGGAACCAGGATTTTGCAAGATCTGGCTTCAGTCGAACGCGGCTGATATGTTCAAAATCCTCTTTTGATTTTCCCGTATCTTCGGCAAGAAAGACACCGGCCTCCTCCAATGTCTCCCGAATGCCAGCGATTGAATAGCCGCAGATAATCTCTATGTTCAAACCGTTGCCCAATTTTGCCGCTGCCCGATCCAGTGCCAGGTCAATGTTTTCTCTCCAGCTGTTGATATCCCAGTCATCAGTCTCTACCACACCACCCGGAAACACATAAAGTCCGCCCATAAAACCGCTTTTGCTGCTACGCTTTAATAGGTAAACCTGGAATGCCGCCCTGTGTTTCCTCACCAGGATAACGGTTGAGGCCGGCCGGATGGGCTTCTCATCATTTTTTTGCTCTGCCATATCTCCTCATCATAGTAAAATTATCATCAAATCAACTACGGGCAGTGCAGGGGTTATTGTTCAGAATAAATTTCTGATTGTCGCGAATTAATAAAACAATCATAAATTAATAGCTTACCGCAACAGCCCATCGATGCCAAGCCCATCGCGGCGGATGATCGTTTCACCCCGTTTGACCGATATGCTCACGGCCGTCTGGCGGATGCCGATGATTTCAACCAGGGCAGTGGCGGTCATGTCCAATGTATAGATGTCCCAATAGCACGCCAGGCTCAGTGCCTGAACGACCTTCGGGCATTTTCCGGCTTTTCCTTGTGATGGGCCAAAATCCGTTTCGCCGAGAATACGCTCATCGCCCTCGCCCTGACCCATGGCTTTCATGAGCGTTTAAGCCTGCTGCCATCCACCGGAACTGCGGATCAGGCCGCCGCCGACCAGTCTCGGCTGACGTCCCTGCGGCGCCCCTATTAAACAAGCAGATAAAATATACCATACCAATATAGATTAAAATACTTTCAAGTAGCTGTTTTTAAAACAATATTTTTGACGGATGGCTTATTTTTTATTAAATATTATTTATGGAATCAGATTTGCAGTTCTATACTCAGGATTTTTTAAGCAAATTCAAGATCTCCGATGAAGATATCGTTCATATCCAGCGTGACGCGCTTTCGGCTAAAAAAAGAATGCGGGCCATGTCTATGAATTGAAATAAATTTCGAAGTACAAACAAAAGGAGAATTGAATATGCTCAACCGAAGATCAGCGCTATACTTCAAAATCTGTTTACTAATAGGAATTCTGCTCACCTTCTGTCAGAATGCCGGCGCCATGGATGATTATAGCGCCCAACAACTCAAACGATTGATAGACTCAGGAAAACCTATATTTTTGTTGAATCCGTTAAGTGAGATCGAATTTAACGAAGCCCATATTCCTGGTTCGGTCAACATCTCGGCCGAAAGAATCATGAAGAGTGAAAAACTTCCCAAAGACAAGGATATGCTGATTATTACGTATTGCAAGGGGCCGAAATGAGTGCTTTACAAACAAGCGGCCAGGCTGGTCGCCAATCGATTGTATACAAACGTGGCAACCTTTAAAGGCGGCCTGCCGGCATGGAAAAAAGCCGGCTATGCGTTAGATACAAGCAACACCCTGCCAAAATACGATATCCCCCACATCAATGGCGACGAATTTAAAAACCTTCTGGGCACTGCCTGCTTTGTTGATATTCGAACGCCAAAACTTTATGCCGCCGAAAGCATTAAGCGCAAAATCGGCCCAAAGGCCGATACGCTCTCCTTGGATTATAAGAAAAAATACTTCTTAAAAATACCACTATACCAATTGGCCCATCAATTCGATAAAATTCCCAAAGACAGACGGATTATCGTTTTTGACTACAGGGGCAAACAGTCGCTGGTTGCCTCACGGTTTCTTGTGCACAATGGGTATAAACAGGTATGTTTGCTGAAAGGCGGAATTTCAGCGGTGAAAGAATAGAAGGGGTTTACGACCTCTAATCCTGTTCAAGGCACAGGCGGATCGTAACGATCAAGCACACAACTCCAGGTGGTAGGGAGATACACCAAAGAGAAACCGCAGGCACAAACTAAGCTGCAAAACCGGTTAAACATCGGTACCGGGTAAGCACGGCTTTTCGACACCTGCGCTCGATCCTCCGGAACAATCACATGATGCAACGCCCCAAGGGTATTCAATCTGGCTTTCTGTGGACTGCGAGAGCCAATACCAACCCTCCACATTCCCAATAAAATTATAATATTATGGGCATCCCCGATGACAAGTTCAGATAAGAAATCCGCATGGGCATACGGGTAGGCTTCGACAAAAGCTGTTGTTTTGCCGATAATTTGAGGCCACGAATTGGCACTACGGCAACTATTATACGCTCTCAGCGGTCTCTTGAACTTGTCCGGAACCGTAGGAAATCTTGTCATTAACAGAAAGATGATCAGAAAGATTGGCGGTCATCAGCGTGAGCCGATTGCCGAGTGTGAGGGCAAGGTTCTTATAGAAGAGGATAGCGTTGTGCGGATCTCCATCCATGATCATTTGCACTTGATCGCGGTCAAAAGCGATTAACGTCGACGAGTCGATACATTCCGCCGATGCGGTATAGGTCTGCCCGCCGACCAGTGCAGTCCAGCCGAACGCTTCACCGCCATGGTTCACCGTGTAGACGGAGTATCGGTTGTCCCCCATGCCGAGCCGAACGCGTCCTTTGATCAGAATATAAAATTGGCTCGCAGGGTCTCCCTGGCGGAACAGGATGGTTCCAGATGGATGGATTGCTTTTTTGCCAATTTCCATCATCCTTGCCACAAACGCCTTGTCCAAACCAGTGAGGATATCTGCCTGTTTGAATTGCATGGCCACCTCCCCGGGCTAAAGCCCATTTCAGTTGATAGACATATACCATTAAAATAACAATCCAGTCGGAGATTGTCCAAGGAAGGTTCAAGAATATTGAAAATTAGGAGAAAAAGTCGCAGGACCAGACAAAAGGTCATGACACCCAGGCTTGGAAATCACGATAATCCTGTTTTTAAGTTTTTTATTCATAAAAAAGAGTGCCCGGCTGCACATTCCCTTTCAATTTAATTTTCTGGGGCGTCCTGGGTGCCCCTGTAAATTGAAAAAAATTCCATCGGACATGGTGTCTCCTTTCCCGGCAAAATTCGCTCGGCGTCTAGACATCATCCCTGCCGATCATCTTTACGCCTGCATCCTGCATCTCCTGAATGGCCTTTTCACAATCTCCTTTGTTGAGCTCGACGCCGCGCACGCCTTCTTCGATCAGGTTGACATTGAAACCAAGCTGTCGAGCGTCAAGTGCCGTGTATTTGACACAGTAGTCGGTTGCCAGGCCCATGATATAAAGGTCATTCGCCTTCTGTTGGCGGAGGTAGGCTTCCATGCCGGTGGCTCTGGCATGGTCATTATCGAAAAACCCGCTGTAGCTATCGATACCCTTGTCCATCCCTTTGCGGACCACATGCATGATACCATCCCGGTTCAAGCCGGGCGCAAACTCCGCACCGGGAGTATTCTGGACGCAGTGATCCGGCCAGAGAATTTGAGGGGCGCCGTTGAGCTCGATCATGTCGCCGATATTCCTTCCGTCATGTTGGCTGGCAAATGAGCTGTGCCCTGCCGGGTGCCAGTCCTGGGTGGCGACCACCAGTTCGAACCGGTTCATTATGCGATTGGCTACCGGCACCACTAAATCTCCGTCGGGGACGGCCAACGCGCCGCCGGGAAGAAAGTCGTTTTGTATGTCTACCAGGATGAGGGCTCTTTTCATGATAACCTCCTTGCGGTCATTAGATTTCGAAATTGAAACCTTTCGCGACCATCTGGTCGTAATTCTTTTTGTCGAACCGGTAGAGCCGAGCTGCCCTATGGGCCACATCGGTTTCGATCTCATCCAGTTCGATCAAGATCTCCATTTTCAGAATCTTTTTGCGGAAATTGCGTTTGTCTAGCTTCCGGTCCAAAATCTTCTCGTACATCTGCTGCAACTGCCGCAGCGTGAATTTCCCGGGCAAAAGCTCGAACCCGATGGGCTGGTACCGGATTTTGCCCTGCAGCCGCTCGTACGCAATCCGCAAGATCTGCTTGTGGTCAAACGCCAGCTCCGGTATGTCATCCAACTCGAACCAGTCTGCACTACGTGCATCCGTTGAAGCCTTGACCTTGTGCTCGGACAGGTTGACCAGGGCAAAATGCGCCACCGTCACCACATGCTCCCGGGGATCCCGCCGGGGATCGCTGAACGTATACAACTGCTCCAGAAAAACCCCTTTGAGCCCTGTCTCCTCGCGAAGCTCCCGCCGCGCCGTCTCTTCGATGGACTCATCCACCACCGCAAAACCGCCCGGCAGCGCCCAGTGCCCTTCGAACGGCTCCAGATCCCTCTGGATCAGCAGCACTTTCAGGTCATCATCATCGAGCCCGAAAACAACGCAGTCCGCCGTGACAGCTGGTCTTGCATATTCATAAGTGTAAGGCATTAGATTCTCCATGCATATTAAGTGTAAAATATACACTAAGGTTAGTGTCTTAAGTACACTTCATCAATGCATGGTTTGACTTTTTTGAAATTTTTTACAAAAACATATTATAAGTTATTGAATTGATAACGCTAGTTGTGAATATAGGTCTCTATCGGCAAACCCCGCAAACCTGGCACTTTTCAAAATCCATGGGACATGGCTTGGAGGATCTGCCTTGGGTGGCACGGGTCCACTCGCTCCACAGGAACTCCTTTTCAATCCCGTGATCGATAAAATCCCAGGGAAGCCGTTCTTCTTTTGTGCGGATACGGTGGACGTAAAAATCCGGGTTCAAGGGAGAGGACTTGAATGTCTGGGGCCAGTTGCCGCCGTTTTCGTGGGCCAGGGAAAGCAAGTCGCCCACCCTTCGGTCGCCCCGGGACAAAAGCGCCTGGATATAGGCCCAGCGCGGCATGTCGGCATGAACGCGCACGTTGGAGACCTTCCCCAGACCGGATTTGATTTTTTTGACCTTCTGCTTTAACACGGCCACTTCATCCATGGCCGCCCACTGGAAAGGCGTTGAGGGCTTGGGAACGAAAGCGTTGAGGCTGACGGTTATCGTGCCCATATGGCCGCGTGTCCGGCTGGAGCTCAAAAACCGGTGCTTGATCCGTTTGACGAGCGCGACAATGGCTTCTATATCTTCTTCTGTTTCAGTGGGCAGCCCCACCATGAAGTAAAGTTTCAGGTTAGGGATGCCACCGGCCACCAATTGTTCAGCCGCAGACAGAATTTCTTCTTCCTGCATCCCTTTGTTGATCACGCGCCGCATCCGCTCCGATCCGGTTTCCGGGGCAATGGTGGCGGTTTTCAGTCGTCCGGATTTCAAAGCGCCGATCAATTGATCATCCAGGGCATCGGCCCGCAACGAGCTGAACGAAAGCTGCAGGTCCTGCCGCCGACCGGCAGCGCATAGCGCCTTCAGATCGGGAAGATCAGACACTGCAGCCCCCATCAACCCGGACAGCCGCGGCTGACCTCGATCAGATAGGCGTCTTCAAAACCGGTTTGGGGCGTTACCACCGTACTCTGGGTGGCATGGGCGTCCAGGTCATTTGTATAAAGGCGCCGAACTTTATCCGGTACGTCCTCGGTTGGATGAAAGCCTTGAAGGGTACCGTCGGCGCCATAGGTGTCCCGGTAGAAAGCCGGCACATAGACACCCTCAACCGCTTGGGCCAATTTGACCAATTGGGCCTTGCGATCCTTCGCGGGATCATAAGCTTGGAAAAACGCTGAGAGCAGTGCTTCGGCTTCACCCAACAAAAAGCAGTCGATAAAGGGGGCCAAAGGCTCAGGATTTAAAAAAACGGCGACTCCCCCTGCAATGATCAGGGGGAGGGAGTCGCCCCGAAGGGCTGTTCGCTGGGGGAGTGCCGCTTTTTGTAATAAGGTCAGAACATGGGGATAGTCATTTTCAAAAGAGAGCGAAAACGCAACACAATCGAAGTCAACGAACCGTCTCCCTGATTCCAAGGAAACAACCGGGCTATCCCCTTCTTCCGGTTCCGGCAGGAACGCCCGTTCGCAAACCACATGGTCCATGGCGTTGAGCTGCTGATAAACCGTCTGAAACCCCAGATTGGCCATGGCCAGGTGGTAGTGATTGGGGTACACAAGTACCACCCGCATCCGGCCTTGCCAGCGCTTGCGAATGGTTCCGGTCTCCGCATCAAGTCTCGCTCTCCTCGATGTATCAGTTTTAGTCGCCATCACCTCTCCACCAAGATGGTTGCGCTACCCGCGTACGCCGGGGCGCCTTGAGTCGATGGCACAACGTAAGCCCGATTCGTGGTTCGGGCAACCAGTCCCGGCAGGCCATCCTGCCGCGGTGCATCGGACTGTGCCTGCCCTAATCCGCAAGATCAGTCAGCCTTGCGGCGCAGGAACGTCGGCACATCCAGATCGTTATGGTCGATGACCATATCTTTATAGCCTTTATAGATCGATCCGGAGGACTCGTTTGCCGCCTTCTGGTGCTCAACTCGGCGAAAGGTGGGCACATCCAGTTCATCTCCCACAGCCACATCGGCCGGGGTGATGTCACGGACCTTTCCACCGTACGTCGGATCCGTTACAACCGTACGCTCCTTCTCCTCTTGTTTATCACCGATACCGGTTGCAATCACAGTAACACGCATCTCATCACCCATATCGTCGTCGATAACCGCGCCCCAGATGATGTCGGCATCATCGCCCACTTCGTTGTAGATCCGTTCGGAGGCTTCTGCCATCTCTTCCATGGTGATATCGCTGCTGCTGGTGATGTTCATCAAGACACCCTTGGCGCCGTCGATATTGATATCTTCCAGCAACGGATGGGAGATAGCGCGTTCGGCGGCATCCACTGCACGATTTTCACCATCGGCCACGCCGATGCCCATGATGGCCATGCCGGCCTTGGACATGGTGGTCTTGACGTCGGCAAAGTCCAGATTGACCAGCCCCGGCCGCATGATCAGATCGGTAATGCCCTTAACCGAATGAAGCAGAATCTCGTCGGCCCGTTTGAACATATCCACCATCTTTGCATTCTTGGAGGCCAGCCCCCGCAACCGGTCATTGGCAATGGTAATCACTGTATCCGCCACTTCCTTGAGTTGTGCGATGCCGTCTTCCGCCATCCTGGCGCGCTTTTTCCCTTCAAAAGAGAACGGCCGCGTCACGACGGCCACGGTCAGAATCCCCAACTCCTTGCAAAGCCCGGCGATCACCGGTGCCGCACCGGTGCCGGTACCACCGCCGAACCCGGCCGTGATGAACACCATGTGACTTTCGGCCAGCGAAGCCTTGAGCACTTCGCCGCTTTCCAGAGCTGCATCGCGCCCCACCTGGGGATTGGCGCCAGCACCCAGTCCTTGGGTGAGCTGCTCTCCAATTTGGATTTTAACTTCCGCCTTGGAAACATCCAGGGCCTGCATATCGGTGTTGGCGGCGATGAACTTCACACCCTGCAAATTGCCGGTGATCATATTGTTGATGGCATTGCCACCAGCGCCGCCGACCCCGATCACTTTAATCTTGGCCGACTTTTCTGCTCCTGCTATGCTAAACATTTTTCTCCCCCTTTTTCTTGGTTAATGGTTATCCCTGAAAGTTAAATACTTATTAAATCACTTCTTTAAACCACTTCTTCATTCGCTGAATCAGGCTGTTGAAAATATTTTTATCCCGTATTCTAAATTTCTTCTCCGGCGTTTTGCGAGCGCCATATAGCACCAGCCCCACGCCCGTGGCATACATGGGATTGTTGACCACATCGGTCAACCCGATGATGTCACGCGGCTTGCCCAACCGGGCCGGCAATCCCAGCACTGCTTCCGCAATGTCCGTCACCCCCTCGAGCAGGGACGTCCCGCCGGTCACTACCACTCCTGAAGTGACAGCGTTTTCCATCTCCGCCCGGTAGATCTCACGTTTGATCAAAGCAAATATCTCCTCCATACGGGGCTCCAGAATCTCACCCAGAATCTGCCGGGATAGCTTTCTGGACTGTCGCCCTCCCATTCCCGGCACTTCTATGGTCTCATTGCTGTTAATGTTGGCGGCGATGCAGCTGCCATACTTCTTTTTGATTTTCTCCGCCTCTGCCAACGGGGCCCGTAGACCGACTGCGATATCATTGGTCAGGTTGTCCCCTCCCAACGCCAGCACAAACGTGTGTTTTATATTCTGCCCCGAAAAAATAGCCAGGTCCGTGGTGCCACCTCCCAAATCCAACAATCCAGTACCCAGCTGTTTTTCTTCTTCCGTAAGGACCGCTTCTCCGGAGGCCAGAGACTCCAGTACGATATCGCACACATCCAGCCCTGCCCGGTTGGCACACTTGACAATGTTATGGGCGGAGGTTACTGCACCGGTCACAATATGTATTTTGGCCTCCAGCCGAACGGCGGCCATGCCCACCGGATTCTGAATGCCGGTCTGGTCATCCACGATATACTCCTGGGGCAGTACATGGATGACTTCTCGATCCATGGGAATCGCCACGGCCCTGGCGGCGTCGATGACGCGTTCCACATCGCCGGGTGTTATTTCCGGGCCTTTGATGGCCACGATGCCACGGCTGTTCAAGCCGTTGATATGCCCGCCGGCGATACCGGCATAGACCGATGAAATTTCACAGCCGGCCATCAGTTCGGCTTCTTCTACAGCCTTTTTGATGGATTCCACCGTGGATTCAATATTGACCACAACGCCTTTGCGCAGCCCGACGCTGGGGTGGGTGCCAATGCCGATGATATTGACATCATGTCCCGACACCTCTCCCACCACGCAGCATATCTTGGTGGTGCCGATATCGAGCCCAACAATAAGATTCTCCTGACCCTGTGCCATACGCCTCCTTATGCCCCTTGCGGGGCAGTCCTTACAATCGCACCACGATGCGGTCGGGGTTGGTCAAGTCAATCATTTGGAACCCCTTCCAATTTGGATTGTATTTGAGATGGGGCAACAATTTCTTAAGCTGCCGGTACTTGTATTCAAAGCGCGCAAATCCCAATTTGATCTTCCGTTCGTTCTCCCATACACTCAGCGTGATGCCCATCTCCGCATCCATGTGGAGTTTGCGAATCTGGTCATAGGGCAGTATGCTCTTGTCGGCCTTGCTCAATTCCAGCACTTCCAACAGCACCTGCACGGCGGGGGTCAGGCGGTCATCCCCCAGGCTGATATCGGAGATTGCGATGCCGGTCACCACCGGCAATGCCTGAGGATCGCGCTTCGCATGCTCCTTGAAAATCCGGCCTTTTTGATTGATGATAAACTTCCTTCCCAAATCAAGGACCGCCAAGGGGCGGTGCTCGGAAATCGCGATTCTGATCGTGCCGGGTATCTCCCTGGCAACCGATGCTTCAGATATCCAAGGATGCGCCAACAGCCGTTTGCGCACCAGCGTGAGATTGATGGCCAACAGGTTCTCCCCTGATTTTATGCCGGCCTGCTTTAACACCTCTTGCTCTGATAATCGGGATTGTCCCTGTACCAGGATCGACCGGGTGCTGAAATAGGCGCTTTGGGTCACGGCCGCATAGCCCACCATAAACACCGCGCTTGCTGAAAGAAGCACAGCCACCAGCGATACCATTTTGGCGCCCATCAGCAAACGCCCAAACAAACGCCGCTCTTTCCGCTGAACGCGCTTTTTATATCGATTTTTACGCGCCGGTCTTTTCTTCTCCAACATTGCGAACCTCCGCAACCAAGTCGATATTGAAACGATTTTTCACGGTCTCCCGAATGCTGGCCGCAACGGCCAGCACATCAAGCATTAACCTTTTCCAGCAATGCTTCTCCCACCTGGTAGACATTTCCAGCCCCTAGTGTGAGCACCACATCCTGGTCGGTTATCATCACCGCCAATTTTTCGACAACCGCATCCATATCCTTTACAAAATAGACTTCTTTATGCCCATGGGCTTGAATACTTTCGCATAACCGATCACTACCTACCCCTTCTATCGGCTGTTCGCTGGCCGCATAAATCGGTAAGACAAACAGAATATCGGCCTGATAGAAGCTGCGGGCGAAATCGTCAAAGAGCGCCTGGGTGCGGGTGTAACGGTGAGGCTGAAACACAACCACTTTGCGTTTACCCGGCCATCCATGGGTCAGGGCCTTCAGCGTTGTCTTGATCTCTGTGGGGTGGTGGCCATAGTCATCCAGCACGATCGCGCCATTGGCCTGGCCTTTGATTTCCAAGCGCCGCTGAACCCCTTCTACCTTTTCCAACGCCTCCTTGATCTTCTTGAAGCCAATACCCAGTTCCAGACCCACGGCGATACTGGCCAGAGCATTGTAAACGTTGTGTTCGCCCGGTAGATTCAGCTTGATCTTTCCGAGGGCCTTGCCATTGTGAACCACGGTAAATTTGCTTACCAACCCCTTGCTTTCCACATCGACTGCTTGCAGATCCGCCTGAGAGCTGATGCCGTAGGTCATAAACCTTTTGCGCATTTGCGGGATCAAATCCTGCACGGCTTCATTGTCCAGGCAGAGCACAGCCAATCCATAAAACGGAATACGATCGATGAAGTTCAGAAAGACCTGTTTAATCTCATCCAGGTCCTTATAAAAATCGAGATGCTCACGGTCGATGTTGGTGACCACCGCTATGGCCGGCGAATACTTCAAAAACGATCCGTCGCTTTCATCGGCTTCGGCCACGATATAATCTCCCTGGCCCAACACGGCGTTGGAGCCGATGCTCTTGAGTTTGCCGCCGATGACCACGGTCGGGTCCAATTCCCCGGCTTCCAGCACGGAGGCGACCAATGATGTTGTGGATGTCTTGCCGTGGGCGCCGGCGATGGCGATGCTGTACTTCAGACGCATCAACTCGGCCAGCATTTCCGCCCGCGGAATCACCGGTACGGATTGCTGCAGAGCGGTACGTACTTCCGGGTTGGTATCATCGATGGCAGAGGAGACCACCACCACATCGGCACCGGCAATCTGATCGGCGGCATGACCTTCATAGACGGTGCCGCCCAGCCGCTCCAACCGATCCGTAATGTCGGTGCGCTTCAAGTCCGAACCCGAGACGCTATAGTCCAGGTTGAGCAGCAATTCGGCGATACCAC
>JARRKU010000113.1:12576-24843 GCA_037387725.1 Desulfobacteraceae bacterium
CCAATGTTGCCATTTTTTAAATACAACGTTGGGGTTTAATATTGAAATATCCAGTACCAGATTCCGAACACCATCAACGAGTAGACAAAGACAATGCTGCCCTGGCCCAATTTTATCCGTAGTTCGCGCTTCATCCCGCTCCTTAGCTCGTTAAAAGGTTATAGATATCATCTACAACAGCCCGCGCAGCTTCCGGTCGGCCCAAGGCGCGCGCTTTTGCGGCCATTTCCCTTAAGAGCACCGGGTTCTCCCTGTACCCTTGGATCAGCTTGACCAACACGCTGCCGCTCAACTTCTCCTGCGGCACCATTTCAGCGGCACCGGCATCCACCAATGCCTGGGCATTGCGCGTTTGATGATCATCAGCCGCAAAAGGGAAAGGTATGAAGACGGCGGCCTTTCCGATAATGGTGATCTCGGCCACCGTGGTTGCCCCAGCTCGGCAGATGATGATGTCCGCTCTGCGGTAGATTTCCGCCATGTCGCTGAAAAACGATTGAACCGTGGCATCGATCTCCAATCGGGCATATGCTGTTTTTACGCTCTCCTCATCCTCGGGGCCGGTCTGATGCACCCACTGCAATCCTTCCAACCCTCTGAGACGGGGCAGGGCCTCTACGACCGCCTGGTTGATGGCCTGGGCACCCTGGCTGCCACCGACCACCAGCACCGTAAACCGGGCAGAATCTATGGGTTTCGCAGTTCGCGCGGCCAGTGCAAGGATTTCATCGCGTACTGGATTGCCGCATACCTTCACCTTAGCCGCATCGAAATGCTCCTCACTCTCTTCGAAAGTTAGATAGATGCGGTCCACCATGCGGCCTAAAATCCGATTGGTCACTCCCGGAAGCCGGTTTTGTTCGTGCAGCACCGCAGGTATTCCTAACAAGGTGGCTACCGCTGTCACCGGTCCTGCAGAATAGCCGCCCACGCTCAGAACGACATCCGCCTGGTAATCTTTCAGGATGCGCCAGGCCTTCCACATGGCCCCCGGGACTTTCATTGCGGCTTTAACCTGGTGCCACAAACCGCGGCCCTTGATCCCTTCGACGGAAATGGCCCGCTGCGGCCAGCCCAGATCGGAAAGTACATTTCTCTCCAGCGGCCGTCCGGCGTTGACAAACAACACCTGGTTTTCCGGATGCCGAAGCTTAAATGCCTGGGCGATGGCGATTCCCGGAAAGAGATGTCCGCCGGTGCCGCCGCCGGCCACCACCAAACGGCATCCAAAATCGTCCTTATGATCCGTAGGGCTAATTGGCATACTTTGCCCCGATATTCATTAGAATGCCGATGCAGGCCATGTTCAACAACAAGGAGGTGCCACCGTAGCTAAGAAACGGCAGCGTCAAACCTTTTGTCGGCAACAACCCCAGGGCGACCCCCATATTAATGGACACCTGCAGCGCAATCGCCATGGTGATGCCGGCCGCCATCAGCATACCGAAGTTATCCTCCGATCGGTATGCGATGCGGGTTCCCCGCCAGATCACAATGGCGTAGAGGGCCAGGATGAACAGTACGCCCCAAAATCCCAGCTCTTCTCCAATCACCGCAAAGATAAAATCGGTGTGCGGTTCCGGCAGATAGAAGAGTTTCTGGTATCCTTTTCCGATGCCGGCGCCCCATATGCCGCCCGTGCCGAAGGCCATCAGGGAGTGAATGATCTGATAACCTTCATCGGCGGGGTATTGCCAGGGATCGAGGAAGCTGATCAACCGCTTGATCCGATAGGTGGCATTGATCATCAAAAAGTACGCCGGTGGTAGCAGCAGGATCAGCGCTGTCATCAAGTGGCGGAGAGGAACACCGGCCACGAACATCATCATCCACACCAATGCGCCAAAAATCACCACAGAGCCAAAATCCGGTTGCAGCAATAATGGCACAGCAAAAACGAGGAGCAGAATGACATGGGGTACGAATCCGATGCCAAAATTTTGCAGCGATTCATGCTTCTTGTTCAAGGAATAGGCCATGAAGACAATCAAGGCCAGCCGGGCCACCTCCACCGGCTGAAACGTTACCGGTCCCAGCTTCAACCAGCGAAGAGAACCGCCGGCCGACAGCCCCAGTCCGGAAAACTGCACTGCCAGGAGCAGTCCCAATGCCGTGAAAAGCAAGGGGTATGTCAAAGAACGATATATCCGATAAGGAATATGGGTGAACATCACCAGCGCCACGATCCCAATGAGAGAAAACAGGGCCTGCTTTTTAAGAAAGTAAAAATCACTGCCGAACTTTTTCAATGCCAGAGCAGAACTGGCGCTGTAGACCATCACAATACCGATGCCCACCAGAAACAGCACGGCAAACAACAGTTTTATGTCATAGCGTTGGGAAGGCACCATGGCTTTGGCTGCTTTGGTCACGTGAGCCCTCCAACCGATTGCCGAAATTTCTCTCCCCGCTCAGCATAGCTGCCGAACATATCGAAGCTGGCGCACGCCGGTGACAACAGAACGGTTTCGCCCGGATTGGCCGATGCGTAAGCCAACTGCACCGCTTGATCCATGCTTTGTGCTTTGACGGCGCCTTGTTGGGGGGCCCGGCCAAGGACATCAACAATCTCATCACCGGATTCGCCCAACGCCACCAGTTTTTTCACGTGTTTGCGGACATGGTGATACAACTGGTCAAAGTCGTATCCTTTATTGCGCCCCCCCATGATCAGGACAACGGGTTCCTGGAAGCATTCCAATGCCCGCATGACCGCATCGACATTGGTGGCTTTTGAATCGTTGATAAAGGTAACGCCATTGACCGTCCCCACCATTTCCAGTCGATGGGAAAGGGCCTGAAATTGGTCCAGTGCCTTTTGTACACCTTCTATGGACGCACCCACTGCCAGTGCACCCAATGTCGCAGCAGCGATATTTTCCCGGTTGTGAGGGCCGATCAGCGGCGTATGCTCCAGATTGATACGTTCGGCTTCAAATTCCGGCACGCAGACGGCCACTTGTTTCGGGGTGATGATGGCGCCTTGCACCGGTTGACCGTTTTCCGGTGGGTGCGCATAGAAACTCAGGACCCTGCTCCGGATCTCCTTGCAGAGTCCCTGCACCAGCGGATCATTGCCGTTGCAAACCGCAAAATCCGAACTCTCCTGGTTCTCAAACAACCGACTTTTTGAAGCAGCGTATGCCTCAATGTTCGGGTATCGGTCCAGATGATCGGGCGATATGTTGAGCAGGACGCCCACCTTTGGATGAAAGGTGTCGATGGTGTCCAGTTGAAAGCTGCTGATTTCCGCGACAATGACATCCAAATCCGCACTGCGCCCGGCAATCTCTATTAAAGGGTTGCCGATGTTGCCGCCCACAAACACTTTTTGTCCCGATGCAGCCAACATTCTCCCGATCAGTTCAGTAGTGGTGGTCTTGCCGTTGGTACCTGTTACGGCGACAATGGGCGTATCGATGAATTGCGCTGCCAGTTCAACCTCTCCGATTACTTGGATGCCGTTGGACCGGGCTTCCTCGAGGGGTGCAATGGTATGGGGCACCCCGGGGCTGATCACGATAAAATCGGCCGATCGAAATGTTGAAAGGGCGTGACGGCCCAATTCAAGCTCTACCCCCAGCTGTCGGGCTTCGACAGCAAAGGCGCCCAGTATCTCTTCGGTGGCCTGATCGGTCAGGGTAACGCGCGCACCTCTGTCCTTAAGAAATCGAGCCACAGCGATACCGGACCGAGCCAGCCCCACGACCACGATATGTTTGTTTTCCACATCCATCATTTAATCGATCCGTTGTCTGCAGTTGCAACACCAGTGAAGAAAAGGATGTTCATTCAACTTTTTAGACCTTCCGCCATCTTTTTTATGCAGCATTGGGGCTACCGCAACTTGAGGGTACTCATCGACACCAGGGCAAGGGCAATGGCGATGATCCAAAACCGCACAATCACTTTGGGTTCCGGCCAGCCTTTGAGTTCAAAGTGGTGGTGCAGCGGCGCCATTTTGAAGATGCGCTTGCCTTTGGTCATCTTAAAATATCCCACCTGAAATATGACCGACAATGCTTCTATTACGAAAAGCCCGCCGACCAGCGCCAGAAGAATCTCCTGTTTGGTGATGACCGCCACAGTCCCCAGGCTCCCTCCCAATGAGAGCGATCCGACATCTCCCATAAATACTTGGGCCGGGTATGCGTTAAACCATAGAAACCCCAATCCGGCCCCGGCCAGAGCACCGCAAAAAACGGTAATTTCGCCGCTGCCGGCGACGTAGTTGATTTGAAGGTACTCGGCGATCTTCACATGGCCGCATACATAGGCGAAGATCATGTAGGTAACGGCAGCGATAATCACGGGACCGATCGCCAGCCCATCCAAACCATCGGTGAGATTGACGGCATTGGAGGCGCCCACAATGACCAGTGCCGCGAACACGACATACCACCCTCCCAGATCCGGCGCGATCTGCTTGAAAAAAGGTACGCTGATCTGTGTGGTAAAATTGGGGCTCAATATAACCAAAAAGCCTGTCACCAGGGCCAGCACGGTTTGAAGCAGAATCTTGCCTTTGCCGGTAAGGCCTTTGCTCCTTTTTTTGACCAGCATCAAATAATCGTCCATAAAGCCGATGGCCCCGAATCCCAACAGCACCATCATGACGATCCATACAAAAAAATTGGAGAGATCGGCCCACAAAATGGTGGACAAGGCAACCGAGAATATGATCAGCGTCCCGCCCATGGTCGGTGTGCCGGCTTTCTGATGATGGGTCTGGGGACCATCCTCACGAATATATTGTCCCACCTGCATATATTGCAGCTTCCGGATGAACCAGGGACCAAAAAGGAAGCAAATGAAAAATGCGGTCAAACTGGCGTAAATCGTCCGAAACGTAATGTAACGAAATACATTAAAGGCCGAAATGGTGGTGTGCATCGGGTAGAGTAGTAGATAAATCATGTAATTCTCGCTTTAGCAGCCCTTGTATTTCAATTGAGCCGGTGCCGTTCTTCCAGAAACGGAAAGTCGAGCGCGTACGCATCGTGCAACCGCTGGTTGATATGCCATTCGCCTTCACCGGTGTTCGCCAATGTCAAATAGTAGTTGGAACCGTTGTACCGCTTAAACACGATCCAGGCATCCAATTGTTTTCCATTCCGTGGGTTGAACGCCCTATCCGTGCGCATGCTTTGGTATTGATCTTCCAGGTAAGCGATTTCACTTACCATCTCATCTACTTCGTCTCTCCCGCTCAAATTCATCTGCAGCAATTGCGACAAAAAGAGCGTGCTCATACGCCTTAGGGCCCCATGTTTGATCCCCAAAGCCTTTACGGCAAAATTCTCCAACTCTTTGCGTGTCATCGTTAATTTCTTCATGGCTCTGAACTCCTTGTTGGCTCCCTATCCTATCCCTTCGCCGAAGATGACGCCCATTGGAGAATGGCCCTGACCACCGTCTCCATGGTCATCCCCCTCGAACCTTTGACCAAGATCCAATCTCCAGGTTGAAGCCTTTGAACCAGATCAGCGGCAATCTCCTCCTTGGTGCCGGCCATCAGGTTCTCTTCGATCATACCGGCCTTTTTCGCCCCGGCGATCAAATACCCGGAGAAATCGCCATACGCATATACCCTATCCGCGCCGGTTTCTGCGGCAGTGCTTCCGATCTGACGATGCAAGGCTTCAGCCTGATCGCCCAATTCCAACATATCGCCAAGCACGATGAACCCGTTGCCGGACTTCCATAAGCCCGTGAAAGTCTGAATTGCGGCCATCATAGACTGGGGATTGGCGTTATAGGTGTCGTCGATGATGTTCACACCGTTTTTCGTTTCAACCACATGCAGGCGGCCGGCAGACGGTTGGAAAGACGCCAACCCTTGAACGATCCCTTCTGCGCCTAAGCCGGCCAAATGGCCGGCCGCTGCTGCGGCCAGTGCATTAAACACCATAAAGCGGCCCGGGGTTTTCAGTTCAACCTTTACGCGCTGGTCGGGCAGCACTAGATCGAACCTGACCCCGCTTTGGGATTCATCAATGGATTCGGCACGAACTTCCGCCTGGGGAGCGGTTCCGAAAAACAGCACCGGACACCGTGATTCTGCGGCCAATGCCGCAACATGTGCGTCGTCTTTATTGAGAATGAGCGTGCCTTGGGGGCCGATGTGTGCCAAAAGCTCTCCTTTGGCCCGACGGACCCCTTCAAGATCACCTAAAAACTCCAGATGGGCCGGACCCACATTAGTGATCATACCGATGGTGGGTTCGCAGATAGCACCCAGTCGGTCCATCTCCCCGAAATGGTTGATCCCCAGTTCCACCACAGCGGCCTGGTGGGATCGCTCCAGACCCAGAAGGGTCAGGGGCAGGCCGATTTCGTTGTTCAGATTACCCTCGGTGGCCAGTGTCTTAAACCGGATCGCCAATACTGAAGCGGTCATCTGCCGGGTAGTGGTCTTTCCATTCGACCCGGTGATCGCCACCACCGGAATCTTCATCTGGCGCCGCCGGAAGCGGGCCAGCGCCCCCAGCGCCCGGGTGGTGTCGTCCACTACCACACACGATATGCCCTTCAGTTTCCAATTGTCATGGGGCAGAGCCACATCCGTATCCGCCGCAACCACCACCGCCCTGACGCCTTTGTCGATCACTTCGGGAAGAAAATCATGTGCATCGTACCGATCGCCGCGAATAGGGACGAACAGGGCGTCGGATGAGACCGTGCGGCTATCGATGCCGATACGTTCAACGCGGCTTTCGGCGGCCCCATACAACAGCCGGCCATCTGTGGCTGCGACGATGTCTGCTACCGTCCAGTCCATGATAAACCTGCCAATGCGGTTTCGGCCTCTGCACGATCATCAAAAGCGAGCCTGCGGCGGCCGATGACCTGATACGGTTCGTGTCCTTTGCCGGCGATGAGGATAGTGTCCCCCGGCCGCGACGCCCTTATCGCTGTTCCGATGGCCGCTCGCCGGTCCGAGATCACCGCGTACCCTCTGCCCTTAAACCCCGAGGCCAATTCATCCATGGAGTATTTCAGGTCGCACCGCGGCAGCATGCCGGCAACGATCTCTTCGATGATCTGTTGCGGCGGCTCTGTCCGCGGATTGTCCGAAGTGACGACAGCCAAATCGCTGAGCCGGCCGGCAATAGACCCCATCTTGGGCCTTTTGGCCCGATCGCGGTCACCGCCGCATCCGAAAACACAAATAATGCGGTCGGGGGTTAGCGCCCTCAAAGCGAGCAGAGCACTTTCAAGGGCGTCCGGCGTGTGGGCATAATCCACATAAACAAATCTCCGGTGATCATTGGCGATCCGTTCCAACCGGCCGGGAACGTTGCCGAGACTTTCGACGCCCTGCACGATGGTTTCAAGGGGGAGTTCAATGGCAATGCCCGCACCAACGGCATTCAGGATATTTTCAAGGTTGTGCCGTCCTACCAGAGGAGAGATGAGATTCGCTTCTCCCAGCGGGGTGTGGATGCAGGTGCTGGTCCCCGTCAGGTCATATTGGGCCGCCAGGGCGTATATATCGCTCTCATCGTTCTCACCACATGAAAGAAACGGCAGGGTCATCTCCAGCGCTAACTCACGTCCTTTGGGAACAGCGACATTCAGCACGGCCCGATGTCGAAGCTTTCCATCCCAAGCCGGCAGCAGCTCCATGAACAGCCGGCGTTTGCACGCCCAGTACTGCTCCATATTCTGGTGGTAATCGAGGTGGTCCTGAGTCAAATTGGTGAACACCGCAAGATCGAAACAGCAACGATGCACACGGTACAAATCCAGCGCATGGGAGGAGACCTCCATGACCACATGGGTCACCCCGCCCTGCCGCATCTGGGACAAAATGCGTTGGAGGTCCACGGACTCGGGGGTGGTAACCGGGTTGTCGTACAAGCGGCCGCCATAGCGGTAATTGATGGTACCGATCACGCCCACTGAAAAACCGGCGGCCCGGAGGATGCTTTCAATCAGATAAGAAGTGGTGGTCTTCCCGTTGGTGCCGGTGATCCCGATGACCACCATATCCTCGGATGGGTGCCCATAAAAAACCGATGCCAGCTCCGCCAGTGCCTTTCGCGAGTTATCTACGGTTACCGTGGCGATATCCACTTCGGCCGGCCGCTCGCACACCACCGCCGACGCGCCCAATTCCACTGCCTGCTCAATGTAGTCGTGGCCGTCTGCGGCAAATCCTTTGACCGCCACAAAAAGCCCCCCGGGTATGATATCCTGGGAACGACAGGTAATGGTGCTGATTTCAGGATTACACGCCGGATCATCGCCGGATGCATCACATCCTTTGGGTAGAGCACCCACATTGCTGATCAATTCCGCCAATTTCATCCGCTGACCTTGATGTCTCTGGACACCCTGAGCTTTTGCATTCCCTTGCCGGGCGGGATGTTCAGGTACCCCAGAGATTCTTTGATGATTTTTTTAAAGGCCGGCGCCGCGACAAGGCCTCCGTAATAAACATCCTCGGGTTCGTCCACGATCACCAACACGGTCAACGCCGGCTGTTTGGCTGGTGCAAATCCGACGAATGAAGCCACATACTTGCGGGGCGCGTACCGCCCGTTCTCATCGATCTTCTGAGCCGTACCGGTTTTTCCGCACACTTCATAACCGTCCAGGTCCGCTTCGACGCCGGTTCCGCCCGGCGTGATCACGGTCCGCATGATCCGCCGCACCGTGCGCGCGGTTTCGGCCGTCAAAACCTGCTGAACCGGCTGGGGTTCAATTTTGCGCAGGAGTCGGCCATTGGGATCGGTCACGGCTTGCACAATGTAAGGCTTCATCATCAGACCGTCATTGGCCAGCGCCGACACAGCGGTGATCAACTGCAGGGCTGTCACCGAAACCCCCTGACCAAAGGCGATGGCACCGGTATCCACCACTGTCCAGCGCTTATAATGGGAGAGGGATCCCGGTGATTCACCGGGACTGTCGACTCGGGTCCGTTGACCGAAACCGAACGCCTTCAACCTGTCGAACAAGGCGCGGCGGCCAATCCTTTCGACCATTTTAACCGCGCCGATATTACTGGAATACTTAACAATCTGCTGCACAGACAACCAACCATGGGATTTGGTGTCATGCACGGCATGGTCTCCGATGGTGTAGGTGCCGTTTTCACAATAAAAGATCGTGCTGGGCCCCATTTTGCCGGTTTCCAGCGCGGCTGCCACACTGAAGATTTTCATGGTGGACCCCGGCTCAAAGGGGTCGGTTATCGCCCGATTGCGCCACGCCGACCGCCGATACTTCCGGTAGGTATTGGGATTAAAAACCGGATTATGGGCCACTGCCAACAAAGCACCGGTATTGGGATCCATAACCAGGGCCATGCCCGACTTGGCTTTGTATTTCTTCACCGCCTCCGCCAATGCCTGCTCAGCGATATACTGGATATGCCGGTCCAGAGTCAGTACCAGGTTGTTGCCCGCCTGCTGCGGGGCGGACAGTCGATCGGCATCGAATCCCCGTCCCAGGGCGTCTCTCAATACGGTCACCGTTTGCTCGCTGCCTTTAAGCTCCCGGTCATAAAAAAACTCGACGCCTTCCAACCCATGGTCGTCGATACCGGTAAACCCAAGCACCTGAGCCGCCAGGGTTGTGTTGGGATAAAACCGGTTGTGCTCCGGAATAAAATCGACGCCCTTGATCCCGAGCGACCGCACGGCTTCAACGATTTTGGGGGTTGCCTTTCGTTTCAACCATACGAAATGCCGTCCACTGGTTAACTTGCGATGTACTGATTTCCGCTTTAATCCCATCGCCTTTGCCAATCGGGAGGCGGTCCTGGCTTTATTCACGATCTGACCCGGATAGGCGGCCACCGACAAGGTTTCGATGCTGACCGCCATGGCCTGATGGCGGGTGTCATAAATCGTACCGCGCTTGCCCCGAATGGTTAGTTTCTCTTTAACCTGACTCTCGGCCTGGTCCTGCAGCCACTCACCGCGATAAATCTGCCAATAACCAGCACGCACACCGATGACGGCCAGCCAGACCAGAAATAAGCCGCAGAGGAAAGCCGCCCTGCGCGCGCTTCGTTGGGTAGGCTTCATGGTTACGGCACCATTATGGTTTTTGAAGGTTCCGGCATATCCAGTCCCAATTTCCTGCGCGCAATATACGATATGCGCTCCGGCGCTTTTAACCGCGCCAGCTCAATTTTCAAACTGTTCCGCAAAGTATTGAGTTCTTCTGCCTTACGCCGCTCGGCCGAAATGGCGATGCCGACCCTTACAAATTGCACCCGACACCAGGTATAAAAAAGCAACTCCCCCATGAACAGGGCCAGGATCAAAACCCAGATGCCGGTCATCTTCCTTGCTGACGGTTTCTTTTTGGTGTTCGGTCTTGGGGCCATCGCTCCTTTTTCCAGCAGGCCATTTGCTACCGGGGGCCTGGCTATGCCATCTCAAATCTTTTCAACGGCTCTCATTCGCGTGCTGCGCGCCATGGGATTGCGATCGATCTCTTCCTTGGTTGGACGAAGCACTTTACGGGTCAACAATCGTACTTGGGGTGTTTTTCCACAAACGCATACCGGCAAATCGGGCGGGCAATCACACCCTGACGCCAAGGCTTTGAACTTGCGCTTGACGATGCGGTCTTCCAGCGAATGAAACGATAAAATGCATAACCGTCCCCTGGGGGCCAGAAGATCCGCGGCCGAGTCCAGAAAGGTGGAAAGCCGCTCGAGCTCCTGGTTTACGGCAATGCGCAACGCCTGGAAGACCCGCGTGGCCGGGTGTATCCTCTGCCGTGCCGCTGTTTTGACGGGAACCACCGACACGACCAGGTCGGCCAACTGCCGGGAAGTGCGTATCGCCTCATTCCGACGCAAATGGACAATGGCACGGGCTATCCGCTTGGACCAGCGCTCCTCCCCATATGACGAAAAGATTCGCACCAGTTCCTTCTCTTCGAGCTGATTCACCAGATCGGCCGCCGTGGTTTCGGTCCTTACGTCCATCCGCATGTCCAACGGTTCGTCTTTATTGAAGCTGAACCCCCGGCCGCTCGTCTCCAGCTGATGCTGGGACAGACCGATGTCCAGCAGGATACCATCCACCGATTTGATCTGGAGCCGGGTCAGGTATTCGGGAAGATGAACGAAGTTGCCATGGAAGAGGTGGATGTTGCTCCCAAAGGGTTTCAAAACGCGCCTGGCATGGCTAATGGCATCCGCATCTTGATCGATACCGATCAGGAGTCCGTCAGGCATGATCTGTCGGCAAATAGCCCGGGCATGACCGGCTCCCCCCAAGGTGCCGTCAATGTAGATTCCTCCGGGCCGGCAGGAGAGGCACGCGACAGCCTCTTGCAACATGGCGCTCACGTGCCGATACGTCATGACATCACAGCCCTAATTTTGAAATTTCGTTGCGCACCTCTTCTTTCAGCATGTCCTTTTCCATGGCCTCATTTTCCTTCTCCCAATTATCCCGAGACCAGATCTCAAAATGATCCAACACACCGACCATAACGATATCTCTGTCCAGCTCTGCATAGTCCCGCAGCGTGGGTGGAATCAGGACCCGGTTCTGCTTGTCGCAATTGCAGTCAAATGCACCGCCGACAAACACGCGCCGAAATCGCCGCATTGCGTCGCTCTTTTCGGCCAGGTCCTTAATCCGATCCAGAATCTTGCTCCACTCATTCACCGAATAGGCATACAAACACCGGTCCATACGGGTGATCATCACGGTATCACCACCCCCGGCCCGGATCACATCCCGAAATCGCGACGGGATGATGATGCGCCCTTTGGCATCCAGTGTATGGTCAGAGATTCCTCGGAACATATAACTCCCTAATAATCCACTTTGTACCACCTTAATTACATCAACCTAACAATGTCAAGAAAAAAGTGGTGCAAAAATAACAATTTTTATAATAATTATTTTTAGTTAACGCGATAAACATGGTGTGGTTGAAAGTGGCGGTTAAATAGAAAAAGTTGAAATATTTAAAAAGCCCACTTGGCAAGCGCGACAAGCTTTACATGTTTATAATGAAACCATAGTGTGATAATGTTGGAAAATTAACTTCGAGATGCTCCAATCGAAACACAGTTGATCATTAACCAATGGTTATCATATGACTTTCGGAGCTGTTCCCATGCAAATCGTTAGGTCTGTTCCCAAATTGCATCCCCGTAATAAAAAGCCTGCCCTGCGGGTGGGCGAATTATTGATGAAAGAGGGGTTCATTCTCCACCCGTTCGAATTTACCTTCCTGCAGGATCCTCAGCAACTTTGCCTGCATCACTTTGGGCAAATCTGC
>JARRKU010000114.1:0-11974 GCA_037387725.1 Desulfobacteraceae bacterium
TTGGGCTGTTTAAGTAGCGCCTCTTGCCGGGCTTTGACCGCAATTTCCCATATACATTCGAGTGCATAACGAACTTTGAAAAGCCTTGTAGATATATTCTTTAATGAATCAAGATTAATAGTGGATATTCTTGGAAGGTTTGCAAAATGGTCTACATCCATTTGTAGGCTGTGAGGAAATAATTGGCTAAATTCTTGTTCTCTATCATCTGATCAGCGGCATTTATAATTCCTGAATGACGACAATTAAAATTCCCGAAATTGAAAATCCGAAAAAGTTGGTAAAACCATCCAAATTACGCACGAAAAGGAGCGGTTTAGATGGTTACGGACCAACAAGTGAGGAGGTTATTCAAATTGGTACAGACACAAGACAGTTTCGGGATTGCAGCGGCCAAAGCGGGAATGGATGAAAAAACAGCGCGTAAATACACAAAGCTGGGCATGCTGCCCAGTGAGTTAAAAAAGCCACACACCTGGCGGACGCGAAAGGACCCGTTTGAACAGGTCTGGGATCATATCCAAGCGCGGTTGGAGCTTATCCCCGGCTTGGAGGCCAAAACGTTGTTCGAGGATCTGCAGCGCCGCTATCCTGGCCGGTTTGCCGACGGGCAGCTTCGCACGCTGCAGCGTCGGATCAAGGCATGGCGGGCAGTCGAAGGCCCGGCCAAACAAGTCATTTTCCCCCAGGTCCATCACCCCGGCCAGCTGTGCGCCTCTGACTTTACCTGTATGAACGCGCTGGGGATTACCATCAACGGCAACCGGTTTGATCATTTGATTTACCATTTTGTTTTGACCTATTCGAACTGGGAGACCGGCAGCGTCTGTTTTTCTGAAAGCTTTGAGAGTCTGAGCCAGGGGCTTCAAAACGCCTTGTGGCAGTTGGGCGGTGTGCCGCAGATGCATCGAACCGATTGTCTGAGTACGGCGGTTCACAAGACCGGTCATCCGGACAAGTTTACCCGGCGCTATCAGGACCTGCTGGATCATTACCAGATCGCAGGCTGTAAAACCAATCCGGCAAGTCCCCATGAAAACGGCGACATTGAACAGCGTCACTATCGGTTCAAAAAGGCTGTTGAGCAGGCATTGCTGTTACGAGGCAGCCGCGATTTTGCCGATCGCAAACAATACGATCTTTTTTTGACCAAGCTGTTTAAACAGCTCAATGCCGGACGTGAAGATCGTTTTATGAAAGAGCAGCAGTTGCTGCGGCGGCTGCCGCAAAGACGGATCGAAACGTGTAAAAAGACCACCACCAGGGTCGGACCCAGCAGCACGATCAATATCAATCACAACACCTACTCGGTGGACAGCCGACTGGTGGGAGAAAAAATACAAGTGCATTTGCATATGGATCATCTGGAGATCTGGTACGGTCAAAGAAAAGTCGATGCCATGCCCCGATTGCGCGGAGAGGGCAACCACGCCATCAACTACCGCCACATCATCGACTCGCTGGTGCGCAAGCCCGGGGCCTTTGAAAACTACCGCTACCGGGATGATCTGTTCCCGACAACGCGCTTTAGAATAGCCTACGACAGTCTAAAAAAGCACCATACGCTATCGGTGGCCGCCAAGCAGTATTTGGCCATCTTGCATATGGCCGCGCGTATCAGCGAAACCGCAGTAGATGATGCGTTAAGGGCATTGATAGAAGCTGACGTTGAAATCACCGATCAACGCATAGAAGCGATCATTGCGTCGGGCCAACCCATCGTCGCACCGGTCACCCGGATAAATATCGCTGACGTGGATCTAAGCGCCTACGACCAGTTATTGCAGGAGGTGGCCTCATGTTAGAGATGACCGATTATCTGAAGCAATTGCACATGGGCGCGATCCGCCGTTGCTATGAACCGGTTGCCGACCAGGCCCGCAAAGGCTCATGGACATACGAACAATACCTTTTGGAGGTAATCAAAAACGAATGTGAAACGCGGTTTGAAAATCGCATCGCCCGTAACCTGCGAAGCTCCAAGCTGCCGCCGTCGAAAACGTTTGATAATTTTGACACCAAGCGGCTTCCGGCCAAAGTGCGGGCCCACTTGAGTGTGCTAAAAAACGGCGCTTTCTTGGACCGCAGCGAAAATATCCTGGCCTTTGGCAATCCTGGCAGCGGTAAGACCCATCTTGTATGTGCCATCGGCCATGAGCTGATCGCACAGGGAAAACGGGTTCTTTTTACCACCTGCAGCCAACTGGTTCAGGATCTTTTAATTGCCAAACGGGATCTGGCCATCACCAAATATCTTAAAAAGCTGTCGCGCTTTGACGCGGTGATCATCGACGATATCGGGTACGTTCAGCAAAGCCGTCAGGAGATGGAAGTGCTTTTCACCTTTTTGGCCGATCGCTATGAACGCGGCTCCATCATGATCACCAGCAACTTGCCTTTTTCAAAATGGGAGCAGATCTTTAAAGATCCGATGACCACCGCAGCGGCCATAGATCGGCTGGTTCATCACAGTATGGTGCTGGAGCTGAACTTAACAAGCTACCGGCTGGAACAATCAAAAAAGAAAAAGACCAAAAAGGATCAGGCCTGATTTTACTTGGGGGCTCTGCCCCCAACCCCCCGGGGTTTAGCGCATTATGGACCAAAGTATAGCAAATCCGAAAGAAGCGAGGCCGCACAGCGCTGTGCGGCCCCTATACTTCGGTCACCCAAACGGTGCTCGGGTCGCTCCCCAGCGTTGCCCTATCCCCCGTTTGGGTACGATTATAAAGGCATAAAAAATTATGGAGTTCAAGCATATTGTTTTTATAACAATGTGTTAGACAGAAAGGAAAACGGGAGTTTTTATTGTCGCTGAAGGAAAAATAAAATTGTCGTTGATCAACATTTTAAATTTCCGTCAGGTCCTTAAGGTCATATTTGCAAAAATTAGAGATTATAGAGGCGCTGATATTTGAAACAAAAAAAGTCCAGGCACAGGATAACTTAATACTTGTGCTTGGACTTTTTTTCTGTGGATGAGTAGAAACAGATCGAATAGCCGTTATTTCACGACGATCCGATCCTTGTTTTTATCAAACATTTTCTGACCGATGCCTTTGACCATCATCAGGTCCTCCGGCTTTTGGAAGGGGCCGTTTTTCTTTCTGAATGCGATAATCTTGGCCGCCACCTTGTCGCCGACACCGTCGAGGGTTACCAACTCCTCAAGGGTGGCATCATTAATGTTCACTTTATTCATGTCGGCCACCAGTGAGGGGACGACCCAGGACATCAACAGCGCTACGGTAATTGTTGTTAACACAGCCATTTTCGCTTTCTTCATCAAACCTTCCTCCTAAAAATTAGGACTTTATACCCTGCATACCGGCCGCAATCCTTACCTCTCATAGGCAGCATACCGATAATAAACGAAATTGCAATACTGGATTTTTCGCTATATTTTACGGTATGTTTTTAAGTAGTTTTTGGTTCGACCGTCCAATAAAACTGCGGAAAAGAAACCTGTAGTCAGACCAGATGGTCGTTTGCCCCTTCATCTGCAACCCACTGCCTCTTCGGCCCAGACAACTCAATATTGAAATATCTGTTTATTATTGCTTTAATCCCACCGCTTGGCTATACGATCATTTTTTTAATGATATCGGTTGAAACCATTACTGATGAACAATATCGAACCATCCCCCGTTGCCATCGTCGGCTTTTCAGGCGTTTTTCCCCAAGCCCCTAATTGCGATCTTTTCTGGCGCAATATCCAGCAAAAGGTCGATACCACGCGTCTTGTTCGCGAGAAAAGATGGGCAGGACCTTTTGGATGGGTCTATTCGGATAATTTGGAAGAGGACAAGGCCTACTCAAAGCGAGCCTGCCTGATTGAGGGATTCGAATTTGATCCCACCGGTTATCAGATCGATGAAAAAATTCTCAGCAGAATGGATCCGTTGGTTCATTGGGTCCTGCATGCTTCAAAATCAGCCTTGGATCAAACCAATGCCAGCAGGTTGGATCGGACGCGGATAGGTGTCATTCTCGCCGCCATTGCATTGCCCACAGAGATTTCTTCAACAATTTCGCGTAAAATATTAGGGCATCGATTGTTCGCAGCCGAAGGATCTGGAAACACAACAGACGCCATCTCTCAAGAGGAGATGCTTTCGGGACGTGTTGTAGCTATGCCAGCGTCCATGGTCTCATCGGGACTCGGATTGGGTGGGTCGGCTTACACCCTTGATGCGGCATGCGCTTCGTCGCTTTACACCATCAAATTGGCTTGCGATATGCTCAGCGCCCACAGGGCGGATGCCATGATCGCCGGCGGCGTTTCCCGCCCTGATCCTCTCTACACCCAGATCGGATTCAGCCAGCTTCGCGCGCTCTCTGCATCCGGCCGCTGCGCCCCGTTTGATCTTTCGGCCGATGGCTTGGTGGTGGGCGAAGGCGCCGGCATCATGATTTTAAAACGATTGGACGATGCACTGTCCCACGGCGATAAGATCCATGGCGTCATACGGGGCATCGGCCTGTCCAATGACATGCGGGGCAATCTGCTGGCACCCGAATCAGATGGTCAGCTCAGGGCCATGCAGGCGGCGTACCGCCAAGCTGGATGGCGCCCTCAGGATGTCGATCACATCGAATGCCACGGAACCGGAACACCGATGGGTGACGCAACAGAGCTCCAGAGCCTGCGCCGACTATGGGGAGATGAAGGCTGGGACAAGGGTCAGTGTGCCATCGGATCGATCAAATCCATGATCGGCCATCTGCTCACGGCCGCCGGCGCTGCCGGGATGATCAAAACGCTGCTGGCACTTGCCCATAAATCTTTGCCGCCGTCGTTGAAATTCGAAGCAACCAAATCGGACAGCCCCCTGATCGACAGCCCCTTCCGTGTACAGACCGATCTCGCCCCATGGCCGCAAAGGGACAAGCATACCCCGCGACGCGCCGCTGTCAGTGCCTTCGGATTTGGCGGGATCAATGCCCACGTGCTGATCGAAGAGTGGATGGATATCGAACCGAAGGCGGCTGCGACAACGACGGATTCCACCCCCATCGCCATTGTGGGCATGGGCCTGCATCTTGGGACCCTTTCCTCCTTGCATGATTTTCAAGAAGCTGCATTCAACGGCCGGACGGCCGTTGGATCGCCAGTCAACCGCCGCTGGAAGGCCCCCGAATATATCATGGACCTCTTCGGGGAACATCCTGCAGGGAATTTTATCGATCATCTGGAGATAGCGCCTGGCGAATTTCAGATTCCGCCCGGCGAAATTCCTGACATCCTGCCCCAGCAGCTGCTCATGCTCAAAACAGCTGCCGGAGCGATGGAGGATGCCGGGATGCCGCTGCGGCAAGCCCGTGAACGAATGGGGGCCATCATCGGCATCGGCTTTGATTTTGAGGCGACCAACTTCCATCTGCGGTGGGCCTTGCCCAACATGGTGGACCAGTGGGCCAACGCCTTGACCCTGCCCGGATCCCCCGAGGAAAGAGAACAGTGGCTGCTCAAGGCAAAGGAAGGATGCGGTCCACCCCTGACCGCCACGCGTACCCTGGGCGCCCTGGGCGGCATCGTGGCTTCCCGCATCGCTCGGGAGTTTCGTTTCGGCGGTCCCTCATTTGTGATTTCAGCAGAGGAGGCATCGGGCCTGATCGCCATTGATATCGCAAAATCCATGCTTCAAGCCCGGGAAGTGGATGCCATGCTGGTGGGTGCTGTGGATCTGAACGGGGATGAGCGCAACATGGCCACCCTCTACAGGCGTCTGAAGCTAAGCGGCCGGGGCATGATCCGACCCTTTGATCGGGCCGCCGACGGCACCCTGCCGGGCGAAGGGGCGGTGGCCCTTGTGATCAAACGCCTGGACGACGCCCTGACCGGGAAGGACCGAATATATGCGGTTATCGAGGGAATCGGCAGTGCCGTCAGCCGGTTCAATGACGATTTTGAAACCGGTCCTGACGCATATACCGCCTCTCTGGACCGCACCCTCAAGGGTGCGCGGGTCAGTCCGGGCCAGATCGGCCTGATGGAAACCCACGGCAGCGGCGTTCCATCCCAGGACGCCGCAGAAGCTGCCGCTCTTCACAACTTTTTCGAAAAAAATTGCGACACCTCGACTGAAAACCGCATCGCCGTTGGCACCCTCAAACCGATCACCGGACATACCGGGGTGACATCAGGATTGGCATCGCTGGCAAAAGCGGCATTGTGTCTTAAGCATCAGATTCTGGCGCCGGCCAGCCAGTTCACCAAACCGACGACCGGCCATTGGCAAAAAGGTCGCTTTTATTTCCCGCGCCAAGGGGTGTTTTGGCCCGGCAACCGGGCAGAAGGCCCCCGAAGGGCCTGCATCGCGGCGGTTAGATCCGACGGTTCTTGTTCCCATGCCATATTAAGACAAGCCGAAATCGAGCCGCACACATTCACCGTCGCGGACCACCGGCTTGACCGTCCCCTGGGGCGATTGCCGTATGGGTTGTTTCTCATCAGCGTAAAAGACAAAAGCCTGCTGCTGGATGGATTATCCCGGCTGGCAAAACTCGCAAAGGATTTCGATCTCGATTCCCCGGACCCGATGGAGGCCCTGGCCCATCACTGGCACTGCCTGCCCCATCAATTTGAGGGGGATCGGCCTTCAGCCACCATTGCCATCCTGGCCGACGGGCGAAACAGGCTAAAAGAACACATCGCTGCGGCCCGCCAGGCGGTGCAGAATGACACGCCGTGTCAGATGGGCGGCCGGGGCGGTGTTGCCTACCAACCGCACTTTTTCGCACCTGGTGGTCAAATGGCCTTTGTCTATCCGGGCTCCGGCAACCACTATATCGGCATGGGCAGAACCCTTGGCGCCCGATGGCCGGAGGTCCTCCGCCGGATGGAGGCGTCCACCGATCGATTCCAATCCCAACTGCTGCCCCAATGGTACGATCCGTGGCGTGTGGATTGGAGCGACGGATGGGAACGGGACGCCTACGATGCGCTGGTGGCCGACCCCCTGCGCACCATCTTCGGCCAGGTCCTGTTCGGCGGCCAGCTCACCATTTTGCTAAAGAATTTTAATATCACCCCCGAGGCGGTCATCGGTTACAGCCTGGGGGAATCCGCCGGGCTTTTTGCCATGGGGGCCTGGCCCGACCGTGGAGAAATGTTGGAACGGCTGGAGCGATCGGAACTGTTCAAGACCCAACTGGCCGGTCCTTGCCAGGCGGTCCGCAGGGCATGGAAAATACCGGAAGACCAGCCCATCACGTGGAAGGTGGCTGCGGTGAACCGAGACGCAGAGACGGTGGACAATGCCATCGGCGACCTTCCATATGTCCGGCGCCTGATCGTCAACACACCGGAACAATGCGTGATTGGCGGCCTTGAAGGCCAGGTTGACGCTGCCATTCATAGTATGAATGCCACTGCGGTTTTTTTGGATGGCGTGGTAACGGTTCATTGTGATGCAGCCCGGCCGGCTGAAAAGGCGTATTATGATCTTCACCGGTTCGAAACGCATCCCGTCCAGGGCGTCCAATTCTACAGTTGCGGATTTGGAAAAGCGCTTGAGCTGACCACAGAAAGCGCCGCCGCATCCATCACGCGACAGGCATTGGATGGATTCGATTTTCCCCGTACGATTGATCAAGCCTACGCAGACGGCATTCGCATTTTTTTAGAGGTCGGCCCCCACAGCTCCTGCACCCGGATGATCGACCGGATTCTGGAGGGCAAACACCACCTGGCTGTGGCCGCCAACCACCGGGGTGAGGATGAATCGCTGACCTTTCTGAAATGCCTGGGCACATTGGCTGCAGCCGGCTGTGAGATCGATCTGGATGCCCTCTATGGATACTCCGGTGAAAAATTCAAGTCGCCGATCGGACCGGACCCCGCCGCCATAAGCGTTCCTGTTGGCGGTCCTCCGTTGTCGCTGCCAGCTCCCCGAAGCAAGGCAGCCTTGCAAAAACTGCCCCAAAAACTACCCCAAAAACTATCCCAAAAACTATCCATGGATCCACCGAAACCGGAGCAGCCCCCTCTCCCCGAACCTGCACCATCATCATCACAGCGCGCGAGCAAAGACCGACCACCAGCTGGCTCGCCGCATCTGGATTTCAATGGGATGATCGAACGGCTCAACCAAAATACAGCCGCCACAGCCAAAGCCCATGAACAATTCCTCCAGTTCTCCCAGGAGTTGACCGCCCAGTACGGCCAAGCCCTGGCATGGCAGCAAGAGCTGCTGTCCGATCTGGATCCGTCATCCACTCATTTGGAATCATTTGATCATCCATCAGCGCAGCCTGAGCGGCAACCCCAGGCGCCTTCTGTGCCAGCGGCGTTTGATCGTGACCAGTGCATGGCATTCGCCATTGGATCGGTGGGCAAAATGCTGGGCCCGGAATTCGATATCATCGACACTTACAAAGCGCGGGTGCGACTGCCCGATGAACCGCTGATGCTGGTGGATCGCATCATCTCCGTCGAAGGAGAGCGTCTCAGCTTAGGCGCTGGCCGGGTGGTCACCGAGCATGACGTGATCCCAGGGGCCTGGTATCTCGACGGAGAGCGCGCGCCGGTCTGCATATCGGTGGAAGCCGGTCAGGCGGATCTTTTTCTCTGTTCCTATTTGGGAATCGACCACAAAGTAAAAGGCGAACGCACCTACCGCCTGCTGGATGCCAAGATAAGATTCCACCGGGGGCTGCCCCGGCCCGGCGAAACCATTCGATACGATATCCGCATTGACAAATTCGTCCGCCAGGGTGAGACTTACCTCTTCCTTTTCCGTTTCGAAGGCCGCATCGGCGACACCCGCCTGATCACCATGTCCGAAGGCTGCGCCGGCTTTTTTACCGAAGAAGAGGTTCGCAACTCCGGCGGCATTATCCTGACGAAGGATGACAAGATCCAGGGGGCCACCGTCAATGGCAGCCCTTTTACCCCTCTGATTCCCCAATCTCGCACCACCTATGGGGAAGATCAGGTGGATGCCCTGCGCCGGGGTGACGCCGGGACTTGTTTCGGGCATCCTTTTGAGGGCATCCGATTGCCGGAATCCCTCTGCCTGCCGGATGGCCGTATGCGGCTCATCCACCGCATCGTCTCCTTGGAGCCTGAAGGGGGGCGCTTCGGCAAGGGATTCGTAAAAGCCGAGGCCGATATCCACCCGCAAGACTGGTTTCTTACCTGTCATTTCGTCGATGACATGGTCATGCCCGGCACCCTCATGTATGAATGTTGCGCCCATACCCTGCGGGTACTGTTGCTGCGTTTGGGATGGGTTACGGACAAGGTGGAGGTCGCCTACGAACCGGTGACAGGTTTGGATTGCCGCCTCAAATGCCGGGGACCCGTTACGCCCTCGACCCGCCGCGTGCACTATTGCGTTGAGATCAAAGAGATCGGCTATCACCCCGAACCTTACGTCATCGCCGACGCCCACATGTATGCTGATGGAGAATATATCGTTTTCTTCAAAGACATGTCCATGCAGATGACAGGCGTCACCGAGCAGGATGTCAACCGTTTCTGGCAGACCCGCAACGGGAGATCAGCACCTTCATCTGGCGAATCTGAAGTATCCTCCGGCACCCAGCTCTTTACGCATGATCAGATTCTGGAATTTGCGGTGGGAAGTCCCTCCAAAGCCTTTGGCCAACCCTATGCTGTTTTCGACAACGACCGCACCATCGCCCGTCTGCCCGGACCACCCTACTGTTTCATGGATCGGGTCATTGCCATCGAACCGGAACCATGGAAACTGGCACCGGGTGGTTGGGTGGAAACCGAGTATGCCGTTCCGGCTGATGCATGGTATTTCACGGCCGACGCCAGCGGCGTGATGCCGTTCTGCGTGTTGTTGGAAATCGCGTTGCAGCCCTGCGGCTGGTTGGCCGCTTATGCCGGATCCGCCCTGAAGAGTGAAAACGATCTCAAATTCCGCAATCTCGGGGGAAAAGCGGAACTGAAGCTCAATCTGCCCCCTCAAAACCGCACCCTGACCGTTCGGACACGGATCACCAAAGTCTCCGAAGCCGCCGATATGATCATCGAACATTTCGAATTCGATGTGCTGGTCGAAGGGCGGTCCGTCTATGGCGGCACCACTTATTTTGGTTTTTTCACGCACCAGGCCCTCGCCCAGCAGGTGGGACTGCGGGAGCCGGTCTACCTTCCCAGTGAAGCAGATCTCAAGAATCCATCTGAAATCATATTAGATACAACCGCGCCGATTACCCCCGAGGCCGTGTCAACCGGTACTGTTTTTCAGTCCGCGGGATTGTCAATGCCCGGCAGAGCCCTGTGCATGATCGACGGTATCGAGCATTACGCCCATGACGGCGGCCCCCACGGTTTGGGTTTCATCAGGGGATATAAAATCGTCGATCCACAGGAGTGGTTCTTCAAGGCGCACTTTTATCAGGATCCGGTCTGCCCGGGCTCGCTCGGGATTGAATCATTCCTGCAACTCATTAAAATCGCCGCCCTGAAACGGTGGCCCCAGCTAAAAGACACCCATCGGTTCGAGATGACGGTGCCCCATGAACATCAATGGTCATATCGCGGACAAGTGATCCCCGCCAACCGAAAAGTAACGGTGGAAGCCATCATCACATCGGTGGCCGACGGCGAAGCCCCAATCATTGCAGCAAACGGCTGCTTGCAAGTGGATGGTATTTATATATATAAAATGGATGGTTTTAGCTTGCAGTTGGTACCGCTCTAAACAGAGGAACCAACGTTCACGCCTCGCAGCGTAATGTTTGAAGATGACACACCGGTCGAGACGTTTCGATGGACTTGCACCTTAAGACAAGGACTTTAATCGTTGTTCTTTTAACCGTGAACCTTGAATCCTGCACTACAAATAAAACAATTTAAGTTTATTATAACACAATATCATTATATAGTTATTTAGGCATACATAATGCGATACATTAAAACAAACATTGCCGGTTTCGGATATGAGCTGGCACCCCAGATCATCTTGTCCGAAGACCTGGAAAGCAGGCTTGCCCCTGTTTATGAAAGACTTCACCTCCAACCCGGACAGCTGGAAGCCTTGACCGGTATCGCTGAGAGACGCTTCTGGGACAAAAAATTCAAGCTCTCGGACGGCGCCATTTCCGCCGGCCGAAAGGCACTGGCCGCTTCAAACATTCCTGCTGAGAAAATCGATATGCTGATATATGGTGGCGTGTGCCGGGAGAACCTTGAACCCGCCACCGCCTGTGCAGTGGCCCATGGATTGGGGTTGGGCGGTGATACGCAGATCTACGACATTTCCAATGCCTGCCTGGGGGTTCTCAACGGTATGGTGCAAATCGCCAATGCCATCGAGTTGGGGCAGATTAGGGCCGGAATGGTGGTATCCTGCGAATCTGCCCGGCAGATCGTGGACACCACCATCGAGCGCATCCTCGCATCCCATGACATGGAGATATTCAAGGAGACCATCGCCACACTTACCGGTGGGTCAGGGGCTGTAGCCGTTGTATTGTGCCATTCCACCATGGCACCGGTCGGCCACCGGCTTTTGGGCGGCGTTGCCAAGAGTGCCACCCAATATCACCGTCTGTGCACCTGGGGGCCTGACACCGGTATCCCCTCCTCTGCCCCCCACATCATGCGCACCGACTCGGTTGGCGTGCTCAAACACGGCGTGGAACTGGGCATCGAAACCTTTCACGCTTTTCGATCTGAACTGGGATGGACCGACCCACTGCCGGATAAAGTGATCTGTCATCAAGTGGGGGCCGCCCATCAGCGCACCATACTGGAATCCATTGCCGTCGATGAATCCAAAGACTATACGACCTATCGATATTTAGGCAATATCGGCACTGTATCACTTCCCATTACGGCGGCCATCGCTGCCGAACGCGGATTTTTAAAGACCGGTGACCGAGTGGGCTTTCTGGGAATCGGCAGCGGTTTGAACTGTATCATGCTGGGAATCGAATGGGGTTCGGATTGAGCCGATAGAAATGGATGCCATGCCTGTAGCCATGTCCCCCA
>JARRKU010000115.1:0-11924 GCA_037387725.1 Desulfobacteraceae bacterium
GGACTCCAT
Organism: Desulfobacteraceae bacterium; assembly: GCA_037387725.1. Taxonomy (GTDB): domain Bacteria; phylum Desulfobacterota; class Desulfobacteria; order Desulfobacterales; family Desulfosarcinaceae; genus JARRKU01. The sequence continues at coordinate 10 of JARRKU010000115.1, forward strand.
ATCCTGCGTTGCCAAAGGCTTGCAGTAGACGCGCTACGGCTGCGCCTTTGGCGCCTTGGCTCTGGAGCCCTCCGACTTTTACAACATCGAGGAAAAGGGAAAATGAGAAATGCCGGAGGACTCCTTCTGTTTTTCCACCGAGACGGCCACTTCCGCGATTATACCATTTATCTCTTTGATAATTTGAGAGATGCTTGCGACGTTGCCGACCAGATCGGCGGAGCGTTCCTGGATCCACTTGAGTTTGTCATCGGCTTTTTGGGTCGCGGCCGCCGTCTAGTGCGCCAGATCTTTTATCTCCTGGGCCACTACGGCGAACCCCTTGCCGGATTCACCGGCCCGTGCCGCTTCGATGGTGGCATTGAGCGCCAGTAGATTGACCTGATCGGAAATATCCCGGATGACATCGGTCACATCGTCGATCTCGGTTGCGGCATCACCCAGTTTGGTCACGGCTTCCGATACAGTAGCCATCTCCGATACAGCACTGTCCGAAATTTCCCGGGCCCGGCCCGATTGCCGGCTGACCTGCGTTACCATCGCATCCACCTCGGCCGATGCCTCTGCCACCATATTGACTTTGTGGGACGCCTGCTCGGGGGCCTGGGAGACCGAGCTCAGGTTGGAGCTCATCTCTTCGGCGGCAGTGGCGACGGTATTGGATCGATTGGATGTCTCGTCTGCGCCCTGGGACATCTCCTGGGATATTTGCACCAGGTCCTCGGAAGAGGAAGATAGGGTGTGGACGCCCTGGGCCTGGGACTCGGCATGGGAAATCACCTTTTTGGCAATGGCTTCGATCTTTTCCATCATGGCCGAAAGCTCTTGACCGTCTTTCTTGACCAACTCCGGAAGGTTCTCCGCCAGGTTGTAGTCAAAATTTTCAGCATTCACTTTCCTCGTCTTCATGATGTGATGTCGAGCGCCTCCTCAAACGCATTCTCACTATCAAGACCGGCACGCCTGCGGCGGGTTCCAATGACCATTGCGCTGGGCAAGCGCAAGGGGCCCTTGGCGGTAACGAAGCCATGGCGAAACGATTATCCTTTGCCGGCGTTCATTGACTATATCGCACTGAGATAAAATAACTTTACGATTTTCTAAGCCGCTTCGGCGTGGGGTTCCAGCAAAACGGTGAGCTTATGGGAAAAATGTTTTTCAAGGTCGTCTTCAAACAGATAGAGCAGATGAAATGCTGTACCTTTAGGGTTGTAAAAGACGCCGTAGCGTCGGGATTCGGCCATCCGGCGAATGCCGCTGCCAACCGGGGTCAGATACCGCCTTTTCCTGCGGCAGTGTTTGTAAATCTTATGAAGATTGAATCCCCTGCCGCAGTCGGTGACCTGGATCAAGAACCCCTTACGGCCTTGCAGAACGCTCACAGTGATCGGCTTGAGCCGATCCCCGTGATGGGCATGGCGAAACGCGTTGGACAGGGCTGCATGGAAAAGGCTTTTTTCGCCTATCAGATCGGGAGGAAGGGATGTCAGCACTGGCTCCAGTGACTTCATCATGGCGCGCTCGTATCGATACAGCCAATCCAATCCGGGTTTGTAAGTCGAATCCGGACATGGGCGAAAATGACCTGGAATGACCTGGTCTTTCCTTATAATTTCAGCGGACTCGATGAAATCGCGGGCTTCTTCCATGGTAAGATTTAAAAGCATGTTGTCGCATCCTTTGCCTGTTTTTATGGCGAGGCTGCAAGGTCACATCGATGATCCCGCAGCTCTTCCCCTTTCATCGGCGATGGACCCGATAACTTTACGGGGAATTGTGAAAAGAATTGAATTTGGATCCTGCGATGAAGGCCGGTTCCCCGGCCATGCCAGCCGGCTGCTTCAGCCGGGGTTTCCAGGCAGCGGCTGTATCCGTTGCTGAGGGTATAGGGCATGCACAAAAGGCTTTGCCGGTTGAACTGGACGAGGTGACCATGAACCGCATTCGGAGGTTTTTTTGGCAAAAAGATTCGAAGGGCTGTAGTCTTACCCCGGATCGGTCAAATCGAAAAATTCAACGGAGAGGGATTCATCGGAATTTTCCGAAAGCGCGTAAGCGCCCTTGTACTCGATGGTCAGACTGTGGAGTGTCCCCAGTGCGTCCAATTGGCCCATCAGTTCCTGGGCCTTTTCTTCTTCAATCTCTTCATTGAAGTAGAGGTCGATATGGGCGGGATCATCGGTGAATTTCAAGATAAACAGACTGTGCGAGACAAAGACCAGGTCTTCGTATTGATGGGTCACATCCAATCCCATCAGCTGGAGTATTTCCACAACGGTGCCCAATGGGCGTTGAGGTAGATTCATCCTTACTCTATCCTTTCATATCAATCCCACAGCCTCCTTTTCAACCCATCCGATTTTATCTTTTCCAAATCGAATCTGAAGGTGGGTGTTGTTTTGTTTCACCACACGGATCTTGGTGCCGGCGTGGAGCACGAAGAGTTCTGTGGAGGTCTGATCGAGACCGGAGCGTATGGAAACCTGTTCCATCAATACAATGCCGTGGTGGATATAGGCTTTCTCGTAGTAGTTGAAGAGGGCCGTCACCATGAAAATCACCGCCGGGACGGCGACCGCTATTGCAGCGTAGCGCACACCGCGACGATGGAAAATTCGCCGCACGAGCAACATGCTCCAGAAGAGCAGATTGAAAATGACGGCGAGAAGGACGATAGTGCTTTGGCTGAGACGGTATTTCCAGAAGAAGAAAACCCGCCAGGGGGAGACGGTCTTTTCATCGGTGGCGTCCCGGGTCAGGGAGCGGGCGTAATCGGCGTTGAACCGCAGATCCGGATCATTGGGCAGCAGCTTCAGGGCCCGTTCGTACCAGAGGATGGCGCGGCCGAGTTGATGGTCTTTAAGATAGGCGTTGCCCAGGTTATAGAAGAAGGCGCCATTGCGCACCCCGCTTTGGGCGATTTGTTCCATCTCTTTGATGGCCGTACCGAAATCCTGGGATTTGTATGCCTTCATGGCGGCAATGAAGCGATGGGCATTTTCCTGCGCTTGGCCGGCCGGCGGAAGCGTCAGCGGCCAGAGGATCATGACCAGAATGAGAACTCCTTTTTTCATGGAGCGAGTTTCCTTGTCATGGTTCGTGTTTCGTCCAGCAGCGTCTTGCGCCGTCCGTCCGGCAGCGTCTGGCCGCCGAACTTGGTGGATTCGATCTCTGCCAGCAATTTTGCGGCCGCGGCAGCATCTTCTTCTGAATATTGATTCTCCAACAGCACAGATTCCGCCTCTTTCCAAGTCAGCGCCTCACCGCTGCGGCCGGCTGCGGAAAAGATCCCAGCCGTCAATGCCTGGTAAAGGGAGGACAGAAACGCTTCATCGGTGCGGGCAGACGCAGCGCGTTTCAAGGCTTGCCGCGCACGGCCTTTCATCACGGCTGCGGCGCTGGTGTCCGGGCGCCGCACCCGCTGGGTGATTACAACCATGCCGTAAATCGACGCCGGCGCAGCCAGGAGAACCAGGAAAAGCGGCCATCCCATTGGTTTGTGGGGCTGGATGGCAGCCAGACCCTCCTTGGGCGGCAGTATATCCCGGCCGGTGAAATCAACCCTTTTCTTGAGCAATGGCAGGGTCCCCGGCGTGACGGTCAGCGGCTGGCTGTCGGGGCTGGCGCCAGGGACGACGGTCAAGGGCGGCAATTGCACCTTCAGGGTGTGATAGGCTTCTTTGTCCACATCAAAGTAGGTGACCCGTACGGGGTCGAGGACATAGCGTCCCGGTTCCACCGGCACCAGTGCGGTTCGAAATACCATTTTACCGCTTACGCCGTTGCGGTCGGCCACGACCTCGGGTTCGGGATTGTCGGCGTAGCTTTTAAAGGCCGCCGGCAGGGCCAGGTCGGGATGTTGGGCGTCGGCAATGTTGCCTTTTCCCTGCAATTCGATGGTCAGGGTGGCGGAGTCGCCCACGGCAAGATGAGTGGATTCGGTTTCGGCGGTCATGGTGAAGCGGCCCACCAGGCCGGAGAATGCCCGGTCCGGCGGCAGCGGCGGCAACGGGCGGACTGTGACACTGATCGGCTTTGTCTGCAGCACGCGGGGTTCCACCACGCTGCGATTGAAAAAATCATCGAAGGGCGATCGCCCCCCGCCCCGGCGCCGGCGAAGAACGCCGACATTGACCACTGCCGGATCCACAGTCCATTCCCCCTCTTCGAGGGGGGTGAGGATAAAGTATACTTCCGTTACCGCATACTCCCGGCCGTTGATGATTTTGCGGTAGGAGTGGCGGTCTTCCACTTCCTGGGTCGAAAACCCTTTGAACCCGGGCGGTTGAAATTTGGCGTCATCGATGGGCACGCCGCGGTAGAACCGGAAGGTATAGGTGATCTGCTGCCCGGTATAAGGGTTTTTTTCTGAAAGTTCCCCTGTCACCCACACCTCTTTATCCGGGGCAACTCCCTGTCTCCCGGCTGGCGGCGTATCGCTCACCGTGATGGTGATGGCCTCGGTGCGATGGGACTGGCCCGCCACGGTGACCGTCAAGGGAGGGATGGTCAATTTGCCTTTGCCCCGGGGGATGAGCAGGTAGTTGTAACTCACCTCCTTGGACATGCGGCCGTTGACGATCTGGACGCTGGAGCTGGTGCCCAGCGAGCGCACCTTGAAATCGACAATGGGGGAGAGATCCACCTCTCCACTGTCTCCGGAGACTTTTACTTGCATCTGCAAAGACTGGCCGGGCGAAACGAAGGTCCGGTCCACCTGGGCGGTGACCGCCACTGCAGCCTGCGCCGGCGTCCAGCCGCTTAAGATCCAGAGACAACAAACCCACAGGATAAGCTGGTTTCGCATTACCAATCCTTCTCCACCCTGCGTTTCCGGTAATTGGGCATCATGGCCCTTCCCGGTTGATCCTTGAGACGATTGAGCACTTGGGAAGCCGCCTTCAGATCGGCATCACGGTCTCCTTTGCCGGCCTGGTTCCGGTCGGCCTCTTCTTTCCGCCCCTCTGATTTGTCCGGCGCTTGCGCCTGTTCCGGCGGTTGTTGCTCCCGGGAAGGCGGATTGCTGCCGGAGGCGTGCTGCTGTTCCGGCGACTGATCCTGCCCGCCCTCTTGGGGGGGAGAAGTGCCCTTGTCCCGGCGCTGCTGCTCCCCTTTTCCCTTGGAGGGGTTCTCTTTATCGGCGGACGGCTGATTTTTTTGGGATTGACCGCTCTGCTTTTGTTTTTGCAGCTGCTTTTTGACAAAGGCGAGGTTCTCTTTGGTCTGGCGGTCATCGGGATCGAGTTGCAGCGCGGCTTCGTAGTTCCGGATGGCGTCTTCCATTTGACCGCGGCGAAAAGCGCTGTTGCCCAGATTGTAGAGCAGGCGCGGTTTCAGCGCCTCCGGGGCTTTGGGCAGGGCTTGGCGGAAATGCGCTTCGGCGGAATCGAAGTCTTTCATTTTATAGTAGGTATTACCGAGGTTGTAGAGCAACGAAGGGTTTTCCGGGTCCTGCAACTGGCCGTCGATGAAGTGTTTCAGTGCGGCATCATAATTTTCCTTTTGGTAGGCCTGGTATCCTTCCTTTAATGGGCCGGCATTGGCCGCAGGCGAACAGAAGATGATGCCCATGCAAGCCAGGGTAAAAAGCGCGGTCTGCGATGTGGGAGGGATCCAGCGTGTCAGCAGCAGGAGCAGCACGCCCAGGGTGAGTGGCCATTGGTAGCGGTCCACCCAGATCTGTCTGCGGCCGCTCTCAATCGCCGCCCCTTCCATGCGGGTTCGGATCTGTTCCAGGTAGATGGTCTCCAAATCGATGTCCCCGGCCACGGATCGCACATAGCTGCCGCCGGTGGCCAGCGCCATGCGGCTCAGCAGGGCTTCGTCCAACCGCGATAAAATGATTTGGCCGGCCGTGTCTTTTTTGAATCCCCCATTCTCATCCGGTACCGGCACGCCGTCCCCTGACCCCACGCCGATGGTGAAGAGCTTGATACCGGATTTTTGGGCTTCGCGGACCATTTCCATCGGGTCGCCGCTGCCGGTATGTTCCCCGTCTGTGATCAGGATCACGGCTTTATCGGACCGGCTTTGGGGGTCGAAGGCCTGTTGGGCGCTTTGCACGGCCGCCGCCAGGTCTGTTCCGCCCACCGGCAGATAGTCGGGGGCCAGTACATCCAGGAACAGGTAAAAGGCCGGATAGTCGATGGTTAGCGGACATTGTAAAAAGGCGGTGCCGCTAAAGGCCACCAGGCCGACCCTGTCCCCCTGCAGCATGTTGAGCAGGTCGAGGATTTCGCGTTTGGCCCGATCCAGGCGAGTGGGGCGAATGTCGGTGGCCAGCATGCTGCGGGAGCAGTCCAATGCGATGACAATGTCGATCCCCTTGCGCTCGATCTCCTGCCATTGAAACCCGTATTGGGGGCCGGTCAGCGCCAGCACCGTGCAAATGACGGCGGATAATGCCAGGATGGCGGCAGCGTTTCGCCTGCGGACCAGGCCCGGCGGGACAATGAAGCCCAGCATCCGTTGCCCGGCGTAACGGTTCAGAATGCGGCGCCGTTTTCGCCAGCCATAGACACAGACCAGGGCCAGCAACGGCGCGATCCAGATCAGAAAGAGCATTTCAATATGGGCAAATTTCATGGTATCCTTAAAAACCGTGTGTTTTGCAGGACAATCCAGATCGCCAGCAGCCCGAGGGCCGGCACCAGAAGATAGGGGTAGAGGTCGTTATACTCGGCATAGACCTTTGTCTTGACGTCGGTCTTCTCCATTTGATCGATGTTGGCGTAAATCTCCCGCAATCGGTCCATGTTTTCGGCCCTGAAGTATGATCCCCCGGTTTCATCGGCGATGGCCTGCAAGGTCTGTTCGTCTATATCCGCTCGTTGGTAGACATACCGTTTCCCGATAATGGGATCATCCACCGGTACCGGCACCCGGCCCCGGCTGCCGACCCCGATGGTATAGACTTTGATACCCTGCTGCTTTGCGATGGCAGCTGCGGCTGAAGGCGCCAGCTCGCCGCTGTTGCTGCGGCCGTCCGTTAACAGAATAATGATATTGGAGCGACTTTCAATGTCCTCCAGCCGTTTCAGGGAGATGCCCAGGGCATCGCCGATGGCCGTGGTACGACCGGCGGAACCGATTTGAAGGCGTTCCAGCATGGTGGCAATGGTATTGTAGTCGCGGGTCAACGGCAACTGGGTGTAGGCCTGGGTTCCGAAGACCACCATGCCGATGCGGTCCCCGCTACGGTGGGCGATGAATTCCCGGACCACTTGTTTCACCGCCTCCAGCCGGTTGACGAGTTCATCCTGGCGCTTGAAATCCAGGGCCTTCATGCTCTCCGAAAGGTCCACCGCCAGAACGATATTGATTCCGCTGCTGGACACCTCCATCTGCCGCGTGCCCCATTGGGGCTGGGCCAGGGCCACCATCATCAGAAAGAGCGCCAGATAAAAAAAGAGCGGCATCAACCATCCGATGCGCAGTAAAAGGGACGGGGAGATTTTTTCCGCCGCGGCAGTGGCCGATCCGGCCAGGGCCGGCTGCCGCCGTTGCCCGCGCAAAATGGTGACGGGGATGAGCAGCAGCAGGAGCAAAAAATATGGCGAAGCAAAGCGGATCATATCGCATCATCCTGCGAAACCGTCGTCGTGCTGCGGACGAAATCCCGGCAAAACGCAAGGTTGCGTTCCACCTGTTCTCTGCGGGAGGCTGCGCCGGCGAATTTGATGGGATCTGCTTCCCTGCAAAACGCCTTGAACGTTTGGGCAAGATGGCTGTCCAAAGGGAGCCGGTCCAGATGCGGGAGCAACTCCTCAGTGGTCATTTCGGCAGCCGGGAAGTGATACCGGCGTTCGATATACCGCCGCAATATGGCCGACAGCCGGAAGTAGAATTGCCTGGGTGCCAGGCCGGTTTCGTCCGTCAAGGCATCCAGCGCGGCCAGTGCCTCCTGATCCGGTGCCACCGCCACAACCACTACCTCTTCTTGTTTTCCCGGGCGCCGGCGCCGCTTCCAAAACCACCAGGCAAGGGCCAACAGCAGCAAGGCCAGAGCGGCAACGAGCAGCGACATTCCCCATGGCCAATGACCGCCCAAATCAAGGATCGGCTTGATATCATGGATATCGGTCATGGGCGGCGGATCGGCTGTATCCGGCGGCACGCTGCCGGGCTGGGCGGTGGTGGTTGCCGCCAGCACCGTCATCAATCCCGCGCTTATGGTGGCCAACCCCGTCATCGCGTTTTCTTTCGCTCCCGATATCGAAAGTAGCGTGTCAATGCGTCGGCGGCGGCCGCTGCTGTGGAGATTTCAATGCAATCCAGGTCTGCGGCTTTAAACGCCCCTTTTATGCGGCCATAGGCGGCAGCCTGGCGTGTTTCAAAGGACTTGCGGCTTTTGGCGTGAAAGGCGTCCAGCTGGACCAGCTGCCCGCTTTCCAGATCCCTGACCGTGATGAGACCGCCGGGGGGCAGGACAAAGTCCCCCGGATCGCTGACCAGGATATTGATCAGTTCATGCTTTCTTGCGGTGGAGCGCATCTGTTGATCCACCACCGCCTGTTCGTCGGGAAGGATGAAGTCGGAAATCACAAAGGCGACCGAGCGCTTGCGGCAGACCCGTCCCAGAAATCCCACTGCTTCGGAGATGTTCGTGCCGGTGTGCCGGGGTTGATGGGCGAAGAGCTCTTTGATCACCCGCCAGACGTGTCCACTGCCTTTTTGGGGCGGAATGTAGCGCTCCACTTCGTCTGTGAAGAGGATGGCGCCCACCTTGTCGTTGTTGCGGATGGCGTTGAAAGCGAGGATGGCCGCGGTTTCCGCTGCGATCTCCTGCTTGCTGTTCTCCCGGGTGCCGAAGCGGCCGGATGCGCTCAGGTCCACCAGCAGCATGACAATGAGCTCGCGCTCCTCCCGGTAGCGCTTGACAAACGGGCGGCCCAACCGGGCCGACACCTTCCAGTCAATGCTTTTGACATCGTCTCCGGGCGCGTATTCGCGCACCTCCTCGAACTCCATGCCGCTGCCGCGAAAAACCGATTTATACTGGCCCGCCATCAAGGTGTTGACCGCTCGGCCGGTGCGGATGTGGACTTTTTTGATCTTCTGTATGATCTCCTGGGGTATCATAATTGGCATTTTTGCAGTGGGCCTTTTGTTGCAAGCGCCCATATTGTTGCAAAAGTCGGAGGGCTCCAGAGCCAAGGCGCCAAGGGCGCAGCCGTAGTCAACCTACTGCAAGCCCTTGGCAACGCGGGATCTGGTGTCCTCCGGCTTTCCCGTAGGGGAAAAAAGATGGCATAAAATAGGCCCGATCCTCTAGTGTACCATTGGCCTAACGCTTGAATTAATTTCAAATATGCGGTCTCGTTAATGCTCATAAGGTCGTTAATCCTTTTGCCATCTTTTTTATGCAACCTAAGGCACAGGGACGGAATCAAAGATGGCCAGGATGATCTGGTCCGTGGAGATGTCCTCGGCCTCGGCCTCGTAGGTCGGGATAATCCGGTGGCGCAGCACCCACGGCGCAATGGACTTGACATCCTGGGGTGTCACATAGGCCCGGCCGTGCAAAAAGGCGTAGGCCCTGGCGGCCAGGCTCAGAAATATGGTGGCCCGCGGCGATGCGCCGTACTGGATATAGTCCGCCATGCCGATGTTGTAGTCATCCGGGGAACGGGTGGCAAACACCAGATCCACGATGTAGTCACGCAATTTATCGTCCATATAAACGCCTTGGATCAAGTCGTATATGGCATTGAGCTGCTCAGGGGCCAGAACAGCGGCCACATCGGCCGGGGCCTCGAATCCCACCCGCTGCATGATCTCCTTCTCCTGAGCCTTGTCCGGATAGTCGATGAGCAGTTTGAACATGAAGCGGTCCACCTGAGCCTCCGGCAGGGGATAGGTCCCCTCCTGTTCGATGGGGTTCTGGGTGGCCAGCACCAGGAAGGGATCTTCCAGTGCGAAGGTGGACTCGCCGATGGTGACCTGGCGCTCCTGCATCGCTTCCAGCAAGGCCGATTGAACCTTGGACGGGGCGCGGTTGATCTCATCGGCCAGGATGATGTTGTTGAACACCGGTCCCTTTTTGATGACGAAGTCCCCGGTTTTGGGCCGGTAGACCTCTGTTCCGATCAAATCGGCAGGCAGCAGGTCGGGGGTAAACTGGATGCGCTTGAAACGCGCCTGGACCGTGTCGGCCAAGGCCTTGACCGCACTGGTTTTGGCCAGGCCCGGCACGCCTTCGATGAGAATGTGTCCTTTGGTAAACAGCCCCATGAGCAGCCCGTCGATGAGCATCTGCTGTCCGATGAGCACCTTCCCGATCTCGTTGCGCATGCGACTGACCAGCTGGTGCTGCGCTGCGATTTGACGTGTCAGCTCTTCCACTGATGGACTCCCTGTAGTCTTGGTCTTGAGAAATTGCGTTGCAAATTAAATATGTCCTTATTGGCCGCACGGCATCATCCATATTCCGCGGGTAAAATAGAAGGGGAGCCCACCCTTGTCAAGGCTGATGCCGCGCCCGTTTTTCTGCTTGCACATTCGATCCGGGACCAGTAGAAGCTATCTCAAAAAAGTCTTTTGGCCCAATCTGGGTGTTGGTGACGAGTTTCAAATCCTCAACATACGATCGTATGCCTGCGGTCTGAAACTCGCCCCCGCCTACACCTTGGACCAAAATCCGTTTTTTGAGACAGCTTCTATTAAATTATCCGGTTCCAGAGGACCGGGCTTTTGATGTGCCTGTGGAAAGCCGATGGAACCGCAGAATATCGAACAATGAATGTCGAATATCCAAGTGTGGAATCGCTGCGCTCTGCCATTCTTATTTTGTAAATGGCAGAATACCTTCCTTCGACATTCTGCGGTTCCTTGTTCGATATTCGATATTCGATATTCCATTGTTGTGCATTGGCAAAAAGGCATCACCAATACGCAGCATTTGGCACGCAGGGCCGGATTTCATTTATTCATGGATAGGCATCGATAGTGACCACTGATTATCCGTTTATTACCCGGCAGCAGGAACCAACCCTTCGGCCATCGGCCCTGGTGGGCCTGATCGCCGATACCCAGCTTCCCAGCGGCGCCATCCCCTGGTCCATCGGAGACAAAACCGATCCTTGGGACCACGTGGAATCCGCCATGGGGCTCACCATTGGCGGCCGACATGACCTTGCCCGCAAGGCCTTCGAGTGGCTGAGGCAGGTGCAGCGTGAGGACGGCAGCTGGTTTGCCGCGTATAAAAACGGCGCGGTTGCCGACCGCACCCGCGAAACCAACCATGCCGCCTACATCGCCGTGGGCCTCTACCATTACCTGCTGGTCACCGGCGACGTGGATTTCATCCGTCACCTCTGGCCCACAATGGAAAAAGCCGTCGATTTTGCGCTCCGGCTGCAAACGGCCGGCGGAGAAATCCATTGGGCGCTCAATCCCATGGGGGAAGCCGATCCCATGGCATTGCTCACCGGTTGCAGTTCCATCGCCTTCAGCCTGAAATGCGCCTTGGCGCTTTCCCGGAACCTGGGACTGGATCGGCGCCGATGGAACAGCGCATTGACCCGCCTCGAGGCGGCCATTCGCAACAAACCCCATCGGTTCAACATGACCAAATCCCGGTTTTCCATGGACTGGTTCTATCCGGTGCTGTGCGGCACCGTGACCGGCCCGCAGGCCAAGGTTCGGTTGGAGAGCCATTGGAAAAAATTCGTCATCCAGAATGTCGGTGTGCGGTGTGTCTCCGACCAACCCTGGGTGACCATCGCCGAATCGAGCGAACTGGTGCTGGCCCTGGCGGCCGTGGGCAACGACCTGCTGGCCCGCATCGTTTTCAATTGGATCGGCGACCAGACCTTTGACGACGGCACCTTCTGGTGCGGCTTCACTTTTCCGGATATGGTGATCTGGCCAGAAGAGAAAATCACCTGGACCAATGCCGTGGTTTTGATGGCCGC
>JARRKU010000116.1:0-13920 GCA_037387725.1 Desulfobacteraceae bacterium
GTTGTCGACTTCGTAAGAATTGGCCGATCTGTAAGGCGTCATCGTTTCCCGCAGCTCGAATGAATCTCCGGTCTGATGGATTTTTCGTCCTCTCGCTCTGAATCCGAGTGCTTCTTTGATTTTTTTGATGTAGGCTTCGCTGCCGACGGCAATGCTTTGCGACCATTTTGCCTCTCTATCATTTTTCTCATCCTGCATGACACTGTCTATCCATTTGAAATGGGCATTCTTCAACTGCTCATAGGTATCGAAACCGAGCAACCCCGTGAGACGGTCAAAATCGATAATTCCCTTTCTTTTTCGGGGATTCTGTATTTCATTGTATCCACAGCATTGCCACTTTTCTGGGTGATCGACTACGCCGGCACGGACCATGTTCATGTCGATGTAAGCAATGCATTGGCGTAAATGGCGATTCGTTTCCACAGCGGTAGCATGATAACGATCCTGCCAGAAGGCCCCTTTTCTGTTTTTCCGCAAGTTGTATTCCTGACCGGTCCTGCCGGCGACCAATTTGATCGAATCCGGAATGGCGTTTTTTCCGCCATTGTCATATAAAATCAGATGAATGTGGTTGGAGGTAACTATGTAATCCAGTACGCTCAAATGGCGGTAACGTTTTTTTGCCTGATACAGCCATTCGATCCATCTGCTGCGATCTTTCGCGAATTTTAAAAGAAAAGCCCTTTTATGGCAGCGATGGGTAATATGCCAGACATGACCGGGGATGAAATGTCGCTTTGCACGGGCCATAGAACAGCGCTTTCCTTAAACGGATGTTTTTGAGGGTAAAAACAGTCGATTAAGCTTATTTTAAGGCCTTTTTTAAGCTATTAATCGTTTGGTGTCAATCGGTTAGCGCGGCCCGACCCCAGACCCCGCTGGGAACCGCCCAGTGCGGACCCGCTCGCTGGGGTGGTGTGGGGGCTGGGGGGATAAAACCCCCCGGCTACCCGATTGGGCCCTCAATTCAATGGACTGATTCGCCTTGGTTACTTACTGGATTAATTAAATTTAATTCATCAGCTTCAACCTGTTGAGCAAAATATAAATCCCATCTGAGCTGAAGATTCAGCCAAAAGTCGGGAGAGACCCCAAAAAATTTGGACAACCTTAATGCCGTGCTGGGAGAAACCCCCCGGCGGCCGTTAACGATTTCGTTAATTCTTTGATATGGAACATGTATAGAATCAGCTAGCTGGCGCTGCGTAAGACCCATCGGTTTTAAAAATTCTTCGGAAAGCATCTCACCAGGATGGGTTGGTGATCTATGTGTTGGTATTCTAATCATATTGGTCTCCCAAGTGTTTATTTTTAGTGATAATCCGTAACTTCAACATCCCTTGGTCCCGATTCTGTCCATATAAAACAGATCCTATACTGGTCATTGATACGAATGCTGTGTTGCCCTTGACGATCTTTTCTGAGGGCCTCCAAATGGTTGCCAGGAGGTACTCGAAGTTCGTTCAAAGCAACAACAGAGTCCATTTGATCGAGTTTTCGGGACACAATATTCCATAAATTTCTGGGGATTAGCTTTAAGGCAGCCTTTGACGCTTTCCCATTGAATAAATCCTCAGTTGCTTGGTTCCTGAATGATTGTATCATGGAATCACATTAACACGGATGTCATGCTATTTCAATAGGCGGTTTTGAAACGATTTATTGCAGGCCCAACGTATGGCTCATGGGCCGCAAAAGTATACAGACTTCGCCAATGAAAAGCTTAATGATGATTTCGCCAAAACCGCAGTCGCCCGCCTTTTGCGGTCCAATGGAGCCAAAGGTTCTGTTGTCCGCCCTATATTTCCGACAGATCTGACTCTAAAATCCACAGACTGTTTTCGACCTTGTTGTGGCACTCCGAACCAAACGCCTTAACGTTTTCTGCAAATTGAACCAAGAGCCGAGGTTCCTCTGAAAAAGGAGCATAAATTCCTTTTATATCTGGAGCTTGAACGATTTGTCCTTTGTATCCGATCAATTTCCAATAATTTTCAGAAGGCAAGCAATCACTTTCCGCCTCTATTGTTCCGTTAAAAGAAATTAATTTTACTGATGTTCCAATTTTCATGATTCACTTCAAACAGAACATTATAGATTCTGCGGCTGCGGCTTTTTGATAGGTTCGCAAAATATAGAAAATTGGTTGATATAAAATGTAATTACCTGTTTTTGCATTGATTATCAGTCGTTTTACCATTTCAGCGATAAGATTATAGACTGAAATTCATATTTTTTGCTATAAAATCATATACTGGCGGGGCTGATGAATCTTACAGCATATTTTTAATGAATTATCAAATGGTTTAGCTGGCCCAGAATCCTGTCTATTGTCCCGCTGCGCTGAGTACCCATCTATTTGAGTGCCACAATTTGTTTAAATTACATTCTTATGTGGATGACACATAAGTATGTCGGAGAATTATGTGATGAATTTGGAAAAATTCCGTAACTATCTGGCGGCAAAAGGATTTGTCGTCGAATCCCAGACGCCTTATTGTCTCAAGTGGCCGAAGCATTTTTTACATTTAAAGGGCCTGCAAGCCGAAATGCTTGCAGACCCTCTATTTTTTGGTAGGCGCGATTGGATTTGAACCAACGACCTCTTCCGTGTCAGGGAAGCGCTCTCCCCCTGAGCTACGCGCCTGAAAGTTGTGCCTTGTTAGCACCGGGCACAGTCAGTGTCAAGGGTTAAGGCGGAGGGACTCGTCTGGGCGTTCGCTGGCAAATTTGGCGCGATGGAGGCTTTGGTTTTCGCCCGGCACCTGTATGTTGCTTTTGAACATCGAACTTCGAACGTTCAACATCGAACGTCGAAGGAAGGGTTCGCTGCGCTCAACCGATTTATCAATCGGTACAATGACTTGTTCGACGTTGGGCGTTCGATGTTCGATGTTCGAATTTTAGGGTTGAACCCCTATGCGGAAAACCATCTATCTCCCGTCCTGGGGCTCCTGGAGGATATTCATTCCGATATAGATATAGTGCAATCCGGAGAGGATGGTCAGCAGCGCCGTGCCCCACAGGAAGGCCTGGTAAACCATGGCCAGCTTCAGATGGACCGGATCATACAGGGAGATGAGCACGGTCAGGATTTGGACGGTGGTGGTGCATTTGCTGTCCAGGGTGGGGCGCACTTCATACTTCTTTTCGGTCAGCATGAGGATGGCCAGCCCCAGCACGATGATGACGTCCCGGGCGATGACGATCACCGTGGTCCATGCGGGAATGACGCCCAGCACCGCCAGGGCCACGAAGGAGGAGGTGAGCAGCAATTTGTCCGCCGCGGGATCGAGATAGGCGCCCAGGGTGGTCCGTTGATTGAAATAGCGGGCAATCAGTCCGTCCAGGCCGTCGCTGATGCCGGCGATGCCGAAAACCAGCAAGGCCATGGTAAAATGATCCCGCAGGAGCAGGATAACGAAGACGGGGGTCAGCAGTATCCTGACCAGGGTCAAAATATTGGGAATGCTGATGGTAGAGGTCAGCCGAATCAATTCATTCTCTCTTATTGGCGCGGCACCAATCGCAAACGGATGGCATTGTTGTCCATGCCGGCGATCTCCACGCTGAAGGCATCGAAGTGCTGCCGCATCAATGCATCGGCCAGCGCCTGGCGGTTGCCCTGGAAATTCACCGACAGGACGGCCGCATCCGCCCGCATCTCTTTTTGTTGGACGCCGTCCACCCCCGACATGGTGGTCAAAGCCCCTCTGAATTTGACGAAGTCGTAGATCTTGCCGCTGATCCCCTCCACCCGTATCTCTAATTTCGAGGCGCCTGAATCGGTTGAAAACCAGGCGGAGACCATCTGGGATGCCAGGCCGTCACCGGCCAGCAGGGCGGCCTTCTCCAGAGCCGCTTGACCACCGGCGTAGGGATCCGGATCGGTGGCCGTGGCCACCTGCTCGACCTGTCCGATCTCCTGGCCGTCCTTGACCCGGAAGGCCCGGGCGGCCAGGCGGCCTCGAAAGGTCGGGACGGCAGCGCCGGCGGTTTCGTCGGGTTTTTCTGCAACGCCTGTCCCGATGATCACGATGTCGGCCTGCATCTCTTCTCCCAGCGCAACGGCTTCGGGAACGCTGAGCTGGTAGGCATAACCGCGGCGGGAGGAGATGCTGATGGGATGAATCAGCGAAAATCCTTTGAGTTCGAGCCGCTCGCTCATCGCACGGGTGGCGGGACCGGCCTGCCCCATGCGTTGCCCTCCCCACCAGAATTGGAATTGCGTTTGGTCTGCCGCCTTTTCGGCGATGCAGAGCAATACGCGGGGGTAGTGCTGGCGGCCGGTGTAAATACCGGCCTTCTTCAGTGCCTGTTTCAGCCGGGCGGTCGAAACCGTGGCCCGCACCATCACCCGCAGCTCCTTTCCCTGGATGTATTCGGCCATCGGTTTGTAGTCGAGGATGAATTGGTCCGTGCGGGCGAGTATCGACTCGTTGATGTCCTGAAAATGCCCGGCCACCAGGTCCGGCGGCGCGATATCGGTCAACACCCGGGTCACCGCTGCGACCAGGCTGGCGGAGATGGCTTCATCGCGCCCCGCCGACATGTCGTCTCCATGGATGCGGCCGGTGCCAAAGGCGTGAACGGTGGTCACGTTTTGGTCCTGGGCGGAACACACCGGCCCGCTGCACAAGATGAGAAGAGCCAGCATCGCTGCCATGCGGGTCCACATCGCGAGGCGTATGTCTTTGACCATGGTCGAACCTCCTGGTAAGGATTGGGCGCACCGCAAAACATAGCACGGCGCATACCCATATTACAGTATAATTTTGGCGCCTAAGCCGATCGTACCAAGGCGTAGTCGGCGATGTCGAACAGCACCTCGCGCTCCGGACACTGCGGAAAGATCTCCAGCGCCGATTTTGCTTTGCGGACGTGTTCCACGGCACATTGCCGGGTATAGGCGATGGCGCCGTGATCCTCCAGCAGGGCGATCAGGCGGGCGAACTGATCCGGCGTGAA
Organism: Desulfobacteraceae bacterium; assembly: GCA_037387725.1. Taxonomy (GTDB): domain Bacteria; phylum Desulfobacterota; class Desulfobacteria; order Desulfobacterales; family Desulfosarcinaceae; genus JARRKU01. Next base: position 4,972 of record JARRKU010000116.1, read on the forward strand.
GGAAGGGGCCGCGATCAGTTTCGTGATCCAGAGGCGTTCCTCGTCTCCGGCCCGGCCCAGGGCGTGGATGACCGGCAGGGTCAGTTTGCCTTCGCGCAGATCCGCCCCTGCCTTTTTGCCCAAGGCCTCGCTGTCCACCGTATAATCGAGCAGATCGTCGGCCATCTGAAAGGCGACGCCCAGGTGGAAGCCGTAGTCGCCGAAGGCTTGGACTTTCTCGGCCGAAGAGGCGCTGATCAGTGCCCCAGTGGTGCACGCCCCCTGGAAGAGAACGGCGGTCTTGCAGCGGATCACCTCGCGGTAAACCGCCTCGCTGAGGGTCAGATCGCCTTTGCGGTTCAACTGCTCGATCTCTCCCTGGGACATCTGCTCGGTGATCATCGCGATGGTTCGGATCACCTCGGGCAAGCCGGTATCCGCCGCCAGGCTGAGCGCCCGGGCCAACAGGAAATCCCCTGTGAGCACCGCCGTGGGCGGGTCCCAGGCGTGGTGGGCGGCCGGCCGGCCGCGACGCAGTTCGCCGCCGTCCACCACATCATCGTGCAGCAAAGTGGCCGCATGAAGGTATTCGAAGATCACAGCGTATTTGGCGGTGTGATTGCCCTGGTATCCGCACAGCCGCGCGGCCAGCGTCATCAGCAGGGGGCGCAGGCGCTTGCCGCCGGCGAAGAGAATATGGCCGGCCACCCTGCCCACCAGTTCGAAATGGGGGTGAAGATGGTCTTCCAACGCCGCTTCGATGGCCCGCAAATCAGGGGCGACGGCCGTCAGGATTTTCTGTTTCAAATCAATCATACCACCTCTCCGATCAGATCGTACGCGAGGGTTTCCACTATCTTTACGGTCATCATCGTTCCAGGTGCAAGGGGGAGCGCCGATCGGACCAGCACGCCGCCGTCCACTTCCGGCGCCTGAAACATGGTGCGCGCCGCATAGATGCCCGGTTCCGCCATCTTGTCCACCAGCACCGTCATCCTTTGTCCGAACAGCCCGGCCAGGCGTGCCGCGGAAATCTCCTTTTGCAGTTCCATCAGCCGGTCCAGGCGTTCCTGGGCGATCCGAGGCGCCACATGGGACGCCAGGCCGTGGGAGGGGAGATCCTCCGCATCGGAGTAAAGAAATACGCCCAGATGATCGAATCGTACGCGGGTTACCAACTGGGCAAGCTGATCGACATCCGCTTCCGTCTCTCCGGGAAATCCCACCAGCACGGTGGTGCGAAGGGCGGCCTGGGGCAGCCGGTCCCTGATGTTTTCAAAAAGGCGCGTTAAATCCTCCGCGCAATAGTTTCGGCCCATGCGCCGCAAAACCCCGTCCGCCGCATGCTGAATCGGGATATCGAAGTAGGGGCAGATATTCGCATATCCGGCCACCGTTTCAATGACATCAGGGCTTATGCTCTGCGGATGCCCGTAGAGAAAACGGATCCAGACCGATGGGTCCAGCTCGGCCAGCGCAGCCATCAAACCAGCCAGATCAGGGCCTTGAGATAAATCGAGACCATAAGAAGTGGTCTCCTGAGCCACCAGGGTCAGTTCTTTTACCCCACCGGCAATCAGCGCCTCGGCTTCATCGACGATGGCTTCAAAAGAGCGGCTCTTTTGCCTTCCCCTCAGTTTCGGAATGATACAAAAGGTACAGCCCCGACTGCACCCTTCGGCGATTTTCAGATAGGCGGTATGGCCGATGAATGGCTTGCGCGAGGGGGCCGAATGCATGTCCACGGTGTCCGGATCGGGAAGCAGACAGTGGCCGTGTCCGGTGGCACCGCTTATGGCCGCCACAATCTGGTCGTAGGCGCCTGTTCCCAGAAAAAGATCCACTTCGGGCAGGGCGTCGGCCGAATCCTGTCGATAACGCTCCGGCAGGCAACCGGTTACGATCAACCGCTTGCAGCGGCCGCTGGTCTTATACCGCGCCAGCTCCAGAATAGTATCAATGGACTCGTCGGCCGCAGATTCAATAAAGCTGCAGGTGTTCACAACAATCGCATCGGCCTCGCCCGGCTCATCCGTCACAGACCACCCAGCAGCCCCGAGAAGGGCCAGCATGGTCTCGCTGTCCACCTGATTGCGCGCACAGCCCAGGCTTTCCAAATAGACGTTTGGCATGTCGATCCAGCTCTATTGCAAAAGGCCGCCCTGTCCAAAGGCGGCCTTTTAACGATTCAAGTTTACCCTATCGTTGCAAAAGGGTTGGCACATCCGGCACCCATGGCGCCGGATCACAGGTTCTTTTTGATCTCCTCGGTCACGGCCGGGACAACCTCGAAGAGATCCCCCACGATACCGTAATCGGCTTTGGAGAAGATAGGCGCTTCCGGATCCTTGTTGATGGCCACAATCACCTTGGAAGAGGACATGCCGGCCAGATGTTGAATGGCGCCGGAGATGCCACAGGCGATATAGAGGTTTGGAGAAACCGTTTTGCCGGTCTGGCCCACCTGGTCTGATGCCGGTCGCCATCCTTCGTCCACAGCGCTGCGGGACGCGCCCACAGCCGCACCCAATGCATCAGCCAGTGCTTCTATAGACGAAAAATCCTCGCCGCCCATGCCGCGTCCGCCTGAAACCACGATTTCGGCCTCGGTCAAATCGATCTTGCCGCTTTCGAGCTGTTTGCCTTTGACCCGGGTACGTGCGTCACCAATTTTGGCCGCCACCTTTTCGACAGCGCCATCGGAGGGCGCCTGTTCGGCCGTAAAGGTATTGGGCCTCAGGCTGACCACTGCGGGTGTGCCGGTCAGGACCACGTCCGCTATAATCTTGCCCCCATACATGGAGCGGCTTGCCACCACCTGATCGCCCTCCAGTTTCACGGCGATGCAATCGCTGGCCATGGGGGCATCCAGCCGCGCGGACAACCGTGCGGAAAATTCCTTGCCCTGGGTGGTCGCCCCGATGATCACTGCTGCGGGATTCACCTGACCGATGATGTCGGCTGCCACGTTGGTGTAAGCATCCACTGTATAGTCAGCCAGCGCATCGTCGTCCGCCACCAGAATTTTGGCAGCGCCGTAAGCTCCCAATTCCGCGGCGGCCGCTTCGATGCCGCTGCCCAGAACCAGCGCATGGACCTCGCTGCCGAGGGTCCGGGCCGCTGTCAGGGCTTCAAAGGTCACCTTGCGAAAAACACCGTCCACTTGCTCTGCTATCACTAAAACTGTCATGGAATTTCTCCTTATCGATATCGGCTTAGATGACCTTGGCCTCTTCTTTCAATAACTTGACCAGTTCGGCCACTTTGGTCTGAACCGAATCGCCTTCGATGAGCCGGCCACCTTGACGCTCGGCCGGCACGCGCAATCCTTTGACCACTACCTTGGCCGCCACGCTATCGGCATCGAGACCGATGTCGGCCAGGGATTTGGTTTCCAGCGGCTTCTTTTTGGCTTTCATGATACCCGGAAGGCTGGCGTAGCGCGGCTCGTTGAGTCCGCGTTGGGTGGAAATCAAAGCCGGCAGAGGTGCTTCGACTTCTGTTGTTCCGCCTTCCACGGTACAGGTCCAGCTGATTTTCCCGTCGGAGATCTCCTCTTTGACGACCATGGAGATGTTGGGCAGCCCCAGCAGTTCAGCCACGGCCGGTCCGACCTGAAAATTATCGTCATCCACGGCCCGATGGCCGGCGACGATGAGATCGCAAGGCATCTCCTTAACGGCGGCGGCCAGAATTTTGGCGACGGACAACCCGTCACAGACAGTATCGCCCGGATCAATCAGAATGCCTTTGTCCGCCCCCATTGCCATTGCCGTCCGCATCGCCTCGGTGGCCTTAGCCGGCCCGACGGTGACGACGGTAACCGCACCGCCCTGGTCCTCACGGATTTTCAAAGCCTCTTCAACGGCAATTTCGTCGTAGGGGTTGATGACGTATTTCAAACCATCGGTTTTGATAGAGACGCCGTCACCGGCAATAGCGATCATTGACTCCGTGGCTGGAACTTGTTTGAGTAATACCAATATCTCCACTATGCGCTTCCTCCTTTACATTTCCCGGATTCCCGCAGGTATAACGGCCTATATACGGTCTTCCCGGGTAGTCATACCCATACCCAATCTGTCCAAATCGATGGCTTTAACTAGCCATTTTTCTCAGACTTTACCGCCAAATGATATAAGTGACTCATATCATTTGGCATAAAAATTACTCAGCGAGCCTTTTACCGGACCGTTGAGTCATTGTCAACGCCTAATATGACCGATGGATACCCCCCTAATCCTCGTCGACCACGACCCTTACCTTTTGGAAAGTACCGGGCTCAAAATCTTCGATCCCCTTTGCCCGCTCCATGAAGCCGGACATTTGTTTGAAGGCGCTTTCATAAACACCCATCACCGCGGTCAATCGATCGGTGAGGGGGTCCTCTTCGCCCAGCTCGGTGTAGGCGGTATTGAGCAGCTTGCGACCATCGTCGAGATGCCGCTGGATTTTGGCCAAAACCGTCTTGCGTTTGGCATAGCGCTGGCGTTCGGTGGTGATGATGGGCAGAAGGCGCTGGACGGAAATCTCGATTAATACGTCTCTGGGAGCATTGAAGTGTTTTGCGATATCTTCCAAAGATAACAAGGAGTTCCGACTGAGCACATAGGTTTTTTGAACCCGGTTGGTGGTTTGCAGCCGAGCATTACGGTATTTTCGCGCAATGGTGCTCAGGGTGTCGGTATCTTGAAATAAATGATCAAACAGAGACTTTTGCTTGATCCCCATCTGTGTCGCCACGATGGAGATGGCTTCGATGCAGTCATTGGTAAGTTTAAAGGTGGCGCGTACGGATTGCCGTCCACGCAGGTCGTCGAAGGTTGAACCGGAAATGCCCATCGCAGTGAATATGTCAGAACTTTTTTCATCAGTCATGCGCACCGTCCCATGAATTACATTCCGATAGCATTATCAATATAGTGGCAACGCGTTAGTAATGCAACCCATGAGAGCATCGTCGACAGAATTTCCATTTGGCGAAAAGGGGTCCGATCCATGACCGACACCTCAATGGATCAAGGCATCACGCGCATTAATCGGCTTCAAAAATCCCTGCCGGCGCTTCACACACCGCCGGCGCCTTCCGGGATTTGCGTACTTCGACGTAATGAGCGGCCGCCAATGCCGCCAGGCATCCGTCTCCCGCGGCCAGAACGATTTGCCGCGCATAACGCTCCCGCAGATCGCCGACGGCGTAAACGCCCGGGGTATTGGTTTCGCATTTGTCATCGGTGACCACAAATCCATCGGCATTCATGCGCGTGCCGGCCGGTACCAGTTGATTGTTGGGCACAAAGCCGATGAAAATAAATACACCGTCGATGGACATCCTTCGATTCTCCCGGGTCTGGGTATCCTGAAGGCGCACGCCGCCGACCCCGTCATCGCCACCCTCGATTTCAGTGACCACCGTGTTCCAGAGAACCTCGATATTGCACTCCTCCTTGACGCGCTGCTGCAAAATCATGCTGGCGCGCAGGGCGTCCCGACGGTGCACCAGATATACTTTCGAAGCCAGCTTGGCCAGATAGAGCGCCTCTTCGCAGGCGCTGTCGCCGCCGCCCACCACGATCACCTCTTTGCCTCTGAAAAAGAAGCCGTCGCATACGGCGCAGTATGAAACTCCTGTGCCGTAAAGCGCCTCTTCGCCCGGAATGTCAAGCTTGCGGGGAGACCCCCCGGTGGCGATGATGACGGCATGGGCCGCAAGTTCTTCACCGTTGGCCAATCTGACGGTATGGTGTTCCAGCCCCGGCTCGATGGCCGCGACCTCTTCGAAACTCTCGTCAATACCGTAAGCGCGGGCGTGCTCGGCAAATTTCATGGAGAGTTCGGCCCCACTGATATGTTCGAAGCCCGGATAATTTTCCACCTCGTCCGACAAGTTCACCTGGCCGCCGGGGACGCCTTTTTCCACCAACACGGTTTTCAAAGCCGCACGCATGGCATAGATACCGGCGGACATGCCTCCGGGTCCTCCACCCACTATAATCAGGTCATACAATTGGTCACTGGCCATGCCGTCACTCCTTTGATTTGACTACTGCTTTTTCTTCAAGGCTTCCGCCAACTTATCACCAAGAGAGCCCAGACCTGGAGAGCCGGGACCGGATCGCCCGTTGTCCCGGGCGCCCTGGGAAAATTGGCGCCAATTGCTCTCATCGTCTCCCTCACCAAGCCCCAATGAGATTCTCCGCTCGGCCGCCTGGATGCCGGCGACAACCACCTCGACACCATCCCCGGGCTTCAGATTTTCTATGCGCTTGGCCCCCGGCGAATCCTTGATCACCGACTTGGGCAACAGCCCTACAATGCCAGGCGCCAGGCCGATAAAAACGCCGAATTTTTCCAGCTTCTCGATCCTGCCGTTGACCCGCTGGCCAACGGTGAACTTCTCTTCCACGTCCAGCCACGGATCGCCTTCGGCATCCCGGATGCTCAGGCTGATGCGCCGTTTGACGGGGTCCAGCTCCTTGACCAGCACCGAGACGGATTGCCCCGGCTGGACGATATCTTCCGGATGCACCACTCTGCGGGTATAGCTCATCTCGCTGATATGAACCAATCCCTCAATACCGGGTGTCAACTCCACAAATGCACCGAAAGGCGCACAGCGGGTGACCTTGCCGGTCATTTTCTCGCCCACGACCACCTCCTGTTCCACACGATCCCAGGGGTTTCCGGTGACCTGTTTGGCCGAAAGGGCGATTTTCATCTGCTTGTCGCCGGGCTCAATGCGCAGGACCTTGACCTCGATTTTGTCTCCCGGATGGACGAGGTCCTCGGGCTTTTCGAGACGGGACCAACACAGCTCTGAGATATGAACCATCCCCTCCACCCCCGGCGTCAACTCCACAAATGCGCCGTAGGGCATCAATCGGGTGACGCGGCCTGTGTACAATTGATCCACGGCCAGCTCCTGCATGAATGCCTTGCGCTGTTTCTGAAGTTCGGCTTCAATCAAGTCCCGCCGGGAGAGCACGATGTTGCGGCCGCCGTCGGTCAGTTTTGTGATGCGGAATTGAAAGACCTGGCCGACATATATATCCGCATCTTCCACATACTGGGTATCGATCTGGCTGATGGGGCAAAAAGCACGCCGCTTGAGCACCTCCACCTGAAACCCGCCTTTGATGGTCTGGACCACCTTGCCTTCAACGGGGATGGCATTGCGGTATGCATCCTTTAGCATGGTGAGACCGCCGATGCCGGTGATGGCCTTGGAGAGCCGTATCTCGCTCTCATCGGCCTTCACGACGAAGAGCGCCAGGGTATCGCCCACCGCATATGGTAAATTGCCGTCCTCATCTTTCAGCTCTTCCAATTCAACGATGCCGTCGGCCTTGGTGCCGGTATCCACGAAAACGGCATTGTCGCTGATGGAGATAATTTTACCTTCAACCTTATCCCCCACGCGGATGTCTTCATTCATACCGGCTGAATAAGATTCAAACAACTCGGCAAAACTCTCTTCGGGTTCCTCTCCGGATGGATCGTCCGGGGTGATGGGATGATCTTCGTCCATGGGTCTTCCTTATCGTTTTTAGGTTGGGTCTCCTTGCAAGGGAATTTCCAACTTCACCAAAAATCAACACAATTTGCAAGGAAGAATGCCTTGCAAATCAAAAGATCATTCCTATATTTTCCGGGGACCGCGAGAGGGGATATGCGTTATCCCCGATTGGACACGCAAACGAAGGAAGAGGAGTGCTGTATCCATGGGCAATCAGATTCGCACGGCATTGTTGCTGACGGTCATGACCGTATTGGTGATCCTGGTCGGCCGATTGATCGGAGGACCGTCGGGCATGGTAATTGCTTTTGTCCTGGCCATCGGCATGAATTTTTTCAGTTATTGGTTTTCGGACAAGATCGTGTTGCGCATGTACCGCGCCCGGGAGGTGACCCGGCAGCAGGCGCCCGAGCTTTACGAAATGGTGAACACCCTGGCCCAGCGGGCCGGGTTGCCCATGCCCAAAGTGTATATCATTCCCAAAGATACACCCAATGCTTTCGCCACCGGCCGCAACCCCCAACATGCGGTGGTGGCCGTCACCCAGGGACTGCTCAAACTGATGAACCGGGACGAGATCATGGGGGTACTGGCCCATGAGATGGCCCATGTGAACAACCGGGACATTCTCATCGGATCCATCGCCGCCACCATGGCCGGCGCCATCATGATGCTGGCCTCCATGGCCCGTTGGGCCGCCATCTTCGGCGGCGGCCGCAGCGATGACGATGAGGGCGGCCTGGGAGGTCTGGGATTGATCGTCATGTCCATCATTGCGCCCATCGGGGCCATGATCGTCCAGATGGCGATCTCGAGATCCAGGGAATATCTGGCCGATGCCACCGGCGCCAAGTTTGCCGGAAGCAGCAAGGGTCTGGCCGATGCCCTGGAGAAGCTGGGGGCCTATTCCAAACAGCTGCCCATGGATGCCAATCCATCCACCGCCCACATGTTTATCGTAAACCCGCTGTCAGGCCGCAGCATGATGAACCTTTTTTCAACCCACCCCCCCATGGCGGAGCGTATTGCCCGTCTGAGGGGAAAACGACCCACTGCCCCGACACCCCCTGTGCCGCCGTCACCTCCGGGATCGGGCCATACCAAACCATCCGACCGGGGCCGGGACTTCTGGGACAGTTTGTCGGAATAGCCTGTCAGGTTGGCTTTTTTGCAGTTGTGCGGCTCTCACGGGCGAGCGCATCGCATGATCCGAAAACCGCAGATTAAAAGAACAAGGAACCTTTCAAACCGGCTGTCACTCGACCCGGGTGTAACTTTCTGTACGCTTCCGGGTTTAAGGGATTAAATGTGCACTGATCCGGATACGCAATTGATGCTGAATTTTAAGGCGGGAGACCAGCGCGCCTTTCAACACCTGTTTGATAAACACAAGAAACGGGTCATCAATTATTGTTTCCGGTATTGCAGCAATGCGGCTGTAGCCGAAGAGCTGG
>JARRKU010000117.1:0-36410 GCA_037387725.1 Desulfobacteraceae bacterium
CTACATATAGAGACAACAAACATCCCCACCACGCCTCTATCCGCCGCTCCAACCCCAATTCCAAAGCTTTTTGAGAATATAGCGCCCATACCCTCTTTTTAGGCTCAACTTCCCCCCGGCAGCTTTGACCAATTCTCTCATTGTGTTTTCGCTATAGCCGGTTTTAACGCGGTCTTCTCATATCGATATCTGGCACAAACCAATTGATCTTCATAGTTTTTGTAAAACCTTTTGGTCCAGGTTTGTCCCACTACCAAGTCTGCCTTGGTATCCATACCACATCCTCATGTGAATCGGTGGAACGCTTTTGTTTAAAGATAGTACTATATGGGGTGTATTTAAGGCGCTTAAGACTATAACAGTCTTTTCTGATTTATTCAAATTGGACAGGGATCCGTTGGGATTGTCTCAAAGGGAAAAGTTGCACACAAGTGGATTAATCTCGATTTGGTCGGAGCTAAGGATTGAAAATCTTAACCATAAACAAAAAGGGCTTAGCGAAATCCGCTAAACCCTTTTAAAATATGGCGGGAGCGACGAGACTCGAACTCGCGACCTCCGGCGTGACAGGCCGGCGTTCTAACCAGAACTGAACTACGCCCCCGTATATGTCTGTTTCCAATAAGCTGGTAGGCGGAACAGGGCTTGAACCTGTGACCCCCGGCTTGTAAGGCCGGTGCTCTCCCAACTGAGCTATCCGCCCTTGGAACGAAAACACCTTCCGGGAAACCTCCCAAAAGAGCTGCTATAGCTACCAGCTCGCATTTTTGATGTCAAGTGAAATCTATCGCTCTTTCAGGGGGATTCGTCGTGGTTTGGTTCCTTCCAATCCTGTGAAAAATCACGGGTTCGCAGGCCGTTGCACTCGTCCGGGTTTTCGGTGCCCGTCAGGGGTTGTTTCGCCGGTTTTGTGGCGGCGTGCAATGGATAACCATGTAGCACAATACCCAATCTTTTATTGAATTCTGTCCTTTTAGGTAACACATTCCACAATCCTTTAAGGCCCACCAGAGGTGTGACGCATGTCACACCATGCTGTTCCATCCTGTTATTATTATAAATTTCCCACTGCTTGTTGAAAAAAAGAATTCTGAAAACTTATGGTGCACAGCACTTGCATACGACTTATCCAGAGGAATGATGGTTAAGGCATATACAATGTGTTCAGATCCGATCCTGGCATTGTGGCAGCACTATTGCAGAAGTTGGAGTGGGATGATGAATATCGGCTTTGTATCGACACGTTTTTCCGGCACGGACGGGGTCACGCTGGAGACCAGCAAGTGGGCCCAGGTTTTTGAGCGCAATGGTTATCGATGTTTCTGGTTTGCAGGCGAACTCGACCGCGATCCCGGCGCCAGCTATATGGCGGAGGCGGCGCATTTTCAGCATGATGTCAACGAGCGCATCAACGCGGCGGTGATCGGCACCGGTCAGCGCTCTCCCGCGGTGTCGGATCTGATCCACCACCAGAGCCAGATCCTGAAACGGCACCTCTATCGTTTCCTGCAAAAGTTCGACATCGATCTGCTGGTGGCGGAGAACATCCTCTCCCTGCCCATGCAGATTCCGCTGGGCCTGGCGTTGACCGAGGTGCTGGCCGAAACCCGCACGCCGGCCATCGCTCATCATCACGACTTTTACTGGGAACGGGACCGCTACCTGGTCAATGCGGTGGGGGATTATCTGCAGGCGGCCTTCCCGCCGCGGCTGCCCAATATCGCCCATGTGGTGATCAACAGCGCCGCGCGCGAAGAACTTTCCCGGCGCACCGGGATCGCGGCCACGGTGGTGCCCAATGTGATCGATTTTCACCAGCCGCCGCCCGTGGATATGGAAGCGGCGCGCTCCTTCCGGGACCACATCGGCGCCCGGTCCGACGATCTGGTTTTCCTGCAGCCCACGCGGGTGGTGCAGCGCAAGGGCATCGAACATGCCATCCACCTGGTCCAGGCTTTGGGACGCCCCGGCGCCAAGCTGGCGATCTCCCACCAGGCCGGGGACGAAGGCTATGATTATGCCCAGTACCTGGAGCGCTACGCCCGGATGCTCGATGTGGACCTCGTCTTTGTGGAGACCCACATGGACGACCCCTGGGGCACCCACAGCCCGCGGTTTCCCCAGTTCAGCCTCTACGACATCTACCCGGGGGCTGATTTTGTCACCTATCCCAGTCTCTGCGAAGGATTCGGCAACGGTCTTCTGGAGGCGATCTACTTTAAACGGCCGGTGATGGTGAACCGCTACGCCACTTATGTGCGCGATATCGAACCGCTGGGGTTCGATCTGGTCTCCATCGACGGCTTTCTCACCCCCCAGGCGGTATTGCGGGTGGGCGAGTTGTTGGGTGATCCAAACCTGAGCCGCCGGGTCACCGAAGCCAATTTTCAAATCGCCAAGAAGCACTTCTCCTATCAGACCCTGGCGCAGCAGCTCAATACAGCCCTGTCGGCCCTGTCCGGAACCGTTTTCCCGAAAATGGACACCGGCGATTCAGCGGCAGCCTCCGGCATCGGAATGAGCCCGCAGCGCATCGATACGGCTGAAGTGCAATGGGCTAAGGCCTATAATTAGACCCGCCGGCTACCCCCGCAGCCCCCCGCCCGGCGTTTGCACACCATGGACAAGTGGGCTATGATGCGTAAGCGGTTTAAAAAAGTGTTTTGGTCCGATCCGGGTGCTGGTGCCGGACTTAAAATCCTCAACATGCTGCAGTATGCATAGGGCTTTAAACCCTGCCCCGCTCACGCCTTGGGCCCATATCCGTTTTGAAAATAGATTCCAGAAACACGGCTGAAATGGAAGATTCATCGATATGACCGAAACAGGACCCCATCGGTTTGAGCTGGGCGCGTGGATCAGCTGCGCCCCTTTTGAACGACTGCTGAACATCACCATCAAGGCGGCGGCCGGGGGCCGGGCGGTATTGACCATGCCGTTCAAACTGGAGCTGTCCCAGGGCATGGGCCTGATGCACGGCGGCGCCCTGGTGAGCCTTGCGGACACGGCGGTGGTCATGGCCATTAAGAGCCTGCTGCCGTCGGGCACGCCCTTTGTCACCATCTCGCTGGAGAGCCGCTTTCTCCGCCCGGTGGAAAAGGGAACGGTGACGGCCAAAGCGCGGGTGGCACCAGCGGGTGACCGGCGTTTCCAAGGAGAAGCCGTGCTTTACGACGACGGGGAGCGGGAAGTGCTCCGTTGCACCTCCCTTTTCAAAATCCCTGCAGATACAAAGACCAACGGCAATGCCCATTCCTAAATAAGGACAAGCGATGAAATTTTCTCAGGCACAGCAGGGCCGGACATTCATCCTGCGGCTGGAGGACGGGGAGATCGTCCACGAGGTGATCGAACAATTTGCCAAAGACCAGGGCATCAGGGCCGCTGCACTGGTCATCATCGGCGGTGCGGATGACGGCAGCCGCCTGGTGGTGGGCCCGGCCGAAGATCGCGGCCTGCCCCTGAACCCCATGAAGCGCACCCTGGAACATGTTCACGAAGTGGCCGGGACGGGAACGATCTTCGAAGACGAAGCCGGCGCTCCACTGCTGCACGTACACATGGCCTGCGGCCGGGGGGACGGCACCACCGTCGGCTGTATCCGCGAAGGCGTCAAGGTGTGGCATGTCATGGAAGTGGTGATCTTCGAGCTGGTGGGCGCAACGGCCAAACGGGTGTTGGAGGAGCCGCTGGGGTTGAAGCTGCTGCAGCCGTAGATCAACTACATCAACCCGCTGAACACTCCGTGCTCCCGAAGAATATTGAGGCCGATCAGCAGCAGTACGGCGGCGCCCAGGCAGTCGGCCGCGCGTCGCAGCGGGGCGGCCTTGGAGATGTATCTGCCCAGGTGAAGGCCGAAGGTGGTGAAGATGCAGGCCACGATGCCGATGATCACGGCCGGCATCCAGATGGTCACATTGACCACCGACAGGCTGAGCCCCACGGCCAGGGCGTCCAGGCTGGTGGCCACCGAGAGCATCACCATGGTCCATCCCTTGGTGGGGTCCTTGACGGTTTCGCAGGCGTCGTCCTTTTTGAGCGCTTCCCGGAACATGCTTTGGGAAACGAAGAGCAGCAGGCCAAACGCCACCCAATGGTCGTAATTGGCGATGAGGTCGCGAACGGTGAGGCCCGCGATCCATCCAATCACCGGCATCATGGCCTGGAAAAGGCCGAAGTGCCAGGCCAGCCGGAAATTCTGACGCCAGTGAATGGAGCCCAGGCAGATGCCGGTGGCGATGGCCACGGCAAAAGCATCCATGGCCAGGGCAACGGCGATGGCGAGAACATTAATCAGTGTCAAAGGTGATACGCCTCCTCGTTGACTCATGAAACAGCAACCGGTAACATAACAGCCCTTGGCTTGAATTCAAATGCCTATGTGATTACAATACCCAAGAAGTGGTTTCAAAACCTCCCTTCGGTTTTCCAACAACTTACTCAGCCAAAGGATGGACTGCATGGATCAATGGGAAGAAAAATTGTCTTGCGCATTGGTGTGTTCAAGATGCAACGCCGGATTAAAACCGACCGACCAGCGCATCTTGTCGGTCTACGACCATGAACCGATCTGCATGACCTGTAAAAACGCCGAGGAAGAAAAAGACGACTACGAAAGTGTGTCCCGGGAGGCCATCGGCAGCTGCATGGCTGAAACGGAACTGCTTTACAGCGATCCCCAAGGATATTGTTTTTACCATTTTTACCCGTTTACCTGCAAATGAGCGCCTGCGCCCGGATCGGCTCCGGGCGCTTCTAACTAAATCCTAACATTAATCTAACGTCGCCCCAATGCCCACCGGCGATGAATCCCCAGATGGCGGCGTGACGCCGGCCAGGGCCCCCCCGGGGTACCCATGTGAACAGGGGAAAGACCTGAGCGATGACAAAAGAGATCATACTGGTGGTGGATGACGAAGAAGATATCCTCGAACTGGTCCGTTTCAACCTGAGCCGTGAAGGCTTCACGCTCCTCAGTGCGGAAACCGGCGAAGCGGCCTGGGAGATTCTCCAGTCCCAGCGGGTGAATCTGCTCGTGCTCGATCTGATGCTGCCGGGTATGGACGGCCTGGAACTGGCGCGCCGCTTGAAAGCCGAACCCCGTACCCAGTCCATTCCCATCGTCATGCTTTCGGCCAAAGGCGAAGAGGCGGATATCGTGGCCGGCCTGGAACTGGGGGCGGACGACTATGTCACCAAGCCCTTCAGCCCCCGTGTTCTGACGGCGCGGGTTCGCGCCGTATTGAGGCGGCAATCCCAGCCGGAAAAGCGCGAAGCGGAGGTGCTGGAGATCGAAAACATGGTCATCGACAGCGATCGCCGCACCGTTACGGTGGACGGCCGCCCCGTGGACCTGACCTATACCGAATTCCAGGTGCTCTCCTTTCTTGCCAGGCGCCCGGGCTGGGTGTTTACCCGCACCCAGATCGTGGATGCCGTCCGGGGGGACGACTACCCGGTGACCGACCGCAGCGTGGATGTCCAAATCGTCGGGCTGCGCAAAAAACTGGGCGACAGCGGCCACTACATCGAAACGGTCCGGGGGGTGGGATACCGGTTCAAGGAGCGGTCCTCCTCCGGGCAGGTCCATTGACCTGCGCCGTCCTATCCGGGTATGCATAACAGATGAGAAAGCGCAAACCGCTGATTTGGCAGCTCTACCCTTCCTACCTGGTCCTGGCGCTGGTGGCCCTGTTGGCCACCGGCTGGTATGCCAGCCGATCCATGCGCGCGTTCTATCTGTCGCAGATCCACCAGAACCTTCTCAATCAATCCCAGCTTCTGAAAGACCAATTCCTGCCCCTGCTGGAGCCCTCCCGGTATGCGGAGCTGGACCGGTACTGTAAGCAGGCCGGAGAGCGGGTGCCAACCCGTCTGACCGTCATCCTGCCGGACGGAACGGTGGTGGGAGACTCGGAAGCCCGGCCGTCGCAGATGGAAAACCACGGCGACCGGCCGGAAATCATCCAAGCATTGAGAGGAACCATGGGTGCGGCCACGCGCTTCAGCGACACCCTGGGCCGGCACATGATGTATGTGGCCCTGCCCATTCAGGAGGGGCCGGCGGTTCGGGGCATCGTGCGGGTGTCCATTGCCATCGACGATGTGGACAGCGAGCTTGGGGCGGTGCAGGTTCAGTTCCTCCTGGGCGGCATCATCATCGCGGTGGTGGTGGCCGTTGTCTGCCTGGTGATCTCCCGGCGCATCACCCGCCCCATGGAAACCATGCGCCGGGGCGCCGAACAATTCGCCCACGGCGACCTCTCCCATCGGCTGCATCCGCCGGACACCGTGGAGCTGGCGTCCCTGGCCGAGGCGATGAACCAGATGGCACAGGAGCTGGAGCACCGCATCCAGACCGTCATCAACCAGCGCAACGAGACCCAGGCGGTCTTCTCCAGCATGAAGGAAGGCGTGGTGGCCCTGGACCCGGACGAGCGGATCATGGATCTCAATGCGGCGGCGGCCCGGCTGCTCAACCAGTCAAAGGAGGCGTTAAAGGGACGCAGCATCCAGGAGGTCATGCGCAATCGCGACCTGCATCGCATGGTGCAGATTACCCTGGTGGACGGCACCCAGAACGAGGGCGACATCACCCTCTATCAGAACGGCGAGCAGATCCTCGCCATCCGGTGCACCCCCTTGCTGAACGACGACGAAGAGAGCCTTGGCATCGTTTTGGTGATGAACGATGTCACCCAGCTTCGACGCCTGGAGAACATGCGCACCGATTTTGCCGCCAATGTCAGCCATGAGATCAAGACCCCCCTGACCGCCATCCAGGGCTTTGTGGAGACCCTGGCCCATGGATCGGTGTGCGACGCCGAACAGGCCCGGCGCTTCCTCGATATCATCCAGAAACATGTGATCCGGCTGTCCACCATCATCGACGACCTGATGCAGCTCTCCCGCCTGGAACAGGACAATGACACCATTCGATTGCGGCGCCGGCGCAGCCGCATTGCCGAGCGGATCACCGCAGCGATCCAATTGTGCGGGCAAAACGCCAAGGAAAAGGGCATCACCCTGGAAATCAGCGCCGATCCCGATTTAGAGGCCAGCGTCGACCCCGATATGGTCGAGCAGGCGCTGATCAACCTGATCGATAATGCCGTCAATTACAGCCCCGAAGGCAGTACCGTATCCATCAGCACCGGCCGCGCGGACGATGAGATCCGCATAAGCGTCCGGGACCAGGGCATCGGTATCGCCCAGAAACATTTGCCCCGTTTGTTTGAACGGTTCTATCGGGTGGACAAGGCGCGCAGCCGTAAGATGGGCGGTACCGGACTGGGGTTGGCCATTGTCAAACACATCGCCCAGGCCCACGGCGGAGGGGTTACTGTGGAAAGCGTCCAGGGGGAGGGCAGCACCTTTACCCTTCACATCCCCGTCTGAGCGCAAGCTGTTCGGCCGGGAAGCCATCCATACGCTTTTCAACGCTTTTCCATGCGGACGGCCTGACGGAACCGCCCTAATATGGAATGGAATTAAAGGCTTGACGCCGGATTGCAGGATCGATACTCTTTATCCGGATCTTGGCGGCTGCCAAGGCAGCGGAACGCAAAAGATTCATTTTGGGCGCCCGGCCGGTGCTGGATACGGAAACTCTTCCGAGCCCTATACCGATTTTGTCGATATCGACTGGCATCCGCTACACACTGAAGTGACCCCCGCACGGATGACTTGTACGCGCTACAGGAACCAAAGATGCTGAGCAAACAGGAAAAACTGGACAGTCTGACGGGTCTGGGTATTGAGCTGAGTCAGATCAACGATTTGGACATTTTGATGGAACGTGTGCTGCTCAGGGCACGACAATTTGCCAATGCAGATGCCGGCTCCATTTATATCCGGGAGGGAGATCGCCTCAATTTCACTTACACCCAGAACGACACCCTCCAAAGAAAGCTCCCCCCGGGAGAGAAACTGATTTACTCCACCTTTCAGGTTCCCATCAACGAAAAGAGCATTGCCGGATACTCCGCTGAAACCGGCCAAACGTTGAACATAAAAGATGCGTATGAGCTGGAGCCGACGCTGCCGTACAGCTTCAGCAAGAATTTCGATGAACGCGTGGGATACAAGACCCAATCCATCCTAACCATCCCCCTGAAAAACGGCAACGAACAGATCATGGGCATCCTGCAGATCATTAATCCCCAGGATGCCGAGGGGCATATCATCTATTTCACGGCGTCGGATGAAAAGATGATGCACCATTTCGCCTCGGTCGCCGCCGTGGCATTGGAGCGCGCCCAAATGACCCGCGCCCTGATCTTGCGCATGATCAGCATGGCGGAAATGCGCGATCCCAAAGAAACCGGCCCCCATGTCAACCGCGTGGCCGGCGTGGCCGTGGAGATCTATGAGCAGTGGGCCCTGCGGCGCAAGGTGATGGAGAAGGAGATCGACAAGACCCGCGATGTGCTGCGCATGGCGGCGATGCTGCATGATGTGGGCAAGGTGGCCACTTCGGACCTGATCCTCAGAAAACCGGCCCGGTTGAACGCGGACGAATACGAGGTCATGAAACAGCACACCATCCAGGGCGCCAGGCTCTTCCAGAACAAACAGTCGGATTTTGACGAAGCGGCCGGGGTGGTGGCGTTGAGCCATCACGAAAGATGGGACGGCAACGGCTACCCGGGCTACATCGACTTCAAAACTGGGCGGCCGATCAGGGGATTTGTCCAACCCAACGGCCTGCCGCGAGGTAAGAAAGGCACCGAGATTCCGTTGTTCGGCCGCATTGTGGCCCTGGCGGACGTCTACGATGCCCTCAGTTCCAGGCGCAGCTATAAAGAGCCATGGGAGGAGAGTACCATTTTGACGCAAATCGAAAAAGGGGCCGGCACCCATTTCGATCCCGAACTGGTGGAGATCTTCTTCGGCCGCTACGACATTATCCGCGCCATCCACGACCGGTATAAGGAAAAAGAAGAGGAGTGAAACGGAGCCCCCATGACCGATCAGATCCCCACCCGTGAAGAGGCCTTTGATCTTCTGAAACAATACAATCAGAGCGAGAGCCTGATCAAACATGCTTTGGCCGTGGAAGGCGTGATGCGCCATTTTGCCCGTCTCAAGGGAGCGGATGAGGAAAAATGGGGGATCATCGGCTTGATCCACGATCTTGATTATGAGCGCTATCCGGAAGAACACTGCAAAAAGACGGCCGAAATATTGGAGGCCAACCATTGGCCGGAGGAATACATTCGCGCCGTGGTCAGCCATGGCTGGGGCATCTGCACCGATATCGAGCCCCGAACGGAGTTGGAGAAGGTGCTTTTCGCCGTGGATGAGCTCACCGGCCTGGTGGCCACATCAGCGCTGGTGCGGCCCAGCAAGAGCGTTCTCGCGGCGCCGAAATGCTGGGCATGGACCGCACCACCTTGATCACCGAAACCATAGCCGGAATGCGGGAAGTGGCCGAAGCCATTGGTCTGAAAGGCCAGCTATAACCCAGTCGTTTAGATGCAAGGCGGCGCACGCTTGACGCCGCGCCCCGGAACCTTACGGCTTATGCAACCCCAGGGTGACCCTGCCCACGCTGCCTGCCTGCACAACAACCTGTAATTTCTGTATTTTCAACGCGGCACGATTTTCGCTAACTTTTGTAATGAGCGCTCTTGCCAATCGACCAAATGGCGTTATGTTAGATCGAATATGATGTATCGCGGCCAGGCGGCTGGTTGCCGGCCGGCGCACCATCACGATAGCAACTTCGGTAGGAATTGAGATATGAGCAGAGATATCAAGACCATAAAGAAAGAAATCCTAGACCAATTCAGAGCCATGAACGGCGAAGAAAACGATACGCTACCCAAAGAGTGGTTGCGTGATGAATACCTTCCGGTCTTGGACATGTTTGAACGAAAAGATTTTGACAAGGCCATTCGGCAACTGGCCAAAAATGGTGTCGTGACATTTGAGAAAGGCGCGGTGCCCATTCTGAAGCTCACTGAAATGGGAGCCAATCTTATTCATTAACGCATTTTCGGATGTATAGATCGACCAAACGGCAAAGCGCCACCCACCCCATATCACAAGGTCCCTTCGCGCTGAGTGCGCTAGTAGCGGACAACCTTTAGATGCCGGACCGCCGGCCGGGCCGAACGGGCATCCAATGTGCGCCGGACGGTGTGGGCCAGATCGCCGATGGAAACCGGCTTCATCAAGAGATCGGATATGCCCATCTCCGACGCCTTTTCAGGAGTCATTTGTTCGCTGTACCCTGTACACAAAATTGATGGAAGGTTCGGACGAAGGGCCAACATGCGGGCCAGCAAGGCGTCCCCTCTCATATGGGGCATGGTGGTGTCCGACACAACCAGGTCGAACCGAAAGGGATCTTCCTTGAATAGCTTCAGCGCAGCAAGGGATTCCTCGCAGCCTGTCACGTCATATCCCAACCGTGTGAGCATCTCAGTGCCCATATCCACCAGAACCGGCTCATCATCGACGAAAAGGATCGACTCAGCGCCCCTTGGCAAAGACTGATGGCCGGTATCCGGGGACACAATTTCAGCGGCAGACATGGGTAGCAGAACCTTAAAACAGCTGCCTTTACCCAGCTCGCTCTCCACGTCGATGGAGCCGCCGTGGCTTTCGATGATACTGCGCGCCACCGCCAACCCCATACCGGTTCCTTTGCCTTGGGCTTTGGTGGTAAAATAAGGATCGAAGATGCGCTGCTTCTGGGAAGGGGCGATACCATGCCCGGTGTCACTGATCCGGATCTCAATGTATTTTCCAGGGCTTACACCGCAAAACCCTGCGTTTGCACCGGACAGACGACGATGTTCAAGCCGCAGCTCCAGGATACCGCCACTCTCTTCCATGGCATGGGCCGCATTGGTACACAGATTCATGATCACTTGGTGGAACTGGGTGGCATTGGCTTCAATCCGGGCCTCATCGGTCTCCAAATGCTGGCGGATCTCGATGGTAGTGGGCAGGGTTGCGCGGATCAGCTTGAGGACTTCTCCGACCAGGGGTTTGGGATCCAACGGTTGGCGCTCTTGACCCGTCTTGCGGCTGAAGGTGAGAATCTGGCGCACCAGTTCCGTGGCACGATGGGTGGCCTTGAGCACCTGCTCCAACTCCTCCTGTACCTTGCTGCCGGGATGGGCGTCAAACAGCGCAAGTTCCACATACCCCATGATCGCGGCCAACACATTATTGAAATCATGGGCAATACCGCCGGCCAAAGTCCCGATGGCCTCCATCTTCTGGGACTGGATCAATTGCTGTTCAAGATTGGCTTTCTCTTCTTCGAACCGCACCTTCTCGGTCACGTCAAAGGCCATCCCCCCCAGCAACGGCTGCTGGTGCATGTTGCAGATACCGAACTTGGTCACCATATGATAGCGCTGCAGCAGAGCACCTTTGCGGTCGCTTCCGGCCATAGATCGCAGTCGCTGCGGCCGATCATTTCGTCCGGCGTGACGTTCAGCATCTCTTTGCAGGCGGAATTGATATAGAGGTAGCGCCCCTGGCTATCCTTGATAAAAGCCAGCGCCGGCAGTCGATCCATGAATTCATCGAACAGCGCCTGTCGATCTCCCAGGCGGTTCGGCAATGCCGGCTCACTCACGGGCGACCGGGCGTCCTCTTCGCCCTGTTGCGCCGCAGCCAGCCCCGGCGTCCCTGACCGACGGATTTGCCAAAGCCCCCATCCGATCGCCAGTGCGGACATACCGGCCCAACCGGCCATCATAACCGGCCATTCGAGGAGGCCGTAGCGGCACCCCGCCATCAACGCAGCCATGAGCAGCGGAAGGGGCAGACAGGTCCTCAAATAAATTTTCTGAAGTTGCGGATGGGTATGATACGGAGTGTGCTTGCTCATATCAAATTACCGGTACCGGTCAATAACGTGCAATGCCACCTGAACTTTCGGGCTATGGTTTGGTATCGGCAGAAATGATGAAAACTAAAGTCAGGAAGGGGCCGGTCTGTACATTTCGGCCTCCTGGTGGCGTCCCAGGGCTCTGAGGCTGCGGACGATGTGGGGAATCGCTTCCGGAATGCGGTCGAATGGGGTGAGGTATTCCAAGGCTTGAGCAAATTGCCCCTGGTTGGCATAGCCGATCCCCAGGCAGATGTTCAGGTGCTGGCTCTGGGGATGGTGCCGCAGCCCCTCCTTCAAAGTGCTGATGGCGGCGGCTGTTTCTCCGTTGTGCTGATCAAGCAGCGCCAGTCCCCAGAAGGCCCGGTGGTCCGGATGGCGCCGGAGGGAGCGCTCAAAGAGTTCTCGCGCTACCTGGGCAGGATCTACCGTGCTTTTAATCCGGGCATAGTCCCCATGGCTGAAGGTCAAGCCCAGACGGGAGAGGAAATCGGCCTGTTCCGGGTAAAGATCGGGGTTGTCTTCGAGCACGATTTGCCGGGCGAATTCGGGCAGCGATGTATCGAAAACCTCCCGCAGACGCCGGCCGTAGGCCAGAACCGTTTCCCGATCCATGGACGGATCTGTTTCAAAGTAGAGGAGGTCCTCGACGGGTTGCAGCCAGATGTCGTCATCGGCGCCGGAGCGGGTTTTATACGCTTCATATAGCGCCGTGCCGGGAAAAAGGTCCATCATATAAAATATGGCGCTCAACGGCCTGATCTGCCGCATCAATTCCAGCGTTTGACCGACGGTCTCCCAGGTTTCGCCGGGGGCACCGTATATGAAATAGGCGCGCGCCAGAATGCCGTGGGCCACCGTGCGTTCGAACGCTTGGATAATCTGATCGTGGCGGATATCCTTGCAGAGCCGCTTGCGAATCTCAGGCGAACCGCTCTCCACACCGTAGCTGATCTGCACGCAGCCGGCCTTGCGCATCCAATAGAGCATCTCATCGTTCACAGCGCTCACTTTGGAAATCGCCTGCCAGCTAATCGACAAATCCCGTTCTATGATCTTGCGGCAGAGCTCGATCACCCTTTTGGCGTTCAGGGTAAAGGTATCGTCGGAGAGATAGAAAAAGGCAATGCCCCGTTCCTTCAGCAGGGCCATCTGGTTCACAAGGTAGTCGGTGGAGTGGGAGCGCACGCGCCGTCTCCAGAAGCGGGGCGACCCGCAGAAGGTGCAGCGGCTCGGACAGCCCCGGGTCATGGACAGATGCTGAAAGTCGAAGTAGCGGGCCGGCGGCGGCAGCTCGTCCAGGTCCTCGATCAAAGGGGGGACGGCTGTTTTGGCGGGGCCGTCCAAAGACCGCAGGGCCAGCCCCGGCAATTGGGCGATCTCCCCGGATGGGGCGCCGTTTTCCAATGCCGCGACCAGACGGGCAAAGGTCTGCTCCCCCTCCCCCAGCACGATATAGTCGATGGCGCTGAAATGGGTCAGCAAATGGCGCCACAAGAAGGTCGCCCCGATGCCGCCGAAAACCACCGGAATCCCGGGATCAAGCTGTTTGGCCATGCGGGCGACCTCGATGCCGCCCCAGCGGTTGGCATGGACGATGGATATCCCGATAAGATCGGGCTGTCGGGAGGCCAGCGCCTCTCTCATGGCCGTATCAGCGCCTTTGGCATCATACCAGTTGAGAATCTCCACATCGTGGCCCTTGGATTTTAGCAGCGCCCCGACATAGTGAATTCCCATGGGCAGCGCCGCAATCTCCTCCACATGGATGCGCGGTTCAAGGAAATAGGGATAGATCAGCAGTATCTTCATCAGCGATGGTCCGTGATGGGTTCAACGGTCGTTCCGCCGCACAGGACGAAACACGGCTGCACAACCATACGCAACCGATTTGCCAAGCGTCAAGGCGGGAATGAGAAATAGAATATCGAATGTCGAATATCGAACCGCAGAATGTCGAAGGAAGGTATTCTGCCATTAAAATATTAAAGACAAAGCGAAGCGATTCCACACTTCGACATTCGACATTCCTTGTTCGATATTCTGCGGTTCCCGAAGGGCCGATTCTGCGGTTCATAGGGGTTTCGCCTTTAACAATCTGAAATTCAATGCTATGCTGGTAAAAAATCAAACTGAACCCATCATCGCGGCTTCACCCATGGGATAATGGCTGCAAGGAGACATGCCTCCGCCCTTTGCAGTCGCTGAAAGGATTGCACGTTGCGGTTCAAACGGTGGCTCATCATCATCGCGCTGGTCGGCGTTACGGCCTTGTCGGCCGCAGGGTATACCGACCGCGCCCTCAACTGGATCGGCACCGGCTATCTGACCCGGGCCAATAACACCTATCTGGACGATGCGTTCGACAAATCCTTGACCGGCTTTCTGCTGCTTTCCAGCATAAAAAGCGGCCTGGCCGTTGTGGAAGGGTCTCAGGTGGGCATCGGCTTTAACCTGGAACTGGGCGATATTGTTCAGCCGGTCTACGATTATGTGGATATTGCCTGGAAAGCCGCCCTGACCGGGGGCAGCATCATCATCGGCATGCAGCTGGCCCTGAAGAGCCTGGCCTTGGTGGACCACTGGCTGCTGGCCGGATCGCTGCTCCTGCTGACGGTCAAGCTGCTCAGCCGATGGCTTTGGCCCCGGCAAAGCCGTCTGCATCAAGGCATCGGGGAGGCGCTGCGCTTTGCCACCACGCTAACCGTGGCGTGCTACCTGTTGCTCCCCCTGTCGGTTACGGGAGCGGCGGCGCTCTCCCACACCATCACCGGTCCGATGATCGAAGCCTCCCACCAGGAGCTGCGTCGGATCGAAGAAGAAATATCTCCCGGAAAAGCAGACCAGGCGGCCTTGGCCGACCTGGCCCAGGAGAGCTTTTCCGCCCCCTCACTGAAGAAAAAGCTATCCGAGGCCAGCACCGGCATACAGATGCTGATCTCTTTCTTGAAAACCGAAACCGATCGTATTGCCGCTCTGACCCTGAAGCTCATTGCCGCCTATGTTTTCGATTGCATCCTCTTCCCTCTGCTTTTCGGCCTCATTCTGATCACCATGATCAAGGGCGGTGTGCATTACTTCTTCGACCTGAGCCGACTTAAAGGAACCTAACGGACGCCAATGTTGCCTAAAAAAGATAGCAATAAGATTAAAGAATATTGGGGTGTACGCTATGGATATTGAAGCGATCGCCCATGAAAACCTGATTCTCATCGGCATGCCGGCCGTTGGCAAGAGCACCCTGGGTCTGCTGCTGGCCAAGCGGATCGGCTTTGCCTTCATCGACACCGACCTGCTCATCCAGACGGGTGAGGGGATGAGCCTCAAGCGCATCATTCACAAACAGGGCAAAGAAGGATTCTGCGACCTGGAGGCGAACTATCTGCAGCGCCTGTCCACCCGGCGCACGGTTATCGCCACCGGCGGCAGCGCGATTTATCGCTCCCAGGCCATGGATCATCTGGAGAGCCTGGGCACCATCGTCTTCCTGGATATCCAACTGGACCAACTCACCCAGCGGCTGATACAACTGGATCAACGGGGCGTGGTCAGCAAGCCGGGCCAAAGCGTCGAGCAACTCTGTAACGAACGGCGCCCCCTCTACCGGCAATACGCAAACATCACCGTTGACTGCTCCCACTGCACGCAAGAGGAAGCCGTAATAAGATTAGTTAAAGCACTGCGGTAGGACGAAGTCAGGTCGGAACCGCAGAACACAGGCGAGCGCCGTCACTGTACGCGACCATTTGCTTTTTCCTTTAACCACAGCCCCACGCAGGCTCATACAGATATTCGTTTGTCCAACGGAACGTTCGACAAACCGTCCGCATCCGTTTGCGTGGGTCTGCGGTTAACTTTTTTTAATAAGG
Organism: Desulfobacteraceae bacterium; assembly: GCA_037387725.1. GTDB lineage: Bacteria > Desulfobacterota > Desulfobacteria > Desulfobacterales > Desulfosarcinaceae > JARRKU01. Next base: position 15,724 of record JARRKU010000117.1, read on the forward strand.
AATTTTCGAGAGACTACGGATCTTTTTTACCCGAAGGCCCCATCGTTCCCCTCACCACAGCCCGGTCTCCGAAGCGCTCCGACACGGCATCCATGGCCCGGTCCACCTTTTCCCATTTGCGGTCCCTGACCTGCTCGCCATCGGGGAAAATGTCCGCCTGTATCGGCATGGATTCCGCCTGCAGGGCACCGGTGCCCACGCCGATCAATCTCACCGGCCGGCTGAGGGCAAAGCGGTGAAAGAGCTCGGAGGCGACCTGGTAGATTCGCTCGGCTGATTGAACCGGCCGCGTCAGCGTCCTGCTCCGGGAGTGCAATTTAAAGTCGTCGGTTTTGATTTTGATGGTGATGGTACGGGTGCGCACATGCTTGCGGCGCAAATCCCTGGCCACCGACTGGGATTGGGAGCGCAGGTAGCCGTCGAGCAATCGGCGATCCATTGTATTTTCAGAAAGGGTGGTCTCTGTGCTGATGGACTTGGCTTTGCTGGTCGGCGTGACCGGTGAATCGTCCTCTCCCCGGGAAAGGGCGATGAGGCGGAGACCAAACTTTCCCAATTTTTTGATCAACAACGCCTCGGGAAATGATCTTACCTGCCCGAGATATTGAATCCCCATTGCGGACATGGCTTTCTCGGCCCGTTTTCCGACCCCCGGCACTTTGCCAATGGCCAACCGGTCGATGAATGCCGACATCTGGTGGGCATCAATTACGGTCAAGCCGTCGGGTTTGTCCATGTCCGACGCAATCTTGGCGAGAAATTTGACCGGCGCCACCCCAACCGAGCAGGTCAATCCCACCTCTTGAAGAATGCGTTCTTTCATGGCCGCAGCGATTCGTGTGGGTGAACCGTGCAGCCGGCGGCAACCGGTAATATCGACAAAGGCTTCGTCAATGGAGATCGGCTCCACCAATGGGGAAAAGGTCTCGAGGATAGCCATGATCTTTCTGGAGAGCGCTGAATACCGTTTACGGTGCGGGGGGACGATGACCAGTTCCCGGCATCTTTGGCGGGCCTGGTAAATCGGCATGGCCGAATGGATGCCGTATCGGCGGGCTTCGTAGCTTGCCGCCGCCACCACCCCGCGCTGGGATCGACCGCCCACCACCACCGGTTTGCCCCGTAAGGCTGGATCGTCCATTTGCTCCACGGATGCAAAAAAGGCGTCCATATCGATATGCAGAATAATAGTGCTTGCCATTAGTTACATTTTTGTTATATCCATGGGCTCATATTAACCAAATTGTATCGTGACATTAAACCTGGAGCTATTCACCCATGAAGAAAATCGAACAAGTCACCCTTTTTTATGAGATCAGCCAAGCGCTCAACGAACACCTCGACCTTAAGAAGGCTCTATATAAAGTCCTGGATATTCTGTCCAGTTCCATGGAGATGGATCGCGGCACCGTATCGATCCTCAATCCCCTGCGCAATGAAATCAGCATCGAAGTGGCCCACAGCCTCTCCGCCAGCACCATCGAACGGGTGAAATACAAACTGGGGGAAGGCATCACCGGGCGGGTTATCCAGACTGGCAAGGCCGTGACCATTCCCAAGATCAGCGAAGAACCCGACTTTCTCGATCGAACGGCCGCACGCAAAAAAGGCAAGGGCATCAAGGAGCTCTCTTTCATCTGCGTGCCCATTAAGAAGGGCAAACAGGTGATCGGCGCCCTGAGCGTGGACCGGGTCTACGAAAAAGGCTACTCCCTCAAAGAGGGTGAAAAGCTCCTCTGGGTGGTCGCCACCATGATCGCCCAGCATGTGGTGAACCTGGAGACCATCCGGCGCGAAAAGGAGCAATTGCGCGATGAAAACAAACGGCTGCGCAACGAGCTGGAAAACAAATACCGCATCACCAATATCGTGGGCAACAGCAATAAAATGCGCGAAGTCTACCAGATGATCTCCCAGGTGTGTAAAAGCAACGCCACGGTGCTGATCCGCGGTGAGAGCGGTACGGGCAAGGAACTGGTGGCCAATTCGGTCCACTACAACAGCCACCGGGCCAAAGGGCCCTTCGTAAAGGTAAACTGCGCGGCTATTCCGGCCAATTTGATTGAAAGCGAGCTCTTCGGCCATGAAAAGGGGGCCTTCACAGGGGCGATCAAACAGAAGCTGGGGAAATTCGAACTGGCCCATAAAGGCACCATTTTCCTGGATGAAATTGGTTCCATCGGGTTGGATGTACAGGCTAATTTACTGCGGGTGCTGCAGGAAAAGGAATTTGAACGGGTTGGCGGGCAGCAGACGCGAAAAGTGGATGTGCGTATCGTGGCCGCCACCAACAAGAACCTTGAACAGGCAGTGGACGAAGGCACCTTTCGAGGCGACCTTTACTACCGCCTCAATGTCTTTCCCATCTATATGCCGCCTCTGCGGGAGCGAAAGACCGACATCCTGCTGCTGTCCGACTTCTTCCTCGAGAAGTACGCCAAAGAGAACGGCAAGGAGATCAAGCGCTTTTCAACCCCTGCCATCGACATGCTGATGGCCTACCACTGGCCCGGCAACGTCCGGGAACTGGAGAACTGTATCGAGCGCAGCGTGCTGCTGTGCGACGGTGGCGTGGTCCACAGCTACCACCTGCCCCCCACCCTTCAAACCGGAACCGAGTCCGACACGCTGCCGGAGCTCTCCCTGGAAGACGCAGTGGCCAGTCTGGAGAAGGAGATGATTATCGATGCCCTGAAGAACACCCGTGGCAACATCACCACAGCGGCCCAAATACTGAAAACCACGGTGAGGAAATTCTCCTACAAAGCCAAACGGTACGGCATCCATTACAGCCACTACCGGTAAACCGCAGTGTTGAAGATTAACATAGGCAGGTTGTTTCGCGGTATCAAGGAACGTCGTATAGGCTGATAAATATCGAATAACGAACAAGGAACCGCAGAATGTCGAAGTAAGGTATTCTACCATTTAAACTAAGAATGGCAGAGCGCAGCGATTCCGCACTTCGACATTCGACATTCCTTGTTCGATATTCTGCGGTTCCCGAAGGGATGATTCTGCGGTTCAATAGGGTTTTCCGCACTCCTTGCAGCGTCCGTCTCCGCCGATGACCCCGATGCAGCTCTCGTCACGGCAAAGGGTTCGGCGCTCCCACTCATCGTCTGTATCGGTCCCATCTTCACCGTTCCCTTCTGCCTGGGCCTCAACGTCGTCACCCGATGAATCGTCCGCATCTTCGGTTGACGGAGTCAACGGCGCGTCCGGCACCTCCCCGATGCCGGATGGCAGCTCTCCTTCATATGGCCGCCCGCACTCGCGGCAGCGCCCGTCAGGACCGATGGTTCCGATGCAGCTCTCGTCGCTGCACAGCACGCGGTTCTCCCACTCCAAATCGATATTTCGGGCTTCATCCTTTTGGTCCATAATCGCATTGACTCCTTCCATTTGCGCTATACTTTCTTACCTGATGGCTCCGCACCTTGCAATGTCAAATCGTGTGCGAAGCGCATTGGGAAGTGCGGGATTGCCGATTGACAGGGTATAGGCAATCCATTATAGGTGGACTCCAATGTTGGGATGGACCCCAATGTTGCATAAACCAGGAAACCGGAAGGCGCCTTGCGGGTGAATCGACAAATCAGAACCACTAAAATCGGACGGAACGATCCATGCCCCTGCGGAAGCGGGAAAAAGTACAAGAAGTGTTGCATGAACAAACCCGCACCGAGTGTGAATAACCATCCGGACAAGCCCAAGATCCGGTTGAAAACCCCGGAAGCCATTGCCGCCATTCGCCGCGCAGGCCGGTTGGTGGTGGACACGCTGGATCTGGTAGAATCCCACCTGAAACCGGGCATCACGACCGATGCCATCAACACCCTGGTTCATGAGTATACCCTCGACCACGGCGCCAAACCGGCGCCGCTGAACTACCGCGGATTTCCAAAAAGCGTATGTGTATCGGTCAACGAAGTGATCTGCCACGGCATTCCTGACGGGCGTGTCCTCAAAGACGGCGATATCGTCAATGTGGATGTGACCTCCATCCTGGGGGGATACTATGCCGATGCCAATAAGAGCTTTTTCGTCGGCACCCCAGGACGTGATGCCCGCACCATCGTCTCAGTGGCGCGACAGAGCCTGAAGGAGGCCCTGACCATGGTCAAACCGGGCAACACCATCGGCGACATCGGCTGGGCCATTCAAACCTATGCTGAAGGGCAGGGATGCTCCGTTGTCCGGGATTTCGTCGGACACGGAGTGGGGTATGATTTCCATGAACCCCCCCAGGTTCCCCATTTCGGACAACGCGGCCAAGGCGTCCAACTGGTGCCGGGTATGGTCTTTACCATCGAACCCATGATCAATCTCGGCGGACATGAGCTGATCGTCCTGGATGACCGATGGACCGCCGTGACCAAAGACAACTCCCTCTCCGCGCAGTTTGAACAGACCATCCTGGTCACCAAGGAGGGCTTCGAAAGCCTCACCCCCTACCCCCTGTAATCCTTGCCGACATCATTAAAACGTATCCCTATGTCAGGGCACCGGACTTTGCGATGTATCGCAATGGAATAATGAATATCGAACAAGGAACCGCAGAATGTCGAAGGAAGGTATTCTACCATTTAAAATAAAAATGGCAGAGCGCAGCGATTCCACACTTCGACATTCGACATTCCTTGTTCGATATTCTGCGGTTCCCGAAGGGCCGATATTCGATATTCAACCGCCCACGGCCCCCCAAATCCAGCTCAACGCGATCAACCCCACCGCCGCAATTGCCGCCATAATTTGAATGCCGGCCTCCCAAGGCCGACGGCGAATCCCACCATACGCTCCACCGATCATCAAACCGCACCCGAAACCGGACAAATGCGCCATCAGATCGGAATGGGGAGAGCCGCCTAAAAATCCCAGGAGCGCCAATCCGCCGGCCAAGGGCAGCCACATCCGCCAGGAGCGGTCCGCATGGCGGGCATACCGCCACAGGTTCAGCGCTACACAGATCCCCAGAGCGCCGAAGACGGCGGTGGATGCACCAATGGACAGGTGGGCCTGCCGGTACCACAAGGCTGTCAAGAAATTGCCCAAGGCACCGGAGAGCAATATCATCAGCCATCCAACGCCCCATCCGCAAACAGATGCGGCCGCGGTCCCGAATAATACCATGCCGGCCATGTTATTGACCACATGTGACCAGTCACTATGAAGAAACAACGCGGTTACGCAGCGATAGAGGCTGCCGGAGACGATCTGCCCGGCATCGGCCCCCAGACGTTCCACAAATACCTGTTGCTCATAGCCCGGATGGATGGCCCAATGGATCACCGCCAGAATTGGCGCAACATACAAAGCAGACCAGGTGGTCACCCATGGCGTTTCAGGGGCGGGATCGGCCGAAGGATGGGGCGGGTTCTCGTGGAGATAAAGCGATATGGCCTTGAGGGCATCTCTGAGGTGAGGGGGGGAAACCGTGATGGCCCAAAATCCACGGTATGGATGAGACCTGCAGGGAATACCGGCGGATCGCAGCACCAGGTCATAGGTGCGTGCGGTTTCGGCCGTAAGGCGGGCAAATAAAGGCTTCATGGCAGCCGGGCCCCATCACGATGGTCAAAGCGGCGATGAGGGGTGATGGGCATATACCGGGCGCCCCTTTGATGGGTGTTGCGATCGACTTACAAAAAAGTGTGGACCGAAGCTGCTATCAGAGGAAGAGAGACATGGGAAGCATGCCCATCAGGAATCGGTATCATCATTTTCATCCTCATCCTCATCCTCATTGTCATCGTCTCCCTCTTCGTCGTCTTCCTCCGAATCATCGTCATCATCCTGTTGGTCGCGCAGCATCGCTTCTTCCCTCATCATCTTCAGCATTTCTGCCTGGTGCACTTTATGGGTCACGTTCAGTGCATCGATGACGATGCGGGCCATCTTCTCTCCACCGAGTTTAAAGTAGAGCACCAATGCCTGCAGAACTTTGGGATCGTTTTGCAACGGCGCCAACAGGTGCGGCAGAATGCGGCGAAAAGGTATTTCATATTCCTCAGGAATTTCGAACTGCTGGTCCATGGCCCTCTCCTTCGATCAGTCGATCCAAAAACGGCACGAAAATACAATTAAGTCTGATTAAAAGTAAAGTCCTAAATAATTCCCGCCGAAAAATGGACCTGATCCCAAAGCACCCCAAGGGATGAGCAAACTGTGCAAACCCCCATTAAGTCATTTGCCGACATTCATAGCGATAATTGACCATTTTGCGGTCATTTTTAGTCATTTATGGGGCTGATGCGGTGATAAGTTGACACTATCCACCGTTTTTTATTATAAATCATTAGAACCATATTACAAACCACACCCCTTTCGGTAACACTTGACCTGTACGCAGATCGCACCCACAACTATCAGAAACCGGGGACAATGGAATGGACCATCCAGTACGCCACTACTGGCACCTTAGACTAGAACAGATCCGCGAGCGACTTGAGAAAAACAAATTTGAAGCCCATGTGGCAGCCGATCCCCAGGAGGCGGTTCAATTGATCCTGGAGCAGATCATTCCGGCATCGGCGCCTAAATGCATCTCATGGGGAGGCTCCATGACCTTTGCCAAATCCGGTCTCTATCAACGCCTTAAAGAGTGCCGCGCCTATACATTGCTGGACACCTTCGACAAAAGCATTCCGGCCGCTGATCTTTACGAGCGCCGGCGCCAGGCCCTGCTCTCGGATCTTTTTATTACCGGCACCAATGCCGTTACCGATGAAGGTCAGCTGGTCAATCTCGATATGATCGGCAACCGGGTGGGAGCATTGACATTCGGGCCTAAAATAGTCATCGTGATGGCAGGCCGCAACAAGCTGGTTCCGGATCTCGATGCAGCAATGAAACACATCAAGCGATTTACCGCTCCTGCCAATGTTCTGAGACTGGATAAAAAGACACCCTGTGCCAAAACCGGCAGCTGCCATGACTGCTCGTCACCGGATCGAATTTGTAATTATTGGACCGTAACCGAAAAATCCTTTCCCGAAGGTCGCATAAAAGTGGTTTTGATCAATCAAGACCTGGGACTATAGCAGGGTGATCCCTTGACGAGCGGAAAGCATCAGCAGCGATCTGCAGCTGCAGCTGAACCGGGAGAAGGAGTGCAACGAGCAGCTGATTTACAACGACCATAAGTACCGGCAAATCATCGAAAGCATCCAGGAAGGGTACTTGGAGACCGATCTGGAAGGCCGGATCACCTTCGTCAACCAAGCGCTCATCAAGATAGCGGGATACAAACGGGAAACACTGATCGGCGCCGTCTTTCACGACTTCACACCGCCGCGCACCGCCCGGGCGATCAAATCGGCCTTCGGAAATGTATTCAAGACAGGCAGGGATGCAAAGGTTAGAAATTATGAGGTATTCCATAAAGACGGCCACACCCTGATCATCGAATTCTCCGCCGCCCTGATCCGGGACAAGAACGGCGGCGCCGTTGGTTTCAGGGGAATTCTACGGGACGTTTCCACCCAGGTAAAGGCAGCGGAAAAAGAAAAACGCATGCAGACCCAACTCCAGCAGGCCCAGAAAATGGAGGCCCTGGGAACCCTGGCCGGCGGTCTGGCCCATGGTTTTAACAATGTGCTCATGGCCATCCAGGGAAACCTGTCGATCATCCGGATGAACCTGCCGGCCAGCCATGCCCTTCAACAGCATCTGGAACGCATCAATCAATCCACTGAAAAAGGCGGTCGTCTGGCCAAAGAGATATTGAGCTTCGCCAAAGTGGGCAGATTCGTGGTCATGTCCACTGATTTGAACAAAATCCTGAAGAGCACTTCCCGGATGTTCATGCGTTCCAATACCCGCCTGAACGTAAATGAAATATACGAAGAAAATTTGTGGCGAACCCAGGTGGACCGGGTCCAGATCGGCCAGGTGCTGCTCAGTCTCTATATGAATGCTGCAGAAGCCATGCCCAGCGGCGGCGATCTCTACCTGCAATCGGAAAACATCCATCTGGACGAAACCTACACCAAGCCATTCAACAACGAACCCGGTCGGTACGTCAAAATTTCGGTGACAGACTCGGGCAACGGGCTCGATGCGGAAGCCAAGCGGCGCATATTCGAACCTTTTTTCTCTCCCTACCGCCCCATTCGATACGAAGGATTGGGGTTGGCGGCCGCCTACGGCACCATAAAAAGCCACAACGGCATCATCAATGTGTACAGCGAAGAGGGGCACGGCACCACTTTCAATATTTATCTGCCCGCAGCCAGGATAGATACGGAGTCCCTCCCCGACGGCACGAAGGCCGACAGGGGCAGTGAGACCGTACTGATCGTGGATGACGATCCGATGGCCTCTCAGGTTGGGCGAGAGATTCTGGAGCGATGGGGATATCGGGTCATGGTGGCTGAAAGTGGCAAAGAGGCCATTGAGATCTACGCCGAATACAAGGAGCAGATCCATTTGGTATTGCTCGACGTCATCCTGCCCGATTTGACCGGCGATCAAGTCTATTTCAAGCTGAGGAAGGTTAGTCCCGACATTCAGGTCATCGTGACCAGCGGTTACAATGTGAACCAGCAGATCGCCAATCTTCTCAATTGCGGTTGTGTGGATTTTGTCCAGAAGCCTTTCCAGTCCATGAGCTTATCCTCCAAAGTACGCGCCGCATTGGATAAGGAGACCATTCCCGCTGAGGTTATCCGCCTCATATCTTAAAAGTCATCTGCAAAAGTCATTTGACCCAATCTGGGTGTTGGGACCCGGCCCCGCCTATATCTTGAACCAAATCCGTTTTGCAGATGGCTTATAGTTGAAAATGAAGCCCGCTTAGGCTACACCTTCACACGGTATCTATCCCGCCAGCGCTGCACTGCAGGGATCCATATACAGGAGTAAGTGATGACGCTAGAAATTGACGCACAGGCATGGGTCTACGTGATGGTCCAGAATCCGGACAAGGAGGATCAGATCGTCGGCCAGTTTGATGCAGAAAATGACATATCCTTTATCCCCTTGTTCATGGATAAAGAATCGGCGACCCAGGGTATGCTGCATATGGCCAAAGAAATCGGAAAAAAATATGAGATCCAGGCCATTATCTTCGAAGACCTGGAAAGATATGCCGCTGAAAGCAGCACCCTGTTATTTGTCCTCGACGACCAAGGCAAGATGATCGACAAGCGCGTGCCATTTCAAGGCAAAGCGCAATAACCGTCATCGCCTCAACATTTTTTGAACAATGTTTTTCCGCCGAAGGAATTTGGACAAATCCTTATCCGGCTGGGACAATATGTAGGATAGGTATTGGTGCTGCCGATCAATGGCAACCCGGTACAAATTTTCCGATATCCCCCACCGCCGTCTGAAGTGGGGCTGGGCCAAAGCATCATAACCACCCAGTTGCTCCTTTACCCGCTTTTCAACCATTGGAAAAAAGGCGAGTGTTTTATTGAGCAGGTCCCACTCATCCGCGTATGCTTTGACCTGCCCTTCCTTAAATTCCCTGAACAGATAGAAAAGCTTTTCCAGATAGATGCGGTCGGCCATTTGACCGATCAGATCGGCACACCCCAGCAATTTGGCCAATAGTTCCACATTCGTCGATGGAAACCGGATCGATGTTACGTCCGTCTCCAGATCGGTACACTGTATCATGATTTGGCATTCGGGAATTTCGCGACTGGCCAGCCCAAAGCGGCGGCCATATCGCTCGATAAAGTCCATGCTCCGCTTTACATGCACAGTGGTGTATTTGGCACCGGTGCCGTCCTCATCCGTTTTATCTTGTATATAACCGGCGTCGTGGGTCAGAGCCCCCACCATGCCGACCAGAATATCCCGATGGCCCAGGCGGCGGCCGGTTAATACGGCACCGTGAATCAGCCGCGCCATGGCCATCACGGTATCAGTGATATGCCGGAGATCGTGAAATTGCGTGTTGCACTCGCGCTCACCCGGCCATTGCCCCTGATAGAGGCTGACCATGAAGCTGAAAGCATTGGTTAACCGGGCGGGATCCATCTGGGGGCTCACGAGGGTCATGATGAACAAGACCTCATCCAGCACCGCCTGGGGGGAATCCATATCCACCAGGTCTGCTAGAAGCTCTCCTTTGAAATATGGCGGTTTTGATCTCTGCATACCGGTTAAAACCTTGTCATGGTTATGAATAGTACAATCCATAGTCAATAAATCCAGTTTACACACCCCCTCGAAAACTGCAACTTAAATCCAATATTCTTGTGATTGCATTTGATGACTGGAGTTGATATTCATTCTGCATACTGCTCAGACGTTCTATATGACCATTGAGGAAACCCGGATAATGAAGCGAATCATCACCCGACCCGATTTCGACGGTGTCGTTTGCGCTGTATTGCTCAGGGCAGCCATCGGCCACGCTTTGCCTGTTTTGTGGGTGCAGCCCAACGAGGTCCAATACGGCCGCATTGAAATCGGTCCGGAGGATATCATTGCAAATTTGCCCTTCGGCGGCCATTGCGCCATGTGGTTCGACCATCATGTTTCCAATGAAATACCAGACGATTTCAAAGGGCTTTATCGCGTGGCCCCCTCTGCGGCCGGACTGATTTACGAATACTATCAAAAAAACCTCGGTCCTGAATATAACCCCCTGGTAGCCCAGGCCGATAAAATCGACGCGGCCCAGTTGAACCTGGATGAGATTCTGCACCCTGAAAAATTTCCCTACATTTTGCTTTCCATGACGATTAACGCCGCCACCGAATCCGATCTGGATTATTGCGACGATCTGGTCGTGCTGCTCGGTTCAAAAACCATTGACGCAGTCATGGCCGAACCCGGCGTTCAGGAGCGGTGCAAGCGGGTACTGGCGGAAAATAAGATCTACGAAAAACACCTTAGAACGCATACCCGTGTTCAGGGCAAGGTATCCATTACGGACTTCAGGGGAATGGATCCGGTACCCAACGGCAACCGCTTTTTGATCTATTCCCTGTTCCCGGAAGCCGTGGTAAACATGAAAATATTCCATGAATCTTCGAAAACAGTGGTTAAGTTAGGTCATAGCATCCTCAATCGTCACTGTAACGTCAATGTGGGCAAATTGTTGGCCTGCTACGGCGGCGGCGGACACAGGGGAGCCGGCGCATGCCGGTTGGATCCATTGGGATCCGAGGAAAAGATAGAGGAAATATTAGCCATTCTTATCAAAAACAGAGAACGCCCTGGCCACACCCCCTGAGGCTGGGCACGGCATTGTATACTGTTTGATTGTAAAGAAAAAACAAGGGCGAGTGGGCCAAATGCCCAACCCGGGGCGGCGCCTGCCCAAAACTCCAGTGGATCTTATTCCTCGGTCATAGTATAAAAGATGTATCAGGCTTCGAAATCGGAAAAAAGATAGCGCTCATTGGAATTCGGAAACAGCCCTTGCCCGCGCATTGGCTGAGAAGGCGGAATTCCTCGACCAACACCCTGAATATTGGGAATACCAGAAGGAAATCGATCGGTTGCTGGAAAAAGCCGGCAGCATGGAAAATCGTATGGCCGTCTTGGCCATGCTCATGGAAGGCAAACTCATCGAGCTTCACCAACAATTGCAGAAGCTCAATGGCATCCTGACCACGGCTGGCGTGAAACCGGACCTGAAGTATCTTCTGGATTCCGAATCCGTTCGATATCCGGTATCCAAGAATTAATACCTGGAAAGGCTTAGGTGAGGGAGGCCAAGTATGTCCTCAAATTCACCTTCTTGTTTTGCGATAAAATTGGCTGTCTTGCGTTCAGACGGCGTCAGGTCGAGGTATGCCAGAGAGAGGCGCCTCGAAAAGGCTGAAGTGATATCGTTCAGATTTGATTCCAATATGCTCAGATAGGCTTGCTGGCGGTCATCCAAATCCATATTCTTGAGTTTGTCCAGATAGGGCAGCACAAACTCTTTGACATTGTGCATCACCTGTTCTTCGAATTCATGTTTATCCATTTCACGCCGTTTGAGCAGCACCTTCAAGGCGGTGTTGGTCTCCTGAAGGTTGCCCTTCTCCATCTCAAGGTCAGCCTCCCGTTCGCGCAAAATGCGCTCTTTTTCCTGTCGGTCGAGGATCTCTCGATGCAACTCAACATTGGCTTCGGTCAATTCAGCCGTGCGGATATTGACCAGGGCCTTCAATTCCTCGCGGATCCTCTGCTGGGTTTTGCGAATCGACAAGGTATCGGTAATGTCATGGCACACGCCCTCTTGCAGCAGAAAACGCCCGTCCGGGGTGAAGGTAATGGTGCAGCGGTCCTCCAGCCAATGAACCCGACCGGATTTGGAAAGAATTCGAAACTGTTGGGTATAGGAGCAACTCTCTTTGCGTGTCACGAGTTCAAAATAATCAGCCACCACCCGGTCACGGTCTTCGATCAGGACCAGGTCGACCAGATTTTTCCCGATCAGTTCGCCGGCAGTGAAGCCGTAATTGGTGGCAGCCTTGTTCACCGCTATAATCATGCCGTACTCATCCAGAGAATAAACCAGGTCCGGCACATTGTCCGCCAGCATTCGATACCGCTGCATGGCGGTGGACAAGGCGTCCTTCAAACCGGCCTTGCCGCCAGCCGGTTGGGCCGACGCTTCGGCCTTCTTTTCCGGATTACCGGTTGATGATGGCGATTTTTTCTTCATGGCCCGACAACCTTTTTTAAAAATATCCTTTCCATCCTTTTCCGTCCGTCTTTCAAGGCCATAAGGCTATTGCCGAGAAACTGCCTGCTGGAGGGGAGCCATCCTTCCAAGACGCGCTTTTGAGCAGGGCATATAAACCAGGTACATAGGAAAGGTCGCTCGATTCGCGGCAATGCACAACCGGATACGTTCAGAAATCGGCAGGCACGCCCCGACGCTGGAACCAGTTGATAAGCCGGAACTGGCGCCGTTCCCAGATGAAATCCCAACAGGTCTTTAAAATCATACCACAGCGTCGCCCGCACGCAGCACTTGTCCGTGCAGTCTGGACAGGCATTGGCGCACAAGGCATCCAGCATGGGATCGAGGAGATCCACGCGACATCTTATCTGCTGCGCCAGGTCTCGAAGGGCCGCAAACCGGTGCGGACGGCTTCTTATGGCTTCGGAAATGGCCGCGTTAGCCACCTGCCATTCGTCCCGGGTGGCCCAGGGCGGGATTGCGCCGGAATTTGGTTTGAGCTTATTTAATTGCATTGCTAAGTATCCATTATACAGGGCGCTTTTGCCTGTCAACAAGCAGCCGCACACAGGTGCTAGGTTCGGTTCACAAAATGTTCCATAGTATAGGGGTACGACCACCCGCAATGCGGGTGGTTTGTATTTTGTTTGGCTGGTCTTAAGGGATCGCAGGGAGGTTGCAGACTTCTAATGGAAGTGATCACCCATGAAAGCGAAAATAATTTTTCTTGGTTCGCTTTCGACCGGAGTCCGCTGGTTTGACCTTGATATTATTGCCATTGATACGGTTCCCGTTCAACGCCTTGATCGCCTGGTCCGCTTCGGAATTGCTTGGCATTTCAATAAAACCGAATCCCTTGGGTCTGCCGGAGAACCTGTCTTTTATAATCTTGACGCTCTCGACATCACCGAATTCGGTAAATAGAGACTTTAAATTATCTTCCGTTGTGCTGAATGATAAGTTCCCGATGTAAATATTCATAATGGGATCCCCTTTCATTTCTTCTATTTACACGCTCCGGAAAAAGTAAAATTACGCCTGCGAAATTCTATCGCGCTGCCTGGCGAATCAACTTCATCGGCCTAGCTGTTCGGGAAGCTTTCCCCTTTTTAGCGTGAGGCAAAGCACCATAGTCAAAATCGGAAAAAGTACGGCGTTCAACCGCCATGCCAAGAATCCGGTCGATGGAACGCACGATACCCCGATCTTCACCTGTGATGAGGTTAAAAGCCATTCCCTTGCGTTCAGCCCTTCCTGTTCGGCCGATGCGGTGGATGTACGCTTCCGCAGTGGCAGGAATATCGAAGTTTACGACATGTGAGACCCTGGAAACATCAATACCGCGAGCCGCGATGTCGGTGGCCACCAGTATACGGAATTTCCCGGTACGGAAACCGTTCAGAGCGGCTTGCCGGCGCCCCTGGGAAAGATTGCCTTGCAAGGAGGTCGCGCCATATCCGGCATTAAACAGAATTTTACCCAAACGCTTGGCGCGATGTTTGGTGCGGGTAAATATCAGCATCGAGCCGAATTGCGTATCGCTCAGAATTTTGAGAAGCAATGGCGTTTTCAGGTTTTGCGACACCGGGAAATGGGTATGGCTGACGGTAGCCGCAGGCGCGGGGTTTCCGATTTGAACGGTTACCGGTTTATGCAACATTTCACTGGCCAGCCGCCGGATTTCGGGCCGCATCGTTGCCGAGAACATCAGGGTCTGCCGTTGCCTGGGGAGATGCTTCAGGATTCGCCTGATATCAGGAATGAATCCCATATCCAACATCTGGTCGGCCTCGTCGACGACCAGGGTATCCAGGCTGGAGAAATCCACATTGCCCCGTTGAATCTGGTCAATCAGCCTGCCCGGACAGGCGATAATAATCTCAGCGCCTTTCTTCAATTCCCGAATTTGGGGGTTTAATCCCACGCCGCCATATAACGCCAGGCTGCGGGCTCTGGTTTATCCTGATGAATCTGCTCTGCCAACTCGCGTGTCGGCGCAAGAATCAAGACGCGTGGTTTTCCATGGGTGGTTTTGACCAGGCGATTCAGCAAAGGAAGGGCGTAGGCGGCCGTCTTTCCGGTGCCGGTCTGGGCCAAGCCGACCAAATCATGCCCTAGCATGATTTTCGGTATTGCCTGCATTTGAATAGGGGTTGGAATGGAATATCCAGAGGCGGCGATAGCCGCCGAAATTCCGGGATGAAAATTAAAAGTGGAAAAATTCAAAATAGTAAGATTCCTTTGCGTCTGGAATGTATCGCCAATTGTACAAAATAAATTGTCAATGCGATTGGGAAGGTATTCGATCATGCGTTTGGGGGTGTACTACCCACTATAGACGATGCTGCAGTTGACATGGGAATCGGATATCAACAGATATCCGCAACGCTTTTCGAATGATTGAAAAACAGTAGCAATAAAGATAAAGGGTATCGCCCGATGTCATGCAGATACCCTTTTAAAATCCGGTCAGGTTAACGTAACGTTCACCGCGCTGAGACCTTTTTGTCCCTGCTCGATGTCGAACGTAACTTGGTCACCTTCGTTGAGGCTTTTGAAACCACTTGCATTTATTGCCGAATGGTGGACAAAAACGTCGGGTCCGTCAGCTTGCTCGATGAAGCCGAACCCTTTTTGATCATTAAACCATTTAACTGTTCCGTTGGCCATGGTCGCTTCCTCCTTTCTTATAAAATTCTCAAATATTTAGACTGGAGGATGCAACGAAAAGAAATGGTTTTTTCCTTCAGAAAAAATGCGCTGGATTGATCCAGCGCTGAGTTATTCCATCAAATATCATCATCGTTCTCGATAAAGCAAGCAAAATAACCTTCACCATTGCCGGTGCGCTGCACCAACAGCCCCGGGAATGGATTGTTCCATATTCTCCCGGCGCAACTTGCTCTATTGACCATGAGATTGACACATAAGCATCGGTTTGACATACTCTGCGCCGAAAAAACAAGTTCCTTTCCTTATAACCAGAGGACACAGCAACAAGCATGAAACTCGGCATCATCGGACACGCCCAATGCGGCAAAAAGACGATATTTGAGGCTCTGACCAAGAGCCAGATCGATACGGCCCAGCGCAAGGAGACCCGCATCGGGATGGTTGAAGTCCCCGACGAACGGGTCGGCATTCTCTCGGAGATGTACAAGCCCAAGAAAACTATCTACGCCCGGGTGGAGTACCTTCTGCCGGCGCCGGCCGACAATGTGAAAGAGAGTTCCAAAGAGCAGAGCATCTGGACCCAGGCCAGGGACTGCGATGCCCTGATCCATGTGGTGCGCAATTTCAAGAGCTACGGCACCGAAGCGCCGACCCCTGAAAAGGATCTGCAGGCCATTGATGACGAGTTGATCTTTTCAGATCTGGTGGTGGCGGAAAAGCGGCTGGAGCGGCTGGAACTGGATCAAAAACGCGGCAAAAAACCCGATCCGGAAGAGCTCTCCCTGCTCAAAAAATGCCATGCACAATTAAATCAGGATAAATCCCTGCGGGAGATCGAAGCACTATCCACGGCACGGGTGCTCAGGGGCTTTGCATTTCTCTCGGCCAAACCGATGCTGGTTGTGGCCAATAGTGAAGATGAAGACGACCGGCGGCCGGCATGGCTGCCGGTTGAGAACGGGCTGATGGTGCGCGGAAAGCTTGAACAGGAGCTGTCCCTGATGGAACCGGAAGAGGCCGAGGCCTTTCTGGAGGATTTCGGCATCACCGCCTCGGCCATGGACCGCGTCATCTCGCGATCCTATGAACTGCTGGGGCTAATCTCTTTTTTTACAGTGGGCGAAGACGAGGTGCGCGCCTGGACCATCAAACGCGGAACCCCCGCCCAGGAAGCGGCCGGTGAAATCCACAGCGATATTCAGAAAGGTTTTATTCGGGCGGAGGTTTTGGCCTATGATGACCTGATGGCCGCCGGCAGTTATGCGGATGCGCGCAAACAGGGCACGGTCCGCCTGGAAGGAAAGACCTACGAAGTACAGGACGGCGACATCATCAACTTCCGGTTCAATGTATGACCTGTACACGCCCCGACCAACTTCCCGCATCGCTGTGTTGCGACCGGCAGGGGGCGCAGCGTGTGGCCGCACAATTTCCCATGCGCGTCAGCCCGCACTACATCGAACTGATACAAAGTCCAGGCGATCCCATTGCCAGGCAGGTCATTCCCGATCTCCGGGAGTTGGAGGATGCGACCCCCCATCCGGATCCGCTGCAGGAAGAGTCCCAGGCACCGGTACCCCAAGTCATCCACCGCTATCCCCATCGCGTTCTCTTCCTGGTCTCCAACCGGTGCGCTGTCCACTGTCGCTTTTGTATGCGCAAGCGGCGCTTTGACAACACCGGGCAGGTAACCGCCGCCGCCATCAGGGAAGGCATCGACTACATCCAAAACACGCAGCAGATTAACGAAGTCATCCTGTCGGGGGGAGACCCGTTTATGCTCTCCGACACGGCGCTGGAAGAAATTCTTCGGTTGCTGCACCGCATCCCCCATGTGCGGGTGCTGCGGATTCATACCCGCATCCCCAACGCCCTGCCCGAGCGGATCACCGCAACCCTGGCAAAGCGACTGGCCGGCTTTCACCCCCTCTATGTCAATATCCACTTCAATCACCCCGATGAGATCACCCCGCAGGCCCGAAAAGCCTGCGCCCGGTTGGCTGATGTCGGTATCCCGTTGGGCAGCCAGACCGTATTGCTGCGGGATGTCAATGACCATCCTGACATCCTGGTCCGTCTTTTTCAGTCCCTACTGGAAATTCGCGTGCGCCCTTACTATCTTCACCAAATCGACAGGGTTCCCGGAACAGCCCACTTTCGCGTACCGATTGAAAAGGCGATAGACCTCATGGGCGCGCTGCGGGGAAGGCTCTCCGGACAAGCCATGCCCCACTTGATGGTGGATCTTCCCGGTGGCGGCGGCAAGGTGGAACTCGTAGACCACGGTCCCGTCTCCGCCGATGAAGAAGAATGGGTGTTTCGAAATTTCGAAGGCCGCCGCTTTACTTATCCTTCGGGATAGCCTGGAATCGAAAGGCCTCCGCAAATGATATTGGGCCTTATCCAGCGTCCACCACCTGCCACATCTGCCGGTTTGCGGGCCCGAAGATATCTTCTGCTTCCGACGGCGGCGGCAATTCATTGCCCAGGTCTTGCTCAACGGCCGCATCGATATCTTCGACGACCACCGCCGGCCCGGCGATGTGTTCGGTATAAAGCTGCATGTCCCGCTTGCCGTCCCAGTCTATCCCCCAGGGCACATGATGGGGCAAAAAAAGTTTCCGGTATGTGGAAGCGTCCAAGGTGGCATCCGCAGCGATCCATGTGCCGTCCAATTGCACTTGCGTAAAGCAGTGGTTGAACCGTTCGGTCAGCGTCTGGCAGGCATCCCCCATGGCCGGCCGTATGAATTCACGGTTCAAGGGCAGGTAAGCCATGCGCGCCGGTATTTTATTGCATCGCAAGAGAGCTGTCAGCAACAGGGATTTGTTCCAGCAGACGCCGTAGCCTTTGGCCAGGGTTTCGGAGGCTTTGACCCGGGCGATATCGAATCCAAAGCGGATATTGTCGCGGGTGTAATTGAACGCCGCCAGGGTTATTTTTGCCGGGTCCGATTCCCCTTTGGCGAGATCGACAGCCAGACCGGCGACGGCTGGGTGGTCGAAATCGCAGTAGACGCTTTTCCCGATATATGCTTCATTCATCGTTTCCTCCTTTGGCAGATCATTTGATGCAAATGCTTGCCAGTTCCATAAAATTGAAGATGACGGCCGACGCTGTGTAAAAATATTATATTGATGGGAAGCGACATCTTCCCTTCATCCTGTTGGCTAAAATACGGGAAAACCGATGGGGTGTATTGGAAAAATGGGCCGGATGGCTTTTTCTTGAGACGACGTCTAAAAATTAGCGGTAAAAAAGTCGGGGCTTTGGGTGGAAGAAGAAAAATAGGCGTCCGGGCTGCTGCCCGTAAAATATCTGAACTCATTGATAAGGTGAGACTGGTCGTAATAACCGCAGGTGACGGCCATATCGGCCCAGGCATCATGCGAGGCGGTTTCCATGCGCTTGTATACCTGTTTAAAGCGGATGCTGCGGCACAGCTGCTTGGGCGTCATACCGATGCGCTCCTTGAATCTGCGCGTCAGATGGCGGCGGCTCAAGCCGAGACGGTATGCAAGTTGTTCGATGGTGATGCAGCCTTTGCAGCTTTCTATGGTCTCCATGGCTTTTTGGGTGACCTCGTCTTCGCGCCGTTTGGACTGCAAGCAGCTGGCCAGGTATATATTGGTCAAATCGATGCGGGATTCGACGGTCTGGCCGTCATCATGAATTTGTGCGACGAATTCGCGTCCTTTGCTTCCCCATAGGTCATCCACATCCGGAGATTGATCGACCAGCTCATGGGCCGGGTATTTAAAGAAAGGATAGCCGCCGCCTGGGTGAAAACAGATCCCGAACAAATGAATGGGTCCGGTACACCTCAGCCTCATGGGCCGGCTCATCGGTCCGGTGATGCCGGTTTCGGGGATGTGCTTGGCCTGCGCATCACAATTGACGATTTGAATCGGGGCCCCCAGATTGAACATGAACTCAAAGCTTTCGGCCAGTATGCGTTGGCCGGAGGGGGGAACCACTGATGCGTCCAGTTGAAGGGTCCAATAGTACCGCACGTAAGGCTGCAGGAATGAGGGGGGCTGGTGCTCCTGGAAAAGCATGCGATTTTATCCATGAACCCGGAAAGTGATGAAATTTTCAAAACTACACATAAATGCGCTTTCAGCGGTTGCTATGATGAAGACATATCGGAAAGGAGAGTGGATCGTCAAGTTGTCATCCGCTCCATCAGCATTTTGTCCGGAATCGACCGAAACGCCTCTGGCTTTGTCGGCCGGATTGAAAAACTGCGCTTTTCGATTCCCGGCCGAAGCTTTACAATGATATGCGGCATCGTTTCCTGTCTCAATGCTTTTTCTCATTATTTTTTTGGCAGTTTAGTGGGGCAACCCCAAGATTCGCATCATCAGACACAGGCTGTAGAAGTGGTTTAACCCCGAGCACGCCCGGCGTACCCAATATCAAGGGAATGTCAAGGAGTGTTTATCCCGCTATCCCAGGCTTACCAGATTGCACCGGGCCGCTCGAATGTCGGGGTTAGCCGTTACTGCGATGCTGTAGCTGGTCTGCGCGTGACACTGGAATGCCTCTTCAAAAAATGGGAGACGGCAAGAGGGCCGTCTCCCAACAGGTAGTGGGCCAATGATGCCACTATCAAAAACACCGGATACTCCCAGCCGCCTCCGGCGTTGGTGAAGACCCACCCGTTGGGAATGTGGGTCCCGGTTGCCACTACGAGTATGGGGAGCAGCAACAAGGAGACATACCGACCGAAAAACCCAAGGACAATGGCCGTACCACCGCTGATTTCCATCAGGAAAACGGGCCAGGCCATGAAACCCGGCAGCCCTTTTCCGTCGAGCCACTGGGCAAATCCGGGCAGGGTGAACACGTGCCATTTCAGAAGCGCGTGCGAGATCCACATAAAACCCAGGGCAAGCCTCAGAAGAAACGCCCCATGGCCCATCTGTTCAACGCTTGTGGTTTTCATGCCGCCTCCTTTCGTCTGCCGCTGACCAGCTTTAGACCGGCTTCCTTCCAGCCTTGTTTGCCTTCTTCATATTGTGAAACATCGGTGTATCCCATTTCCATCAGCTTGTTGGCCGCTATGCCGGAATTTTCACAGGTCGGGCTGGCGCAATAGACGACAATGAATGCATGCCGGTCGGTGAGAAGTTCAGGCGCCAACCGCTCAATTTCGTCGTGGGGGATATTCACAGCCCCGGGCAGGTGCTCCTTGCGATAATATTTCGCAGGCAAGGCCTCCACCAGGACCATGGGCTCCTTGTTCTCGATTTTTTTGACAATTTCGTCACGTGCGATTTTTTTGGCTTTCATGGCATTTTCCTTTCATGGTTTATTAGTTGCAATTGCAACTTTCTATGATGGTAAGAATTAATGTTGCAATTGCAACTAA
>JARRKU010000118.1:0-38888 GCA_037387725.1 Desulfobacteraceae bacterium
GCTGATCACCAGCGGCAAAACGCCCAGGCAGAAGGCCAGGGAGGTCATCAGGATCGGCCGCAGCCGCAGGCGCACGGCTTCCAAGGTCGCCTCCATGAGTTCCGTACCTTGTTCCATCTGCGCTTTGGCGAACTCGACGATCAGGATGGCGTTCTTGGCCGAGAGGCCGATGGTGGTGAGCAGACCCACTTGAAAATACACATCGTTGGGCAATCCCCGCAGCCCAGCCGCCAGGAGCGCACCGATAATTCCCAGGGGGACCACCAGCATGACCGAAAAGGGAATCGCCCAGCTTTCGTAAAGGGCCGCCAGACACAGGAAAACCACCATCAGGGAGATGGCGTAGAGTGCCGGCGCCTGGGAGCCTGACATGCGTTCCTGGAAGGAGAGTCCGGTCCATTGAAAACCGATGCCGGCAGGCAGTTCGGCCGCTATCCTTTCCATTTCCGCCATGGCCAGGCCGGTGCTTTTACCCGGGGCCGGCTGGCCAAGGATTTCCATGGAAGGCAGTCCGTTGTAGCGCTCCAGCCGCGGCGACCCCGAAACCCAGCGGACTTTGGAAAAGGCCGAGAACGGCACTAACTCACCTTTGCCATTGCGGACATACCAGCGGTGCAGGTCTTCGGGAAGCATTCGGAAAGGGGCATCGGCCTGGAGATAGACCTTCTTGGTCCTTCCCCGGTCGAGAAAGTCGTTGATATAAGCACCGCCCCAGGCCGTGGAGAGCACGTCATTGATGTCGGACAAGGCCAGGTCGAAGGCCCCTGCTTTTTCCAGGTCGATATCGAGTTTGAACTGGGGGGTGTCCTCCTGGCCGTTGGGGCGCACCGCCGCCAGGTTGGGGTTGCCGGCCGCCAGCCCCAGGAGCCGGTTGCGGGCCGCCATCAGCTTTTCATGGCCGAGACCGGCGCGGTCCTGCAGCTGGAAATCGAAACCCGTGGCGTTTCCCAGTTCCCTGACGGCCGGCGGCGGAAAGGCATAGGCCATTGCATCCCTTATTTTGGAAAAGGCCGCCATGGCGCGGGCGGCCACCGCCTTGACCCGCAGATCAGGCCGCTGGCGCAGTTCCCAGTCTTTGAGCTTAACGAAAGCCAGTCCCATATTCTGGCCTCTGCCGGCAAAACTAAAACCGGCTACCGTAAATAGCGAGTCCACCGCTTCTTTCTGCTCCTCCAGAAAATGGTGTTCCAGCTTCTCGAGCACATTGAGGGTCCGTTGCTGGGTGGCGCCCACCGGCAGCTTGACCATGGCATACATGAATCCCTGATCCTCGTCGGGGAGGAAGGCGGTGGGCATGCGCAGGAAGAGCAATGCCATGGCCGCAACCAATACGGCGTAGATGATCATGACGCGGCCGGTCCTGGAGAGCATACGGCCCACCATGGACTGATAGCCGCTGCTGCTGCGATCGAAGATGCGGTTGAACAAGCGAAAAAAAGGACCGAGCCAGCCGCCTTCGGCCTTTGTATGTCCCATGGGTCTGAGCAGGGTGGCGCACAGCGCCGGTGTCAGGATCATGGCCACCGCTACGGAGAGAATCATGGCCGAGACAATTGTGATGGAGAACTGGCGGTAGATGACGCCGGTAGAGCCGCCGAAAAAGGCCATGGGCACGAAGACCGCAGACAGTACCAGGGCGATGCCCACCAGGGCGCCGGTGATCTGCCCCATGGATTTGCGGGTCGCCTCCTTGGGGGGGAGTCCCTCGGTGCTCATTATGCGCTCGACATTTTCCACCACCACGATGGCATCGTCCACCAGAAGGCCGATGGCCAGGACCATTCCGAACATGGTCAGGGTATTGATGGAGAAGCCACAGACCGCCAGAACGCCGAAGGTCCCCAGGAGCACCACGGGCACGGCGATGGTCGGAATGAGGGTGGCGCGAAAATTCTGCAGGAAGAGATACATGACCAGAAAGACCAGAATGATGGCCTCCAGCAGGGTTTTGACGACCTCTTCGATTGAGAGTCTGATGAAGGGGGTGGTGTCATAGGGATAGACGATCCGCATGCCTTGGGGGAAAAAGCGGGAGAGTTCGGAAAGCTTGTCCTTGACCGCTTGGGCCGTCTTTAGCGCATTGGCGCCGGTGGTCAGCTTGATGGCCAGTCCGGCGGCCGGTTTGCGGTTGTAGCGCACGACTGCATTGTAGTTCTCGCTGCCCAGTTCGGTGCGAGCCACATCGCGCAGGCGGACCGTGGAACCGTCGCTGTTGATGCGCAGAAGGATGTTGTCGAATTGATCGGTGGTTTTAAGCAGTGTCTGGGCGGTGATGGTGGCATTCAACTGCTGCCCCCGGGCCGATGGCGTCCCGCCCAACTGACCGGCTGAAACCTGTGCGTTCTGTGCCTTGACGGCCGCTTTCACGTCCGCCGGCGTCAGGCCATAGCTGAGCAGTTTGCTGGGGTCGAGCCAGATCCGCATGGCGTACTGGGAGCCGAACATCAATACCTCCCCGACCCCCTGAACCCGGCTGACGAAATCCTGGACATTGGCGGCCACGTAATCGGAGAGATCGCTGCGGTTCATGCTGCCGTCTTCCGAGAAAAAACCCGCCACCATCAGGAAATTACGGGTGGATTTGCTGACCTGGATCCCTTTTTCCTGGACCGTCCGGGGCAGCAGCGGCACGGCCAGCTGCAATTTGTTCTGAACCTGCACCTGGGCGATGTTGGGGTCGCTGCCCCCATCGAAGGTCAGGGTGATGGCCACGTTGCCCGCTGAATCACTGGTGGACGACATGTACGTCAAGTGGTCGATCCCGTTCATCTTCTGCTCGATGACCTGGGTAACGGTATCCTCTGCAGTCTTGGCCGAGGCGCCGGGATAGGAGGCATTGATGGAAACCTGGGGCGGTGCAATAGCCGGATATTGAGAAACCGGCAGTTGCCGGATCGCCAGGGCGCCGGCGAGCATGATAATGATGGCAATCACCCAGGCGAAAATCGGGCGATTGATGAAAAACTGCGCCATGAGACCTCTCCTTTAATTATCGGCGACCTGCGATTGTGAAGCGGCTGAACCCGGCGGTGATGCTTCGGATTTTGCCCCGAACATGACGACCTTGACCGGCTTGCCCGGTCTGGCTTTCTGCAGGCCTTCCACGATAAGGCGGTCTCCGGGGTCCAACCCTGCGTTGACCAGCCATTGGTCACCGATGGCACGATCGATCTTAAGCACGCGCAGTTCCACCGTATCATCCGCTTTGACCACCAGGGCCGTGGCATCGCCCTGGGGGTTGCGCGTCACTCCCTGCTGGGGGACCAGAATCGCCTGCTCGTTGATCCCCTCTTCCAGGATAACGCGCACGAACATGCCCGGTAGAAGTAGTTTGTCCGGATTTGGAAAGGCGGTGCGGAGCATGACGGAACCGGTGCTCGGATTCACGGTGACGTCGGAAAATTTCAGGGTCCCCGGCAGCGGATAGGTAGAGCCATCCTCCAGCAGAAGCCGGACGTGTCCCCGGTTCGCCGCATCGGTCTTAATCGCACCGGATGCCAGCTTCCGCTTCAGACGAAGCATCTCAATGGAAGATCGCGTCACGTCCACATAGACGGGATCCAATTGCTGAATGGTCGCAAGGGGCGATGTTTGCACGGCCGTCACCAGCGCGCCCGTGGTCACGGAGGAGCGGCCGATGCGCCCGGAGATAGGCGCTTTGACGCTGGTGTAGTCCAAATTGATGCGCGCACGTTCCACTTCCGCCTCGGCGGCCTGAACATCGGCTTCCGCCTGCTTGAGGGCGGCCGCTGCGTCGTCGTAGTCCTGGTGGCTCACGGCCTTGAAGTTCATCAAATCCTTGAAACGGTCCGCCTTGAGACGGGCCGGAAGGCGCTTGGCTTCCGCCCTGGCGAGTGCGGCCCGGGCACTGGCGTAAGCGGCCTTGTACGTGGCGGCGTCGATTTGATACAGCACCTGGCCGGAAACGACATCGGATCCCTCGGTAAAGAGCCTTTTCTGGATGATGCCTCCCACCTGGGGTCTCACTTCGGCAATGCGGTGGGCCGAGATGCGGCCCGACAGTTCTGTGGTAAGGGTGACGGGCTGCGGTTCGATCACGGTCACGGCGACTTCAGCCGGACTGCTATTCGCGGGAGCACTTGCAGCGGTTTTTTCGGTGCATCCGTTCATCATGACCCCTGCCGCCAGAATGCCGGCGGCTATCAGCTTGACAATGGGACGGTTTTGCATAAGCACCTCTATCACGTGTAATAATTGCCTGTTCTATCTCCGGATGCTGTCCCAGCACGCCTCGACGGTCCTTGCCAGCATCGCATCATCCATGGAGTCAAAGCGCAGGATACTGTATTTGCTTTGCCCTAAATGCCAAGGCGCTATGGAGATCATATCATCTATCGAAGATGATGCGCTTTTCAAGAAAATATTAAAGCAGCTTGGATTTTGGCATCCAAAAATCACGATCCGCCGCAATCAAACCATGCGCATATCCCCTCCATGCATATTACCCGTTATAGCCAAATCAACCCAATTCAAAGGAGGAGAAGATGCCCGAGGAGATGGATGTCGGTTGCGCAAGGCCGACAGGCGGTCCGGTCGGAGAGAGTGCGGACAAAGAAACCGTAAGTGAGCCGGCAGGCTCAAAGGAGGTGCAACCCATGATTCAAGTCGGTAAGAAAGTCCCCGATTTTGTCGCTCCCGCATATCAGTAAGGCAAGTGCGTATCTGTCAAGTTGCCGCAATACTTAGGCGAGTGGGTACTGATGTGCTTTTATCCCGGGGATTTCACCTTCGTCTGAGCCACGGAAATATCGGCAGTTGCCGAAGAATATGAAGCATTCCAAAAGCTGGGCGTTGAGATTCTGTCCGTCAGTATCGACAGCGTGTTTGTGCACAAAATGTGGGACGACAATGAGCTTTCCAAAATGGTGCAGGGCGGTGTCCCCTTTCCCATGCTGTCCGATGCAGGCGGCCGCCTTGATACCTTTACCCTGCATTGGGAAACATGTTCAAATCCGTGTGGGGTAAGAACAGGGCGGATGTAAATTCATCCATGTAGCGGCTGTTGCTGGAAAAATCGATATAGGTCATGGTGCTGCTGATCTGCCGCGCCTCCTGACGGTACTTGCTTGAAAGCAGCGCCATGTAGGCCCCGACGATGGAACTGTTTCCCGTGTAGGTGAACTTGGAACGTTCGATATCCGGCAGCAACCCGATGCTGACAGCTTTTTCAATATCGAGATACTGGCCGAATCCGCCGGCGATGAGCATGCGATCCACCATGGAAAAATCCAGCCCGGCCTCGGTGAGCAAGGTCGTAAAGCCGGAGTAGACCGCCCCTTTGCTGTAGATCAGATTTTTAATGTCCGATTGGCAAAATACGATATCTTCGTTCATCGGTGTCTGATCGGCCGGTACGAGAATATATACCGGTTCCCCCTTGTTGTTGCTGATGCGCGGGTGATGGATATCGGATCGAAACCTGCCGCTGCGGTCGATGATGCCGACATGCAACAAGTCGGACATCAGATCGATCATGCCCGACCCGCATATGCCCCGTGGCGGCAGGCCGCCAACCGTGTTATACGCCGGCTCAAAGGTGTCCGGGTCGATCACGACTTTTTCGATGGCCCCCTCTTCCGCCCGCATTCCCCAGCGAATCCCGCCGCCTTCAAAGGCCGGCCCGGCGCTGCAGGCGGCCGTCATGAGCCACTCCCTGTTGCCCAGCACGATCTCTCCATTGGTGCCCACGTCAATGAACAAAGTCAACGGATCTTCCCGGTGAAAGCCGGTGAACATGACGCCGGAAACAATATCGCCGCCGACGTAGCTTGCCGGACCGGGCATGATAAATACAGCCGCCCTGGGATTGGCCTTGAGTCCGATGTCGCCGGCCTTCAAAATGGGAAATTCGGATACCGTGGGAATATAGGGCTCCCGCCGAATATAGCGCGGCTCAATCTGAAGCAGCAGGTGGGCCATGGTGGTGTTGCCGGAAATTACGGCATTTCTCACCTGGGACGTGTCCGCTCCGGCGCTTTGCAAGGCCTCGCCCGCCAGACTGTTGATGGTGGCCAGCACCATGTCGCTCAGTTTTTTGACGCCGTCTTTTTCAGCACACACAATCCGGTTGATAACATCGTCCCCGCATGCGGCCTGACGATTGTGGCCGGATGTGGCGGCAACCACCTCTCCATTTTGCATGTTCACCAGATAAACGACAACGGTGGTGGTTCCCAAGTCAATGGCCAGCCCATAAGAGGGCAAAGCACCGTTTCCCGGCCGGACTTCGAGAATCTCATTGGAACACTTGCGCCGGATTACAGACGCCGTCAGTTTCCAATTGTCGCGGCGCACCGATTCCGCCAGCTGCCGCATGACATCGATGCCCACATTGAGTTTGGTCACATCACAGCCTTGTTTTTTCAATCCGCGGTTGAGCCGGTCCAGATCGCTCACCGAATCGTCAAGGGTGGGCGGCGATAACTCCAGAGGGATCTCCTTGAGCATGGGGTCGATTTCCATTACAAGACCTTTGAGCCGAGCGGTGGCCTCCTTGCCCATTCCCGCCGCCTTGAGCTTGCGTTCCAGGATCTCCGGGGGAATATCAACGGTCACCTCTTCGATCACTTTGCTTTGGCATGCCAGAATATAGCCCTTGTCCTTCTCCGTATCGCTCAGCAGGGGGGTGGATGGATTTTTCGTTCGGCCGGCGGTCACCGCCAGTTTGCATTTTCCACACGCCCCCTTTCCGTTGCACGACGCATTGATGTGAACATCCGCCTGGCGCGCCGCTTCGAGCAATGTCGTGCCCGGCGCCACGTTGACCGTTTTTCCGTCCGTTGCGAAATGAACCTTAAGACTGGCCTGGAGCGCCGCTGCTTTTTCTTCGGTCTCGCGGTCCAGGCTGGCTTTTCTTTTGGTCATGAACCATATGGGGCACGACGGTCTGAATTTGCAATAGATATCGGGATCTCTGCACGCGAGGCACTCCCGGCACAGATAGATCTGATGCTTCATGCAAATGTACGGGGTTTCGATTTCCGGATGGTGAATGCATTTTCCCATGCCTGACACCTCTTTATTCTCCCGACAGCCGTGCCGTCGGGTCACGACCGGCTCGGGTCGATGGCCGCTCGCAGCGCGGTGTCAAGTGTTTTGGCTGATTGAAGCCCGATAAATCGGACGACTTGGGGTCGGGCTTGCCGGTCATCGGCCAGAATCCCAGCACAATCAGGTCGAATCCGGCAGTATCAGGAGCTTCGCCCACAGGGCTGAGGGCAGTTTCTCCGCCTATTACTTCTTTGACTGCTTCGGCTAATTTCCTCGTATTGCCCGTTTGACTGGAGCAGACAATCAAAGTTTTCATGGAGGTAAAATGCCAAGCTGACGCGTTGATAAGCTGCAGCAATACTTGTGCCAGGGACAATGGTTTTCCCGGAGCGGATGGGGACCCGAGGTGATGCCGTCCCTCAGGTTTTAAGTCCGAATTTTTTCATCTGGTTCCAGACGCTGGTTCTGGAGATGCCCAACACCCGGGCTGCCTCGGATTGGTTGCCCTTGCTGGATTCAAGGGCTTTCAACAGGCGCTGTTTCTTGATGGTATCCAGGTCTTTGGGCGGAGCGGCTGCAGCTGACAATGACAATGGGCGTTGGCCGGCCAGGATGTTCTGGGGCAGGTGCTGCGGTTCAATCAGGCCCTGGCTGCAGGAGACAAAAGCGAATTCAAAGGCGCTTTTCAGTTCGCGAACATTGCCGGGCCATGGATAGGCCACAAGCAGTTCCATGGCCTCGTTGGAAATTCCATCGATCTGCTTGCCGCTTTTAAGCTGGACCTTGTTGAAAAAGGAGCGCGCCAGCAACGGGATGTCTTCTATCCGCTCCCTCAGCGGGGGGACCGTGATGGGAATGACGTTGATGCGGTAGAAAAAGTCTTCACGAAAGTTCCCCTTGGCGATAAGATCGGGCAAATTCCGATTGGTGGCGGAGATGATGCGCACATCCACCTTGATGGAGCGGTGGTCGCCCACCCGCTCTACGACTTTTTCTTCCAGTACCCGCAGCAGTTTGATCTGGGTGGAAAGCGGCAGATCGCCGATTTCATCGAGAAAAATATCCCCGCCGGCGGCGGCTTCAAATCGTCCTTCGCGACCGCGGTGGGCGCCAGTAAAAGCACCCTTGACATGCCCGAACAACTCGCTTTCGAGAAGCGATTCGTTCAGAGCGGCGCAATTGACCTTGATATAGGGTTTTTTACTTCGCAGACCGCTTTCGTGGATGGCCTTGGCCACCAATTCCTTGCCGGTGCCGCTTTCACCGTAGATAATCACCGGGGCATCGGACTGAGCGGCATTGTTGATGAGCCCGAACACCTTCTGGATACCGGCCGACGCACCGATCATGCCGTGGAATCGATCTTCGGAATGCAACTCCCGGCGAAAGGACTCGATCTGGATCTCCTTGTCCACCAGGTTGGTAATGTCGGTCATGGTTTCCACCGCGCCGATGACCTCTCCATCGGTGTTCTGCAGCACGGAGGCGTTTTTAACGATATGCACGGGCCGGCCGTCTTTGCGCAATACAACACAGCGCTGCCGGCGCAATTTGCCCAGTTTGAACATCACGCAATAATGGCAGTCGTCCTGGTTGCGGGCCATCTCGCAGGAATTGCAGTTCAGCAGGGCGCACGACTTTCCCTGCACCTCCTTGAGGGTGTACCCGGTAATCTCCTCGAACCCCCGGTTGACTGAAATAATGGTGCCCTCGGGATCGACGATCATCACACCGTCCTGAATGGTGTCCACCACGGTTTTCCAGTACTGATTCAAATCCTGTTTGGCCATCTGGCTAGCCTGTTCAATAAGTTTACATGCATACTGTTCAAAAACTTAACACCTGAACACCCCTATGACAAGCAGATTTTGCATCACCACCGCGCTTATGCACCTGAAGCGAAGCACTATTCACATATCACGGGGTTATAATTTCCAATTAATATTTTCGGCGACCGTCCGTCGCACTGGCCGGGATGCTGGCACCATGTTTGCTCTAATAGTGATGCGGAAGAAAAACCCATCCCCGACTGGTTTAAAGCATATGGACGCCATCGATCTTCGCGAAGCGATTTTTCCCTTTTCCCTGCTGCAGATCATCAATCTGTTCAAGCGGATGAAAACCGGTGAAACCATGGAGATCCTCGGCATGGACGAAGATATCCTTCCGGATCTCACCGCCATTCTTCCGGCGGGTCAATTCGAACTGATCGGAACCGAGGCCATGCGGGCCGACAGCTCCATCAGCAGGCTGCGGCTAAAAAAGATAAGCACCGCGTACACAAACCAACCAAAGGAGAAATGTCATGTCAGCATTCGATCTGAACAGCGTTGAAGTATCCAGCACCGTAGACGCCCGCGGCAGTGCCTGCCCGGGACCGCTGCTGGAAGCCAAGAAGGGCATCGGCAAGGTCAAAGTGGGTGAAGTCCTGGAGATCTACTCCAACGACTCGGGTACCCGTACAGACATCCCGGCCTGGTCCAACAAGGTGGGCCATGAATACCTTGGCGTCCTTGAGGCCGACGGATACGACAAACACTTTGTCCGCAGAAACAAGTAATTGGAGGGCCGCATGCCAGCCTCGTCCAAGGAAGGTAAAATATTGATCATGGCCACCGAGAGCTGCGCCTATCCCGGCGCCAACTCGGTGGGCCAGGCGCACTCGAGCTACCCGGCCAACACCTATATCCTGCGGGTTCGGGCGCCGGCCCTGTTCCCGGAGAAGTTTTACATGGACTGCTTCCGCAAGGGCATCAGCGGTATCATCATCATGTCCTGCGGAGAAGAGTGCCCCTATGAAGGCGCTTACCATGCGTTGGCCAAGCGTATCGACAAGGTCTACCA
This sequence comes from Desulfobacteraceae bacterium, assembly GCA_037387725.1. Classification (GTDB taxonomy): domain Bacteria; phylum Desulfobacterota; class Desulfobacteria; order Desulfobacterales; family Desulfosarcinaceae; genus JARRKU01. Next base: position 9,856 of record JARRKU010000118.1, read on the forward strand.
GTTGATGAAGGCCGAGGAGATCGATTTTCGCCGGCTGAAACTGACCGCCATCTGTACGGTGTGCAACCGGGCCTTTCTCAAAGAGGTCAATGACATGAACACCCTGGTGCGGGAACTGGGTCCGCCGCAATTTGTTAAGGCGGCATAACAACAGGATACGCCATGGAAACCCAACGAACACTTGAATACGATGCCATGGTCGTCGGCGGCGGCATCGCCGGGCTGCAGGCGGCGCTGGATTTGGCCGACCAGGATTTTTCCGTGGCCGTCATCGAAAAAGACACCACCATCGGCGGCAAAATGATACGGCTGTCAAAGGTTTTTCCCACCCTGGACTGCGCCAGCTGCATCACCACACCGAAAATGGCTGCAGCTGCCCATCATGAAAAGATTGCCATCTTTACGGATTGCGATCTCACATCCCTGGACCGCCAGGCCGATGGCGGACTGGCGGCGTCCATCACACGTCGGCCGCGCTACGTGGACCCGAACAAATGCATCGGCTGCCGACAGTGCGAGTATGCCTGTCCGGTCTTCGTACCGGACGAAGAACAGGGCGGCTTTACACTGCGCAAAGCGGTTCACATCCCGTTTTCCAACGCCATTCCGCAAATCGCCACCCTGGATGTGGAGAACTGCTCGCTGTGCGGCAAGTGCGCCAAGGTCTGTCCCACCGATGCCATCGTCTATGATCAGCAGGCCGAAGATTTCGCCATTGTGGCCAAGACGGCGGTGGTCGCCACCGGATTCAACCCGACACCGGCGGATCAGAAAGCGGCGTACGGCCAGGGCCGGCTCCGCAATGTGATAACCGCCATGCAGATGGAACGTCTTCTGGCCCCCCATGGGCCCTATATGCGCCTGATCCGGCCGTCGGACGGCAAAGAACCTGAATCCATCGCCTACGTCCAATGCGCCGGCTCGAGAGACCAGAGCCTGGGGGTGTCCTACTGCTCCCGGGTATGCTGCATGTATGCCATCAAACAGGCCATGCTCATCTCCGGCGCCCTGCCGCTGGCCGATATTACCATCTACTATATGGACATCCGTGCTTTCGGTAAAGGGTATGAGCAGTTTTTCCAGAATGCCAAGGCCATGGGTATCGAATTCGTCAAAGGCAAGATCGCCAAAATATCCCAGGCCGCAGACCAGAACCTGGAACTGCGCTATGAGGCCCAAGAAGAGGACGGCCGCCTGGTTACCCGCGAGCATGACCTTGTGGTGCTCTCCGTGGGCATGGTGCCCCAATGGAATCCGGCGGGCGTCTGCCACCTGCCCACCTCCGACGATCATTTCATCCAGTGCAGTATGCCGCAAATCCAACCCACCGTCACACCCATGGACGGCGTATTTGTGGCCGGCGTGGCCGCAGGGCCCAAGGACATCGTGGACACCATTGCGGAAGCCGGCGCCGCCGCCATCGAAGCGTCCAACTACTTGAAGCGCTTTACGGGATACCAGGCGGCATGACATCCGTTTGCCAAAAACATCTACCGAAGACGCATTGCCACTAACGCAGGAGTAATCAAATGACCTCGGAGAAAGAAAAGAAGGTGAAGGAGATCAATGGCGTTACAGTGACCCACACCAACACCTTCATGTGCTCGGACCCGGGCCAGGAGCTGATCCAGCGTGACATCAAGAGTGGTAAGATCAACCGTGTGGTGGTGGCCTCCTGCGCCCCCAGCCTGCACGAGATCACCTTCCGCGGGGCCATCAAACGCGCCCGCATGAATCCCTTTCTGTACGAACATGCCAACATCCGCGAGCAGGTCAGCTGGGTCCATCATGGAGAAAAGGCTACGGATAAAGCCACGGCCCTGGTGGCGGCCGCCATTGCCAAGGCCCGCGAACTTGAGCCCCTGGAGCCTGTGCGGGTGGAGGCCCACAGCCATGCCACGGTCATCGGCGGCGGCGTGGCCGGCATGCGGGCAGCCCTGGACCTGTCCCGCAGGGGGATCCGCGTGATTCTGGTAGAAAAAACACCCTTCCTGGGCGGCCGCACAGCTCAACTGACCACCCTTTACCCCACGGGTGCCAGTGCCGAATCCGTGGTGCGCACTTTGGCCGAAGCCGCAGATAAAGATGACCGCATCACCGTTCTGACCTGCACCGAAGTGGCCGGCTTCGAGGGCTATGTGGGCAACTTCACCTTAACCTTGAAGGTGAATCCTGCACCGGCCAGCGCCGACGGCATTGCCGCCGGAACCTATGTTCCCTTAACCGGCTACCGGGCGCACGGTGCATTGGGCGAGCAGCCGGAAATCACCTTCCAGAGCGGGGCGGTGATCATGGCCACCGGCTTCCGGCCATATGCCCCTGCCCACGGTGAATACGGATTTGCGCAGCACCCCGAAGTCATGACCCTGCCCGAATTTCTGAAAGAGACGGCCAGCACGCCTTCCAAGGGAAAAGCGCTTACCGTCATGGGGCGCATGATCAGGCGCATGGCCTTTATCCACTGTGTGGGCAGCCGCCAGATTCCCGGCATCCACGAATCGAAGGCCGATGGGAGCCTTAACGAATACTGCTCGCGCACCTGCTGCAGCGCTGTTTTGCGCACCGCGCTGGAGATTCGCCAGCGCTATCCCCAGACCCATGTGCTGGATTACTACCGCGACATCCGGACTTACGGCCGCGGCCAGGAGGTCTACTACGAAAAAGCGTCGGAAAACAATGTGCTGTTCTTCCGTTTCGAACCGGACGATCCGCCGGTCATCTCCTCCAACGCCGGAGGGCCGCATCCGTTGCGCATCCGGGTCAACGACACCCTGACCTTCGGCGAGGCGTTGTCGGCCGATGTGGACCTGGTGGTGCTGGCGGTGGGCATGGAGGCCCAGCCGATCCCATCCCTGGTGGAAATCATGAAGCTGCCCACGGGCATGGACCGATTTCTGCAGGAGGTGCATCCTAAACTGCGCCCGGTGGAAGTGGCCAACAACGGCATCCTGCTGGCCGGAACCTGCCAGGCGCCCATGGACATCGGCGAGGCCTGCACGGCGGCCCAGGCATCCGCGGCCAAAGCCGCCGCTTTGCTGGGCAAAGGGTTTGTGGAGCTCGATCCCTACGTGGCGGGCGTCGATCCCGACCGGTGCAGCGGTCAGGGCCGCTGCAAGGCGGTCTGCCCGGTGGAGGGGGCCGTCAAGATAACGGATAAGGGCGCCCGGATCAATCCGGCCCTTTGCACGGGATGCGGTATTTGTGTGTCCGAATGCCCGGAAGAGGCCATCGCCATCAAGGGGTGGACGCTCAAACAATACGAAAAGATGGTGGATGCCATCGTCGCGGCGTGAGCACCAAGGCTTCGGGCCAAGCGCTTGTCCGCTGAACAGGAGTCATCATGGGCCAACCGATTGATAAAGAAATGATGAAAGCGCTGCGCGACGCACGCAAAGCGACCATTGCCCGCGCCCGCAAATCCGTCAAGGAGAGCAATCGAATCCTCAAAGCCATCCGGGAGCAGATTGCCGCCGAACCGCAAACCGTTCCGGAGATCTCCCGGGCGCTGAACGTGGACACCGCCAAGGTGATGCTCTATGTCGCGGGGATGAAAAAATACGGCGAAGTGGCGGAGGGCCCCAAAGACGGCGATTATTTCAAGTACGGGTTGGTCCGCTGAAAGACGTAACCCAATAAGGGGCAGTCCCGATGGTGTATCACAACTGCCGGGCATGGGTGGAAGGTAACAATTGATCCGTTGATTTTATAGGAGAAAGACAATGGGGTCAGAGGTCAACCCGGAACTGTTTTTAAAACTCGAAAAATTTGGCGTCAAGGACGCCGCCACCTGTTTCAACTGCGGCAATTGCACAGCGGTTTGCTCGCTCTCTTCGGAATCCGTCCCCTTTCCGCGCAAATCCATCCGCTATCTTCAGCTGGGGCTGAAAGATAAACTGATGGAAAGCCCGGAGCCCTGGATGTGTTACTACTGCGGGGATTGCAGCGAAACCTGCCCGCGGCAGGCCAATCCCGGCGAAGTCATGATGGGTCTGCGCCGCTACCTCACATCCCTTTACGACTGGACCGGCATCTCCCGGCGGTTCTACACATCCAAGATTTTCGAAGTTTTGTCGATCCTGGCGGTGGCCGCTCTGGTGGGCCTCGTATTCTTTTTTGTCCACGGCCCCATGCGCACCGACCGTGTGGCGCTGAACGTCTTTGCGCCCAACACGGTCATCGAAATTCTGGATTTGATCCTGCTGGCCGTGCTCTCCTTTTTCCTGCTGACCAACGCCTATCGATTGTTCAAAAGGGTCATGGGGGATCCGGGGCAATACCCGCAACTCTCCTCTACCGAAAAACAGCAGTTTCAAAACCGGCTGTTTCGTGGCATCCCGATGGCGATTTACATTAAGGAAGCCAGGGAATTCATCGTCCAGTTCTTCACCCAGAAGAAATTCAAAGCCTGCGGCACACCCTCCCAGCGCATCCAGTGGATCAACCACCTGCTGATCATGACCGGCTACTCCACCGTGTTTCTGCTGGTGGTGGTGGGCATCCGCTGGTTCCAAAGGGACGAAATCTATGCCCTCTGGCATCCGGTGCGGCTGCTGGGCTACTATGCCACCTTCGCCATTTTATACGGCACCACGGTGGCCATCCGGGGGCGGCTGAAGAAAAGCAAAACCGTGTACGAGCACTCCCATTCATCGGACTGGGCTTTTCTGATCCTGCTCTGGCTGACCACCTTCAGCGGCATCCTGATCCACATCGGGCGGTTGCTTGAACTGCCCATGACCACCTATGTCGTGTACGTCATTCACATGATGATTGCCGTGCCCATGCTGGTGATCGAAGTGCCTTTTGCCAAATGGACCCATCAGCTCTACCGGCCGCTGGTGCTCTATCTGATGAATGTCAGGGAGCGTGCGTTACAAAAAGCATAAAACGGCCGACCGCTGATATGTGAGAGCAAAACCAGAAGAAAAAACGTCAATTGAAAGGAAAGAGTACAATGAGCGATCAAGGAGTGGAAAAAATACTGTATATCGGTACAACCGCCGCTGAAAATCCGGAAAAGGCCGCCATGCCCTTTGTGATGGCCAATGCGGCGCTGGCCATGGACCTTCAGGCGACTATCTGCCTGCAGGGCAATGGGGTCTATCTGGCGCATAAAGGCTATGTGGAAAAAATGCCCCCTTCCGGCGGATTTCCCCCCATGCAAAAACTACTCGGCGATTTTCTCGAGCTGGGCGGGAAACTATTGGTCTGCGTCCCCTGCATCAAGGAGCGCCATATCGATGAGGGCAGTGAACTTGTGGCCGGCGCCCGGACAACGGCCGCCGGGGCGCTGAACTTGGAAGCCACTGAGTCAAAGGCCGTTTTCGTCTATTAGGCCGGGGGGTGTACCGGTGCACCCTGATGTCGCAGAGAAAGGGTGCATCAAACCACCATTAAAAAGGTTTTGCCATGGAAACGTCATCCGTCACCCAATGGCCCCGGCGCATCACCGATCTGATCGATGCAAGGGCAACTGGCGCCGATGTTCGTCTGGAGATCGCTTTTGAAATCCTTCCGGTCGAATTTCAACATCGCGTCCATCCGTTTCAGGCCTACATCTTTTTGGCCAAATACGCCGGAAGCATCGATGGAGGGGCCTTCGAATTCAGGAAATGCTATGCCCGGGGGTGCCCCAACAATCTGTGCACCCATGTCTCCCAGGCCGTTAATATCGCCAACCGGTATTTGCAGCGGGACTGCCATGCCCTCAGATCGGGCGGCATCCATATCGTCGAAACCCTGTTCAGCCTGGACGACATGATCGTCAAATTTGAAAACCTCACGCATGCGGGACCGGTCCATTTGTCCATTCCCGAATTGACCGCCATGGCCAAAGCCGGCCAATCCATTACGGTTCATATTGATTTGGAGCTGATTCCCGCAGTGGAGCATTTTGCGCACGGCGATAATGCCCAAACCTTTTTAAGTGGCGAGCTGACAGCCCGCACCGCGGTGGCAACCTATCATTGCCACCGTTGTTTCGCCTGTTTTGCCACCGATCGTGAGGATGAAGAGAAAGAGATCGCCATCCAGGTGGCCAACGCCCGCCTGGTGCTGGTTTACAATGAATTCAAGGATAGCGGCATCATCCACCAGCCCCGATATTTCGGATAACCGGCTTTCTGCGGCTGCTGGAGGTGATGCGGCTGGGGTCCCTTGCCGCCAGGGTCAGCCTGAAGCAAAAGGGGGACGAGCCAGTCTATCAGCTCACCTGCCGGGATCGCAACCGCATCGCTCTTCAAAGCGACCTGCTGACCGCCTATTGCCTGGGCATCGACAATGTTTCCGAGATCAAGGTTCCCGAGTCCCGGATTGACGAAATCGGCTCCGTGGATAAAGAGGATCGCAAAATAAAGCCGGCTGTCATGCTGGGCCGGTCCGCTTCATCCCAAGTGTGGGTATGGCAGGTCGTGGGTGTCGCGTCATTCCTTCCTACCATAATCGCCAGACAACTTGATCGCCGCGCTTTTCCGCTCTGGTTTTTTCCATATGACGCAGGGTTGCAAACTCGCGCTGCAAATCGGAAAATTTCAGGTTGATGTCCAATTTTGTCTGCAACTCCGTGGGTTCCATTGGGCCTTCGGTTTTCAGAGCTTCCAGGATCTTCATTTGCAGCGGCGACAGTTTTCCCGTGCCGGTTGAGTGCTCTTCAAAAGTTTTGGCACTGTGAACGGCCCATGGATCGCACGCCTTCATTGGCGACAGTGCTTCCATATAGCAGTCCTCGCAAATCATTTTGCCAAGATGTTCCCGCTCATCTCCTGGCGCAATTTCTGCTTTGCAGGAATCACATTTCATCTGCACGTTTCCTTTTGCCGGATAACGGTAAAATATCCTATATGATCAAACAGATCCGTTTCGGTGTCAAATGAAAGAGAAGCTTTGGAGCTGGGGACGCGAATACTTCGTTCCCGGTTTTGAAAATGTACCCGGCATGCAAGCTAATTTATCGGTTGATTTCTGCACTGCATGCCCGGGGATACCGAAATTCAGGACATTAGTTTTCCTTGATACTGGCATAATGTTTGCTTGTGTTATTAACGTTCTATCTTTTGAAAATATCCAGCACCGCATTTACAGGAAACCTGAACCTTCATTTGAATGATCGGCAAAAAAGCCGATCCGTCGCTTAAGGAGCTCATCACATGTTAGGAGAGTTTGTCCATGCTGGTAAGCGGTATATTATCAAGAATAGAGCTGAGCCGGTGGCTGAAGACGAGCGGCCGTTCGAGTTCAAAACCCTTAAAGACGCTCAGCTGTTTTTCGAGGGTGCTGTCAGCAGCAAATATTCCCGCGATGAAATGCTCGAGATAGCCACGTTTTTCTTACCCTTTGCATGCCGGCAAAACCATGGTGGTTCCAGCTTGAATCAGGAGCTGCGATTGCAGCTGCTGGTGCAGGAACTGCTTGACGGAAACCTGGTCCTGTTACGTAAAAAACATTCAAAACCACCAAATCTGGAGTTAGCCCGTCTGTAAAAGAATGACGCCTAATTATACCCTGCGCAATGTGCTGTATTGACAAGGACATTGACATACAAACGTCGCTTTGGCATACTTAAGTCTGCACAAAATAAATTTTTATCCTTACAAATTGGGGGATTTGAGCGCATTGCGGAACGGCGAATGCCTGCAGAAAATCATCAGCCCGCAAGGTGACATGATCTTCGACCAGCTGCTGGAATAGGGATCTGGAAGTTTCAAGGCCGTGGATGCGGAGCGCAATGACCCAGCGGCCAACCTGAATACCGGCGTCACAACCGCGACCGACACGCCTGAAGGCGTCATGCTCAGTCACGAGAGCATCAACGCCGCCTTACACACCGTGATTTTGCATGCGCGTTCCAATGAAAATCACCGCGCCCTGTGCTTTCTGCCTTTTAACCATGTTTTGCAAACAATGGCACCCGGAGTATCCTGGAACACGAAAGACTGGAAGCTGCTGATGGCAACCGGTAAAAACGTTAAATTACAGATTGACCAGATCGTACTGAGTTTCGGCGGCGTATTTGCGCTGAATAAGGTGAGCCTGGATGTCCGCGAAAACGAGATCCTGGCCATCATTGGCCCCAATGGCGCCGGCAAAACAGCGCTGCTCAATTGTATCAATGGATTTTATAAACCCCAGGAGGGCGAGATTTACCTCGACGGGAAGAAAATCACGCGTATCCGCCCGGATAAGCTGACGAAATTGGGCATCGCCAGAACCTTCCAGAATATCGAACTTTTCACGGGACTCAATACTCAGGATAACATCATGGCCTCACGGCATGTCCGGATGAAGCAAAATTTCATAGCCGGTGCGCTTTACTTTGGCTGGGCGCTGAGCGAGGAAATCAAGCATCGCCAGGCTGTGGAGGAGATCATCGACTTCCTGGAAATGGCGCCGATGCGAAAAAAGGTTGTGGGTGTGTTACCTTACGGGATGCAGAAGCGCATCGAGCTGGGCAGAGCCCTTGCCCTTGAACCGCAGGTGCTGTTGCTGGATGAACCCATGGCGGGCATGAACCTGGAGGAGAAGGAGGACATTGCCCGGTTTATTCTGGATATCTTTGAAGGTCAGGGCGACACCTACCCGGATACACCGGTGCTGAGGGACGGAATTCGCAGCATTGTTTTGGTGGAACACGATATGGGGGTGGTCATGGATATCGCCGACCGCATTGTGGTGCTGGATTTCGGGCGTAAAATTGCCGAAGGAACCCCGGCGGAAATCAAGACGAATCCGGAAGTCATCAGAGCCTATTTGGGCAAGGACGCAACCGTCTGAACCAACAAGCCGTTTTCGAACCTGTAAAAGACAAAAAATGCTGGAAGTTAAAAATATCGAAGTCGTTTACAAAAATGTCATCCGGGTGCTGCGGGGGGTGTCGCTCACCGTGTCCGCCGGCCAGATCGTTGCGCTGCTGGGCGCCAATGGCGGGGGGAAAACGACGACGCTTAAAGCCATTTCGGGTATGCTCAGGACCGAAGAGGGCGATGTCACCGAAGGCCGTATCGCCTTTGACGGTAAACGTATTAACCGCTTCGGACCCGACAAGATCGCCGTACTGGGCATCAGTCAGGCCATGGAAGGACGTCGGGTCCTCGAGCACCTTAATGTGGAGGAAAACCTGCTCGTGGGGGCTTACTGCCGCAAAGACCGTTCCGGCGTCCGGCAGGATCTTGAAATGGTTTATGATTATTTCTCTCCCCTTAGACGCCTGAAGCGCCGCATGAGCGGTTATCTCTCAGGTGGTGAACAGCAGATGCTCGTCATCGGACGGGCGCTCATGGCCCGGCCCAAACTGATGCTTCTGGACGAACCTTCCCTGGGACTGGCCCCGCTGATGGTTCGGGAAATATTTGATATTATCAAGAAGATCAATGCCGATCGTGAAATGGCCATTCTGCTGGTGGAGCAAAATGTCAGGGCCGCCCTGGAGATCGCCGATTACGGTCATGTCCTCGAGAATGGCCGGGTTGTACTGAGCGGTCCGGCGGAGGTGCTGCGCAATAATCAGGACATCCGCGAGTTCTACCTGGGACTCTCCTCGGCCGGGTCTCAGAAGAGTTATCGCGACGTCAAGCACTACCGGCGTCGAAAGCGGTGGATGGGTTAAACCAACCCCAAAGGCGCCTTGCCGGCGTCTGTCTTATGGGAACGGACGAACGGGATGGAGCAAAATTACCACGATAAGGGTGATACCTGGCCCAAAATACTCAAACACAACTATGAAACCTATGGTGATCGGCGCAGTGCCATGCGTCAGAAGCACTATGGCATCTGGCAACCGCTGACCTGGCAGGATTATTATCTCACCGTTCAACATCTGGCGCTGGGTCTGTTGTCTTTCGGATTCGAGGCCGGAGACAAGTTGCTGATCATCGGCGATAATGCCCCCCAATGGTACTTTGCCGAACTGGCCGCACAAGCCAATCATGGCCTTTCCGTCGGTTTGTTTTCAGAGCTGCTGCCTTCTGAAATAAAACAGATTGCCGAAAACAGCGAAGCCCGATTTGCCATCGTTCAAGATCAGGAGCAGGTTGACAAGCTTCTGGGAGTGAGAGACCGTCTGCCGCTTCTGAAGAAGATCATCTACTGGAACTACAAGGGGCTCGCGCGCTATCAAGACGACATCCTGGTGGGCTACCTGGACGCATTGGAACGGGGCAAAGCCTTTGCGGACGAACATCCCGGCCGGTTTGAGCAGAATGTGGCCAGCGGTAGAGCCGATGATCAATGTGCGATCATATACACTGCGGGAACCACCGGGGCCGCACCCCTGGGAGCTGTCCACACATACCGTTCCTTGCGTGCGGGGGCGGAATTTCTACTTGCGCTGGACCCCTGGTTTGAAAAAGACAATGTGGTTCCCTATTTGCCCCCGGTCTGGATCCAGGAGCAATGGATCGGCATCGGCTGCCATCTGCTGTCGGGCTGCACGCTGAATTTTGCAGAAACATCCGAAACCCAGCAGCGGGACAGCCGGGAAACAGGACCCAGCATCGTATTCTACCGGGCGCGGATGTGGGAAAGTCAGGCGGCTGCGGTTCAGGCCCGCGTTCAGGGAGCGGATGCCTTTAAGCGCCTGGCCTACCGCTTATTCATGCCGGTTGGATATCGGATGGCCGAATGGCGATATCGTCGGCAAAAACCAGGCTTGGCCTTGAAAATATTGGAGAGTATCGCAGACATTGCGCTGTTCACATCAATCCGGCGGAGTTTGGGTTTGTCCAATGCCAGGATCTGTTATACGACCGGGGCGATCCTCAGTCCGGAGGCTTTTCGGTTTTATCATGCCCTGCAGATACCGCTTAAAAGTCTATATGGAACCACTGAAGGCGGCATCCTGAGCGGCTCCGGGAAGGATGAAATCGATTTTGAAACCGTGGGGCCGGCCCAGGCCGAGGCCGAAGTAAACATCGGTTCCGGAGATGAAATCAAATACCGCCAGAAGGGTCTTTTCGTCGGATATTACAAGGACCCCGAAAGAACCGCGGCAGCGCTGCAAGACGGCTGTTTTTGCAGCGGTGACAGCGGGTTTGTAAGAGAAGATGGCCGGCTTGTGTTTCAAGACCGACTCAGAGACATGGTGAAACTCTCCGGGGGCCATCGAGCAGCGCCCCAATTGATGGAAAGCAGGCTGAGATCGCGTCCCCATATCAAAGACGCCTGGGTTGTGTCCGGATCAGAGGAGGCCTATCTGGCGGCGATTATCGTCATCAATTATGAAACCGTCAGCAGATGGGCGGGATTGCATCGGGTGGCCTTTCATTCCTTCCCTGAACTTGCCCAGTCTCCGGAAGTATACAACCTGATTGAAAAGGAGATCGCCAAAATCAATCAGGCCGTGCCGGCCGGATCCAGAATAAAAAAATTCATCAATTTCCACAAGGAATTCGATCCGGACGTGGGTGAGATGACCCGAACGCGGGTGTTGCGGCGACCAATCCTGGAAGAACGCTACCGCCCGCTGACGGAAGCCCTTTACGGTGACAAAGATGTGGTGCCGAAACCGGCCGTGGACGCATCCGCTGACGGGCGGGAGGGATCCATGGGCATATCGCTTCGGATCCAGCGTATCCAGGAAGGAGCCAAGGGATGACTTTTTTATTGCAGCTTGTTGTAACCGGTTTTGCCCAAGGCATGATCTATGCGTTGATTGCCATCGGATTCGTCATCATTTTAAAATGTTCCGATGTTTTCAACATAGCCCAGGGGCACTTTGTCTTGATCGGCGGCTACCTGGGATGGACCTTCCTGGTGCCGCTCGGGCTGCCCATATGGGGCGCCCTGTTGGCGGCCATCGCCACGGCGGTCGTCATGGGCTTGCTGATAGAGCGGCTGATATTGCGCCCAATGGTGGGGCAACCGGTGTTGGCCGTGGTCATGATGACCATCGCGCTCTCCACGGTACTGGGAGGACTGGCCACCCTGTTCTGGGGCGCAGAATACAAAGCCTATCATGGTATGCTGCCGACCCTAAACATGAGCGTGGGTCCCATATCCATACCGTCGGAGTCCCTGATCGGATTGATTGTCTCCGTTATCTGCGTGGCCGTGCTCATGTTCATTTTTCGATATACCAAGATAGGGCTGGCCATGCGGGCCACGGCCGAAGATCTGCAAGTGGTGCAAAGCATGGGCATCAAAGCCACAACCATCTATGCCGTTTCATGGGTGATTGCCAGCGTAGTCGGTGTCGTCGGCGGTATCCTATTGGGTGGCGTGTCCGGCGCCAATATGGAATTGGCCCTCATCGGCCTCAAAGCTTTCGCCGTTGTGCTGCTGGGGGGCGTCAATTCCATCGGCGGCGCCATTATCGCCGGCATCATCCTGGGAATGCTTGAGAATGTCGCCTCCGGCTACCTGGATCCCTTGTTGCCCGGCGGCGGTCTGGCTCAGGTGTTCCCGTTTTTTGTGATGATTATCGTACTGGTCTTCAGACCCCACGGGCTTTTTGGGCTGGCACACATCGAAAGGGTTTGATCCATGGGACGGCGCACCGGCACATTCCACGAAAATTATGCCCAGGAAATGGCGATTTTAAATTCCAGAGGGAAATGGGGAGCCCTGGCCGCTCTCCTCGTCCTGCTTTTCGTAGGCCTTATTGCGGCCAGATATCCATCGGCCATTCGGGGTTTATGGCCGTGGGCGGTTATACCTCGGCCATTTTGTGCGCCAAACTGGGCTGGCCTTTTTGGGCCGCACTTCCCTGCGGCGCACTCGCAGCGGGTCTGGCGGGACTGATCTTCGGCCTGCCGTCTTTGAAAATCAAGGGTTTTTACCTTATTATGGCGACCATTGCCGCCCAGTTCATTATTATCTGGTTCATCATCCAGCTGCGCAGTGTCACCGGCGGTACAGACGGACTGCTGGTCCCCAAGCCCACCATCGGAGGTCTCTCGCTGAGTTCCAAGATGAACTATTATTATCTCGTGCTGGTGTTTGCGGTTTTGGCCACGATCACGGCGCATAACATCGTCAGGACCCGGTCCGGCCGGGCTTTCATCGCCATCCGCGACAACGACCTGGCGGCGGAGGTCATGGGCGTCAGCTTGTGGCGCTACAAGCTGCAGGCTTTCTTTATCGGCTGTATCTACGCCGGTGCGGCCGGATCCCTGCTGATCCACTACGTCCGCTTTGCCAGCATCGAGCAGTTCCCCTTCTGGGATTCGGTGTGGTACCTGGGCATGTTGATCGTGGGGGGCATGGGCAGCACCGCCGGCGCCATCTTCGGTGTCATCGCCCTCAAACTGCTGGACGAGCTCGTTACCGTGGCGGGTCCGATTCTGGCCGCAGCGGTCGCACCCCAGGCCGCCGCGTCGCTGGCCCTTATCTCGCACGGTTTGATTATTATCGTCTTCCTCATTTTCGAACCCAGAGGGCTTTATCATCGCTGGGAAACGATCAGGGCGTACTTCAGACTGTGGCCCTTTTCCCATGAGGCTGCGGAGTAAAAAGTTAATACCCAACCAACAACGGATCAGGAAGGGAGGCAAACCATGGCTAAAAACAGATGGAAGTCAGTGGCAACCATCTTTGTTCTGATGGTGGCAACAGTTTTACTGCTATCCGGGGCAGGGGCAGCCAAGACGCTCTATGTGGGCGGCACCCAATCGCTGACCGGGCCTTTTGCGGAAGATTCTGCGGCCGTGCTCGCCGCCATCGAGGACTACGTCGCCTATGTCAACGACACTAAGAAGCTGGCACCATGGCGTCAGGAGACATTTCCCGCCGATATAAAACTCGAGGTGATGTGGCGGGATGATGAGCTCAAGCCGCCCAAGGCGCTATCGATTTACGAGGAGCTGAAATCCAAAGGCATGCTGGTGGCCAGAATATCGGGGTCGCCGATTGCTCTGGCGCTGAAAGACAGACTGTGGGAGGATCAGATGGGGGCCACGAGTATGGCCACCGGCCCCTACTACCTGTCGCCGCCGCAGAGCTGCTTCACCTACTATCCCATCTATACCGATTCCATAGCGGCCATTGCCGACTGGTTCAAAGAAAACTGGAAGAAAGCCAGAAAGCCGCGGGTCGCCTATTTGACAGCTGACAACGCCATGGGCCGCTCCATCGAAATTCCTGAAATGAAGGCCTATCTCCAGAAGATCGGCTACGAGTTCGTGGGCATCCAGTATGTGCCCCTGGTCCCGACATCGCCGCCCACCACCCAGTTGACCTGGCTTAAGCAGAAAGGCGTCGATCTGGCCCTGGGCGTCATGATCAATCCGGGATCGCAGCCGACGGTCAAGGAGATGGTCCGGCTGGGCATGGGCCCCAACCAGCCTTATAAAATGACCTTCGGCGTTCCGGCACCGGGGCATGCAGCCGTTTTCGCCGAGGCAATGGGGACGCTGGGCAACGGCTATGTCTGCGCCGGCAGTTTCCGGCCTATGGACGATCTGGCCACGCCCGGTATCAAGTTTTGCAGCGATCTGCAGGACAAGTATCGCAAGGGCAAACGCATCACCCACATCATGTACGAGGCCGGTGTTCTGGAGGCCATGATTCAGGTCGAGGCCCTGCGGCTGGCCATGCAAAAAGTTCCGTTTGAAAAGCTTACGCCGCGCGATGTGCTGTTGCACGGCTTTTACCAGATCAAAAACCTTCCCACCGGCGATATCAGCAGTACGCCCCTGACGTACGGCAAGGGTGATATCGAAGGGGTCGATCAAGTACGCATCGACCAGGTCCAGAACGGCAAATCGGTAAAAGTGGGCATCTACCCGCTGCGCCACATCTATACCAAAAAATAAGCCCGTATCGGGGGAGCCCACAGAGGCGCGCTCCCCCGATATTTTACCGCCGGAGGTCTGGCATGGGTCTCGATGGAAAAGTGTACGCCGTATTGGAGAAATTTGAATTCGATCGGTCCCCGGTGGGCGTCAAATTCCTGGCCGGTCCGCATCGGAGATGATGCGCTTATCGAGAAAATATTAGAGCATTATGGATTGCAGGAAACCAGAAATTACGACCCACCGCAATCAAACGATGCGCATATCCCCTCCTTTGAAACCAAACTGACCAACGATTGCACATATTCACAACTGCCGTAAAAGCCATCCCCCAAGGCGCTCCTTCTTGTTCCTGGACTGCTGTTAAAACATGGCGGCCGTTTTGTAGACGTATATTTAATTTTACGAATAGATTTTCTGTATGCCTGGTTCAGTCCCCATAAATATAAACGATTTGACTGATTTACAGAGGTCGTGAAATAGCTGCTTCGGGTCAAAGGTTCAGATTCGCACCTTGAGGCCGGATCATTTGATTTATTATTTAAATGTTTTAAATTGAAAAAATCGATGTCTAAAAGAACAAGGAGATGGTGATGGGAAAATTTATCCATGCTGTTCTGATTTTGGCCATGACCTTAGGCATTGCCCTGCCTGGAACTGCGGCTGAGTTGACCTTTACGGCCATTCCCGACCAGGATACGGCGCGGCTGCAGCAGCGATTTGACAAAATTGCCGCCTATCTTTCCCGACGGCTCGGAACAAAGGTACGATATGTACCGGTCAAATCCTACGCCGCATCGGTGGAGGCATTTAAAAACAACCAGGTCCAACTGGCTTGGTTCGGCGGTCTCTCCGGCGTCAAAGCGAGGCAGGCCGTTCCCGGCTCCCGGGCCATTGCCCAGGGGGCTGAAGATGAGCGGTTTATCACCTTCTTCATCGCCAATGCCGCTACGGGATTGAAACCATCCGCTGCTTTTCCGGATCAGATCGCCGGCAAGACCTTCACCTTCGGGTCAAAGGGGTCCACCTCCGGGCGTTTGATGCCGGAATTCTTCATTCGCGAACATTTCAAGAAGTCGCCCCGTGAAATATTCAAACGGGTCGGCTTCAGCGGCGACCACTCCAAAACCATCGCCTTGGTCCAGGCCGGCAGCTATCAGGTCGGCGCCGTCAATTTCAAGGTGTGGGATAACGATAAGAAGGCGGGCCGCATCGATCCCAAGAAAGTCATCGTTATCTGGAAGACGCCCGAATATCCCGACTACAATTGGACCATCAGGGGGGATGTGGACAAGACCCATGGCGCCGGATTCATCCAAAAGGTCCAGCAAGCCCTCATCGAAATGAAAGACCCGCAACTGCTGGCGTCTTTTCCGCGTTCGGCGTTTATCAAGGCCGACAACGCCATGTACCGGCCGATTCGCGATGTGGGCACTGAGATCGGTATATTCCGACGGTAAGGTGAGGAAGGATGAAGGCTTCAGCCCAAGATATGCCGGTAAAAGACGAGGGAATGCTCTTCGAGCTGCGCCATGTCAATGTCGCCTATGCCAGGCACACCGCCCTTCGCGACATCTCGTTTACCATCGGAGAAGGGGAGACCGTGGCCCTGATAGGCCCCAGTGGTGCGGGTAAAACCACCCTGCTGAAAAAACTTTACGCCATGCAGGCCGATGAGTGTGCCTTTGTCCATCAGCACTATGCCCTGGTGCCCCAGCTTTCGGTTTTTCATAACATTTATATGGGACAGCTGGATTGTCGGCCGAACTGGTACAATCTGCTGAACCTGATCCATCCCCGGCAGCGGGTCATGAAAGAAATTTATCCCATCCTGGACACCCTGGGCATGCGGGAGAAGATCTTTGCCAAAGTGGCGTCCCTGTCGGGTGGTCAGCAACAGCGGGTGGCGGTCGGGCGGGCCATGTATCGCGGCGGGCGGGTGCTGCTGGCCGATGAACCGGTCTCCTCCATCGATTCGCGTCAGGGGGAGGCGGTTTTGAAACTGATCGTCACAGCCGGCAAGACGGTGGTGGCCGCCCTGCATTCAGTGGATTTCGCCCGCCGTTTTTTCGGACGCATCATCGGGCTGCGCGATGGCCGCCTCCGGTTCGATCGGCCGGCGGAGCGCATCTCCCAGACCGACATCGACAGCCTCTATGCCAAATGCTGAAGATCAGCCTGATCTTCATCGGTGCGGCCGTGGCAGCGCTGCTGTTTGCCGATATCGAAATCATCACCCTGCACCCCTGGGCGGAACTGGGCCGTATGGCCAGGGCAATGGTGACCCCCGACTTTCTCTCCCTGCCCGGGATATGGCGCGCCTTGGTCAATACCGTGGCCTTTGCCCTTTGCGGCACTTTTATCGGCGTCGCATGTGGGGCGGTGTTGAGCTTCTTCTTCGAATCCACGCCGGTACGGCTTTGCTGCGCCTTTATCCGGGCCATCCATGAAATCTTCTGGGCCTTTATCTTTCTTCCCATCGTCGGCCTGGATCCGGCCTGCGGCGTGATGGCCATCGCCGTGCCGTATACCGGCATTTTCGCAAAGGTGTTCGCCGAAATCCGTCAGGAGTCGGACCAGCGGCCCCTGCAGGGGCTTCCCAACCGCAGCCCCCTATTGAGCGGCTTTTGCTACGGGGCGCTGCCGGTTATATACAAGGATGTCAAACACTACATCGCTTACCGGTTCGAGTGCGCCCTGCGCTCAAGCGCCGTGCTGGGGTTTATTGGTCTGCCCACCCTTGGATTTCATCTGGAGACCGCCTTCCGGGAAGGCTATTACAGCCAGGCGGCTGCCATCCTGTACGCCTTCTATCTGCTGATCGCATCTATCAAATACTGGGCCAGGCCGAGATTTATAGCGATCCCTGTCATCCTGGCGTTTTTATTTCTCTCCAAGGAGATTTATTTTTCCATCGATAACATCCTGCGTTTTTTCACCTATGATATCGTGCCGTGGCCCATGCGAAGAGAGGGCATGCTGGACGGCACCCGCGCTATTGCTTTTCCGTTGAAGGAGGTCGGCCGGTGGGTGGTCACCATCTTTCGAAGCGAAGGGCTGGAGGGCGTCTGGAACACGATCATCCTGACCCAGATTGTCCTGGCCATTACCGGGATGCTGGCCCTGGCCGGGTTCCCGTTTGCCAGCAGGCATTTTGCCGGAAAGCTGCCGCGCCGGATGGCCCACTGGATCCTGATCGTGGTGCGCACGACGCCGGAATATATCCTCGCCTATGTTTGCGTTCAGTTATGGGGGCCATCCATGCTGCCAGCCATAGTGGCCATTGCTCTCCACAACGGCGCGATCCTCAGCTTTCTCTCCAGCCGAAATGCCGATCTGGTGCGCCTGCGCGTTGATGGGGCCCAAAAGCGAACCAATCGCTATTTCTACGAGATCCTGCCCCGTATCTACGGTCAGTTCCTGGCTTTTCTCTTCTACCGCTGGGAGGTGATGATGCGGGAATCGGCCATTCTGGGCATTCTGGGCATCTACACTTTGGGCTTTTTCATCGACACGGCCATCGCCGATAACCAGCTCGACAAAGCCATGGTGCTGATCATTATCACCGCCCTGCTCAATATGGGCATCGATACCCTCTCCCAGGTGATCCGCCGGCGCTGGAAGGTCTCCACACGACTTCTCTTTTCATCATAGGAGCAAGAAAATATGATATGCTCAATTCCGTTATAAAATTCTTCAAACCATAGGAGGTATCAATGACGATCGCCACGCCCGATTTGTGTGACGCGCATCCCGATCAGGTCGGGGTGCTGGAGCCGATATTCCGCTTCTACGGCACCAAGCGCCGATTCGGCGGGCAGGTGGTAACCGTAAAGTGTTTCGAGGACAATTCCCTGGTCAAGGCGTTCGCCGCCAACGACGGCGCCGGCAAGGTCCTGGTGGTGGATGGCGGCGGTTCGCTGCGCCGGGCGCTGCTGGGCGACCAGATCGCCCAAACCATGGTGGATAACGGATGGGAGGGGATCGTGATCAACGGCTGCGTCCGCGACGTCGAAGCATTGAACGCCCTCGATCTGGGCATCCGCGCTTTGAACAGCATCCCGGTAAAAACCGAAAAGCGCGGATTGGGTGACGCCGACGTTGCGGTGCGTTTGGCCGGCGTCGACATCCGGCCCGGGCAGTGGCTCTATGCCGATGAAACCGGCATCATCGTCAGTGCGCAGGCATTGATTGACTCAAAAAATAGTGAAAATTCATGATTTTTACCACGAAGGACACGAAGAGCACGAAGGAACTAAAAATATATAATATTTTCAACTTCGTGCTCTTCGTGTCCTTCGTGGTGATTACAATCAAAGCAGAGGATGACCTTTTACAAAGTCGTCAGGCGCAGCAATTGTGAGCGCAGCCGGTAGCGCGCTTTGTTGCACCCTGCGGCATCTTTTTCTTTTGGTGCATGCCGTCCCTGCCGGTCAGACAAGGTGACGGGTGGTGGTCACGCCGAGCGAATCGTAAATCTGGCGGGTGGCGCCGGATTTGTTCAGGGTATAGAGATGGATACCGCTGACATTGTGATCGATCAGATCGCGCACCTGCTCCGTGGCCCAGTGGATCCCGGCATTCCACATGCCCTCTTCACTTTCTGCGCGTAGCAAGGCACGGATAAAGCGCGCCGGGAAGCGGGTTCCCGCCGAAACCTCCGCCAACCGCTGCATCAATTTCATCGAGGTGACCGGTGCTATGCCGGCCACGATGGGCACGCGTATCCTTGCCAGTTCGCACCGTTCGCAGAAATCATAGAACTCATTGTTGTCGAAAAACAGCTGGGTGCAGATATAATCGGCGCCGGCATCAACCTTGGCCTTGAGATAATCGATTTCAAGCAGGCGGTTGGGGGTCTCCGGATGGCCTTCCGGGAAACCGGCCACGCCGATTCCCAACTGCGGATAGCGCTTGCGGATAAAGGTCACCAGCTCGCCGGCATAGCCAAAGCCCCCCGGAACCGGTTCAAACACCTGGCCTTTGGGGGGATCCCCCCGCAGGGCTAAAATATTCTCGATACCGCTTTCCACGTAGGTATCCAGTATCGCTTTGATTTCATCCTTGGTTGAGCCGACGCAGGTCAGGTGTGAGACCACGGTGAGTTTGGTCTCCTTTTGAATCCGGACCACCAGGTCATGGCTCAGGTCACGGGTGGAACCGCCTGCGCCATAGGTGACGCTCACATAGGCCAGTTCGAGAGGTGAAAGATCGCCGATGGTGGCGAAAAGCTGCTCTGAAGCCTCCTGGGATTTCGGTGGGAAAAGCTCGAAGCTGTATGCTATCGAATTGCTCTTAAATATTCTGGTAATATGCATGCCGCACGCTCCTCAACATTGAATAATAGGTGTGATACTCGCTTTGATCGCGTTGACCACCATCCGGTCAAATATAAAAATGTACAATTTTAAAGAGGTTATCGTATCTGCGGGAACCGGAGCGGCGCTTTCGGCTTACCTTCCGAAATACCCGTGACGAGTGTATCTTTAATAATTACCACATCGTGATAATTCATACAACGCGCCGTTGGTCTCCGCAGCAAAATTCCCCGTTTTCCTCTTACATATTACAGCCGGCCGGTTATTGGCGGGATATCCTTGTACAAAATTAAAGGTTTGAAATGCTGGTGGAGTATTTCAATTTACATATGAATTACTCCATTTCAAGGCCCAGGAAACACGTATGTTGTTTTTCTTATTTTGTTTTCAATTGGTTGTCTTGGAGCAGGGCGGATGGCCGCCAACAAGCGGCAAAGCTTTGCCGTTCATAAGCCGGGCGTTGGATCCGAAGGCCGCAAGCGGCTGCCAACCGGCAACCCAAGCGGCCGGAAGTGCAGATTGACACACAAGCGTCGGTCTGCAATAATCAGGTGTTCGAAAGGCAAGTTTTTATCTTTTCCTACCCGTGAGATCGACAAGATAATCCTTGACAGGGTACTTCCGGGTCCCGGAACCTTTCCCCACGGTGTACATCCGCCAGAACGCAAGGAATTGGCAGAGAACGTTGCCATTGAGATCCTTCCCTATCCCAAAAAGGTGGTTTTGCCGCTGCTTCAGCATATCGGCGCCCCCTGTGCCGCCGTGGTCAAGCCCAAGCAGGAAGTGGTCATGGGTGAGTTGCTGGCCAAGGGGGAGGGGTTTGTGACCACCTCGGTGCATTCACCGGTTTCCGGGGTGGTGAAGAAGATGGAGGTAACCACCCTGCCCAATGGCCGCCATCTGCAGGCGGTGGTGATCAACGCCAAAGGCGATCAGCTCTCCGGCCGGGAGTTGTGGGATGCCCTGTACGGCGGCGACTGGCCGCTGGATGCCATTGCATCTATCAAGCAGGAAGATATTTCCGCCGGCATTCGCAACAGCGGCATCGTAGGACTGGGCGGCGCTGCATTCCCCACCCATGTGAAATTTACGCCCAACGACAAAAAGCCCATCCACACGCTGGTGGTCAACGGCTGCGAGTGTGAGCCCTATTTGACCACCGATTACCGGATCATGGTGGAGGCGCCCGGGTCCATCATTGCCGGCGCCTTGCTGAACGCACGCGCCGTGAGCGCCAAGCAGACCATCATCGGGATCGAGGACAACAAGCCGGAAGCCGTCGCCGCCATGAGAGCGGCGGCCCAGGGAACCGGCGTCCAAGTTGTCGTTTTGAAAACCAAATACCCCCAGGGCAGTGAAAAGCAACTGATCAAGGCGGCGCTCAATCTGGCCGTGCCGCTGGGAGGCCTGCCCGGGGATGTGGGGGTGGCGGTATCCAATGTAGCCACAACGGCTGCTGTGGCCATGGCCATCCTGCGCAACCGTCCCCTGACCCACCGGGTTGTCAGTATCACCGGCGGCGGTATTGCGAACCCCAAGAACGTTTTGGTGCCGCTGGGAACCTCCATGGGAGAGGTGCTGGACTATTGCGGCGGGCTGCGGCCCGATGCGGTTCGTATCGTTGCAGGCGGCCCCATGATGGGATTTGCTTTCACCGATCCCGATACCCCTGTCACCAAAGGAACCAGTGGTATCACCGTGCTGACCCAGAAAGAGCTCAGCGACGGCAAGACCACCACTTGCGTCCGTTGCGGCCGATGTGTGGATGTCTGCCCCATGAACCTGGTACCGACAAAACTAGCCGCTGCCAGCCGCTTCAAAAACCTGGACCTGGCCCGCCGCTACAACATATTGGCTTGTTTCGAATGCGGTTCCTGCGTCTTTATCTGCCCTGCCGGACTTCCGCTGGTACAAAACATACGTACGGGCAAAGCGCTGCTGGCTGCCGAGGCGAAAAAATGAAATCCGAAGAGATGACCCCTGAACAGATCCAGCCTGAACTGAACGTAGCGCCTTCGCCCCATGTGCATACGGCGGGCATGAGTTCTTTCACCATGATGCGCGATGTTCTCATCGCCCTGAGTCCTGCGATTCTGGTGGCGCTGCTCAACTTTCGCTTGCTGGCCGTCAAACAATTGCTGATCTGCATCGTCACCTGCATGGCGGCCGAGGCCCTGTTCACCGCGATGCGGGGCCGCCGGGCGACCCTCGGCGACCTTTCCGCCGTGGTCACGGGCGCTATTCTGGCCCTATCGCTTCCGGCTACGGCCCCCTGGTATGTGGGTTGTATCGGATCGGCGGTGGCCATCGGTATCGGCAAGGTTGTGTTCGGCGGGGTGGGGATGAATATCTTCAATCCGGCCATGGTGGGTCGGGCCTTTGTCATGATTGCTTTTGCCGGCGCCATGGCGGCGTCGGGCTACATAGGGTCGGGATCGGAGGTGGACATCATCTCCCAGGCTACGCCGCTGACCGCCTTTAAGCAATCCGATGTGACCACCTCCTTGTGGCCTTTGTTCATTGGCACCAGCAATGGCTCATTGGGCGAAACAAGTGCCCTGGCCTGCGTGCTGGGCGGGATCTTTTTGTGCGTCCGCCGGGTGGCTTCGTGGGAGATACCGGCCGGCGTGCTGATCAGTGCGCTCATCTGGGGCGGCCTGGCCAACCTGGCCGACCTGGGCAGTCAATGGACCGTCCTGCACCATTTGTTGAGCGGTGCATTGCTTTTCGGCGCCTTTTTTATCGCCACCGATCCGGTGACCAGTCCCCTTTCGCACAAGGGCAAGTGGATCTTTGGGATCGGGGTGGGGTCGATGGTCATGCTGCTGCGCATCTTCAGCGGCTATCCGGAAGGCGTGATGTTTGCCGTACTCTTGTTGAACGGGATCACCCCCTTGATCAACCGTTGGACTATTCCCCGTCCCTTCGGAGGTGCTTAGTTGGAATCTTCATCTTCTCAATCTGCCGGCGGATTCAAAAACAGCAACCTGGTCCAGGCATGGCTGGTTTTGCTGCTGGCCCTGTGCTTCGGGTCTGCACTGGCCGCCGTCCAGGTCCAGTTGAGCGATACCATTGCCGAAAACAAATTGAACGAAACTCTCGAGCAGGTCCCTGCGCTCATTTGGAATGAAGCGCCGGCTCCCGAAACCGTTCAGATCACGCCCGGCACTTTGAGCGTTGAAAAGCAAGGGCAGGCGTCGTCCTACACCCTTTACCGGGTCGCAAAGGATGATAAAGTGGCCGGATGGGTGGTCAAGGCCGGCGGGCAGGGATACGCAGACAAACTGGAACTGCTTGTGGGCGTTGATGCTGATGTTCGGAAGATCACCGGGCTCTTTGTTCTGGAACAGAAAGAAACCCCCGGCCTGGGAAATAAAGTCATCGAGCCCGATTGGCGCGGCCAGTTTACCGGTAAAGCCACCGAGACCCCCTTGGAGGTGGTAAAAGGTCATGGCGAGGGGCCGGCGACCATCGATGCCATCACCGGTGCCACCATTTCATCACGCAGCGTCACCAACATCGTCAATGCCACCATCGCCAATCTTAAAGGCAAGCTTGATGCTAGCGGCGGGCAGTTTTCCGAAAGGTCCCAATAATGAGCGATCAGCCCACACCAACGGAACGATTTATTCAGGGTATCCTGCCTGAAAACCCGATTTACCGGCAGCTGCTGGGGCTATGTCCCACGCTGGCCGTAACCAATGGTTTAAAACAGGCGCTGACCATGGCCGGAGCTGTTACCGTGGTGCTGTTTTGCGCCAACATCATCGTCAGCCTGATCCGCAATCTGCTAAAGCCCCATCTGCGCATCGTGGTTTTTACCCTGACCATCGCCACATTCGTAACCATCGTGGACCGTTTTCTGGCCGCCTACATGTACCAGATGAGCAAAGCCCTGGGACCGTATATCCCCCTGATCATCGTAAACTGCATCATCATTTGCCGATGCGAGGTGTGCGCCTCCAAACAGGGACTTCTGGCAGCCGGTTCCGATGCCATCGGCCAGGGCATCGGCTTCGGATTGAGCCTGGCCAGCATCGCAGTGGTGCGCGAACTCCTTGGAACGGGAGCTTTGGCCGGCGTTGCTGTTCTGCCGGCCGCCTGGCCCCAATGGGTGATCATGGTGCTGCCGCCGGGTGCCTTTTTAACCTTCGGTCTTTTGCTGGGCTTGATCAACTGGCTCCAACAGCGGCAATCCGCCAAAGGATGATAACAGGAATTTTCACCATTAAACCCTTGAACGCATAACGGGGGCCCGACGCAAGTGACCTATCTAGTCGACATTTTCCTCATCGCCATCACGGCCGCGCTGATCAATAACTTCGTGCTTTATTATTTTGTGGGCATCTGCCCTTTCATCGGCGTGTCACGCCAGGTGGACATGGCCGTGGGCATGGGCGCCGCCGTGATCTTCGTTATGACCATCGCCGTGTTTCTCAGCTGGACCATCACCTACTTCGTACTGATGCCCGGAGCGCTGGTGACGACATGGGTCGCACAATTCTTCGTATCCGCGGAAAGGGCCGCCCAGATCGACTTAACGATATTATCGTACATCGTTTATATCTTCTCCATCGCATCATCGGTGCAATTGGTGGAGATGTATGTGCGAAAATTCTATCCGCCCCTTTACAAATCCTTTGGTGTCTTTTTGCCGCTGATCACGACCAACTGCGCTATCCTTTTCGCCTGCCTGATGGTGATGAGCAATATTGTCGGAGTGGAAAATCCGAATGACATCTGGGACCTGGGTAGGGCGTTGACAGTGGGTATTTTTGGTGGTTTAGGTTTTACCATCGCCATTGTGATCATGGCCGGAATTCGGGAAGAGCTCGATATGTGTGACGTACCGGAACCGCTCAAGGGAGCGGCCATCACCTTGATTATCGGCGGCATACTGGCCATGGCGTTCATGGGGTTTACCGGTGTGGACAACGGCATCCGGGCAGCCCTGGGCGGGTAAACGACAGCATTGTTTTTCCGCCTGAATCGTGAGTAAAAGCTATTTAATGGAGGACCAATGACCTGGGTAACCATCAGCCTATCCGCTGGAACCATGTTCATCATGGCGGTGGTGCTGTCCTATATTCTTGGATGGGCCAGTAAGAAATTCTATGTGGAAGAGGACCCTAGGGTCGTCGCCATTAATGATGCATTGCCCGGCGCCAATTGCGGCGGTTGCGGGTATGTGGGGTGCGGCGAGTATGCCGAAGCCGTGGTCTTGGAAGAAGAAGCCGTGACAAAATGCACCGTGGGCGGCGAGAGTTGCGCCGAGGCCGTTGCCCAAATCATGGGGGTGGAGGTGGGGGCGAGTCTGCCCTGGCGGCCCATCGTCCACTGCGCCGCCCATTATGACGACCGGCTCAAGCGCTTTACTTACATCGGTGACATGACCTGTATGGCCGCCAACCTGGTTACCAACGTCCAGGGCTGTACCTATGGATGTCTGGGATTCGGAGATTGCTCAAGGGCTTGTAACTTCGATGCGCTGCATGTGGTGGACGGCCTGGCCACCGTGGATTACGACAAGTGCGTCGGCTGCGGTGCCTGCGCCAAGGTCTGTCCCCGCAACATCGTCAGTCTGGCCCCATTCAAAGCGGAACGCATGCTGGCCATTACATGTTCCAACAAAGACAAGGGAAAAGATGTCACCGCCGTGTGCAATGTGGGGTGTATCGGATGCGGGATCTGCGCCAAAAAATCCGACCTGTTTTCCATGAAAGACAATCTGTCCACCATCGATTATGATGCCTACACGCCGGAATGCACGCTTGAGACCCTGGAAGCCTGCGAAAAATGCAAGCGCTCTCAGATCGTTTTTGTTGGCAAGCCCTCTGCGGACGATCTGGACAAAGCCAAGGATCTCAAAGCGCCGGAACTGATCGAACCGGATTTCAAAACTTCGGTGGACGATACGGAGTGGCGGGGATAGTCATCACCGCCTCGTACATTGCTAAGACATGGTCGTTAGGCCAAGGTATTGGGCCTTCCGCTTTGCTATTCCCAGGTTCATTGAACCGTCTGAAACTTCATCTCCATCCACAGGGCCAATCCAAAGCCGGCGCCTGTGCACTCAGGGATGCTTTTCTCATGGCCTTACACGAGTTCTCCTCAGCCGGCCGTGGTGAAGCAGCCATCATCCCTTGCGCATCATCTCCTGTGATCGACGCGCGGCAATGGATTTTTCGGCGCTTGAAAAACATTGTCTTCAAATTGTATTATGATTAGCGTATATCGTCAGTTGCCGTGAGTCAGTCCGCAAACCGACGTATTCATTTCCCCTTTCCCAAGGAGGTCGTCCATGGCCCGTGATCCGCAGCAATCGGCCCGTCATCCGGTCTTGTCTTCTCTGCCGCCCCACAAGGCCAAAAGAGGCAAAATCGTTACTGCTGAAGAGGCGGTCCGCATTATCGCCGACGGCGATACGGTGGCCACCGGCGGGTTTGTGGGAATCGGATTCGCGGAAGATGCGGCCATTGCCCTTGAAGCTTACTTTCTTGAGACTGGGCATCCCAAAGACCTGACATTGGTCTATGCAGCAGGGCAGGGGGACGGCAACGAGCGCGGATTAAACCATCTGGGCCATGCGGGATTGGTTAAACGCGTGGTGGGTGGCCACTGGGGCCTGGTGCCCAAACTGCAAAAACTGGCCATTGAAAACAAGATTGAGGCGTATAACCTGCCCCAAGGGGTGATCTCCCACATGTACCGCGACAGCGCCGCAGGCAAGCCGAGGACCATTACCGCTGTGGGGTTGGGTACCTTCGTGGACCCGCGCAATGGCGGTGGAAAGATCAACGCGCGGACCACCGAAGATCTCGTCGAAGTGATCGAATTCGATGGGCAGGAGTATCTGGCCTACAAAACCATTCCCATCAATGTGGCCATCCTCAGGGGGACCACCGCCGATACGGACGGGAACATCACCATGGAGCGGGAGGCCCTGACCCTTGAATCGCTGGCCATCGCCACGGCCGCCCGCAACGCAGGCGGGTATATCATCGTTCAGGTGGAACGCATCGCCGAACGTGGCATGCTCAGCGCACGGAACGTCAAGATTCCGGGAATTCTTGTGGACTGCGTGGTGGTTTCCCGACCGGAAAACCACTGGCAGACTTTCGGAACGCCGTACAACCCTGCTTTCAGCAGCGAAATCAAGGTGCCGGTGCAATCTCTCGATCCCTTGGAGATGGGGGAGCGGAAAGTCATCGCCCGCCGCGCCGCCTTTGAACTCAAGCCCAACAGCGTGGTGAACCTGGGGATCGGTATGCCGGAAGGCATCTCCAATGTGACCAATGAGGAGCAAATCGAAGATCTGATCACCCTGACGGCGGAGCCCGGTGTGATCGGCGGATTGCCGGCAGGCGGCTTGAACTTCGGCGCTGCCACCAATACCGAGGCTCTGGTGGATCAGCCCGCCCAGTTTGACTTCTACGACGGCGGCGGTTTGGATGTGGCCTTTCTCGGGCTGGCCCAGGCGGATCGGTCCGGCAATCTGAATGTCAGCAAATTCGGCCCCAAACTGGCCGGTGCCGGCGGTTTTATCAACATCAGCCAGAATGCGAAAATGGTGGTTTTCGTGGGCACTTTCACGGCCGGTGGACTTAAAGTGCATGTCGAGGAGGGAAGCCTTACCATCCTGCAGGAAGGGAAAGCGAAGAAATTCGTCGATCAGGTGGAGCACGTTACCTTTAGCGGCCCTTATGCGGTTCGCAAACAACAGCCCGTTCTCTATATCACCGAGCGGTGCGTTTTCAAACTGACCGAAAAGGGGATGGAACTGGTGGAGATTGCACCGGGCGTCGATCTCGAGAAGGACATTCTCTCCCAGATGGCCTTCAAGCCGGTGATCGAACAGGCGCCAGCGCTAATGGATCCGCGTATTTTCATGCTGCCGCCCATGGGGTTGCGGCCGGATTTGGTATCGGTTCCGCTTGAGGAGCGGCTTTCATACGATGCCGCCGAAAATATCTTCTACGTCAATTTCGAGGGTCTGGCCGTGCGTAGCGAGAAAACCATCTCCCAGATCGAATCTGAAGTGAATGAAAGACTTTCCCCATTGGGCCACAAGGTTTACGCCATCGTTAATTATGACAATTTCGAAATTTCACCTCAGTTGGTGGAGCCATATGCACAGATGGTAAAAAAAGTCGTCGATCGATACTACACTGGGGTGACGCGGTACACCACCAGCGCTTTCCTGCGTAAGAAGATCGGCGGTGCCTTGAACCCCGAGGATTCAAAAGTCGGAGAACTCTCCCGCCGATGGCGGGATTGCCAAGGGCTGCAGGGTGGGCATCGCCCACCAGGATTGACGCAAACCCTTTTCTGCACACGCCACCATCATAAAAGGTGGGCAATGCCCACCCTTCGGTTGATCCTTTGGCGCCTTGGCTCTGAAGCCCTCCGACCTTTGAAACAACGGGGTAAAAAAAGGCGGCCGGTGGCAATGATGCCGCCCCCGGCCGCCGAACTGAAGAAAAGGGCTTTCGCTTCCGATACAGTGGGAGGTTGATGCGTAGCTTAAACTGTGCCGTTGGAGGTTCAATCTCGGCGGTTCACTTCAACTCAGGACAGCAATATCAACTCAGATCATTTTCCGCTTCAACTCAGATACCGGTCCCGTGCCATACGTAAAATCGCTCAACGAACAAGTACAGATTCCATTTGGCCCTTAACCCAGTTGCCGCTTAAACTCAGTCCATCTCATTCGGCGCGTTCAGGTTGTAACCGGTGAGGATCATTCCATTATCGTGGCGCTTCCGGTTGCAACTCCGTACCAAAGCGTATGGTAACCTGATCGCTTCCTCCATGGACTTGGCTTTATATGAGCAATGGGCATGCCAAGATAAGCGGTGTAAAATAATCTTTATAAAACAATAGGTTAATATTTTCGGCAGATGACAGGTATGGTGCGTTGGGGAAAATAACCCCGGGGGAATTTCCCCTGTGGGGAAAATCCCCCAGCGATTCTAACTGAACACCCTGTTTG
>JARRKU010000119.1:0-11190 GCA_037387725.1 Desulfobacteraceae bacterium
AAAGGTGCGATGTCAAATTTCTTCGGCATGGGCAGAACTCCTTATTCAAAATTGCGGATCAAGCTTTAAATCGATACATCCAAAGGACCGACCCTTACCATGGTTGGGGCATTATTTCATGTGCGGGTGGTGGAGCCCGGCGAGGATAAAATGAAGGTCCATTTGACCGGCACAACCCGGGTTTGCATCAATCCCGCGTTCATGCTGGTGGGCAAACTTTTTGGCATCGGCCAGGACTATGCGGTGGACGAAACCTTGGAACTGGTCAAAGAGGACAATCGTTGGCGGGTATGCGGTACACCTTTTGGAATGGTTCCCGGGGCATAGGCGCAACTCCTTTTCATCTACAGATTTTCAGGCCGGATCGCTGCTGAATTGCTAAGCGCCCGGCCTGTTTTTATTGGCGCCATATGGTATACGCATAAGGGACAGCTGAATCACAATGAGCACTGAACGCACTAAAAAGAAACATATCCGACCGCAATGCATTTGGGTTTACCAGCAACATCAGAGCGCGCAAGGCAAAATCAAAGCCATTGAGCAATTCAGCCCGGATGAGATCAAGCTCCACATCGTCTCCATTGACAACGCCCTTCCTCCGGTCATCGACGACGCAACCGATATACTGCCCGAACCCCGGGGTGCCGACTTGGTGTTGGACCATCTAAAGCATCCGGACCTGAGTTTTTTTCTGGCCGAAATATGCCGCCAGCTCAAAATTCCGGTGGTGGCTTCAGGGAAAAAACCGCCCATGGCGGAGGCCCTGACACCGCGCACCTGTTGCGCATTGACCCACAAAGAAGGGTTGGGACCATACGGAAAGCGCTATGGACAGCCGGAGTATCGCGTCATCGTTGAGAATGGAATCGTACGAGCGGTTGAAACCACAAGGGGCGCCCCCTGCGGTGCCACCTGGGAAGCGGCACAGCGCATTATCGGGCTCCAAATTGAAGAAGCACGAATTCGGATCGGTCTGGAAACTCAATTTTTCTGCGTGGCCGACCCCTCCAGTTGGGACCCCATCAGTGGAAAAAGCCCGGTACATATTGCGGCTGAGCTGCACAAAGCGGCATTGGCGACTGCGTTGAAAAAAGCGGCAGAACAAAACGATAGCAAAACAAGCTGAAGAGAAAACCAATGTCTTCCATCTCGATCGAAGCATATCAAAAGCTGGTGGATCAGTGGGTTAAAACCCACGGGGTCCGCTATTTCAGCGAAATGACCAATCTGGCCATCCTCATGGAGGAGGTCGGGGAAGTGGCGCGGTTGATGGCGCGCACCTACGGCGAGCAGAGCTATCAATCCGGCGCGCCGTGCCAAGACCTGGCCGATGAGTTGGCCGATGTGATGTTTGTCCTGACGTGTCTGGCCAACCAGACCGGCGTTGATCTGACGACGGCATTGCAACAGAACCTGGACAAGAAAACCCAACGCGACAGTACGCGCCACTGGAACAATCCAAAGCTGAATCAGGAAGGTCCCAATGGCCCCATATAAATTCTCGATTTCCATGACCGTACGTACAACCGATTTGAACTACGGCAACCATGTCGGCTACCAAACCTACTTCTCCTATTTCCAGGAAGCACGGTCCGCCTATCTCGGACAATTCGGCTATACAGAATTGGATATTGAGGGATATGGAATGATTATCGGTGAAGCCAACTGCAGGTACAAGCGGGAACTCTTTCTCAACGACTGCATTCGCATTGCATGTTGTATCACAGAGATTAAATCCAAACGCTTCGTCATGCAATATGAAATCTCTAGTAAAGAAGAGGTGTGTGCAGAAGGGTTTACCAAGATTCTATGCTACGATTACCAGGCTAAAGAGGTTGTACAATTGCCCGATGCCTTCGTGGGCAAGATCCAAGCCTTTGAGCAAAGCCGATAGAGGTTGTTTTCACCATCGTCATCCCCGACACTTATGGCCACGGCACTATTCTTCGTCGATGTCCTCGTCATCATCTTCTTGGTTGGGAGAGATGCATCGAATTTGATTGCGCCCCTTCGATTTTGCGCGGTACAAGGCCCCGTCGGCGGCCTCGATGAGCAGTTTAGCCGACAGATCCGGCGCCGGAACAAGCGAGGCGACACCGAAGCTCAAGGTGATATGCGCATTGATCTCGGATGTCTTGTGCTCAATCGCCAGTGACGCTATCGCGGATTTTACTTCCACCGCCACGCGTTCTGCGCCCACGCTGTCCGTATTGGGCAGAATCATGGCAAACTCCTCGCCGCCAAACCGTGCCACCAGATCCATGGGCCGCTTCAAGGCTGCACTGATCGCCTGCGCCACAGCATAAAGCGTTTCGTCCCCTTTCACGTGACCATAGGTGTCGTTGTAGTTCTTAAAATAATCGATATCACAGATAATGACGGAAAGGTTGCTATTGTCTCGTTGGCCGCGTCGCCACTCTTGTGCCAACCGGTCCTCAAATCTCCGGCGGTTGGCGATCTGGGTCAGATCATCCAGGGCAGCCAGACGCTGCAGTTCATCGTTGGCCTTCTGCAGTGCGACTTCGATCTGCTTGAATTTGCTGATATCAATAAGGGTGCCGATAATGCGTTCAGCCCTACCGTCTTTGCTGTTCTCCACCGTCCGCCCCC
Organism: Desulfobacteraceae bacterium; assembly: GCA_037387725.1. Lineage (GTDB taxonomy): Bacteria > Desulfobacterota > Desulfobacteria > Desulfobacterales > Desulfosarcinaceae > JARRKU01. The sequence continues at coordinate 2,611 of JARRKU010000119.1, forward strand.
TGACCTGGAGCCAATTCCAGCGGCCGGATCTGGCCAGCATGCGCAGCTCAATATTGAATTCTTCTCTGACGCCATCGCTGAGTGCTTGAAGTGTCTCTTCCAGGATGGGCAAGTCTTCCGGATGGGTCAAGGTGCTCCACGTTTCCATGGTATCCGGGAATTCGCCGTCCATATATCCCAACATGGCAAACCATCTGGGACTGTAATAGATCCCCCCCGATATGGGCGCATAATCCCACAAGCCTTCGTTGGCGGATTCCAAAGCCAGCTTCAGCCGCTTTTCGCTCTGGGCTTTGTCCGCTTCGATCCGTTTGCGCAGCAATGTTTCGATGAAAGCCTGAGCAAGGGCTTCGACATCCATTTGATCCACCAGGGCATATCCTGCTTCATTGCCTGCTACGGTGATGATGCCGGACACGCGCTGTTCCTTGCTCAAAGGGGCCGCGATAAATGGCCCTAAATCCGGGTGGGTCCTGGGAAAGGGCGTTATGTCGACGTCTTCTTCAATACCCGGACGGGAGATGGGATGCCCCTTGGTCATCAACTGCCGCCACAGATTTTTGATCTCCGATATTTCCGGCTCGCCTGCCATTGCCGAGGCATCATCTTCTTCCGCACCATGCAAGGCCGTTATTTGCCAACGGCCATTCTTCTGCTCTGCAACAAGTCCGAAAGGACTGTCGGTCAGTTTCATAGCAGAAGTCAAAAGGGTATGCGCCAAGGACTCATCGCTTTTATCCGTAAGGGTCTCTTGAAATATCAGGTTGATGGCGTCCAACAACCGGGTTTTGCGCTCGGCCAGTTCTTCGGCAAGGTCGCGTTCCATCACCTCCAATTGCAGTCGGTTGTTGGTTTTGATCAACTCCGCGGTACGCTCCTCAACCCGACGTTCCATCTGAGAACGCTGCTGGTCCAACTCCTCTTCGACACGATTCATCTTGGAAAGATTATGAGAGAGAATATGCTTCTCGTAGACCAGTTTGGCGATTTGATGGGATAGCGCCTCAATCCACTCAATTATCTTGTTGAAGTTTTTCATCTCTCCCTTTGGCAGTCGATGTAATGCTTTCTTCAGCTTTTCATATGAGATGCCGATTTCTTCCGAATATTCTCGCAGCCGGCTATGGGACAAGGGGGCGCCACAATACTGACTCACCCACCAGCTGGCCAGATGAATCTTATTGACGGTAATGGGGACAACGGCCGTCAGGATGCCCAATCGGTCGCAAGCGTAGCAGGCGGGCGCGTTCCCCGTTTCAATTCGACTGGCCATGGTGCGCGTCATTTCCACACAGTCCTTGTATCCTTTGGCCGATGCTTGAATCAATTTGCAAACGGAAATCTCGTTGCTGGGAAGGGTGAGCGAGTGACCGTCAGCGTCAGTAATCACAGACGCCACTTGATGCATGTCCGCAAGGGTATCTTGAAGTTGCTGAAGCTCCTCCAGTGATATCAAATCCAGCAAGGTCAATTTTTCAATTGACGCAGAATCTTGGGAGTCATCCATTGGGGTGAACGAATCCATCTCCGGGGCTTTGTTAAGGACAGGACATCTGCTATCCGGCTGATCCTGTCTTCAGATAAACGTCGCAATCCACGCCAGCCGGGCTGCGGCTTACCATGCCCCCCAGCAAAAGCCTCTGTTTCCAGTGGCTTCTCTGCCGCAGCCAAGCGCCTAATCACATATCAACTCACTGCTGCCAACACCAGGATTATGGGCTGGCGGCAATAAAAAACCGGATTGCCGCCGCGCAACCCGGTATTGGAACTCTCCTTTCCAGGCAGCCCGGCCATCCATCTATCTGGACCCGAAACTTTCCGTCCTCCGGTTACCCGGAGTTTGGCCTTTTCTGTATGTGACACCGACAGGATTTGCAATTAAAGTGCCAAGGCGAAAGACACCTTCAAAACAACAATATCCATCTGGAATTATTTCCCTATCTAACAATCGCCAGACGCCCCGATAGTACAAAGGTAATTTATCTTCCATATTCTTGTTACCCTGTCTACCCAATTACATAGTGGCGGCTCAGGCGTACTCCGATCACTTCGGACAGAAAGGCGGGTGCAAAAATCCATATATTCCACGCCGGTTCGGGCCCATTCCCTTTGAGTTTATATCCGCGCTATGGTACCGTTTTTATTAAGAGGAACGATCATTCCAGCTTGACACGATTTCATGGGTTCTTTATAGTAAGCAGTTAATCGGGGCAATATAATGGCACATAGACCCCTAAAGTTTTTAGTTATATTTCCGATATGGCCATTAATGTAAACATTAGAACGGCAAAAGCCGTCATAACGTCATAAAGCGATACGACGCGTTATTATTCTGTCTTGCAATGCAGAATGGAGCGGCAGAGCACCCACCACAAAGGAGGCAACATGGCCCCGAGGAACTGGGCCCTGATCATTTGGGCAATTTTTTTGATCGCTGGTCAGGCGACGACCGCCTTGGCAACCCGCCCCATGGAAACACTGCAAGGACCCTTCGATCAAATTATCTCCATATTAAATGACCCGTCTTACAAGGCCGGGGCCTTGCGGGCAGAGCAACGCGACAAGATCTGGGAAATTGCCCGTCCGATCTTCAATTTTAAGGAAATCAGCCGAAGGGCTATCGGCAGGCCTTGGGACAATTTCTCTCCCCAGGAGAAAAAACAGTTTTCCGATGTATTCTCCTTATTTTTAGGCAGCACCTACATCGACAAGCTGCAAGGGAAGTTCAATAATGAACAAATCGATTTTGACAAGGAACTCGTTAAAGGATCAAAAGCCCTGGTTCGGACCCGTTTGCGGCGCAAAAACATCGAAATCCCAATCGATTATCGAATGCATAATGTTGATGGCAAATGGAAAATCTACGATATTCTGCTGGAAAACGGCGTCAGCCTCGTGAAAAATTACCGGGTTCAATTTACCTCAATCCTCAAAGAAAAAACCCCGGCCCAACTGATCGAAGATTTGGAAAAGAAACTGGCTGAACAGAACAAGTCGAATTCGGGCTCTAAGTAGATTGGCGCTCACATGGAAAAAAACAATCCAATAGGATCTCTCACCCTAGCAGCACTCCTTTTTTGCCTGTTGACAGGTTGTGCGTCCCAAGCCGCCAAAAAAGATCCATCGCTTCAGCTCCAAGCGCCATCGCCACATACCGCCTCGACTTTGGCAGGGGATGATGAAGCACTCACGGCTGAGGAAGAAGCGCTTTTTGAAGAGGACGAAGATGTGTGGAGCGATGAGGACGAAGCCCAGGAAGTGGTGCAGATCGCTGATCCCATTGAACCGTTTAACCGCGCCATGTTCACTTTTAATGACAAACTCTACACCTGGGTCTTAAGACCGGTAACCTTAGGCTACCGAACGGTGGCGCCCGAACCGGTCCGTATCGGTGTGAGCAATTTTTTTACAAACCTGACCACCCCTATTCGATTTGCCAATTGTATCTTGCAAGGCAAAGGGGAGGCGGCCACCGTAGAAATCTCCAAACTTATCTTCAATTCAACTTTCGGCCTGTTGGGATTCATCGACCTCTTCGAAGACTTTCCAGAGATGCAGCCCGACAAAGAAGATTTCGGGCAAACCCTCGGTCAATGGGGCGCGGGAGACGGCTTTTACATCGTTTGGCCGATTCTGGGGTCTTCAAGCCTGCGGGACACGGTGGGCCTCGCCGGCGATTCACTCCTCCATCCGTTGACCTACATGGACAATACCGCAGCTGCCCTGGCCATCAGGGGATATGAACGGATCAACGCCCTCTCGTTTCGCATCGAAGACATCGATGCGGCGAAAAAAGCAGCTTTTGATCCCTATGAGGCTGCCCGAAACTTTTACATTCAACTGCGCCGATCCAAAATCAACAAGTAACCCCTATCGATCTAAGATTCATATGTGGCCTCAGCCGGGAGCGCTCCGGCACGGTATTCAGGGTTTCACGGATGGAAACCGGTCTTTATGGGTGTGGGGCAGGAACTTGGCTGCTGAAAAACGGTTCATGAAGTCCTGATTGACGTTCAATTCAAGATAGGTGATCCGATCCCGAACGGTGTCGATCTCCGTGGCAAGATCTCTGCGGATCAGTAGCGCCGATGCCCCTTCCAGAGAGGTGTTGCCCATGGAGCGAAAACGGTCCATGGGAAGGTCGGGTATCATGCCGATGGTAATGGCTGACCGCGGATCGATCAGGGAACCAAAGGTCCCGGCCACATAAAAAGTTTCCAGTTCCTCCAGCGCCAGGCCCATGGTGCCGGTGATGGTCTCCAGGATCGTATACATGGCGGCTTTGGAGCGCATGAGGCTATCCATGTCCGCCTGGCTGATGCGCAAGGCGTCACCTGCCCCCGAGGCATCTTCCGTCACGATGGTAAGGTAGGCCATGCCATTCAATCGGACCAGACGCGGACCGCATGCCTCGGGCAGGAACTTGCCGCGGATATCCACCATGCCAGCCAGAAAAAGCTGGGCAGCCAGATCAATCACCCCCGAACCGCAGATCCCCACCGGAGGTAGGTGGTCGATGGTCTGAATCTCGAACTCCCGCGTTCCAGGATCGATACGCACCCGATCGATGACTCCGGGTGCCGCCGTCGTCCCCATGCGACTCATACCGCCCTCCAGCGCCGGACCGGCCGCTCCTGCGCAGGCCATCAGCCATTCCCGGTTGCCCAGCACTACTTCGGCATTGGTACCGACATCCACCAGGATCGCCGTTTCCGAATGGCAATGGATACCGGTGGCCACAATCCCTGCAATTAAATCTCCTCCAAAATAGCTGCCGACATTGGGAAAGATAAATACCCTGGCGCTCTCTGACGCGTAAAGCCCCAAGTCAGCCGCACGCAGGAGCCCGAAGCGATTAACTGCGGGGATATAAGGTTCGCGAATCATCCAACGCACCGGAAGACCGGCAAAGAGATGGCTCATGGCGGTATTTCCGGCCACACTGAACAGATGAATCTGTTCGGGGTCGAGGGAACAGGATCGGCATAACGCCGCTACGTGATGGTTGACGCTGTCTATAATCAGACGCTGCAATCTATCCTGTCCTTCAGGCTGGTCTGTGTGGTGGATGCGCGCCAACACATCCGGCCCGATCTTCGCCTGCGGATTATCGAATGAGTGCTCAGCCAATGGTTGCCCTTTTTCCAGATCGACCAGGCGCATCACCACCCGCGTGGTCCCTAAATCAACGGCCACACCAGCCATGACGGCCTGATCATTCGCTGGCGCGGCATGAATCAGCACGGCACGATGGGCTTCCTTGAATAACAGGCAACGGAGGTGGTACTGGCTCTCGCGCAATAATGCGGGTAATCGTCTGCGCCAGGAGAGCTCGACATCCACATGGTTCGTGCCGAATTCCTTTTCCAAAACAAGAGAGAGCCGGTCGACATCGGCTGTATTGTCATCGATACTGGGCTGGGGCAAAGCGACCTTTGCTGACCATCCAAAAAGATTTCCGCTATTGCCGGTGGAAGGTATCATGCTTTCAACATGCTCCAGGTTTATTGCCATGGCAGGATGGGCGCTACGGGCCACTGGTATGCGGGTCCGAAGGCCGGTTAAGGGGACAGGCACTGGGCAGGGGAGATCCCGCGCTGTGCATGCCGCCTAATCCGAATAGATATGTTGGGCGGCGTCCACGAGTTCTCTCATCACCCGTCCGGCTTCTCCCAGCAGGGCGATGTCCGTGACCTGACCTGTCAGGGGTGTCGATTCCGGATTGATCTCAATAATGGTCGCCCCGGCGCGTTTAGCGATAAACGGCAGATAAGCCGCCGGCTCGACCGTCGCGGAGGTGCCCACAACCATCATCACCTCGCAAGTGGATGCCAGCATCTGGGCGCGTTGAAGCGCGTCCATGGGAATCATCTCACCGAACATCACAACATCCGGACGCAATATCCCGCCACACTTGCACGTGGGAGGAAGCCGATCCATGGAAAGTGTCCGGGAATCGACGCTGATCCCGCAGTCCATGCAATGCTGGGAGGCAAAAGTGCCGTGGAATTCGATCACGTCCTGGCTTCCGGCCTGTTGATGGAGCCCATCGATGTTCTGCGTGACGATGGTCTGCAAGAGCCCCATGCGTTCCAATCGGTACAATCCAAGATGGCCTGCATTGGGGGCAGCCCTGTCAAGGACATCTTTCAATCCGGAAAAAAGCACCTTCCACACCTTGCCCGGGTCCTTTTCATAGGCATGAATATGGGCGTATTTCATGGGATCGATTTTCTCCCACAAGCCGCCCTTTCCGCGAAAAGGCGGAATGCCGCTTTCCACGGAGATACCGGCGCCGGTCAGCGCCACAGTAACGCTGGAAGAGGACAAGGCCTGGACAGCTTGTTGAATTTGCGTTCTCATGGATCACCACGGACGGGGACTCGAAGACATGGGGGGCTGGGATTCTATGCTAAAGCTCAAAAGACATATCCGCTCCGACGGCAAAGCAGCTCAACGAGCGCTTGCGCTTGGCGATAATCTTTTTGCAGGCATCGACAATTTCATCGACCTCATCATCGGTCCGTTCCTGGTTATGATGAAAAAGCCCCAGTTGCTTGACATCGGCCTTGAAGGCCAGCTCCAGAACATCCTTGTAGGAAGAGTGTCCCCACTCCATCAGGAGCTTGTACTCCTGGGGCGTATATTCGGCGTCGTGCAGCAGCAGGTCGGCGCCGTCACAGAAAGAAAAATACTCTTTCTTTTTCAACCCCCCGGGATGTACAAATCCCAGTTCATTGTCGGTGAGAAACACGAATTTCTTGCCGTCTTCAATGAATTTATACCCCTTTCCGGTATTGGGGTGGCTGATCTGGATGGGGACCACTGTTACCGACCCTATTTCGAATTTTTCAGGGTGTCCTTCATCGTAGACGATTTTGGCTTTCAGATCAGAGAAGCGGACCGGAAAGTTGGGCGGTGCCATGACCTTGGAAAACATGCTCTCCATGAATTTTTTATGAAACGCCCCGCGATGCATGATGATTTCCGGATGTTCAAGAAAAAGGGGCTTGAAAAAGGGAAACCCCATGAGGTGATCCCAGTGGCCGTGTGTGAGCAGGAAGTTATATTTGTAACGCCCCTCCCGGATGAGCTGGTTCCCGCAACGCCGAATGCCGGTGCCTGCATCGACGATGATGATGTCGTCACTCTTGGTCCGGATTTCCAGGCAGGTGGTATCGCCACCGTACTTGATATACTTTTTACCGGAAACCGGTATGGAGCCCCTTGCCCCCCAGCATCGAATAATCATAGATCCCCTTCAAGCGTCACTGCAACGCCTGTCCCAATCTCACTGCGGAATGTAGGCATTTTTTTGCCATGCCGGAGTCAACGTTTGAAACCATACGTTACGTTTTCGCCATGAAAAGTAAACCAAATGCCGTCCCATTCCCACTTTTGAAGGATCCTTGCACCGAGATGCAGCAATTGGCGTTCGATCCGATCCGCCTGGCTCCGAAGCAGTCCCGATATCACAAATTGCTTCATCGCCTTGAAACCGGGCGCAGCCACAATTTGCCGCATTACATCATAATGAATATTGGATACCATAAGATCACAAGAGAGGTCTATAAAATTCTTGGCATCCCCCTGTGCCACAACGATGCGGTCGGTCATCCCATTCAAACGAACGTTGCGCATGGCTGTCTCCACCGCCAGCCGGTTGAGGTCTACGGCCACACAACGCCGCGCCCCGAGCTTTACGGCGGCCAGCGCCAGCAGTCCGGTGCCCGTGCCAAGATCGACAACATCGGTCATTGAATGCCGCGCAAAAGCCATTTGGATGGCTTCCAAACAATCCCGGGTGGTAGGATGAGTGCCGGCTCCGAAGACAACACCGGGATCCAGCAGTAGACTTTCATCTTCGGGACTATCAGCGCTGTGATGCCACGCCGGCACGACTTCCAATTCGCCGATCCGCATGGGAGACAACGCGCCCCCCTGCCAGTCGTCATAGGTCATCTGAAACCGGTCAGACAAGGTCAGATGGGAGTACTGCTCAACCACCCGGGCAACCAGCTGGTCAGCAGACCGGGTAAAAAAGAGAAAGGAATCCTCTTCTTCTTCCCAATTACCGATATAGGCGGCTGCATCCGCCATGGCATCTACCGGCACGCGGCCTTTAAGGTAGTAGATATACAAGTCTTGATAAGGGGATTGATCGGGGCGGGCGATTGTCATGGATACAGCCTGATCATGTTTCTTCCGATTGCCATTTTGGAAAATGGCAGGGTTACACTTTAGGAATCTGGTCCATATACCAGTCCATGGGATTCATCAGCTTAAATCCAGAAGCTTCGATCCGCTGCTTAACCCGGGAAACGTTTAGGGATAGAAGATAAATAAAGACCGCCCTTTTATCTTCTTCCCAATAGCGGGCAACCAGCACACTACCGCACGAAATATTCTCTTCGGTAATGATATCCACAATTTTTTTAACTGTCCGACACGTTCTTCGACCAAAACACAGAGCAACGTACCGGGCTCACCGATACCCAACACATTGATAAAAGCCCGCAGCAGGTCGCGCACCGACAAGATGCCCAGCAGCTTGTTGTCATCATCCACCACCGGGAAGGC
>JARRKU010000120.1:0-11023 GCA_037387725.1 Desulfobacteraceae bacterium
AAAACTGTTCGGGATGCTGAAGCGGGGTGACACCTTCGGCGGCATCTCCATGCTGGTCAACAACGGCACGGCGGTGCGTACCGCGCGGCTGGCTAAAAACACCCATTTTTACATCCTGCCGCGAAAAGCTTTTTTATCTCTGTGCGACGCTTTTCCCGCATTCTCAGACCATTTCACCAATACTTTCGGGCGCCGAATGCTCGATCGGTCATACGCTTCCATCATTCGAAAGGACATTGGCCCCAAAGTTGAATCGTCTCAGCTTTTTTCGCAGCGGGTGGAGGATGTCTTCCATACCGATCTGCTCTCCTGCCAGGGCGACATTACCATCCAGGCGGCGGCTGTGGAAATGAGCCAAAATAGATGCAGCTCGATATTCATCAAGTCACCGAGCGGCGGTTTGATCGGCATCGTGACGGACAACGATATTCGCCGGAAAGTGGTGGCCAGCGGATACGATATCCAGAATCCGGTAGCCGATATCATGTCGTCGCCTTTGACCACCATCCCGGCGGGCTCAATGCTGTCTGAAGCGCTTCTGGAGATGATGCGGTCCAACATCAAGCACCTTGCGGTCACCGATACCCACAACAAAGTGGAAGGGGTCATCACCAACGGAGACATCTTGTCGTCCCAGGAGCAATCGCCGTTTTTCATGCTGCGCGAGATTTCTTCCGCATCCGGCGTGAACAAGTTGGTCGATCTTCGGCGGCGCATTCCCAACCTGATCCGCAGCATGATCACCAGCGGCGCTAAATCAGCTGTTATTACCAAGCTGATTACGAGCATTTCCGACGCGATTCTTACCCAGTTGATTGGCCTGGCCCTTGAAAAGCACGGTCCGGCACCTGTCGCGTTTGCCTTTATCATCCTCGGCAGCGAGGGCCGCATGGAGCAGACCCTCAAAACCGACCAGGACAACGCCATCATTTATGCGGATGCCGACGAAACCGATGCACCATCAACCCAGCAATACTTTTTGGCATTGGGGGATACCATCTGCACCTGGCTCGATGAGGTCGGCTATGCGTTTTGCAAAGGCGAGATCATGGCCAAAAACCCACAGTGGTGCCAACCCATTTCCAAATGGAAGGAGTATTTCCATTCTTGGATACGCATATCCACACGAAAAGATTTGATGCAATCGGCTATCTTTTTTGATTTCCGGGGCGCATACGGTTCGATGGATCTGGTAGACGATCTGCGGTTGTACCTTTTTCAGAACCTGGAGGGGTGGACGCGCTTTTTCAAGGAGCTGACCGAGAATGCGTTGGGATTCAGACCGCCATTGAATTTTTTCAACAAATTCGTGGTCGAGACCAAAGGGCGGCATCGCAACCAGTTTGATATCAAAAACGCCATGACGCCTGTTGTGGATTTTGCAAGAATCTATGCCCTTCACTACAATATCGCCGACACGAACACCCAGGATCGGCTCTACCGATTGTTTCTGGAGAAAGTGCTTAAGCCCGACGACTACCATGACTTGGACCAGGCCTACAACTTCCTGATGCGCCACCGGTTGTTGACTCAGGTCCATTCCATCGCGGCAGGCGAGCCGGCCGACAACTACATCAATCCCAAAAAACTATCCAATATTGAGCAAACCCTGTTTCGCACGATTTTCAAGCGTATTGAGCGAATGCAAGCCAACATGAAGCTGAAGTTTACCGGCGGCGTATAGCTTCCCCCATCGGATGGATTGTTCCGGCTTGCCGGCTGTTCAATATCTCCATTTGAACGACCACAGATTTCCTAATAATCAAATAATAGAGTAACTGACCGTAATTAATGCATTAGTCTTGACATGAATTAAAATAACTTGACAAACGATAAGCCAAAGAATTAGTTAGAATGTATTAAATAAATGTAGTTCAGCAAACCGGACGATCCATTGAGAATCCATAAAAAATTCTGGTGGTTTTTGACAGTGTCGTCATCAGCCACCGTCGTTGTGCTATATACCAATTTTTATCTGCTATGGAAGCAAATGTCGCCGGATGATCAGGCGGCGTTGCAGGGAATCGTCCACCAGCACTTGGGCTATTTCTGCATCGCCATCTTTTTCCTGCTGACGGTTATCGGATTTACGGTGGAATGGTTTTTTCGCTTCTACATCATTCCCGTTAATCAGCTCACCCAAGAGATACACCTGATCAATACCGTCAACCCATCCTTGCGGCTACGCGTGCAGGGCAGCCAGGATGTGCGCAATCTGTCCAAGGCCATCAACCAGCATGCAGACGTATTGGCCAACCTGAAACATTCCTATGAACAGCAACTCGCTGATGCCAAATCGAAATCCGAACATGAAAAAGAAATTCTTGCGGCGTTGCTGGCTGATTTGCCCCAAGGCATTCTAGTGTGCAATGCGGATGGCCAGATTGTCTTTTACAATCGCAAAGTAAAAAATCTTCTGGCCCGATATCATTTGGCTCAAGGAGATCAGGACGTCGAAGGCCAGTGGGTCGGACTGGACCGCTCGGTCTACAGCTTCGTCGACCGTTCCTTGATTTCAAAAGCCCTGGAGCGTGTCGAAGATAAGCTGGTTCAAAAACAAACCTTGGTCAATGAACGATTTCTGGTCAAGGCCAATGGCAAGTCCATGTTGCCGGCTGAATTGCAGCCTGTCTTGAATAACAAAGACCAGATCACCGGTTTCATTCTGTATATCGAGGATCTGCTGGAGGAGCGAAAACAGAAGCAGACGGATTCACAACACCTGCAGGCCTGGCAGCATCAGATGATTCAATCCATTTCCGTTGTCAAGGCAGCGGCCGATATCCTGAGCGATGCGTCAGGCCACTCCCCCGAGGTTAGAGAACATATGATTCAAATTCTAACCGAACAATCGAACCTGGCAGCCGAATTGCTGACGAAAAATGATGTCCATGAAAAATGGTCCTCGGATCACAACTGGCCTTTAACCCCGACTCCTGTGGCCGAGTGGGCCCAATTCCTTAACCAACAGGTCAAGGAGGTGCTCGCCTTTGAATTGAAGATCGAAAATAGTGATTTGAGCGTTCAGGTGAGCATCGACCGGCATCATCTTACGGGTGTTTTACTTTTCGTCCTCAAAAAAGCCAAACCCAATATTAGATTGGAGACCGCAAGAGGTTGTTTTCGAAAAGAAAAATCTTGGCTTTATCTTGACATCACCTGGGATGGAGGCGCCATCTCCAACGATTTGCTCAAGCGATGGAAAAACGAACCCCTTGAACTGTATAATGCCAAACTGTCTCTGCCAATGGCCGATATCTTGGCTTACCATGGCGCCAAATTATGGATATGCGGTGACCCGGCTTCGCTCAAACGTGCCGGCATCACTTTGTTGGTTCCGATTCTGGCCGGCTATGAAACCCCGCGGTCCGGTGGCCATATGACCATTCTACCGGAGGCCAGACCCGAATACTACGATTTCAATCTTTTCCAACAGGCCGGGCAGTCCAGCGAGTTGGACAATCGTCCCCTCACTGCCTTGACCTATACGGTATTCGATACCGAAACCACCGGGCTCGATCCCAAGGGCGGTGATGAGATCATTTCCATCGGAGCAGTCCGGATCGTCAATGGTCGTTTGCTCAAGGAAGAAAAGTTTTACCAACTTGTCAATCCGCGGCGCAACGTTCCCTCGGATTCAATCAAGTATCATGGCATTCGACCAGACATGCTTAAGGACCAACCCACCATCGACCATGTACTGCCTGAATTTCAACGATTTGCACACAACACCATTTTGGTGGGGCATAATGTGGCTTTTGACATGCGCATGCTCCAACTGAAGGAGGCCCAAACCGGAATCCGCTTTATCAATCCCATTCTGGATACGCTGCTGCTTTCCGCAGTGGTGCACCCGCTGCACAAAGACCACAGCCTCAGTGTCATTGCCGAACGCCTGGGAATATCCGTTGTCGGTCGACATACAGCGCTGGGTGATGCGGTGGCCACCGCAGAGATATTTATCAAGCTGATCGCCTTGCTGCGGGAGCTTGGCATCACGACCCTCCTGGAGGCCAGGCAGGCTTCCCAGAAAACCCTGTTTTCACGCCTCAAGTATTGATTGCAAAAGCCGGAGGACTCCAGATCCTGCGTTGCCGGAGGTTCGCAGTAGCTTTACTACGGCTTCACCTCCGGACGCCTTGACTCTGGAGCCCTCCGGCTTTTGCAATATTTACGCTCAATAACTTATCCGGACGACTCCAGATCCTGCGTTGCCGGAGGTTCGCAGTAGCTTTACTACGGTGGCGTACCTCCGGACGCCTTGACTCTGGAGCCCTCCGGCTTTTGCAATGTTTACGCTCAATAACTTATCCGGACGACTCCAGATCAATGGAATGTCGAATATCGAACAAGGAACCGTAGAATGTTGAAGTTAGGTATTCTGCCGTTTATTTTTTTAAGGCAGCACGCAGCGATGCCACACTTGGACATTCGACATTTCTTGTTCGATATTCGGCAGTTCCACAGGGTCAGTGATGCTTGAAAAGGATTTTGGTACGGGGCTGCATCAGATACCATATGATCCATAAATCCAGTCCGATGTTAAATAGCTGCATGACAAGATTACCGCCCCGACTGTCAAGCAGCATGGCGGATATGCCGAGGGGGATGGATATGAGATAAATGATTCGCGTCAGCAGATTGGCCCATGGCAGGAACATCCAGAGCCCGATGACAGCCACAAATCCGCTGATCCCCATCATGATATAGAGCAGTCCCAGACAGAGGACCAGCATATTGGCTCCGCCTTTGAATACCGGACCGATGCCTCCCAGTAGATGGGTTAGTGAAATCATCACTGTGAAGAACATAATGAAGATCAGAGGAACAGGACGTTTTACCTTTGGCTGCATGTGGAACCTCACACGGGGTTGATGGTTGTTGACATCCTATAGGAAATACAGAGGGCATGTCCATACTAACTAAATCTGGGTGAGCGCTTTTCTATCATAGCGGCTGCTGCTTCTGCCAAATCTTTCGATAGCAGCATGGCAGCATTTCTGAGGGCGACAAATTGCAGCCCATCTGCTACAGAATGATCCCGACTGTAATTCAGTGTCTCCTTCACACCGCGTAAGGTCAAAGATGATTTTTCAGCCAATTCCTGTGCCAGCGCCATGACACCGGATTGCAGCGTTTCCGTATTCTCAAAAAGCCGATTGACCAGGCCGCTGGATTGGGCCTCTTCACCTTTGAAGGTGCGACCGGTAAAAACCAACTCCCTGGCAATCCCCTCCCCCACGATACCGGGAAGCCGTTGCAAGACACCTAAATCCGCCACGATGGCCAGATCCACCTCTTTGACGGAGAATCGGGTGGCCGCCGTGGCATATCGCATATCGCAGGCAGCCGCCAGATCCAGTCCAGCTCCCATACAATAACCCTGGATGGCTGCCAGCACCGGCTTGCGACACTTTTCAACCATATTGACCGCCTCTTGGAGATCGGTGATCAATCGTAAGAGACTTTCCTGCCGGATACCTTCAGGTTGACGGCTCAATTCTCCCTGGAGGCCGGCGAGGTAGGTCAAGTCGATTCCGGTGGAAAAATGCCTCCCTGCGCCGGTCAGAACGACCACACGGACATCGGACATTTGATCCAATTGCTCGAATGCCTGCCGCAGCTCCTGCCACATGGTTTCATTAATGCTGTTGGCGCTTTTGGGTCGGTTTAACGCCAGGCAGGCCACATGGCTGTTTACGGACATCGATAGGGTCTCAAAAGGGATCATGCACCTTCTCCTATAGACTTCATATTGAGCGCTGAGCGAATCTCATCTTCGTGGATCAGCGCGTGCTCATCGGCCCAACGGATAAATCGCTCCAGCCGGCCATGACCGTGAAAAGCGTGCCGCCCTTCCCGGTCCAGGTCGCTCTCCGACATGGCGGCGACCATATCGATGGTTTTCCGGCGGACCTGAGTCAGCTGATCGAGCAGTTTTATTAGGGGCACATTGTCAAGCTTGCGGGTCTGGCTTCGGTTGTATCGATCCACGTCAAAGTTTTCAGGTGATCCCTCGCCACCGGATAAAATATTTTCAAAAAGCCAGTGCATGGATCGCTCGATGGTGATGAAATGGGCCACTACCTGCTGAGCCGTCCACCGGGCGCCATCCTGGTAAATTTTCGAGGCCAATTGGTCCGGTGTCAGAGTGGTAAAAAAACCAATGGATCGCTCCAGACCTCGCTCCAGGGTCTCGATGATCTCTTCTCGCCTTTTCATCGGCCTATTCCTTTCCTGTCAGGCACTTTTTTGAATAAGGGAAAACGGGCGCTCTCACCGTACCTGGATATGGACGCCCAGCTTTTCCAGAACCAGGCTGGATTCGCCTTTCAATAGCTTTAACAGCTCACGCCTGGCCACATCGCCTCCTATTCCTTTGGCGGTCAGCATCTCCATGAGTTTTCCAAACAGTTTCCGCCTTTTCAATCCACCGTCGGAGACATCCCGTCGATCATTGAAGCAATCCATCAGCGTCGATCCGCAGACACAATTGCGAAACAGCTCCACGATGGGTTTGTCGTCATCGTCATAGCCTTTCTTCAGGCCGCTCTTTCCCGAAACGTCTTCGGTCTTCCGCACGTACTCCTCGACGGTGGCATACTCCTGGCCGCATAGCGCGCATTTTTTGGGAAAAGATGCGTCCGACAATGCCTTGAGTCCGTTAAAGAGCTCCAAATTGTGATTCGAATTTGACGGCATCAATGTCCTCCCTACATTTGCCAAAGCTTGTTTCTCAATCCTGAAGCCCGTTGGATACGGCGCTCGACGGCTGCGGAGAGGATCTCGCGCTGCCCCCAAATTTCAACTGTCTGTCGGGCACGTGTCACCGCTGTGTAGATCAGCTCACGTGTCAACAGTGGTGAATCCCGGTCCGGCAGAATCAAAACGATTTTTTCAAATTCAGTCCCCTGACTCTTGTGAACGGACATGGCATACACCGTTTCGTAATGCGACAATTGCTCAGGGGCGAGATAGCGGATCGCACCCCGACCGTAAGGAAATCCCACACGGACCTGTGGTTCCCCTCCCTCATGGACCATCATTGTAATCCCGACATCTCCGTTAAACAAGTGATGGAAATAGTCGTTACGGTTTATCATTACCGGACGACCGGCATACCACTGCCCCCTCCACCCCGGCACCGGTTCGATAACGCCCTGCCGGCGGAGTGTAGATTCGACCAACTGGTTGACGGCCTCCACTCCAAAAGGGCCTTTGCGATACGGTGTCAATATCTTAAACTGCCCGAGCTGGGCTATCGCTCCCAAAGGATCGGAGGTGGTAAATACCGGCGCAATGTGCTCTATGACCAATCGCTGCAGATTCGCTTCAAGGTCCCTGAATTCATGGATCTCCTTGAAATTAAGATGTCCCGCGTCGGCGTCAGCCATTAGATCCGCCACCAGACGGCTGTTCCCGGCATTGGTGGCGCGTCCCAGCGCTTCGATACCGCTGCCGGAAGTGAACCGATAGCTCTTTTTGAGCACCACCATGTGATTGGTCAATTGGCGCCCGACAACGGTTCGGGATTTTCCACCACAATCGTCTTCTCCACTGGTCGATACGCCGGCACAAATATCCCCCATCACCGACCCGGCTTCCACAGACGCCAATTGATCCTTATCCCCCACGAGAATCAGGCGGGCCTCCGATGGTACGGCCTGAAACAGCCTGGCCATCAGGGCAAGGTCAATCATGGAGGCTTCATCGACAATAATCACATCGGCCGCCATTGGAGATTCCGGAGTGTATCGGACCCGGTTCTTTCCGGGTGATAGTTCCAGCAACCGGTGCAGGGTTTTGGCCTCGATGGGATCGGAAATAATACCGGCTTCGTCATCCCCCAGAAGCTCGGCCATGCCATGATGGAGCGCTTCCTGCATTCGTGCGGCAGCTTTGCCGGTGGGTGCGCCCAGTAGAATCCTTGGCGATTTGTCAGCGGCCAGACGGTGAAAGGCGACGATGATCCGTGCGATGGTGGTGGTCTTGCCGGTACCGGGACCGCCGGAAATCACGGTGAATCGATTTTTCAGCGCCACCCTTACAGCCCGTGTTTGATCCGGATCCACCTTGCCCTTCCCGGAGACCGCTTCGATAATCGCATCGAGATCCGGGATCGCATTCTCCGGCAAATGGCGTTGGCTGCGCTCTAAAATCCATTGGGCGACAAATTTCTCATAGTTCCAGTAGCGCTCGAGGTAAATAACATTACCATCTTATATTAAGGGATTTTTTTCGTTTGTATTCCCGACAGCCGTTGATGCGTTCAGTAGTCGCCGCCATCTTTCCAAAGAGATGTCTAAAAAGAGGCTACCGTTGCCATCAGGAACAGGGATACCGTCATCGACAATCGATTCGAGGTCGAGACAAACATTTCCATCGGCCGCCGCCCGACTGACCAATCCCGCTGCCAGAGCGACCCATGGCGCATTTTCGCCTTGGATGCGGTGAATCATCTCTGCAAAGGCGCGATCAATGCTGTTCAGCAACCCGCGCCGGTGTAGTGCTTCTGGATCCATTGAATGCGCTAGCCTTTTTTAATCATGAGATCATCCAAAGCTGAAATCAAAGAACCGCCGGGTCTGTCAAAAAAGAGACCCGATCTTTCCGACGGCTCAGCCGTTATGCCTCGGAGGAAAATGTAGAAGACGCCGCCAAAATGACGTTCATATCGGTATCCTGCAATCTTTTGCGCCAAAAGTCGGCTCAGGGCAACGGCATAAAGGTGATACTGAAGAAAATAATCATCTCCAACCATGCACTTATCCAACATTGGACCATCATAAAACGCTGGATGATAGCCGAGATGGTTTGATTTCCAATCTATAAGAAAATATTGGTGATCGTATTGGATAACGGTGTCGATAAAGCCTTTCAATACCCCTTTTTCCGGGGCAAAGTGGATTCTCTCCAGTCGAGCCGCCATGGCATCGCCGAATAACGCATGGCCGCAAGACTGAAAGCATGTCTTGATTTGTTCAGACGTAAATCCCTTCAACGGAAAGTAAAATTCCATTTCGTTGATCCGATGTTCCATCTTGACCTGCGAAAGAGAGAATTCGTTTCCGGGGGCCGAAAGCTGCTTGGCCGACAGGTGGCCCAGGAACCGATTCAACGCAGGATGCCATTGATCGTCAAACCCATGGGCCTGGAGTTTGGAGCGGATTAGCTCTTCCTGCCGGCCGTAACGGCCACCGGCATGATCCCAATGCTCCAGCAGATCATGGAAAAAAAGCCCGGCGCGTGCGCCTTTGGGGAAGTCGAACAACGAATCAAATTCTTCGGATTCCCGATTCTGTGATGGCGCATCACCCGCAGACATGTCGCGATCATCTGGCGCCTTCTCTGTATCAGGCGCTGCAGCCGTGAGGGAGGAGAAGCTGGTCATGGGCCAATAACCGCTAATAGTCCTGCGCAGGTTCCGCTTGCGCGCCAGCCGCTTCTCCGCAGTTGGATTTTCATACGCCAGATCGGTTGGTTGGATCAACGGGGCGATTCGTATACTCCCTCCGGACCGCCGGGAAAGATGTCCAAGCTCCCTTATCAGCTCAGCATCGGAGAGCGATTTCATCTTGCGCGTCAAGGGGGCCATCCAGTCCGTCTGATCACCTCCCGATTGACGGCCATGGAAGAGATAGGCCGGAGCGGACATCTCGGTACCGTTGATCCGTCCCCACGCCAGATAGCAGCGTTCCCTTGCACGGGTCAAGGCGACATAGAGCATGCGCAAGTTTTCGGCCAGGAGTTCCTTACCGGCCTGGAGCTGATCCTCGAAAGGGATATCCGGACCCAGCCTTAGGATCAATCGATTTTCGTCGCTGCCGTCATGAAAAACGACGGCCTCTTTGTTCATTCGGACACCGCTCCAGGTAAAAGGGCAGAAGACCACATCGAATTGGAGCCCTTTGCTCTTGTGCATGGTGATGATGCGAACGGCATCCGCATCGCTTTCCAGCCGCAACTGCCTTTCGTCCCCTTCTTGTGCTGATTGCCGCTGCTCCACCAGCCAATTGACCACACCTTCCGGTCCCAGGCCATGTTCACTCTCTGCTTCGTGCAGCAGTTCAGCCAGATGCAGAAGGTTCGTAAGCGCGCGTTCGCCATCCGGCCGGGAAAGCATTCTCGACCTGACCCTCTCTCGCGCCATTAAGGAGCGCAGCATGGGGTAGATCCCGCGCTGCAGCCATATCCGATAATCGTGATAAAAGCTTGCCCAGCGCTTCCGCCATCGTTCATCACCGCCATTCATTGCATCGTGGAAATCGCCGGCTTGCCAGCCGAACATATCCTGGGCCAAGGCAGCCCGGACTTTTCCCGGGTCATGCGGGTCGGCCACCGCTTCCAGTACCCTCAGCAAACCATCGGCTTGTCCGGTATCAAAGACTGAACCGGCGCTGTGGAGCACGGCCGGCACCCTTTTCTTGGATAAAGCGTGCTTAATGATTTGAGACTGCGCATGGGTGCGGGTCAACACGGCGATTTGACGCGGCGCTGTTCTCTCCTGGGGGGTAATCAACAATCGCACAACCTCTTCGGCCACCGCTTCCGCAATGGTCCCCACGGCGTCTGACTGGTTGAGCGGCTTGGAGGGCGCTTTCCCGTTGGTTCGGGTGAGGTACCAGATGGTCAGCGGAAACGGTACCGGCGAGGCGCCCGGTCTAGCCGCTGTGGCTGGATGAAATTGGATTTGCTCGAATCCAAATGGATACGGATGGCTTTCAAACAGCAAATTGACCGACTCGACCAGGGATGGGGTGGAACGCCAATTGCGCGTTAGCGTTGCGCTGCGGTCTGCGTCCTGGGCTGCCTTGAGGTAGGAAAAAAGATCTGCGCCGCGGAAGCTGTAAATGGCCTGCTTCGGGTCCCCGATCATGAAGAGCATCATGGGAGGGCGATCAAAAAGCCGCTGAAATATCTCATATTGCACCTTGTCGGTATCCTGGAATTCGTCCACCAATGCAGCCCGGTACTGTCCCTCCACCGCCCGAACCAGGGCAGCGCCTTGGCCACCTCTCAATGC
>JARRKU010000121.1:0-29313 GCA_037387725.1 Desulfobacteraceae bacterium
GCCCACGAGATGCGGTGCGACAAGCACAGCCTGGCCGGATCGGTCAGCCAGCGGGCGTGTGTCTTCTGCGGATCGCGCGTGGTGCTCTATCCCATTGCCGACGCGCTGCACCTGATTCATGGGCCCATCGGCTGTGCGGCCTATACCTGGGATATCCGCGGTGCACTATCCAGCGGCCCCCAACTGCACCGCATGAGTTTCTCCACCGATCTGAAAGAAAAAGAGGTGATTTTCGGCGGCGAACCCAAACTCTACCAGGCGCTGACCGAATTGATCCAAACTTACAAGCCCAAAGCCGCCTTTGTCTACAGCACCTGTATTGTGGGCATCATCGGAGATGATGTCGAGGCCGTGTGCAGGAAGGTCAGCCGGCAAACGCGTATCCCGGTGCTTGCTGTCCATTCCGAAGGTTTCAAGGGCACCAAAAAAGACGGATACAAGGCCGCCTGCGACGCCTTGTTCCAACTTGTGGGTACCGGCTGCACGGACGCTGTTTCGCCGGTGAGCATCAATATTCTGGGAGAGTTCAATATCGGCGGCGAAGCCTGGATGATTGAGAAGTACTACGAGCAGATGGGGGTGGAGGTCGTGTCGGTGATGCAATGTTCCGGCGCCATGACCTTTTTGGCCCAGATGATGGAGGAGAAATACGGCATCCCCTTTATCCGCGTCTCCTATTTCGGCATCGAAGACATGGCCAAGGCGCTCTATGATGTCGCCGATCACTTCAGCGATCACCCCGAGATCAAGATGCGGGCGCAGCAGCTGGTACGCGAACAGGTGGAGCGCATCTATCCCGCCTTGCTGGAGATTCGCGAGGACCTCAATGGAAAAAAAGCGGCGATTTATGTCGGCGGCGCTTTCAAAGCCTTCTCCCTGATCAAGGCGCTCCGCTATCTGGGGATGAATGTCGTTCTGGTCGGTTCCCAGACCGGCAATGCGGACGACTACAAAACCCTGCAGGAGATGTGCGACGAAGGCACCGTCATTTTGGACGATGCCAACCCCTTGGAGCTTTCAAAATACATCATAGAAAAATCACAACCACGAGCGGAAAATACCGTTGGCCGGGTTTGAAGGCATGGTGCACTTTGCCCGCGAGATTCATACATCGGTGACCAGTCCGGTTTGGCAGTTTGTGCCGTTCCGGCAGGAAGGATAATGGAGGCGCCATGAAAAACGCAACTTACCGACTCAAAGACCTGGCCACCCGGCCGTCGGCCGCCGCCACCCAGAACGCCTGCAAATTGTGTTCGCCGCTGGGGGCCGCCCTGGTATTCAAAGGGATCGCCGGCGCCATCCCGCTGCTGCACGGCTCCCAGGGGTGTTCGACCTATATCCGCCGATACCTGATCTCCCATTTTAAAGAGCCCATGGATATTGCGTGCTCCAACTTCGGCGAACAGACCGCCATTTTCGGCGGCGGCGCCAATATGAAATTAGCCCTGGATAATATCTTAAAGCAGTATTCACCTGCTATGATCGGCGTGGCAACGACCTGCCTGGCTGAAACCATCGGGGATGACGTGCCCATGTTCATCCACGAATACAAAAAAACGCATGCGGATGCTGCACTGCCGCCCATCGTGCAGGTTTCCACCCCAAGTTATCAGGGGACGCATATGCAGGGGTTTCACAACGCCGTACTGGCCACCGTGGCCGGTTTGGCGGATGAAACACTGAAAAACGAAGACAAGCCTCGATGCATCAATCTTTTCCCCGGTATGGTCTCACCCGCCGATTTGCGGCACCTAAAGGAGATCGTTGCGGGCTTCGGTCTGAACGCCATGGTGCTGCCCGACTATTCCCAGACCCTGGATGGCGGATTATGGGAGACCTATCATCGCATACCCGCGGGTGGAACCCGTGTTGAAGCGATCGCTGGTTCGAGCGGTGCCAGGGCCAGCATCGAGATGGGGCGGGTGCTGGCCACCATGCCGGAAACGGCGGCCACCCACCTGGAGGACCGTTTCAATGTGATCGCCCATCGGATCGGACTGCCCATGGGGATCCGGCAGACCGATCGTCTGATGCAGACGTTGGGCGCCATCAGCAGCAAACCACTCCCGGAAAAATATGGCCTTGAGCGAGGACGGCTGTTGGATGCCCTGGTGGACGGTCACAAATATGTCAACGGGCGGCGTGCCGTTGTCTATGGCGAGGCCGATCTGGTGGCCGGCGTGGTGGATTTTTTGTCAGAGATCGGGATATTGCCGGTGATCTGCGCCACCGGAGACGATGGCGGCCGTTTGGAGCCGGCTGTAAAGCAGTCATTGGATCAAAAGCACCATACCCGCATAAAGATCATCGAAGGCGTCGATTTCGTCGATATCGAAGCGGCGGTGGCCGAGGCCAAACCGGATCTGATGATCGGCCACAGCAAAGGTTACAGCCTGGCCCGCCGGCTGGGTGTACCCCTGGTGCGCATCGGCTTCCCCATCCACGACCGCGTTGGGGGCAGCCGGGTGCTGCATCTGGGATACCAGGGCGCCCAGGCCCTGTTCGACAGGATCGCCAACACGCTCCTCGAAAGGCGCCAGGAAGATTCGGATGTCGGGTATACGTACCTGTAGAACGGGAGCTCAATGTTCAGGGTTCAGAGTTCAAAGTTTTGCACCCTATCTGTGGAGGGATCGTGTCCTCAATATCGGGGGCAATGAAAAAGGACGCTGCAGCGCAATTTAAAAGTTATTTAACCTTGAACTTTTAACCCTGAACTTTGAACCCGTAGCGCGATATTAGACCAGTTATACATTTTTATCTTAAGAAGGTCAGGAAACATTCGACATGAATATCAACGACCATCCATGTTTCAATAAGAAGGCCCATCACCATTTCGGACGGGTTCATCTGCCGGTGGCGCCACGCTGCAATGTTCAGTGCAAGTTCTGCAACCGGCAGTTTGATTGCGTCAATGAGAGCCGCCCCGGGGTGACCAGCGCCGTGCTCACCCCGGCCCAGGCCATGGTCTACCTGGAAGAAGTGCTGCGGCAAAAGCCCAACATCCGAGTGGTCGGAATCGCCGGACCCGGCGATCCCTTCGCCAATGCCGCAGAGACATTGGAGACCTGCCAACAGGTGCGGGCGCGCTATCCCGATATGATGCTGTGTGTGGCCACCAATGGTTTGAACCTTACGCCTTTCCTGGATGAGATAGCCCGATTGCAGGTGAGCCATGTCACCGTTACGGTGAATGCCGTGGATCCTGAAATCGGGGCGAGAATCTACTCCTGGATGCGCATCGACAAGCGGATCAGAAGGGCCGAAGATGCAGCGGAAATTCTGCTGCATCGTCAGATGGAAGCCATTCGAGGGCTCAAAGAACGCGGCATCATTGTCAAGGTGAACAGCATCATCATACCGGGCGTCAATGACGACCACATCGAAGATGTCGCCAGGACGCTGAAGACCATGGACGTCGATCTCTTTAACTGCATGCCCTACTACCCGAATCCGGGCAGTGATTTCGAACATTTGGAAGAACCCTCCACTGAAGTGGTCAATGCGATTCGTAAAGCGGCCGGTCGCCACGTGAAACAGATGCGCCACTGCACTCGCTGCCGATCCGATGCGGTCGGATTGCTGGGGGAGATGCCTTCCAATGAACTGATGACCATGATGAAGAACTGCCAGCATCTGGAAGTGTTGGAAGCAAAAGAAAAAAGTGTCTCCCCAAAGCCATACGTCGCTGTCACCAGTCTCGAAGGGGTTCTGGTCAATCAGCATCTGGGCGAAGCCTATCAGGTGATGATCTACGGCGAAAATGACGGACGCATCGGATTGATCGAGGCCAGACCGGCCCCGGATCCGGGCGACGGCATGCAGCGCTGGAAAACGCTGGCCGGGATATTGTCCGATTGCAGAGCCCTGCTCGTCAGCGGCATTGGCGGCAACCCGAAAAAGGTTCTGACCGACAGCGGCGTGGAAGTGATCGAATGTGAAGGGGTCATCGATGAAGCGGTCAGGGCGGTATTTGCCGGCGAGAGCTTGAAACATATGCCGGCACAACCTTTTTCTTGCGGATCGGGGTGCGGCGGCAACGCCCTAGGCTGCTGACTTCGGGAGCCGGAGGACGCCGCATCCTGTGTTGCCAAGAGCTTGCAGTAGGTTGACTACGGCTGCGCTCTTGGACGCCTTGGCTGCGGCGCCCTCCGGCTCCCGAAGTCCTTCGTAGAGTACATGTTGCGCAGCAGCCAAGGCTATCAGTAGGTTGACTACGGCTGCGCTCTTGGACGCCATGGCTGGGGCGCCCTCCGGCTCCCGAAGTCCTTCGTAGAGTACATGTTGCGCAGCAGCCAAGGCTATCAGCAGTTCGATTACGGCTGCGCTCTTGGACGCCTTGGCTGCGGCGCCCTCCGGCTCCCTGGGTGCGAGAGGTCGGGAGACATTAGAAGGCGATATTGAACAACAGAACATAATAAGGTTGGCCTGTTGGCGGGGCATTCCTCAGCTCCGTAGCCTGTCGAGACTTAAAAACGAAATATTGAAAAAGGACTTGAGCATACGGTTAAGGTGGATGACCGCCGCGGGCGAACCTGAAGAAATGGTCAGAGCAGACCAAACTTTGAACCGGTGAAAGGAGTAAAGACAAATGGACAAGCCTGAGCATCATATCTTTGTTTGCGCCAGTTTTCGGGCCGGCGGTGACCCAAAGGGGGTATGCCATAAGAAAGGTGCTGTCGACCTGTTGCCGTATATTGAGAATGAAATTCTGGATCGCGGGTTGGACGCCCAGGTGACCAGCACGGGTTGCATGAAGGCGTGCGACTATGGACCGGTGATGGTGATTCACTCCCAGGGGGTGTGGTACGGCAAAGTAGACAGTGAAGATGCCGTGGACGAGATTCTGGATGCCCTCGAGGATGGCGCATTGGCCGAAGAGAGAGTGATTTCATAACATGCGGACAAGGGATCCTTTCGGGAAATGAATAACAGTTCAAAATTGGATTGGCAAAAGCACATGGATGCCGGGCAGCGGTATTTGAAGACCGCAATGAATGGCTGCGGTCGCAAATCGGTGTTCAACAACGCTTTGATTTACCAATTGACCGCCATGGCCATCGAACATCTGCTGGTGAGCGTCTATCGACACCACCAGCAGATGGCGGCGGATCATACCCTGGACGGACTGGTGGAGGGATTAATGGCCATGGGGCTGATGGAGGCCGACCTGGCCGCAAGGATAAAAGGGTTGGGTCAATTCGACGATATGTGCCCCCTTGTCCCCGTTAACCCACGCGTTCCAGATGACGCGGAATTAAAGGATATGTTGGCCACTGGCCGGCAGGTCGTCGGATTCGCCCAATATCAGGCCAGGCAACCGGTTCTTGTAAACGCGCTCTAACTCTTATTTCGCCCTTGACAGGATCGCTTCAATTCGTACTTACAGTGCGGAAGCATAAGGAGTGGACCATGGCAGAAATCAGGTTTGCAGTCGCTTCAACCGACGGCATTCATGTGAACGAACATTTCGGAAAAGCCAAACGGTTCTTGATCTATGATGCGGCGGATCAATTATCGTGGGTTGAAGAACGGCGGACGGAGCCCCTTTCCATCGGCGATCGTGACCACCCATTCGATCCGGTGAAATTCCAGCGTATTGCATCGCGGCTGAAGGATTGTGCCAAAGTCTATGTAACACAAATCGGCGAAACGCCGGCAGCCATGCTCAAGGCGCTGGGAATCGAGCCGGTGGTGTATGAGGGAAGCATTACAGAACTGGATCCGAAGGCGGCGTAACCCCATTGTGGCAAAAGCCGGAGAACTCTCCCGCCTTTGGCGGGATTGCCAGGCTGTAGGGTGGGCATCGCCCACCAAAATTGACGCAAACACTTTTTTACGCACGCCACCCTCATAAAAGGTGGGCAATGCCCACCCTACGGCTGCGCCCTCGGTGCCTTGGCTCTGAAGCCCTCCAGCTTTTGCCACAATGGGGTAAAAGTAAAGCCATACGCGATTGAGTCCCATATAAATGCATATTCACCTGAAGAGAAATATCGCGGTATTATGATACCTTCCGTACCTGATCATGAGACCTCCCGGTCTGTGCGGGCAAGGATTCGTGATGCCTGCCACGACGATCTGGACGCCTTCATCGCTGTATCAAGGTGGCCGAGGTCGGCGGGAAGGTGGTGGGCATGTGCAGCGTTCAGATGCTGATTTCGACAGCCATGGGAGGGTGGAGTGCCTTGGTGGAAGACATGGTGGTGGAGGAGCGGTGTCGCGGCGCCGGCATCGGCCGGCAGCTCATGGATGCCATTGTTCAATGGGTCCGCGCCCATGGCGGGACGCGATTGCAATTGCTGGCCGACCGTACCAATTTCTCCGCATTGGATTTTTATAACCGGATGGGGTGGCGCCCCACCCAATTGATCTGTTTGAGGCGTAAATGGAAGGCGTAAATCCGAATTCATCGGCCAGGTTTGCCTGGATTATCGACACTACCCTGCGGGATGGGGAGCAGGCACCGGGTGTCTCTTTCCATCGTCAATCCAAATTGGCCATTGCCCGCTGCCTGGACGAGGCCGGCATCGATGAACTGGAGATCGGCATTCCCGCCATGGGACCGGAAGTGCAGGAAGATATCCGCCAAATCCGTGAGTTGGGTTTGAGGAGTCAATTGTCGGTGTGGTGCCGTGCCCATTCGGACGACATGATGGCTGCGGCCCGTTGCCGGGTCGGCGGGATCCACCTCAGCCTGCCGGTATCGGCCATTCAGTTCGCAGCCCTTAAAAAGAGTCGCGACTGGGCGATCTCCCGGATGCACGATCTGGTTCGCAGGGCCCAGAGCGATTTTGACCGGGTATCCGTGGGTGCACTGGATGCCACCCGGGCCGACCGGGGCTTCTTGAAAGCGTTTGCCGCCGAAGCCCATGCCGTGGGGGTTCATCGGCTGCGCCTCGCTGATACCGTCGGCTTGGGATATCCGAGCGCGGTTGCCGAGCTGATCACCGGCCTGAAGCGCGCCGTGCCGAACCTGGACATCGAATTCCACGGCCATAATGACCTGGGCATGGCCACTGCCAATACCTTGACCGCCCTCGAGGCGGGCGCCATGGCTGTCAGCGTTACGGTCAACGGCATCGGCGAAAGGGCCGGAAACGCCGCCCTTGAGCAGGTCGCCATGGCTATTCGCAGCCATGACCGTATCCGGTCTGGTGTGGATACCACCCGGCTGCATCCCCTCAGCCAGTTGGTTTCCCGCATGGCCCGTAGACAGCTGCCCCCTGATCAACCGGTGGTGGGCGAAGATGTCTTCACTCACGAGTCCGGTATTCATTGTCACGCCATGTTTCGTGAAATCCGCGCCTACGAATCATTCTCCCCTGACCAGGTGGGGCGCAGCGGCCGCCGTTTTGTCCTGGGGGCCCACTCCGGCACCACGGCGATTCGGCACCTGCTAAATCAGGCGGGGATCGCCATATCCAGCAGCCAGGCAAAGGCCTTGCGGCCTCTTCTTCTTCAGCTCTCCCACCCTTGATACGGCTCATCACCCATATCATTTGACGCCTTTTGCAAAATTGCCTTGAACGGTGCTCAGCGTCAGGGTCCGGTGGGGTATGCCGTTACATCAGATATAGAAGGATGGAAAGCGAAAAAAGGCTGAATAATGTGGAGTACAGGATGGTGGCGGTTACGAATTTGGGCGCCACGCCATGCTCCACCGCAATGATGGATACAATGATGGCCACGGGCATGCTGTTTTGCAATATGCCGGTCGCTTTTGCGAGGCCGGTGATGCCGAAACAATTTACTACCAGCAGCGCGACCGCGGGACCGCCCACCAGGCGAAGCATGGTGGCTACGGCCACTTCCCGGGTTAATTTCAGCCGGCCGGCCTCGGCCAATTGAAGCCCCAGAATGAGAAGCATGACCGGGATCATGGCGCCTCCCAGCAGCCCCACCACCCTTTGCAGGAGCAGTGGTTGTGGAATGTCGCCGGTGGAAAACAGCAAAGCCGGCGCAACGACGATCAAACCCGGCGTTTTGAACACCGCCCATAGGGCGCGCATTTTCCCGCCGCTGGCCCACCCTGCGGCGGCCACGCAGATAATAAATGCGAAAACCACCACCAGGACAAAGTAGATCGTGGCCGGCACCAGTGCATCACTGCCGAGTTTGAAATCGATCAGGGCCAGACCGAAATTTCCGATATTTGCCCAGACCAGCACCATGATCATGGCGGCCGTCATTTGTCTGGACGCTTTCAGGAGCCTGGCTGCGACGAATCCGATCAGCGCATAGATCAGAAGGGAGGTGGCGATAAATCCGATCATGCGGATGACGGTGTCAAAGGCAATGTCGGCCTGGCTGATCATGTTGAAGGTGAAGGCGGGGATGAGAATATAATAGGCGACTTTAGACAGGGTTTGGGCCTTGAGGTCAAGGCGCGGTCCGACCATATACGCAAGGAGCACCACGCAGAATACCGGTAAAACAACATCGATAAAGACAGAGAGAAATTGGACAATCATGGGCCATTCGAGCTTTCTTTGGGTCACGCAATATCAGAAGCAGTTGATTCCGGAGCCGTATCTTCGACAGACTGTTTGCCGTATGCCAGAGTGAGCAGTGCCGGCACCATGAAAAAGTCGGCGACCAGGGCAAAAAGAACGGCGCAACCGGCGAGCCATCCGAAGCGGATATTACTCATCAGGAAAGAAGCGGTATAGATAAAGAAGCCGCCGCTGAGCACCAGGCTTGTGATCACCATGGCCCGACCGGTGGTGTGCAGTGTGTCGCGCACTGCAGCGTAGACATTTCCGGTTTCGTCATAGGCTTTCCGAAAATGGTGCAGAAAATGGATGGTGTCGTCCACCACCAGGCCCAGCACGATACTGCCGATCAGAATGGTCGCCATATCCAGGGGGATGTCGGCGAATCCCATAATGCCGAAAATACATACGACCGGGGCGATATTGGCACTCATGCTCATCAACCCGATGCCGACCCGGCCGATCAGCAGAATCATCAACAGGGTGACGACCACCAGGGCGATGATATAGCTTTTGGCCATGCTGGTGATGAAACGTTTAATCATCTGAACGAAGATCACCATGTGGCCCGTGAGGGTGATTTTCTGTCCCGGTAATTGTTCCCTCAGATACCGCTCCATTGCATCCACATAATCTTTATAAATGATGGCATCGGAGAAAGGCGCCAGGATTGAAACACGGCTCTTCTGGTATTGGCTGTCGGTAATCTCTTCCAAGTCGTCGCTTCCACTGGATTCAAACAGCAGAAGCTCCTGGGCGATGAGCGCGTGTGTATCCGGCACGATGTACGCGTCATCCCGGTCTTCATTCAGGGCACGGTTGGTCTCTTTGACGACATCCGCCAGGGAAGTGGCCTTGCCGGCGCGAATGCCGTGAATGTTTATGGAGGGTATAAATTGGGTGGCCTTTTCGATGCGATGGAGCAGATCCGGGTTTTGCATGCCGTTGGTGCGACCGCTGTCGATGATGACATCGAGCATGATCGTACCGCCGTTGACGCGGTCTATGAATTCGGTGGATTGGCGAATGGCCGTACTGGCCGGCAGCCATGTCAGGGAGTTGTGTGAGAATTTAACGTTGAACGCACCATAGGCGGCGCCTGCTATGATGCAGCCCGAAATGACGGTAATAAGGATCGGGTGGTATGTGGCCGTTCGGGCGATGGCGTCGAAAATCCTGTCCGGCAAGGGATGTGAGCGTTGGTTTTGTTTGTGGGGCTTGACCGGCAGGAGGGCGATGAGCGCTGGCAGGAGCAGGATTGTGTAGACAAAAGCCAGCATGACACCCACCGGAGCGATATAGCCGAGTTGGGCTATGATGGCCACGTCCGCCCAGGCAAAGGAGAGCAGACCCAGAGATGTCGTGACGCTGGTCATCAGGACCGGCAACCCGCTGAAGCCCACGGCGTCGATGATGGCGCGGCGTTTGTCGCCACGGGTTCTGTAATTTCGATAAAAAATGGCCAGTATATGGACGCTATCGCCAATTCCCACGACGATGAGAAACGTGGGCAGAATTTGAATGGCATTGGTGACGGGAATTCCGGCCAAGGCCATGATGCCCAGCGATGAGAGCAATGACAGGCCTACCGTGATGATGGGATAGACCACTCCGGAGACGCGGCGAAACAGGATCGCCAAAAACAGGATGATGATGGCGAAAGAGAGCGGTACCATGACGCTCAGATCCTTGAGGATCCCTTTTTGAATTTCGGCCACGAAGGCCGGGGTGCCGCAAAAATGGAACACGATATCGGGATGTCGGAAACCGGCCGCCACCTTGTGGATGGCTTGGTTGATCTCCATGTTTTGGTCGTTGCTGAGATAGGTGGTGGCCGCCCGGTCCGGCGCCATTGATTCATCGAACCCAGCCATCGCATCTTGACCGGAAATCTCGATGACAGCGCGCGCTTTCACCAGGACAAAGGCGATGCGTCGGTCCTTCGAAACCAGTAGATTTTCATATAACGGGTAACGCTCGATGAGGGTAAGGATATGGTCAAGTGCATCGTCTGACGCCGGGGGCTCATCCATGAGCCGACTCACCATCAGGGTGTCCCCGTCGGCGCTTACGATGCGCGCATTGGCCAAGCTGGTGACCTCGTCCAGATAAGGGACCGATGCTTCCAGCGCTTGATGGAATCGAAAAAGCAGATCCATGAATTCTCGGGTGAGTCCATGCCGGGATTGCAGCGCGATGATGAAGGTGTCGTCCTGGCCGAAGGTGTCCCGGAATTGGTTGTAGGCGATCAAGGTGGGGTCGTCGGCGTGAAAAAAACTCTCATCCCGGAGGTCGATGGTCAGCTTGGAGGTTTGGGACAACAGGATGGCCGTTACCAGCAAGACCGCAATGACGGTGAGAAATTTATGATCATAGACCCATCGGGTGACCTGCGAGAATCCACTTTCAATCTCTTTATGGATATTCTTCATCTTGTTAGTGCAGCATGGGGTTATTGCACCATGGGGTCGTCCCGAAGGAATTAGATCACCTGTCCGTGGTGGTCGAAATCCAGGGCCAAAGACGATTTTTCTTCTTCATTGAGAAAATCGACCGACATAATTTCGATTGGGTCCGGCCTCGAGTGGGTGGGCACGATGGTGATGCTGACCCAGGTCGCCGGGTCCTGGCCGAATGTCACCACACAGAGCTGCTCGCATTGCGTGGAAGTGTATTGCTCCGACCGGATCCATTTGAAAAGGAACTGGGTAAACCCGTTGCTCTTCTTTGCATACCAGTTTGCTGCCGTTTCAATAGATCCCGGCAGGCTGCACACCACGTAGAGAGATTTGTTTTTCATAATGGTGGTACAATACTGCTCTCTGTCGATCATTGTCTTCTGAAGATTCTCATGTGCGGTTGTGGCGATGATATCCAGAATGTCGTGTGCAAAGTAGGCGTTGACAAATTCCTTGTGATTGGCGCTCAGACCGTAGATATGCATCAGGTGCGTCTGAATGCAGGAAATGAGGCCCTGTTTGCTGTCGGCGCCGTCCAGGTCCAGAACGATGGTAGCTTCGGCTTCTTTATCCTCCAGCGCCGTCATGGAGAGCATGACCGGGTCCCTAAACGGGCTTTTTTCCGCCAATTTGAATATAAATGGATAAGTGGCGAACCTGATGGTGTCCCCGTCCTTTAGGCGGACGTGGCGATTGGCCTCCAGTCGACGGTCGTTGAGCAGGGTGCCGTTGGTACTGCGCTGATCCTCCAGGTAGAAGGACATGTTTCTGAACTCGATGGTGGCATGGAAACCGGAAATCGCCGGGGAATCAATGACGAGGTTGTTTTGATGTCCGCGCCCGATCTTGATCGTCTCTTTGTTTAGGACAAAAGGCGATTTGCCTTTGCCGAGAACGGCGCTCTGATCCTCAAGAAAGGCTTCCGGGATATCCAGGTCCTTGACGACGCGGGCTGGAATAATCTGACGCCGCTTCGTATTCTGGAAGAAAAAGAAGATCAATGCGCCCAGCAATAAGATGACCAACACCGCCAGGGCGATGGAGATGATCCATGCACCCTTTTCGGAGACGATCGCGGTTTCTTCGTTGTCCGGCAGCGGTGCGGGAGCGGGGGGTGTGACCGCCGGCTTGGTCGGTTCCTCTGGATTGGGTTCTGCTTCCGATGGCACCGGCAGCAGCGGGATCGGCGCCAGTTCGGACTGCGGCTTTGCCGCGACTTTCGGTGGCCTCATCAGCGCACTGATTTGCTGAAGCACGTCGGATATTTCATCCGCGACAAAAGTGCGGAAATATTCGCCATTGGTTCTGGCGGCCAGCGTCTGGATCAGCGAAAAATCCGCTTGCTCCGTCAAGGCGATACCGAAGATACGAACGCCTTCCTGTTTGCACTCGGCGGCAATATCTTTTTTCAACCATTGGGTCAGCTCACGGTCCTTGGCCGGATCGCCCGTATCGACAATACCGTCGGTGATAAAGATGATGCCCTTTTGGGATGCTTTGCGGCCGTTGCTTTTCAGCTCATAGAGGGCGCGTTCGATGCCAATGGGGGTGTTGGTGAATTGCCCCCGGTAATCGATACTTTTCAGGCTGCTGATGACAGCCTGTCGATCCTGCCCATCCGCCAAGGGGGTCATGGGGATCAACAGGCGGGCCTTCTGATCAAACAGCACCATGCCCACCTGGGCGTTGCCGGGCAATTGTTCGACAAAGGTGCTGACCACCTCAGGGGTAATGAATTTCGGGTCATTTTTTCGCATACTGCCCGAATTATCGATAACAAAGACGAGATCTATGATCGAGGCCGCATCCTGGGCGGCCGCCGGGCGTTGGGCCAGGGCATGGGGGCACGGCTTCAGCGCAAATGTGGCCACCGCGCTCAGAAAAAACAAATAGAAACATTTTTTCAGACGGTTACAAGACAGTTCCATGATAGAAGCCTTTGGAATGTGTGCTGACGCGACGAAAATTTAGCTTTGTCGAGGTTCTTTTTGTATATAACTGAATGTTTTATGTCAAAATAAAGCTTTCATGCCGTTCGCTTTTTCTAAATCGTGACTTAAAAAGTGCACACGACTTTTCAATTTCCGTCATTTTATCGACGCTATTTGTCATCGCAGGGTGTACCTGAAGGATCGCTTTCAGCTCCGATTGTTATCCCAATGGGCGCCTGGTCTTATTTTATTTATATATTCAGATAGTTAAATTTTAATCGGCGTTGGCCGTAGATTCGGCCCTCAACTGAAAACTCCCCCGCCGGTGCAGGCATAAAGATTGCATCTGATTATAGGGACTTGACACGAACGTTAATGCTGATATCTGATATCGTCAATATGCGTGATGAGAATCAGCTGATAATTCGGAGGATTGAATTGACCCGCAGCCGACGTGACTTTATCAAGCTGGGATTAGGCGCCCTTACAACCTGCTTGCTGCCAATGCCTGCATTGGCCGCCGTTATGACCAAACCGGATGCCGAGCGGCATTTAGCCTTCTACAATACCCATACGGGTGAATCCGCCGATGTCTGCTATTATGACCAGGGTGGCTATTGCGACAAATCCCTGGACCGCATCAATCATATCCTGCGGGACCACCGCACCAATGAGATCAAGCCCATTGACCCAAAATTACTCGACCATCTGTATGCCTTGAAGCTTAAAATCGGGACGAATTCTCCATTCCATGTGATCTCCGGCTACCGCTCACCCGCCACCAATGCCGCGTTGCGAAAATCAAGCAGTGGTGTGGCCCGCAAGAGCTATCACACGCGCGGCAGGGCGATCGATATTCGTTTGCCCGGATACAACACCCGCCGACTGCGCAATGCCTGCATTTCCCTCAATACCGGAGGGGTGGGGTACTACGAAAAATCCAACTTCGTTCATTTTGATACGGGACCCGTCCGCTCCTGGTAGGTGGGTCAACACGCACTGTAAGATTCCACAACATACCCGGACTGCTCCAGTTTGGCGAGCAGTTCATCGATATGCGTTTTGCTGCGGGTCTCCAATTCCAGTTCGACCCGGGTCACGTAAAGGGGGACGTCCTCGCGGTAGCGATCGTGGTGGATGTG
The DNA here is from genome assembly GCA_037387725.1 of Desulfobacteraceae bacterium. GTDB lineage: Bacteria > Desulfobacterota > Desulfobacteria > Desulfobacterales > Desulfosarcinaceae > JARRKU01. The sequence continues at coordinate 14,028 of JARRKU010000121.1, forward strand.
CAGGACATTGGCCTTTTGTTCTGCAATACAGGTGAGCAGACCGGCCAGTGAACCGGGTACGTCATCCAGCTGAATGCGGACCCTGGTGAGCCGACCGTTTTTGACCAGGCCCTGATTGAGAATTCGGCCTAGCACCGGGCTGTCCAGATTTCCTCCGGATATCACCAGAACCATCTTCCGGCCTTTGACAGCCTTAATGGCCTCGCTGAGCAATGCGGCCAAGGGTGTGGCCCCGGCGCCTTCGGCCAGGACTTTTTTGCGCTCCATAAGCATCAGGATCGATGCGGCGATGTGCTCTTCAGATACCAGTGCCACGGAATCGACATGCTGTCTGATCACATCAAAGGTTTGATGGCCCACCTGTTTGACATTAATGCCATCAGCGATGGACTGGGATGCGCTTACTTCCACAGGCTCACCGGCGACTAAAGAAGACCGGGCCGATGGGCATACGGCTGCTTCTACCCCGATCATGCGGGTTTTCGGAGATTTCCCTTTTACAGCCAGGCAGATTCCGGCCATTAGTCCGCCGCCGCCGATGGGGGCGATGATTTGATCCACATCAGGCAATTGGGCGACGATTTCCAAGCCCACGCTGGCTTGCCCCAGGATGACTTGTTCGTCATCAAAAGGGTGGACAAAGGTCAATCCCTGGCCGGCCAGGTTGCGGGCATGGGTCAGGCACTCCTCAACCGTGGTGCCGTGCAGAATGACTTTAGCGCCGTAGTTTCGGGTTGCTTCCTGCTTGCTGATGGAGGCCCATTGCGGCATTACAATGGTTGCCGGCAGGTTGACGATTCGGGAGGCCCAGGCCACGCCCTGGGCATGGTTGCCGGCCGAAGCCGCAACCACACCGGCAGGGGAAATCTCCTGGTTGGCCATCCCCTGGATCAGCTTCAGGGCTGCGCCGCGCACCTTGAAGGATCCGGTGCGTTGCAGGTTTTCCAATTTCAGATAAATTTCCGCACCGAAGATGCGGCTGAAGGATGGCGCATAAATCAGCGGCGTTTCAATGATGTGCGGCCGCAGAAGATCCGCTGCCTTCTCAATCTGGTCCATGTCGATCATGTGGACTGCCTTAATGCCGTCAACGGCGGTAAAGGATAAGGGGACCGGTTTCTCAATGCCTGGTCCAGCTTTTCATCCCGTTTATAGATATCATCCCGAAACTGCAGGGTGCCATCCGGGTCTACCCAGGCTGTCATATATTGGAGGTGGACCGGGATGGGACGGGGGACATGCACCACCCGCTGGAGCCCCTGATCCAGGATTTGGGACAGTGATTCCCGGTTCCATTTGGGGTCATCCGACAGCAGGTAACTGGCCAGCGCGCGCGCATGCTCAAGTCGAATACAGCCTGAGCTGAAGTCTCTATGGGCGCGTGCGAAAAGCGATTTTTGGGGTGTATCGTGCAGATAGACGGCGAACTGGTTGGGAAACATGAACTTGAACCGGCCCAATGCATTTCCTTTCCCCGGCTCCTGCCGCAGTCGGAAAGGAAAGTAATGCTTGCTGTAGGCTTCCCACTGAAGGGTCTGCGGGTCGAGTTCCTCAGCATCCTCCTTCCAGCCATTAAATACCTTGAACTTCTTGTCGATGAGATACTGCGCATCCTTTTTCGCCTTGGGAAGAATGTCTTCAACGGCAAGCTTGCGGGGAACGTTCCAGTAGGGATTGAAAACCAGATAAGTCATGTCCGCGCTGAAAACAGGGGACTGGCGTGCAGGTCGTCCGACCACCACCCGCATCACCATCTTTTCGCGGCCGTGCTCAATGACCTTCAGGTAAAAAGCCGCCGTATTAACGATGATATGGCGCTCACCGAGGTCCTGGGGCAGCCATCGCCAGCGCTCCAGATTGAGTTCGATCTGACGGATGCGTTGTGCCACGGTAACATTCATGGCCTCCACACTTCTGGGGCCGAGGATGCCGTCCGGCCTTAATCCATGGCGACGTTGGAATCTTTCAACAGCCGAAACCAGCACAGGATTGTATACGTCATCCGTATCCAGTGCTGCGTTGTCCTGTAGGTCACCCGACAGTTCCAGACGCCGGCGGACAGTGGCGATAGCCGAATCCTTATCGCCAGGCCTGAGAATGCGACTTGTCTCTACCTGCGGCCAGCCACCCCGGGATAATATCTCCCGCAATCGCAGCAGTTCAGATATTAAGTCTTTATATCCCTGGTGCCGCGGCTTAAGTTGATTTAACTGGCTGACAAGTTGTTCGGGAGATTCTGTTTGTCCCAAAAGATCCACCAGTTCCATGGATCGGGCGCCAATTAGCCAGTCTGCATGAAGGTTTTCCGGGTTGACCCGCCCTGCCGACAAATGGGAACCCAACAGCAGGACGGCATCGGTGAGCATCAAGTCCAGGTCAGCCCATCGATGGGCCTTTGAACTGTCCGGTGGGAAAGCCTCATCCGATAGTTCGTGCAGGATTTGTTCGATGGCGTTGAGGTGATAGTCTTCAGAATTGAGCCCCTCCCGGTCGGCATTGCGGATCGCCTCCACCAGGGTCAGGGCGGACGGGTGCAATCCGTCGACCCCAAACCACTTGGGGGCGAAATCCCTGTTCTGATAAAAGATGGGTATCGTCTGCAGGCCGCAGATGATCTCCCCTCGGCAGGTATATCCTTGTTGATGGATTTCAGTCTCGACCTGCAATTTGATGCGGTCCCTCACCTGGGGGAAGAAGTAATGGTGGGCGAGTGTTGGCGCCGGCTGGAAAGCGATCCAGAGCAGTATTGCACAAAAGAAGTCTCTTCAACATATCAATTCTTCTCTTTGCGTCGGTGCGGGTTTGACCAAGCCATGGCATCGGCCATCCCGCTTGAAAAAGCAAATGATATCGCCGCTTTTAACGCGATATCCTTTATACGCACAAGGTAAGCATTCGTCTCCTGCAACGCCACTATCTTACAAGATGGCGGCCAACAAAACTGCTGTGGTGTTGAAACGTTTTTACCCATGAAGGGGGCTGCCGCCAATCAAAGCAGGGTGCGGCGCAAAATCCTTCCATGCAACGGGAAATGCATGCGTATATTGAGGATGGACTGCAATGCCACAATCCTGCCGTTGGCGGGGAAATGGGGCCCGAAGGGAGGGTGTAGACCGCATTCTACCAAATCTCGGGAAACCCGATATCTACAAAAGCGGTTTCCATCTTGGCCTTGTGCCCGCGTTCCATAGCGGCCAGTTCTAAAAACAATTTTTTTCGTTCAGGGTCGGTGCACACATCGGCCAGGGCATTGTATTGCAGCATGGCGGCCTCTTCTTTCTTCATGGCCAGCGCAATGGCTTCGGCCGGCTTCATATCCATGGACAGGGGAGGCACATCCACGGTTTCGGACACATGAAAATCCGGCACCTTCTCAAATGCAACCGCCGCCGTGGAATCCTGCCGAAATCCTTCCAAAATCCGGCGGTGTCGTTGTTCCTCCCTGCTGAACGAACTAAAAAGGTCCCTGATGTATTCATTTTCGCTTTGGGCGGCTACATCCGCATAAAATTCTGCGGCTTCTATTTCTCCCAGTATGGCGCGCTTCAAAATGTCATCGTAGATGTGTTTTTTCATGTGCTCTCCTTGTGGGGGTTGGCGGTTCATCCCGATAAACCCGGTATGCGTCGTCACCCGCTCGGACATACCGGCATTGACGAGGGACCGGAACCATTTGCGATATCCACGCAGGGCAAAAAGGCATCCCGTTTTCCTTTGGTGCCAAATTAATACATTATCGGCGCGATGGCAAAGCCTTCAGGAAGATCATCGATTCCTGGTCTGGATTTCTGGCTGCCGGTTGATTATCATCCGGCCGATGCAAGAATGCTGGGGCTCTGTGCCTTTGATTGTAAAGGGCGGAATGCTTCTGTGTCAACGGTTGGCGCGCCGCAGCCCGCCGGGTTTATGTATTTTTATCCCTTCGTGCGCTTTATGTCCTTTGTGGCGAAAAATAGATTCCCGGGAACGTATCATCATTGAAATTCCCTGTAAATAGAGATATATGGATATGGTCTGATCAACGAACGCCGCAATGACCGAAACCGGCCCATCGCAAAGCGCCGCCATGCCGGCAAACAACGGCGGCGAAAGGGTCTGAATATTTTCCAACCTACCGAGGAGCTTATGAACCGCGATGTCATTCACAAATCCGTTTTGTTGATATTGGTCCTTTTTATATCGGCGTTGTTTCTTTTCATGATACGGCCTTTTCTCATGGCCCTGCTGCTGGCAGGGATATTTTCGGCGCTCTCCCATCCCCTCTATCGCCGGTTGGCCCGGGCATTGGGGGGGCGGCAAATGCTTGCTTCAGGCATTACCCTCTTATTAATCGTGCTGGTTATCCTCCTGCCGCTGACAGGGCTGATGGGAGTGGTCACCACCCAGGCCATTAAAGTGGGGCAGTCGGTCACACCGTGGGTTCAGAAACAGTTGGCGTCCCCGGACGCCATCAGCCAATGGCTGAGTGATCTGCCATTTTACGATCAGGTAGCCCCCTACCGGGATACCATCATCCAAAAAGCCGGGCAGTTAGTGGCCTCCCTGGCCCACTTTCTGGTCAATGGCGTCCAGGCTGCCACCATGGGAACCGTGCATTTTATCTTCATGCTTTTTGTTTTATGGTAAAGATCCTCTATTATATCCCGTTGGAAGACGATGACGAGCGACGGATGCTTGCCCGTTTTACATCCGTCAGTCGGGCGACCCTCAAGGGGACGGCTGTGATCGGAGTGGTCCAGGGAGGCCTTGCCGGGATTGCTTTTGCCGTGGCGGGTATCCCCAGCGCTGTCTTCTGGGGGACGGTGATGGCCGTGCTTTCCATCATCCCGGGCATCGGCACTGCACTGGTGTGGGGACCGGCCGCCGTCATCCTGGCGGCCAAAGGGCATTGGGGAGCGGCGTTGGGATTGGCGCTATTTTGCGGCGTAGGGGTCGGCAGCGTAGATAATCTTCTGCGTCCTCGTCTGGTGGGCAAGGACACAGAGATGCACGACTTGATGATCCTCTTTTCCACATTGGGAGGCATTGCCCTGTTCGGCGTCATCGGCTTTATTATCGGCCCCATTGTCGCTGCGCTTTTTATCACTATATGGGAGATTTACGGGGTGGTATTCAAGGATGTGCTTCCCGAGGTATCCGCTCTGCTGCGGGAGCCGAAAGCGGAGCTTCCTCCCATGGATGAGGAGGCGGCGCCTCCAACCGACGCAGAAAAAGACGGCTCCGATGCAATGTGAGAAATATAGGCCTCAGGGCTTTTGAACCGCTGAATATCGAATAACGAACAAGGAACCGCAGAATGTCGAAGTAAGGTGTTCTGCTATTCTAAAAAAGAATGGTATCGTACAGCGATTCCACCCTTCTGCATTCGAAATTCCGTCTCGATATTCTGCGGTTTAAACGCCGGGTTCTCCGGCTTCCGATCCCTTACTCGGCATTAATTACCAGCACAACACCGGCGCAGAAAAAAATGGCGTTGGCAATCCACGCCGACAGGATCGGTGGCAGCACGTCGGCATAACCCAGAGAGAGGCAGAAACTCTGGAACACCCAGTAGAGGAACCCGACGCAGATTCCGAGAGTGATGCCTACCGCCAAGCTTTTGTTCAGCTGCCGCCCGGCCGTCAGACCGATACCCACCAATCCCATGATGATGCAGACAAAAGGGGCCGCGCTTTTGGCATACAGATCGGTGCGATACGCCCTTGCGTCATACCCCTCCGACTCCACCTTTTTGACATAGGCCCTCAATTCTTCGAAGTTCATCTCTTCCGATTTCAGAACGATCCGTTCAAAGTCCTCAGGGTGCATCTCCAGGTCTTCATCGATGGTCTCCTTCAGATCGATTTTATACGTGTTGTTGACCTGGTCCAGCTGCTGGTCCATGGCGTCGTGGAGGGTCCACTTCCCGTCTTTATATTCGCCTTTGGCGGCATCGATGCGCCGAATCAAGCGAAATTCCGTATCAAAAAAATAACGGGTAAATCCGAAAATGGCCTGCGTGGCTGGATCAAAGTATTTGACATGAGTGATGCGTCGTGGGCCTTTTATCCAGATGTTTTCTTTTTTTACTGAGATATTGGTGGTACCCCGTATTTCATGATATTTGATAACATTGGATTGGCGCATGGTGACCGGCACCACCTGCTCAGAGAGGTAGAAAAGGGCCAGGGACGAAACAGCCGAAACCAGCAGCACGGGCTTAACCAGGGCATAGATGCTGATGCCGCTGGAGTTGATGATGATCAGCTCGTTGTGCTTGTTCATCAGTCCGAATACGATCAAGATGGCCAGCAGCAGCACCACCGGCATGGCCTGTGTGACGATGAACGGCACTTTGTAGAGAACATACTGAAAAGCACGCCACAGGGTGGTGTCCGCTTCGAGAAATTCATCCATGGTGCCCAGATAGTCAATGGCGACAAAAATACAAAGCACGGACAAAAGGGCCGCAAAGAAGTACTTGATAATTTCGATGGTAATATAGCGGTTCAGCAGGTTCATATCGATCGCTGTTAACGGCCTTTCATATGGTATTGAATATTGGCAACGCATGTATGGATGGGACTATCCAATTGTTCTGCATTTGGCAAATCCGTATGAAGACGCTTAAGAGCCATATTGTTAAATTACCACGAAGGACACGAAGAGCACGAAGTTGAAAGTATTATATTTCCTTTTCTCCCTACGTGCTCTTCGTGTCCTTCGTGGTTCAAATTAAGCTATTTACTTTGAAGTTCATGTAGCCTGCAGATTTCACTCTTGCCTCTTTGAGTCTCGATCGTCTTCTCGTGCGATAGCCGTTGGGTTACGCCTCATATTCGGAAGCCGGATGTTGATCGGTTTTCCCTGGATCATCCGGACGTAGAGAAAGATACCGATGCCGCCGATGATGATATTAGGCGCCCACATGCCGGCCACCGGCGGGATTGAGCCCGACTCGCCGAATGACCATCCCGCGGTGAGCAGGATATAATAACTCAGAAACAGCAGGATACCCATGACGGTACCGGTGGATCGCGTGCCTCTTCCGGCCTGCATCCCGAGCGGGATGGCCACGACGCCCAGGGCGAAACAGGCGAAAGGCAAGGCAAACTTTTCGTGATATTTCATCAATGCCTTGTAGTAGGCTTTGTCCTGCTTTTTTGCCGACGCTAAATATTGCCGCAGTTCGGTAATGCTCATCTCCTCCATCGGTTTGCGTTTGGCGGCGTCCCTGGAGAGCATCTTTTTCAGGTCCAGCTTCATCTGATAGGTTTCAAAAGAGATCACATGGGCGGACTGATCGTCCAGGGCCACCTGGTTGATGGCCCCGTTGAACAGGGTCAGCTGGATGACCTGTTCATCCAGATCCGAGGAAATACGACCGCTGGGAGCGACAATGATGTTGTTCACCGCCGGATTGCGCTGATCCTCGATGAAGACATCCCTCATGCTGCGGTTGTGCAAATCCACTTGATTGACATAGAGCATCAGCCCCTTAAAGCTGTCGATAAAGGTGCGTTCCTTGATCACGGCGTCCACATGGCTCTTGGCCAGGGCCACGGAGAGGGAGTAGTAGGAGCGGTTGGCCCACGGCAATCCCACCGTGGTGATAAAGGTGGTCACCAGCCATCCCATAAAGCAAAAGATCAGCACCGGCACCAGAAACCGGTGGGGGTTGAGACCGCAGGCCTTGAGGGCCACAATCTCATTGTCCCCGGACATTCGTAAAAAAGTGAGCAACACGGCCATCATCACCGACATGGGAGTGATGAAGGCGAGGAAAAACGGCATGGAGTAGGCCAGCAGCATAAGAAAGGAGAGCAGGCTGACCTGGTAGTTGACCACGAGGTTGGTAATTTCGAGAATCTTGGTGATCAGGAAGATGAAGGTGAAGAAGAAGAGATTAATGCCGAAAGGGGGCAGGAACTCCCTGACCATATATCGATTTATGATGGCATTCATTCTCATAGTCAGAGCCGTCCTGCAGCCTCAGACGTCGATTCGAAGGTCGGCGTTTCTGTTTCGACGACGGCGTATCGTCCCCACCCATGCAGCTTCATCTCAATCAGTCTCTTCCCGTCAAAACCGTACTATTCGTACAGCAGAATAAAGATATTGGCCAACCACAGCACAATGATGCCCTGCAGCAGATAATCTTTGATCAGGACCAGCGTCGGCGAGCCGCTTTTTTCTTCCACGAAGGTGATTTGCAGATAGCGCAGCAATCCCAGCAGCACCCAAATGCCGGAGATATACAATTTGCCGGTGCCGTGTTTGGCGACGACTTCCGGAGACATGGTATAGAGGATATAGGCGACAATAATCACCGATGCCATAATACCCATGGCATGGGAGATGAATGCCAGATTATACCCATCGATGGACTTGCGGACCCGTTTTCCATCATCGTCCAGCAACAGGTCGTCCCGGCGTTTGGCCAGGGCCAGAAAAAGGGCCAGCAGAAAGGTCATGATGACGATCCATGGACTGATGGGAATGCCGGTGGCCATGCCGCCGACAAAAATCCGCAGCACAAATCCGACGGCAATGCAGACGATATCCACGATGGGAAAGTGCTTGAGCCCCTGGGAGTAGGCGATGTTCAACAGGAGGTAAGCCATGAGGATGTGGGCGCACACCACCGGCAGCGTTGTCAGGGCGATGGCCATGGCGCCGGAGAAGAGCACGATGGCGATCCACAGCGCTTCGTTCCGGCTGATGGCGCCGCTGGCCACGGGACGCTTTGTTTTGACCGGGTGGCGCCGGTCCTCTTCCACGTCTTTGATGTCATTGATGGCATAGCTGGTGCTGGAAATAAAGCAAAAGGCGGTAAAGGCCATGAACGTCAGATAGACCGCCTTACCTTCGGTCAGTCCGTAGCCGAAAAAGATGGGCAGCCAGATGAACCCGTTTTTCAGGTACTGGTGGGGGCGGCACAATTGGATATAGGCGATCAGTTTTTCCATCTCTCCCTTATACCCGGTTTACCCCATCGTTGCAAAAGCCACATAGCTCCAGCGGCTACCATTCTTATGCAGCGATAGGGGGTCAATCTTCAAAATACATCTCTTTAAAAAAGCAGTCGCCTTTGGGCAGCCATTCCGGGCAGGTGTACCAATCCGCATCGATCTTTTTCAAAAATCGATCGCGATAAACCGGGAATTTGAAGCCCCTGCCCACCGCTACATAGAAGGTCTCGTAGCGCAGGCTAATCTCCGAAAGCGTTACCGATTCAAAATAGGGCGTGTAATCCGCATCAATGGGAAGGGTCCACAAAATGAGAAAATCCCTGCCGTCTAAAGCCTTGTAGTCCGTCAGTTTGTCATCCTGGCGGCCATGCTTGGAATAGTCCAGAAATACGGCAAAATGGCGGCCGCTGTGGTAAGTCATAGCCCCTGAAGTGTAATAGCCGTTGGTGGCCGGCACCAGTCCGTCACCATAGGTCGCCTTTATCTTGTCGTACAATTCGTCGCCGTATTTGCACAGCACCACATCGTGGTAGTAGGCGTGTTCTTTGAACGTTTCCACGGGCAAGGCCAGAACGGCCATTACCGGTATGACATGGACCAGGCTGAAGACCAGGGAGCAAATGGCAATGCGATGGATCTGGCGCCTGGGCAGATGGACGAGCAGCGGGAATAGAAAAGGATAAAAGGCCAGCGCCCAATGCAGGCCAGTGTGGTGCAGCGCCACTAATCCCAGCAACAGAATCGGTATGGTGAAAAGGTAGATAAATGGATTTTCCGCCTTTTGAACCGCACGCCTCAAAGCCGTGACATTCTTGGCCAGGTAATAGACCAGCCAGGGTGTGGCCAGGTAGATCTGCAAGAGGATGAACACCCCCAGCCCTGAAATCTCCCATGACACATTTTTATTGCGGTTGACCACGTTGAACAGGATATTGGTCCAGCAGTTTTGATAGTTGGCCCAAATGTGAAAGAGGCCGAAGGGCAGCGCGCCCAGTCCCCACACCACCAGATAGCGCAGCAAATGGCGTTCGCGCTGCAACACCAGGGCAAAGAAGACGGCAATGAGCAGCAGACCGGCAAAGTATTTACTCAGCACCGCCAACCCCCAGAAAGCGCCGGACAAAAGCACCATTCCATCGCTCCGGCGTTTGAGAGCCGCATGCAGGGTGAATCCGGAAAGTGCTGTAAACAGAATCAGCGGCGTATCGGTGGTGATGAGAACCAGCAGCATATGCAGGGGAGCGGCCAGATAGCATAGGGCGATCAGCCGCGCCTTTTCCGGGGCGTTGAACGTGTTGTGCACCAGGCGATATAACCCCAGCGCAATGATCAATCCGGTGATAATGGCAAAAAGCCGGCTGAAAAAAATATGGTGCCCCAGCAGGCCGAAGAGGCTCATGATCCAGCCGGTTACCGGGGGATGGTCGTAATAATTGATGTCCGGGAACTGCCCCCACAGGTAAAAATAGGCTTCATCGGAGGTCAGCGGCAGCCAATATGCGATGGCCAGCTTGATGACGACCATCGCCGATACGATCCGATAGAAATAGCGCTCCGTTGAGAACAAATCCGTATCCTTCATCGCCATTGGCTGCCGCATCCGCCTGTTCGTTATGGGGTGCTATGGCTTCCAAGCAGCGCCTTGTGCCGCCCAAAGATAGAAAAGCTTATATTATCAATTAGATGCTTGTGCAATAAAAATCGGATGGACTGCGGCGAGGATCGGTAGATCTGATGGGGGTTCCCCAAAGGCAGTCCTATCTTATTGCAGGCTCGAAGTTCATAAGCCCTTTTAGACAGTCTGCCATCTTTTTTCTGCAACCATGTGCACCGCCAGCCAGATGGTATCTTCGGTCTCCGAAGTCCACGCCACCCTGTGACGCTGGTGGGCTGGAATCAGAACATGGTCGCCCGGTTTCAACGCAACAGGGGACGGCTCGCCTTCGAACGCCAGACCGGCACTGCCCTGAATCAGCAGGACCCACTCATCCCTGTCCTGATCGTACCAGAAATTTTCACGGGAGCGGTGCCCCCGGCTGACGATGCGTTCGATTTCAAGGCCGGGGCGGGACAAAATCTCCTGAAAATTCTCGTCTTCCAAAACTTCGGGTATCTCCGCGAACAAGTTTGAAATCATGAGATTGTCCTTTCCTTGTTTTTATCCCTTCGTGTCCTTCGTGGCTAAGTAAGATGCTCAAATCCGGCCGACTAGCAGTACCAGGTTGAGACCGCCGTGCTGGAGCGGGATCGATTTGAGCGATAACCCCAGGTTTCGAATCAGGTGCTTTCGGGGCACCAGCAATGCCACCCGCCACCCTTTAAAATCCGATTTCAGCTTGGCGGCGATCTCCCGATACTGGCCTTCCAGGCTGCCTTTTGCCGTGAGCCTCCGCCCATAGGGCGGATTGAGCACGATAACACCCTTTTCAGGCGGTCTCCCTTGGGGCTGCAGGTCGAAAAAATCCGCCTTTGAGACTGTTATCGCATCCTCCATGCGGTTGCGGATGATGCCATCCCGCAATTGCGCCACCGCCTTTTCATCGGAGTCCGATGCCTGGATCAGCGGATGATTCAGGCGGCGGATCCGTTGACCGGCGACCTTTTGCAAATGCGCCCACTGCCGGGGTCGAAATGCGGGCCACTGCATAAAGGCAAAGTCGCGGTGGAATCCCGGGGGCACCGCCTTGGCCATCAAGGCAGCCTCCAGGCTGAAAGTGCCGGAACCGCACATGGGATCGATCAACGCATCGTCCGGCGTGAAGCCGGCCAGAGAGAGGATGCCGGCCGCGGTGGTTTCCCGCAACGGCGCCTTTGCAGTGTGGGGTTTCAATCCACGCTGGTACAAGGGAGCACCACAGCCGTCCAGGGACAGCGTCACCGCGTCTTTTTCCAGGCGCACAAAAAGGACCTGGCTCTGGCAGGGCTCCGGAGCCGCACCCAGTTCCGACCAGCGGGCGGCGATGCCCTGGGCAATGTGGCCGGCGATTGCACTGGTGTGGTAGAGCCTTGATTGGCGGGCGGTTACATGGCATACCGGCATGACGCCTTCCGCCAGAAAGAGTTCCCATGGAATTTCCTGGGTTTTCCCCTTCAAATGCCCGAAATTGGTGGCTTTGAAGCGGGCCAGGCGCATCATGACGCGTACCGGAATTCGGCAATGGAGCGCGGCCAGGTAGAGATCGGACAACCGCCCTTCGAATGAAACGCCGCCGCTGATCACTTGCTTTGCCGCAAGGGTGTCCGATACGGTGGCCAGTTCATCGGCGCACAGCTGTTGGAAACCGGGTAGGGTCACGGCGAAAAATTCTTGTCGGCGGCCGGTGACATGGCGTTTGATGCGTTTTTCCAGATTCATTTCCCTTTGTCCGGCTTATGGTCCCCTGGTCGGGGGCGCATGGGATTTATTGACTTGATAATGACCTGTATCAATACTATTGTGGCCGAGTTTCAGATAGCTCTATCAGCAGGCTTTGAATTTGTAAATCATCTCACCCGTTTCGCATGGCGGCCGGTATTGGTAACGGCTGGTGTGCAAAGATGTTCGCATGGCGGCAACCGATGACCAAGGTTTTTATACGAAACGCGCAATATGACACGGATGTGATCCGACCCATCATTCACGAGATGTTCGACAGCATGGGGCCGGATTGGATCGCACCGGGAATGCGCGTAGTGGTCAAGCCCAATATGCTGATGACGGCCACACCTGAAGAGGCCATTGTCACCCACCCCTTGATTGTGCGCTGTGTGGCCGCCTATCTGCTGGGCAAAGGGGCCGAGGTGCAGGTGTCGGACAGCCCCCCCATCAGCAGTTTTCATAAACTGATCCGGATCACCGGATACGACGACGCCCTCAAAGATCTGGATGTGACGCTCAAGCCCTTTGACAAGTGCGCCAAGGTGGACATCGGCCCGCCCTTCGGCACCATCGAGATCGCAGAGGACGCTTTGGCGGCGGACCGGCTGATCAACCTGGCCAAGCTCAAGTCCCATGCCATGATGTACCTCACCCTGGGAGTGAAAAACATGTTCGGCACCATCGTGGGGTTGCGCAAACCTGAGTGGCACATGCGCTCCGGCGTGGACCGCGCCATGTTCGCCAAGCTGCTGGTGCAGATTCATCAGGCCGTGGCGCCGTCCTTCACCATTGTGGACGGCATCACCGTGCTGGAGGGACAGGGGCCGGGCAGGAGCGGCAAGCCACGGGAGATGGGCATGCTGATCGGCGGCGCCCAGGGGCATGCGGTGGACAAAACCGTCTGCACCCTGTTGGGACTGGATCCGAATGAACTGCTCACCTATCGCACGGCGCGGGATCTGGATCTGTTCGACGGGGTCGTCCATGTGGACGGGAACCTCCACATCGTGGATGATTACCAGTTTCCCGAACTCAACTCCCTCAGTCTGGGGCCCGAATCCCTGAACCGGTTCATGCGCCGACATGTGATCCAGAAGCCGGTGGTGGACAACGATAAGTGCAAGCTGTGCGGAGAGTGTTGGAAGATCTGCCCGGCCAAAGTGATCACCCACAACACCAAGGGCATCTCCTATGACTACGACAATTGCATCCGCTGCTATTGCTGCCTGGAAGTCTGTTCGGAGGGGGCCATCGAGGCCAGGGAACCATTGTTGGGAAAGTTGCGGCGCAGATTGATACACGGCAGAAAACAAGATGATGAAAGGAAGGATAGCCATGGCAGGAGTGAATAAGGTGATTATTGTTGGAAACCTGGGACGGGATCCGGAAGTGCGCTACACCCCGGATGGAACGGCAGTGGCCAATTTCAGCGTGGCCACCTCGGATCAGTGGACCGACAAGCAGACCGGCGAGAAAAAAGAACGCACCGAATGGCACCGCATCGTGGCCTGGCGGCGCCTGGGCGAAATCTGCGGAGAATACCTTTCCAAGGGCCGCCAGGTCTATGTGGAGGGGAAGTTGCAGACGCGCTCCTGGGAGCAGGATGGCGTCACCCGCTACACCACCGAAATCATCGCCTCGGAAGTCCAGTTCATGGGCAGCCGCGGGGACGCAGCCGGGGCCGGAACCCAGGGCCGGGGGCAGCGGGCCGATCAAGGCTATCCTGAACCGCCCATGGCCGACACACAGGATGACGATATTCCCTTTTAGGGTTTCAACTGGAGTGTTCAATAAAAAAGGCGGGCAGAAGCTTGCGCTTCGTCCGCCTTCTCGCAAGTTTCGCCTTATCAGCTGTTACGCTTTTTTATCCTCTTCGATCTCATCCGGTTTTGCCGGAGGATCTTCCTTGCGGGTCGCGTTCTTGAAATTCCGGATGGCTTTTCCCATGCCGTCGCCGATTTGGGGCAGCTTTCCCGCGCCGAATATAATGAGGATGATCACCAGGATAATGATCAATTCGGGCATTCCCAGACCACCAAACATAAGTGCCTCCTGACTATTCCGTCATATTGAAAATCGTAATTGTCGACCTACTTCAATCGCACGGACGGGCTCCAGAGTCAATCACTATGATCACCTTCGGGGCGCAACTCATCCAACAAACGGCGAAACTCCTTTGAGCGCAGGTATTGATCGATGGCCCCCTGGTATTCGATCCAGGTCTGCCAGACTTTGAGCCAGGCGTGGTTGTACCAGTAGTCGTTCTTGTCTCGCTTCCCCTGGAGCTGGTTAATATACTCGACATACTCCTCGGCGCAGCTGTCACAAAAATTATAGGGAATCCTGGGATTATCCTTCTGCCCCTGGTTCTCGGGGCCGAGACTGGTGCCGCATCGTTCACATTTGGAAGCGCAATGGGTACATTGGAAAACCTTGCGGACCGCCATCAGCTTTCGTTTGCGCTCCAGCACCTCCCGCTGCTCGGCGGAGAGTTTGAGCTTGTCGTCCAGGGAAATGATTTTGCTCATGGCGTCCTCTGCTTGCGGCTGCGGGCGTTTGCAAGCTAGACTAAAAATATAACATCCAGCCCGGGGGGTGTCAATTCGGGCCACCAGCCGCCAGCAGTTCTAACTGAACACGATTCAGCAAGGGAAAAAAACGAGCCCGATCCCGATCCTGCCACCCATGCCGCGGTCACGGGTGGCACCGGCAACTTGTTGCCGGTGGCCGCAGGCCAGGAGGATGATTCATCCCGGGACCGTCAGATCCACGCCCTCCGATCTGCTGTGCAGATATCCAGATACCCACCGGCCGGGCTCAAGCGCCGATTTTCGGCCTTTGCCGGTTCCACCCCACGTCATTTCCGGTGGTCGTGGCCGGGAGGCTTTGATCCAGATGGTGCATACCTCTTGTTGCTTTGCAACCCTGGCAACCAGTTGCCAGGGCCACCCACCTCCATATTATCAAGATGCGGTCA
>JARRKU010000122.1:0-10691 GCA_037387725.1 Desulfobacteraceae bacterium
GACTGTTGCATGAGGCGGAGCGAAGGGCTTGGGCTGCAGGACATTGGCCATCGGTTTTAGTGCGGCTTAGGTGCAGCGGAGGATCAGCGTCCCGCACTGTTTGAGCGCAGCGAGTTTGCGGGACGCCCGTAGCGCACCTTAGCCGCACTTGAACCGCTTGGCGTATCCTGCAGCCCAAGCCCTTCGCTCCGCCGGGGTTGAAAGCAACTCCACTGTACTTAAACTTTCCGGATAAGCGCGTAATTTTATTGAGGCTGGTTGTTGATTTAAGTCAATGCCCCCGGCCTGTTGATCGGGTAAGTATGACGATCATACATCAGGCGAACATTCACAGGCGTAGAAAGGAGTTCGATATGCTGAAAAAGATAGAGGTGTTCAAGGAAAACGATTTTAATGTGTCATCCTTTAAGAGCTTTTTGGTTCATGAATCCCCCTATATGAAGGTGCTGAACTTTAATTTCAAAGCCGGCCAGGAGCTGCCCATCCATTCCCACGACATAGAAGGGCAACTGAGCATCGCCATACTGGAGGGCAGCGGAAAGTTCCTGGGAGATAACGGCAAGGAGTTGGACGCCAATCCCGGCGACGTGCTCATATCCGATATCAGCGAGCCTCACGGTGTCAGGGCGGTAAGCGACCTAAGGGTGCTGGTCACCATAGCACCTCCGATATAGTCGAAAAACGGTGCAGAGAGAACAGCGCCTGCTCATGAAAGGCATCCACGGGGAAAGCCATAGAACGGTGGGCATTGCCCACCTCCGATATTTTGGTGGCGTGCATAGAAAATGGTTTGCGTTAATTTTGGTAGGCGATGCCCACCCCACATCGTCCGACAGCTTTGAAATATTTGAACGTCGAACATCCAACATCGAACGTCGAAGAATGAAGTCGCTTCGCTCCGCCATTATTTAAATCGGCAAAATTCCTTATTCAGCGTTGGACGTTGGGCGTTCGATGCTCGATGTTCATCTGTTATCACAGCGTCCGGGAGCGCAATCCCGTAGATTGGGCTGAACTTGTGAAGCCCAACATTGACGATATCAACCGTCCTCTGGATCACTATCAACCGGCGGTTCTTGTAGTTATGCACAAGCGTTGTCTGTGGTCCGGCGATTCATTGTTGAAAGGGCCTGAGGGGACCAGAGCCAAGGCGTCCGGAGGTACGCCATCGTAGTAAATCTACTGCGAACCTCCGGCAACACAAAAGCCGGTCTCACGATATCAACATTATGTTGGTTTTAACCGTTGAAAGGGCCTGAGGGGACCAGAGCCAAGGCGTCCGGAGGTGAAGCCGTAGTAAATCTACTGCGAACCTCCGGCAACGCAGGATCTGGTCCCCTCAGGCCCTTTCAACTCGATGATTTTGCCGGCATCGATGGTGAGCCGGTGCGTAACGCAGCCGGGGATTTCGTCGGGCCGGTGGCTGACGTAAAGCAAATTGGTGGCGCCGGTCCGGCCGATGACCTCCAGCATGTCCAGCAGTCTTTTGCGGTTGGCTGGATCCAATCCGTTGCACGGCTCATCCAGAATGAGCAGCCGGGGCGTTTTTACCATGGCCCGGACGATGAGCACCATGCGCTGCTGTCCATAGGAGAGTCTGGAAAACAGCTGCTGGGCAAGATCATCAATGCCGGTGGTATCAAGCCATTGGCGCGCGATCTCTTTTTGTTGCCGGGTGCACTGCCGGTAGAGCCCCAACGAATCAAAAAACCCCGAACAGACCACGTCAAACCCGCTCATCTTCTTCTGATAGCGCAGTTGCAGATCGTCTGAGACGTAGCCGATCTGCTGTTTGATTTGCCACACCGACTCTCCGGAGCCTTTGCGCATTCCGAATATGCTCAATTCATTGGCATACCCCTGGAGATTATCCCCAATGATGAGCTTCAGCAGCGTGGATTTTCCCGCACCGTTGGGGCCGACCAGGGCCCAGTTCTCCCCGGCCCTTACAATCCAATCGATACCGCGCAACACTTGATGCTCCCCATATTGAACGGAAACATTGCACATCTGAATGAGTATATCCGAACGTTTCGACTTCTCCCCGCCGGAAGACAGCCGGTAAGTGCAAATGGATTCACCGGCAACAACGGCATCTGCAGGTGAGGCTTCCGGTCCATGTGCGAAGAACCTGTCCAGTTCTCCCTTCCATTTGGCCCGCCCGCCGTCAAGGTGCAGCAGATGGGTGAAGGCTGCTGCAATGTCTTCGGTTCGGTGGGTGATCAGTACCATCAGTACCTTTTCGTCGTACAAACGGTTCATCAGATCACGTAGCCGTCCCTGAAAGCCTTGATCCAGACCATTAAAGGGTTCATCCAGCACCAGCAGGCGCGGTCTCACCATCAACGCCCGGCAGATGAGCAATTTTCGCATCTCGCCGGCACTCAGGGCGACAACGGGCTTGGAAAGCACCGGCCCAATATCCAATTCTTCTATAATCGCATTAGATTGAACCGGATCCGCCGCAGGTGCGGCATTCAAGGCGGCTTCAGCGGTGGTCCCTTCCCCCACCTTTCCGCTGAAGTGAGCCATTTCATCCAGCAGTTGCTCGCGAAGATATAGATGGGTTTGCTGTTCAGAAGAGATCAGGGCCATGGGATATGGGCAAGCACCCTGTGAGGCGGTGTCCAAATAGTGCCGATGAACGGCCCCTTGCACGATAGCGGCCTGATCCAACAAGGCTTTGGCCAATGTGGACTTGCCGGCACCGTTCGCCCCCCAGACAACCCAGCTTTCCCCTTTGTTGATCTGCCATGACAGATCCCGGATCGCCCAGTGACCGCCGATGCGGACGCTGATGTTGTCAAAGGTGATGAAGGGGGTAGGCGGCATGGGCATCTCTATACCCGCTCGGCCACCAGGTCTCCCACTTCGGTGGTGCTGTATCCCATTTTACCGGCTGACAGGCTCTTCAATTTGGTGCCGGTCACATCCTTGACGGCATTTTCGATGGCGTTGGCCGCTTCTATTTCGCCCAGGGTTTCCAGCATCATGGCCGCAGAGCAGATCGCGGCCAGTGGGTTGATGATGTTCATGCCGGTGTACTTGGGTGCGGACCCGCCGATGGGCTCGAACATGCTGACCCCTTCGGGGTTGATATTGCCGCCTGCGGCGATGCCCATGCCGCCCTGGGTTTCGGCGCCCAGGTCGGTGATGATGTCGCCGAACATGTTGGAGGTCACCAGCACGTCAAACCACTCGGGGCTTTTCACCATCCACATGCAGGTGGCATCCACATGGTAGTATTCGCGCTTGACATCGGGGTAATCCCTTTCGCCGATCTCGTGGAAAACCCGCTCCCACAGGTCAAAAACAAAGGTCAGCACGTTGGTCTTGCCCACCAGGCCCAGGGTGTTGGCGTCCCCCTTGCCGCGCGCTTTTCTGCCGAACTTTCGGGCGTATTCAAAGGCGTAGCGCAGGCAGCGTTCCACCTGATAGCGATTGTACACCATGCTCTGCACGGCCACTTCATGGGGGGTGCCCTTCATGGAAATGCCGCCGGTGCCGGTATAGATGCCGCCGGAGTTTTCCCGAATAACGGCGTAGTCGATCTCATCGGGGCCCTTGTCCTTCAACGGGGTCTCCACACCGGGGTAGAGACGCACTGGACGCAGGTTGATGTACTGATCCAATTCGAAGCGCAGGCGCAACAAAATGCCTTTCTCCAGAATACCCGGTTTCACATCAGGGTGGCCGATGGCGCCCAGGTAAATGGCATCAAATTGTTTGAGGTCATCGGCGGCCGAATCGGGCAGCACCTCTCCGGTACGCAGGTAGCGGTCTCCGCCGAAATCAAAGTCGGTCATCTCAAGTTCGAAGCCGAATTTATCGGCGGCGGCATTCAGTGCTTTGCGCCCCTCGTCCACGACCTCGGGACCGGTGCCGTCTCCGGGAATTACAGCAATTTTGTATGTCTTGCTCATGTCTATCTCCTGATTCTATGTTTTCACTCCGCTGGTTTGTGCGGAGCGTCCAAATGAAATATGCCTGATTCAGATCCTGTCCCGCCACCGGCATTACCGCTCTGTCGCAAAGGTATTCACCGACCATGTCAACGACGGGCGCCAACCCGACCGGCACTGAGGCCAGTCCTGCATTAGACCGCGCAAGCGTCTCCAACCAAGGGGCTTCGCAGGGCGGGGCACCATACCCGCCGGAACAGCTCTCGTTCATATAAAATGTATTTATATATTCAATATGATCGCACGGGTCAAGGTTGGTTTTCAAAGGGATCACAGCTGGAATTCCTGCCACAAGTGATTATTTTCGAATCTGAACCGCTCTGAAGCTCCGGGCGGAGGACCAAGGAGGAAAACCATGTCAGACGCAGCAACAACCGAGCACCGCCGGCAATGCATCCTCGAATGCCGGGATGCTTTTATCAAATACACTGAGATCAAGCCGGTAGGGGGTGTCGAAGCGCTGCGCATCTGCAGGGAGGGGTGCGACCGTGATCCTGAGGACAAGCCCCCCAGCTAGACCGGAAGGCTAAACCCCGAAATTCAGCTTTTCCCGCAGCAGCTTCAAGGTGGGTGCGCTGACATTCAGCGCGGGTAGCTCATCCGCCGCCACCCAGCGGGCGTCTGCCGCGTCATCACCGGGCCGCAGCTCTCCTTTGACGTATTCAGCCAGCAGATCGACAATCACATAGTGGAATCGAATCCGGCCGTTGTCATCTTTGATGATCGCATCAAAAGTGTAAACCGGCTTCGACGCCTTTATGGTGATCCCGGTCTCCTCCAGGATCTCGCGCTTCGCAGCGGCCTGCAGGCTCTCTCCCAGCTGGATATTGCCGCCGGGGATCGCCCATTGGCCCAGGGCCGGCGGCCGGCCCCGCTTGACCAGCAGGATCCGGTCCCCTTTAAACACAACGGCCCCGACTGCCGGCCGCGGATGTTTGGGATATGTAGGATTACCCTGACGCATAGTCGCTTTTATAGCTTCATGATTCGTCACGCAAATGGTTAACGCTATTGATGAAAAAGCCGGAGGGCTTCAGAGCCAAGGCGCCAAGGGCGCAGCCGTAGTCCATCTACTGCAAGCCCTTGGCAACACCGGATCTGGAGTCCTCCGGCTTTTTCATCGATAGCGTTTAGAAGGGCCAGAACTGATTGTCGGTCCAGATCGCCTCCCGCAAATCTTTGTCCAATTGGGCCAGAAACGACAGATGGCTGCGCTCCCAATCGGCCAGCCACTGATAAAGGGTCTCCTCGGCCGGGTCCTGGGCCGCTTCGGCGCGCTTGCTGTACAAGGCCACGGCCCGCTCTTCCATAAGCATGGCCGCTGAAATCGCCGCCGCCTCGAAATCGGCCGCTGCGATTTTCTGCCGGACCTCTTGCGACAGCACCGACGGCGCCACGGGGGATTCTTTTCGGTCCTCCGGTGAGAGGGGAAGAAACTCCTGGTTCTGGACGTAGGCGGCAAACTGGCGCTCCAGAATCTCGACGTGCTGGACCTCTTCCCGGGCCATGGTCTGGAAGAACTCCTTTACAGCCGGATCGCTCGACTGCTCCGCCACCTTGGTATAAAACGCCTGACCGCGACGCTCCAGAAGAATCGCTTCTTTGAGGATATCAATGGTGGTCTGATTCGGCATAACAGCCTCCTATTGCTTGGTAAAAGAGAGGACCGGCGTCATCTCACGTTTTCGGGATTGATAAAGGGGCGCGGTTTGGCGAACCTGTTCGATAAACCGCTTTACCTTATTCAAATCTTTGCGGCCCGGCCCGGCTTCGAGG
Organism: Desulfobacteraceae bacterium; assembly: GCA_037387725.1. Lineage (GTDB taxonomy): Bacteria > Desulfobacterota > Desulfobacteria > Desulfobacterales > Desulfosarcinaceae > JARRKU01. The sequence goes on from JARRKU010000122.1 coordinate 5,739, forward strand.
TGCGAGCTGGCATCCACGGCATCCGGCAGGCATGCGGAAATGGCGTCCGCCACATTCTCCGGACTGAGTCCCCCGGCTAAAATGACCGGATATTGGCGGCCGAATTCCTCGGCAATGGCCCAATTCCACGCCATGGCATTTCCTCCGGGCAGCCGGCCTTTGCCACACTCGACCAGGTAGGCGCCGACATCGTAACACCCGGCTTCGCTCAGCCGGGGTTCCCGCTCGGCAAACAGCGCCTTGATCACGCCTGCGCGCGTGGAGCGGCCAATATCCGCCACCCACTGGGGGGACTCCTGGCCGTGGAGCTGAGCCGCGCTCAAACCGCACCGCTCAATGGTTTCCAGTAAAAATTGCTTCTCGGGATTCACGAACACCCCCACAGACGCGACATGTCCGGGCAGGCGGGCTGTGATGGATGCCGCCTGCTCGGCTGATACATTGCGCGGACTCTTCGGGTAGAACACCAACCCGATGGCGTCGGCTCCCAGCTTGGCGCATTCAACGGCCTGTTCCGGATCAGTGAGGCCGCAGATCTTGATTTGTGGATAACTTCGCCAGCTCATCCGATTGTTCCCTAATGATCTATATTATAGAAGTGGTTTACAGTCTTCAATCGGATTCAAGTCCAAGGCGGAGCGTGGGGTTCAACCGCAGGAATACATATCGTATTTTGAGGATTGAACGCTGTGCTCCAACACCGGAATTGGACCCGAGGGGAGGCTGTAAACCACTTCTATCCATGTATCAGCTCCTTTATGAACGCCGTCCGATCCTCTGCCCTGACGATGCTCTCGCCGATCAAAAAGTTAAAGATGTCGTTTCTCATATTGTGCTCGATATCTTCCCTGCTTCTGATCCCGCTGGCCGCCACCGGCACTTCCCCGGCCTGGAGCAGACGGGTCAGGTTCGTGGCGGTCCGGATATCGGTGTCAAAGGTGGCCAGATTGCGGTTGTTGATCCCGATCAGCTTGGCGCCGGCCTGATGAGCGGCGGTATAGTCCGCTTCATTGTTGATCTCCACCAGCGCTTCCATTCCCAGCTCATGGGTCAACCCGAGCAGGTCGACCAACTGGTTGGTCTCCAGAATGCGGGCGATCAGCAGCAGCGCATCGGCGCCGGCCGCCCTGGATTCGTAGACCTGGTAATCGGAGATGATAAACTCTTTGCGCAGCACCGGCAGGGTCATGGACTTTCTGGCCTGGAGAAGGTCGGCTAGGCTGCCTTTGAAATAGGGAGTGTCGGTGAGCACGGAGATAGCGGCCGCCCCTCCGGCCTCATATCCGGCGGCACTTTGTCCTGCATTGAGATCTTTGCAGATATCGCCTTTGGATGGCGAGGCCCGCTTGATCTCTGCTATGATGTTGACGCCGGCAGATCCCGGTGCCATCAACCGGCGGTAAAATCCGCGCTGTACCCAGGGCGTTGTTGCGATATGCGCCTGAAGCCGCCTCAAGGGAACACGACCGCGTGAGTGGGCGATTTCTTCTTTTTTGTCCGCTACAATTTGATCCAGAATGGTCATCAACACTCTTTCCTATCCGTTGTCCTGGGTGTACCGAACCAGCGCGTCCAACTTCTCCATCGCTTTGCCGTCATCAATGACGGCGGCGGCCATCTCGATGCCGGCGCGGAGATCCCCCGCCTTGCCGGCCGCCTGCAGCGCTGCCCCGGCATTGATCAATACCACATTTCGTTTGGCGCCGGGCTTGCCGGACAGGATATCCCGGGTAATGGCCGCATTTTCTTCAGCATCGCCGCCGGCCATCTCTTCCGGTTCGGCCAGTTGGCCGAAATACGGCATTGGATCGATGTCGTAAGTCCGGACCATGCCTTCCTTCAATTCGCTCACGCGGGTGGGAGCGCAGACGCTGATTTCATCCAGTCCGTCATGGCCGTGCACCACCATGGCCGATTGCCCGCCCAACAGCTTGAGGGCCTGGGCAAACATCTCGGTGAGCTGGGGCGCGAATACGCCCAAAAGCTGGCAGCCGGCCGATGCCGGATTGGTCAAAGGCCCCAGCATATTGAAGATGGAGCGCACCCCCAGTTCCTGACGCGGTTTGATGGCGTATTTCATGGCGCTGTGGTAGAGGGGCGCAAACATGAACCCGATGCCCACTTCCTGTATGGCCTCTTCCACAATCTCCGGCGGGGTGTCCAGCTTCACCCCTAGCGTTTCCAGCACATCGGCGCTGCCGCACTTGCTGGAGACGCTGCGGTTGCCGTGCTTGGCCACGGTCACCCCCGCGCCGGCCACCACAAACGCGGTGGTGGTAGAGATGTTGAAGGTATGGGCGCCGTCACCGCCGGTGCCGCAAGTGTCCACCACAGGAGAGCCGGTGGCCTGGATTCGACGGGCATTCTGCCGCATGGCGCCGGCAGCGCCGGCCAATTCTTCAAAGGTTTCCCCTTTGGTGGCCAGGGCCGCCATCATCGCACCGATCTGGGCCTCGGTCGCTTTGCCGATCAGCACCGTATTCATCATATCCGCCATTTCCGATTGGGTGAGGTCCTTGCCTTGGATGATCCGGTTCAGGTGGTCACGAAACATGGTGTTCTCCTTTATTTAGCATCGTCGATCATGTTTACGAAGTTGCGCAGCAGCCGCTTGCCGATGGTGGTCATGATGGACTCCGGATGAAACTGAATCCCCTCCGTGGGATGGATGTTGTGCCGCAATCCCATGATTTCGCCGTCCTCCGATTCAGCCGTGACCGCCAGCGTCTCCGGCAGGCTCTCCCGCTCAACGGCCAGGGAGTGATAGCGCATCGCCTGGAAGGGCTTTTTCACCCCGTTGAAGATCCCCTTGCCGTCGTTGGAAACCATGGAGGTCTTGCCGTGCATCAAACGCTGGGCGCCGATGATTTTTCCCCCAAACGCTTCGGCTATGGTTTGATGCCCCAGGCAGACACCCAGAATCGGCAGCTTTCCGGAAAAGTGGGTGACCGCTTCCAGGGAGACACCGGCATCTTTTGGTCCGCCCGGCCCGGGGGAGATGACGATGGCTTTGGGATGCAAGGCTTCCAATTGGGCTACGGTCATTACATCGTTGCGCACCACGCGAACCGGCATGCCGATCTCTTCCAGGTACTGCACCAAGTTGTAGGTGAACGAATCATAGTTGTCGATCATCAGGATCATGATGCCCCCTCCTTGTCAAGCGCAGCCTGGGTCAGTTGAAGGGCCTTTTGGACCGACTTGGCCTTGTTGACCGTTTCCATGCGCTCCTTTTCCGGATCGGAGTCGGCCACGATGCCGGCGCCGGCCCGAACGGTGAGCAACCCGTCTTCAACAATGGCCGTACGGATGGTGATGGCCAGGTCCATATTACCGGAAAATGAAATGTAGCCGACGGCGCCGCCATACGGTCCCCTTGGGGTCTGCTCCATCTCGTCGATGATCTCCATAGCGCGCACTTTGGGCGCTCCGGAAAGGGTCCCCGCCGGAAAGGAGGCCCTCAGCAAGTCCCAGGCATCGTGATCAGGCTTCATGTCGCAGATGATATTGGAGACCAGATGCATCACGTGGGAGTACCGTTCCACCACCATGAGGTCGGTCACCTGGACGGTGCCGGTGCGGGCCACGCGGCCCAAATCGTTGCGTCCCAGATCCACCAGCATCAGGTGTTCGGCACGCTCCTTTTCATCCCCCAGCATCTCATCGGCCAGCTCCCGGTCCTCTTGCTCGGTGGCGCCCCGCGGCCGGGTGCCGGCAATGGGACGCAGGGTGGCCACATTGCTTTCCAGCCGCACCATGGTCTCGGGAGAGGAACCGGCCAGTGCGGTTTCACCCAGGTGCATGAAAAAGAGATAGGGCGAGGGATTAATATAGCGTTGGGCACGGTAAAGGGCCAGAAGATCATCCGGCGCCTGGCATCGGAAGGGCTGGGAAATGACCGACTGGATGATATCGCCTTTGCGGATATACGCTTTGACCTTGTCCACATTGTCTCGAAACGCCGCCTTCTCCATGGGCGACTTTACTTCACAACCACTAGTGGCCAGCCGCGACTGCCCTTCGGCCAAGGGGGTGTGGATGACCTCCTGGAGGCTGTCCAGACGCCGGCAGGCGGCATCATAGACTTCGGACGCAGCTTCGGGCCGATCCACGAAACCGAGGGCCAGGCACATGAGGGTGTTTTGAATATTGTCGAAAATGAGCAGCTCTTCGGGGAGCACGAAATGGGCCACCGGCTTATCGTCCGGCAACCGATTGGGAATGCGCTCAAAGAACGAGACCATCTCATAGGTCAGATACCCCACCAAACCGCCCCAAAACCGCGGCAGCTCCGGCAGCTGCACAGCGCGGTAGCGGTCCAGAACGGATTTCAACACGTTGAGGGGGTCATTGCCGTGGGGGATCTCCTCCACATCGCCGTTGGTTTCGACTCGAACAACCGCTTTGAATACCTGAACGCTGGTCCGGGCGGAAGTTCCGAGAAAACTGTAGCGCCCCCACTTCTCACCGCCCTCAACGCTTTCCAGCAGGAAAATGGGCCCCTGGTTACGGTAGAATTTGGTGAGCAGGGAGACCGGCGTCTCCATGTCCGCCAGGATCTCCATGCAAACCGGCACCACATTATGCTCCCGGGCCAATTCGACGAACCGTTCCTTGTCGGGAAATTTGCGTATCAACATAAACTGCTCCTTGTCATGTTCTCCGGCACCGCATACGCTGAGCAGACGATGGTTATACAGGCAAAACGGACCGGAATGCAAAAATAAAAAGGGCCGTGGCTGACATTCACCACGACCCGAAAAAAGAAAAGGACCGTGGGTTTTCGTGCACCCACGGTCCCTGACGCGATCTGTATCGTATCAATCAGATGGCCAAGCCCCACAGGCGCACCACCGCCAAAGGCGCCACCACCATCCATTGATTGACTTATGCCGGTTAATGATATGCATTAAGCCAACCCATATGAAGGAACAAGGACACAGTCAAGTTTTT
>JARRKU010000122.1:10788-17615 GCA_037387725.1 Desulfobacteraceae bacterium
GGTTTTGTTTTGAGGACCAACACTTGAACGGATACCAAAAGGAGGCCGGACCATGCTGGTGGTAATGGATCGAGGCGCAACGCCCGAACAGGTCGAAAAGGTAGTGAAGGTAATCGAATCCAGGGGCATGACCGCCCGCCCTATTCCCGGCGGCGACCGTGTCTCTATCGGCATTCTCAACAACAAGGGCCCGGTGGACCAGGCCCTGTTTCTCGGTTTGGCCGGTGTCAAAGAGGCCATTCCGGTGACCCGGCCCTATAAGCTGGTCAGTCGCGAGGTTCAGCCGGAAGACACCCTGATCCAGGTGGGCAACGTCACCATTGGAAACGGTCACCTGACCCTGATGGCCGGACCATGCGCCATCGAAAGCGAATCCCAGGCCATGACCATCGCCGAACACGTCAAAAAGGCCGGCGGCCAGATCTTCCGCGGCGGCGCGTTTAAACCGAGAACTTCGCCCTATACCTTTCAGGGCATGGGCGAAGAGGGGCTCAAGATACTGGCCAAGGTACGGCAAACCTATGACATGCCGGTGGTCACCGAGGTGATGGATACGGACACATTCGACCTGGTGGAGACCTACGCCGATATTCTTCAGATCGGCACCCGCAACATGCAGAACTACAGCCTTCTAAAGCGCGCCGGCCAATCCAAAAGACCGATCCTGCTTAAACGCGGCATGTCCTCCACCCTGGACGAATGGCTTATGGCCGCCGAATACATCATGTCCGAAGGCAACGCACAGGTGATCCTGTGCGAACGCGGCGTTCGCACCTTTGTGAAGCACAGCCGCAACACCCTTGATCTGTCAGCGGTGCCGGTAATCAAGCGCGAAAGCCATCTGCCCATCATCATCGATCCCAGCCATGCGGCCGGATACCGTGACCAGGTTATCCCCTTGAGCCGGGCCTCGGTGGCAGTGGGCGCCCACGGCCTGATTGTAGAGGTGCATCACAAACCGGATGAGGCCTTGAGCGACGGCGCCCAGTCCCTCTATCCGGAACAGTTTGAAACACTGGCCAAGTGGGCTGTATCTGTTCATGGTTTGCTGAATCAGTGATGAAATTGAAGATTATGCAGATCTTTTTATGTTTGATTGAAACCGGCTATTCAGATATTCCATTACGAAAAGTGTGAACATCTTCTTTGATGCAACGTTGGGGGTGACTTATGCAATCCATTGTTGTCGAAGGTCAGACCGGACGGTCTCAGATTATGGTGGGCGAGTCCCTGGCCAACCTGGCCAACCATCTCCCGCCGCGGCGCACGATTCTGATCACCGATGAAAACGTGGCCCATCACTACCGGGATCAGTTTCCGGCCTGTGACTTCATCGCCATCGGCCTAGGCGAAAAGATCAAAACCCTTGCCACGGTCGAAGATGTATATGCACAGCTCATCGCTCTGGAAGCGGACCGTACCACTTTTATCGTCGGCGTTGGCGGCGGCATCGTGGGCGATATCACCGGCTTTGCCGCCTCGACGTATATGCGCGGGCTGGGCTTCGGATTTGTGGCCTCCAGTCTGCTCGCCCAGGTGGACGCCACCGTGGGCGGAAAGAACGGCGTTAACTTCAAGGGCTATAAGAATATGGTCGGCGTATTCAACCAGCCCCAGTTCGTCATCGCCGACATTGAAATGCTCAACACCCTGCCCCCGGAAGAGGTGGCCAGCGGACTGGCCGAAATCGTCAAACATGCCTGCATAGTGGATGAGGATTACTTCGACTACATCGAAAGCCAATGCGATGCCATTGGCCGGCTCGATCCGAAGGTGATGCACAAACTGGTCTATGACTCGGTGGTGATCAAAGCTGCCGTGGTCAATGAGGATGAAAGAGAAACCGGCGTACGGCGCAAGCTCAATTTCGGCCACACCATCGGCCATGCCCTGGAAAAAACCCTGGGGATCTCCCACGGCGCGGCCGTCAGCGCCGGCATGGTGCTGGCGGCTAATCTCTCCATGGAAAAGGGCCTGCTCTCAGAAGAAGAAGTGAACCGCATCACCACCCTGCTCGACCGCCTCAATCTGCCCACCCGAGTCGATTTCGACCCACAGGCCGTCATCGATGCCCTTGGCAAAGACAAGAAGCGCGAAAGCGACAGCATCAAATTCGTCCTCCTGGAAGATATCGGGCGATCGATAATTGAAGACATTGCCCTGGACGAGTTGGCAAAGTGGATATTGAAAAAATAACAGCGTCAACGACCACCCGCGTAGCGGGTGGCTTGGATTTCCGGCCATAGGCCGGAAAAACAAAGGCACGCTAGTGCTTCGATCGTTGCAGTTGTAACCGGGTGCATAGCACCCGGTTTGAAAACAACTAATCACCTGCCGACGACCGCTCCAACAACACCTTGATGGCATATGGTGATGGAAACGCCTCATGCCTATTCCGGATAGGCGCCAAGTAGAACCTTGACCTCTGAATCCGATCTATTCTATTCATAAATTAGCGATTGTTCATTTCCCATCCCGCTTCCAAGGCTGTTGCGATCTTAGTTGAATCCTGTGTTTAGAACTGCGGCAGACCGCTCAATCGACTTAATCCGCTGTGGCATATGGTTGAAACAAAAGTTCGATTCATTATCACAGAAACCGAGGAAAACATTAAAAAAAGGACAGAATGCCATGGAACTACAGACAATCCCGATTGAAAACCCGGAACAGCTCAATTTTATTTTAGGGCACTCGCATTTTATCAAAACCGTTGAAGATTTGTATGAAGCCATTGTCAACACGGTACCGGGAGCCAAATTCGGACTGGCTTTTTGCGAAGCATCCGACGTTTGTCTGGTTCGCTATACCGGCACAGACGACGACCTGATCGATTTGGCCCGAAAAAACGCCTTGAATTTGGCGGCCGGGCACAGTTTTATCATTTTTATGCGGGACATGTTCCCTGTCAACATCCTCAATACGATCAAAAATGTGCCCGAAGTTTGCCGCATTTTCTGCGCCACGGCCAATCCCGTTGAAGTGATTCTTGCTCAAAGCGAGCTAGGCCGCGGTATTATGGGCGTCATCGACGGCTACGCCGCCAAAGGCATTGAAGCTGAAGAAGACATTGCCAAACGCAAATCCCTTTTGCGCGCCATCGGCTACAAACAGTAAATCAGTGTGACGCGTCGGATACTCGCATGCCAAAACATGTGGGACAACTGATGGGTCCAATGGTCTTTTTTTCCATCAGCTCACGTTCACACCCAAACGCGGGGAAAGAAAAAATGAACCGACGAATCGTTCTTGGAAAAACAGGGCTTGAAGTCAACCGCTTAGGGCTGGGGGGCATCCCCATTCAGCGGGTGGATGAAAAGGTGGCCGTCCAAACGGTGCGACACGCCGTGGAATGCGGAGTGGACTTTGTGGATACGGCCCGCGCTTATACGACCAGCGAAGAGATGATCGGCAAAGCCCTGGTTCAGATGTCGAAACACGTGGTTATCGCCACCAAATCCCATGCGCGGACAGCCGATGGGATTCGCAAGGACATTGACATCAGCTTAAAGAACCTTCGGCGGGAGCATATCGACATTTATCAATGCCATTATGTAAAAGACGAGGAAGACTACAAGAAAATCGTCGGCCGGGGCGGGGCGCTGGAGGGGATGCGCGGAGCAAGAGATGAAGGTCTGATCGGACACATTGGATTTAGTACCCATAGCTTGGATCTGGCCGATCGCATCCTGGATGATGATGTGTTCGAGACCGCCATGGTGTGTTTCAGTTTTCTGGAACCACAGGCGAGAAAGAAGGTGATCCCAAAAGCAATTCAAAAAAACGTTGCGGTTTTCACCATGAAACCCTTTTCAGGCGGAGCCATCGACAATGCCCGCCTGGCGCTGAAATATGTGCTGTCTCAATCAGGAATCGTACCCATCCCGGGAGTGGAAAGCCAAGATCTGTTTGATGAAAACTGGGCGGTCTTTACCGGAGATTATCAATTGACAGCCGCAGAAAGAGAGGCCATTGACAACATACGCAACCGCTACGACAAAAGCTTTTGCCGGCGTTGCGACTATTGCCAGCCTTGTTCAGAAGATATCCCCATCCAGATCGTTCTGGGTATCCGCTATGCAGTGAAAAGATTTGGAGACGGATTCCTGTTGACCGACTGGGGCAAGGATGCCGTCAACAAAGCCCGCAAATGCACTGAATGCGGTGAATGCATGACCCGCTGTCCTTATGAACTCCCTATCCCGGAACTGATGAAGGCAAATCTGAAGTGGGTGGATGAGAAGTTCCGAAAGGACAACAGGTAGCGACCGACCCGTCGTGCAATGAAAAATGGCTTTCATATCCACTCCAACGCCGTGTCCGTCAGCGCTCCTCCCGCGTCACCCGTGTTGAGGGTGCCGGCCGGTTCGATGAGCAGGACCGTGCACTCTTCCTTGCAAACGGGCTTGTGCTCCACGCCTTTTGGAATGACCACCATCTCTCCTTTTTCCAGGTGCAGGGTTTGGTTGCGCAGTTCGATCTGCAGGTGCCCCTCCACCACCATAAACGCCTCATCCGTCTGCGGATGGCTGTGCCAGATGAATTCCCGCCTGGCCTTGACCATTTTGAAGTGGAGATCGTTCAATTGGGCAACAAGTTTGTAAGCGTGGCGTTCTTTGATTTTAGCGGCCTTTTCTTCAAGGTTGATGACGGAGATGTCCATTGCTCCTCCTGGAATGGGGACGTGGAGTGGTCAGGATGGTGCGGGCTGGCCAAGATGCTGATGATGTCGTGGCCATTGTTCCCTTAAATTTTATGAACGTCCAACATCGAACATCCAACTATGGAAGTTGCTTTGCTCCGTATTATATAAATTCGGTAGAATTCCTTGTTCGGTGTTGAACGTTGGACGTTCGATGTTCAGGTCCTTTTATTCCCCCTTCTACATTATCGTGAACGAATGACCCGTATCGCATCAAGCCGGCCGCCGAGCCGCCCAGCGTGCGCCTCATTGACATCGTTATTCTTTTTCCGCCGCCTGGTGCAACTGATGCGCTTTAAACCCTCCGCTGATATTTTTGACGTTGAAGCCATATTGGGTCAGGGCTCTTGCGGCGTAGTAGGAGCGCTGGCCCACGAAGCAATAGGTCCAGATCTCCTTATCTTTGGGCAGTTGGGCCATGGTCTCGCGCAGGTTGTCCAGGGGGTAGTTGAGGGCACCGTCGAGATGGCCTTTTTGGAACTCTTTGGGTGCGCGCACATCGACCAGGAGCGCATCGCTTCCGGGCACATCCTCCCAATGGGCCAGTTCCACGTCTCCGCGTACCATATTGGCGGCGATCATGCCGGCGATGTTGACCGGGTCCTTGGCTGATCCGAACTGGGGCGCATAACAGAGCTCAGCCTCTTCCAGATCAAACACCGTGGCGTTTTGCTGGATGGCCATGGAGATGACATCGATGCGTTTTTCGACGCCGGCCTTGCCCACCGCCTGTGCGCCGATCACGCGACCGTCTTCTTTTTGAAAGATCAGCTTGAGGGTAATGGGGCTGGCGCCCGGGTAGTAATTGGCATGATGCCCTGGATGGAGGTAGATCTTTTCCATGCGATCCCATCGCCCCAGCCGTTTGAGCAGCTTCTCGCTCGGACCGGTAAAGGCGATGACCTGATCCATGATGCCCACCACCGATGTTCCCTGGGTGCCGCGAAAGCTGGAAGCCCGCCCCATGATGACATTGGCGGCAATACGCCCCTGACGGTTGGCCGGACCGGCCAAAGGTATGACGCCCTTCTCCTCCGTGACCACATCGCGCACTTCCACGGCGTCGCCCACGGCATAGATATGCGGATCACTGGACTGCATACGATCGTCCACCTGAATGCCGCCGCTTGCACCGATTTCCAGCCCCGCATCGCGGGCCAGGGCGGTCTCCGGCCGAACGCCGATGCAGAGAATGACCAGGTCTGCGGATAGCGTCTTTCCGGAGGCCAACGCCAGGTTCAAGGCGTGGCCGCTGTGATTGGAGAAACCGGTGACGCTGTCGTTGAGCAACAGGTGGACGCCCTTCTTTTTCAGCGTTTCGTGGATGGGAGCGACCATCTCCGCGTCCACCAGGGGCATGACCTGGGACTGCATTTCGACAACGGTGACGTCCAGCCCCCGCTTATGGAGGTTATCGGTCATCTCCATGCCGATGTACCCGCCGCCCACCACCACAACTTTGGCGGCCTTGTAGCGCTCGATCCATTGGCGGATCTCGCGGCTGTCGGGAATGGTGCGCATTGAGAAGATACCGGGCAGGTCGATACCCGGAAGATCCGGCCTGATGGGGCTTGCGCCGGGCGAAAGGACCAGCACGTCATAGGCTTCCGTATAGGTCCGGCCGGCTTCCAGATCCTTGATTACGATCAAACGCCGGTCCCGGTCGATGCGGGCCACTTCGGAATGCAGGCGCACATCGATATTGAACCGATCGCGAAATAGCGCCGGTGTGGCGATCAAGAGATTTTCTTCCTTCTTGATCACATCTCCCACGTAATAGGGCAATCCACAATTGGCAAAGGAGACGTAAGGTCCCCGATCAAACATGATGATTTCCGCTGCCTCGGACAAACGGCGCGCGCGGGCGGCACAGGATGCGCCGCCGGCCACACCACCCACTATTAGAATGCGTTGATTTTCGGACAAAGCGCCCCCCTATGGTTGTACACGCCCAGAGCAGGGCGGTATGGATTGGCGACCATCGGCCGCACATAAATGAAAGGACGACGTCATCATACCGAATCGGTACCAGGATTCAACAGTTTTCCAGCCCTCCGGTTTGCCGATCTCGTTTATGGCAGGTCCAAGGGGAACCAAGGGATGAGCCGCATCGATCAACAGCGCGTTC
>JARRKU010000123.1:0-10597 GCA_037387725.1 Desulfobacteraceae bacterium
GTTTGGCTGCAAGGAGCTATGCTGCAATTTATACAAGGGCGATACCCCGGCCAAGGACCTTGTCCGGGTCGTGGCCATCGATATTACGGAGCAACGCAAAGCCGAAGAATCGCTGACCAGAACAGTCGCAGAACTCCGGCTGAGGCAGCGGATTGCAGATGTGATGCTAACAAGCGCCGATGAAGAGATGTTTGAGGGCGTATTGGAAATACTGCTCAAACATACGGACGCCGGATATGGATACTTCGGCTACATCGATGACGATGAAAATCTCATCTGCCGTTCTTTGGGGCGGGATGAAATCCCTGCACATGATAAGGCGGATCGAGGCTTTACCATCGAAAGATCCGGTTGGGAAGGCTTCTGGAGCAAGAGTCTCCATGAAAGAAGGACGATCATTGAGAATGTCGGCCTGCGTCTACCCGGTCGTCAAAAGATTCTGCGAAATGTATTGTCGGTGCCTATTTTGAATCATGACAAACTTATCGGGCAGATTGTCCTGGCCGGAAAACAGGAGGGCTTTCACAAAGAAAATGCCAAAAGCCTTGAATCGGTTTCGGAGCGGATCGCGCCGGTTCTCAGCGCGCGGCTGGAAAGGGATCGTCAGCAAGCGCAGCGGATCCAGGCTGAAAATGATCTGCTGCATGCGCAACGAATGGAATCCATCGGGGTTCTGGCAGGCGGCGTGGCGCACGATTTCAACAATCTCCTGACGCCCATTGTCGGCTACACGGATTTGTTGATTGAGAAGAAGAAAAACAATGATCCCGACGCGCCTGTTCTCAAAGAGATATCCCGTGCCGCCCTCAGGGCCAAAGATTTGATTAATCAACTGCTCGCATTCAGCCGTAAACAAATGCTTCAGGTCATTCCGCTGGATATCAACGGCGTCATTAAAAACATTGCCAAAATGATCACCCGTCTGATTCGAGACGATATTTCGGTGGCATATCATTTGCGAAAGGATGTGGGCATCATTAAGGCGGATGCCGGGCAGATCGATCAAATCATCATGAATTTGACCGTCAACGCGCAGGATGCCATGCCCAGCGGCGGGAAAATCATCGTTCAAACTGGTCGGGAGTTTTACCCCAAGCCGCATACAGCATTTCCCTTTGACATCAGTCCGGGAAACTACGCAGTACTAAAAATCAAAGATACGGGTATGGGGATACCCGAGGATGTCATGCCGTTCATTTTTGAACCATTCTTCACCACCAAGAGTGTCGGCCACGGCACCGGCATGGGTTTGGCGACTTGTTATGGCATCGTAAAACAGCACGGCGGCTACATTTGGGCCCACAGCCAGCCGGATATAGGCACGGAGTTTACGATTTTATTCCCTTCCATTTTGGTGAACCAGAAAGATACTTTCTCGGAAGAAAGCGCTGCGCTGCGAAAAATGATCTGTTCAAAAGGCGAGACCGTCATGGTTGTAGAAGATGATCCTGCGGTCCGCAAAATGGCCGTAATGACCTTGCAGCAATTAGAATATCAGGTATTTGAGGCTGATTCTCCGGAGGCTTGCCTGGAGCGCATCAACTCCCAGAACCTCAGGTTCGATTTGCTGGTGACCGATGTCATTATGCCTGGCGGCAACGGTGCAGATTTATATCTCACACTCAAAAGGCGAGAGAAGAACCTGCGCTGTCTTTTCATGTCCGGTTATTCGGTTGACATTATATCGGATTACGGTCAGCTGGAAATGGGAGCCCATTTCATCAGTAAACCGTTTACCATCAACGAGCTTTCCATAAAGGTAAGGGAGGTCCTGGACGATTCTTAAGATACCGCTATCCCTGCGCACCCCTATATCGCCAAATTGACATCGGTGGGGTGCTGTCGCAATTTATTTTATTATCATTGATTCGTGATTCGTGATTCGTATTTGTCAGATACAGGTGTGTATCTTCTCGGGAGCAGGTGCCTCGATATGGATATTTTCAAAATACGATTTTCCAAATGGCTGGCTGCTCTGGTTGCCTTGGGGATGCTTGCGGCAGCGGTGCCCGGCGTGGCCTCCGATAAGATCAATACGACGTTTTTTGGCGTGGCCATCAAAGGATATGATACGGTGGCCTACCACACCTTGGGACGTGCCGTAAAAGGCAGCAGCAAATACGTCCACGAGTGGAACGACTCCAAATGGTATTTTGCCAGTGCCCGGAACAGGGACCTATTTGCCGCAGACCCGGAGCGCTATGCCCCCCAGTATGGCGGGTACTGAGCACGCAGTCTTTCGACGACCGGCAAGGTTGCCGGGGTAAATCCGCAGGCGTTCAAGATCATCGACGGCAAGCTCTACCTGAACTGGGACAAGGACGCAGCCATTGCCTTCGCCGCCGGAGCTGACGAAAATATCAAGAAAGCCGACGCCAACTGGAAAAAGGCCAGCCGGAAACCGTAAGCCACCAAATTTTATACCGATGTTGAAGAAAACGGAGGGCTTCAGTGCCAAGCCGGGGGCTATTTGAGTCCGGCCATGCGCAGTCCTTCCACCAAAGCCTGTTTGTGGGCCGGGTTGCGAAACACGGTGCCGAACGTATCGGCTTCAAAGAAGGGATCGAGGTGGCGCACGGCGTCCGCCGCGCGTCCGGCGTCTTCGGCACGTCCCATGCGGGCGTAAGTTGCCGCCAGTACGATATGAAATCCGACAAAATCCGGTCTTTTGACGAGTCCGTCTTCAAGCGCTTCCAGCGCCTTGCCGTACAACCCCTTCAGGTAGTAGGCCATGCCCAGATGCATCCAGGCATTTGTGCGGGTATGGCTGTCAAGGCGCAAAGATTTTCGCAGGGCGGCAATGGCCTCGTCCGTTTGTCCGGACCAGAGCTTGATAAACCCTAATTTCTGGTAACTGTTCGCGTCATTGGGGTTGAGCTCGATGGCGCGTTCGGCCTCCCGGATGGCCAGCGGATATTGGTTCTGGAAAGCATATATTTCTGCGAGCAGGGAGTGGGCCAAGGCATTGGCCTCGTCCAGTTCCAATGCCTTGCGGGCATAAGTTTCGGCATTTTCCAGGGTTTTTTGGGGAAACTCTGTCCAGCCGTTCGTCGCCTTGACAAGGTCCACCGATCCCAGTCCGCTGTAGGCATCTGCATAGCGGGAGTCGAGGGCGACGGCTTTTGAAAACAACGCCCTGGCTCTCATGTTGGACGACCGCGTGCGGCGGTTGAAATATTCCCATCCCCTGAGCAGATAGTCATAGGCCTGCAGATCATTGGGCGCTTTGACCATGGCACGGTCCCGTTCGGCTTTGAAGGTTTTAAGGGCCAGGCGGGAGACGATGGCCTGCACAATTTCACTTTGAAGCTTGAAGATATCTTTATATTCGCGCTCGTAGCGTTCGGCCCAGAGGTGTACTCCATTGGCGGCGTCGATCAATTGGGTGTTGATGCGCAGGTCGGTATCCGATTTCTGGATCGTTCCCTTTAGAACGTAGCGCGCGCCGATCTCCCGGCCGATGGCGGCGGCGTCGATCGGTTTGTTTTTATAGGTGAAAGTGGTGTTGCCGGATATCACCATTAAATATCGAAACCTGGACAGGTCGGTGATGATGTCGTTGGTAATGCCGTCGCTGAAGTACTCCTGCTCCGGGTCGCCGCTTAAGTTCTTGAATGGCAGAACGGCAATGGCGGCTTTTTCCGCCAGCGCCGCATCCGCCCCTTTTGTTTGAGATAAACGCAATGGCGTGGGCATCTGCCGATACTTCCAGTAGGCTGCCGCCATGACGATGAGCAGGGTCGTCATCAGAAGCAAGATTCTCAGTGAGATGGATCTCCCGGCGGCAGCCGTTTTCGGAGAGCGAACCGTAGTCGTGGTATTCGAAGCCATCTCAACACGATAGACCCGAACGGGATCTTTGATGTTCTTGACGCGGTGCTCCCCCTGAAAATCAAACCGGCATGGCAGTTTGTTTTTCACTTGGTCGTAAGCCGTTCCGCTCAGCGATATCCCGCCTGAATCGGCCAGGGATTCCAGGCGCGAAGCCACATTGATCGCATCGCCGTACAGGCGACCGTCTTCTTCGATCACGTCGCCGAGATTGATACCGATGCGAAACTGCATGCGCCGCTCCTCAAGAAGGGACGCATTGCGGCGGCCAAGGTCCCGCTGCACATCCAGCCCGCAACGCAGCGCCTCCACCACGCTGGGAAATTCGGCCAGCAGGTTGTCGCCGGGGGAATCGACCACGCGGCCGCCATGTTGTCTGATACGCTCGAACATTACGGCCCGGTATCGGGTCAGCGTCTTGACCGTGTCTTCTTCATCATCCCCCATCAGGCGGCTGTAGCCGGCAACGTCGGCATTGAATATGGCACTGATCTTACGTCTATATTGTTCTGCGTTCATAAGGCTCTAACAACGTATTCCCATTTTTTATGCGGCTGTGGGGTTTACCGGGGCATGCAAACCGCCCCATCCGCATCTTGAGGCTCATGCGGCAGGTTTCGCGCGTGCCCGTTGGGACACGCCCACGTTACGGGATCGCCGATAACGCTATATTTTCAATAGTAGGTATGAAAGAAGGGTGGGGCAACCAGCCGGCTTTGCAACGATAGGGTTGCCAAGGGCTTGAATTGGATCGGCTACGGCTGTGGCCGGGGCGATCGAATGCAACAAGATCTGAACGTCCAACATCGAACATCGAACGCCCAACGTCGAAGAAGGCATTCTGCCGATTTATAAATTGGCTGAGCGCAGCGAATTCATCCTTCGACGTTCGATGTTGAATGTTCGATGTTCAAAAGGCACCTACAGGTATCGGGCCGCAGTTACATGCGATTGCCCTGCGGCTGCGCCTCCGGCGGCTACTCATTTTAACTTGCTCTGGAGTCCTCCGGTCTTTGCACAATGCACAGGCCGACCACCGCGACAATGTGATCGGCCTGTCTTAGCAATATTGGCCGGAGCCGTTCATCAGGTGTGAGACATAAGGGGCTACTTTGCATGGCCTTTGAACCATTTGATCTGTTTGGGTTCGACATGCTTGTTGCGCTTGTACCAGAGGAAGGTCGCATCGGCCTTGTCTCCGACGATGGTGCCGACCCAGGCGATTCTGCCCGTTTTCTTGCTGTAGGTATCCGCCACAAAGTGGATCTTGTCGCCATCCACCACGGCCATATAGGGGGCGGAGCCGAAGCCGTATGCTTCGCACCCGACAGATTGGAATTGACCGTTCTCAAACCGGATTTCATCCTGTTCGGAACTTTTTTTGCCCATTTTCCCGGCCATGCCGGTAAAAGATTTGCCGTCCAGCGGACCGGCATAAACGTTTAATGCGGCCATGCTGAAAAACAGCACGGTCATGATCGCCATGGTAGCGTATTTGATGGTTTTCATATTTTCACCTCCCGGTAAAAGATGGTTCATTGCAGGACAATCAATTCAATATCAACATCCGTGCCATTCCCCGGTTTTTGAACAAACGGATTTAGTGTTTTTTAACGTGCTGATAATTAAGCCTAAATGATGGAGCGGGCGAGCGGCCTTCGCCGGCAGCCGCGCCATGGGCGTCATATACGTAAACTTTGTTTACGATACACAGGGGGGTAACCGTGAACCAAGTTGACATCGGGCGGTCGTCGGTTACCTTTGAGAGAGCCGGCATGAAATGAATTCAAGGGCAAAACAACCCCGGTGCGGGTTTTTTCGGTCGAAAAACGGGGTTGGACAAAACGCAAGGCGCCATCATCCATAATGGAAGATCATCAATACACAATAACCGCTGCGGATTTTGATTTTTATCGCGATATTTCCGCCTTCGTGCACGCAACTTTGGATCTGGATGATATGCTTCACCGTATTTTCGAGCGCATGAAGGCCGCATTCCACATCGAGGGCGGATCCATTGCCCTGCACGATGCGGAAAACCGGGAATTCTTTTTTGTCCATACCGCAGAAATGGATGATCCAAAGCATCCCGGCCAATTGAAGCCGATGCGTTTTGCCGACCATCTTGGCATCGCCGGATGGGTCCGCCGCCACGACGAAGCGGCCATCATCCATGATGTCAGCAAGGAGAAGCGCTCCCTGAAAGAGATCGATTCCCCGGGTGGTTTTGTGGCCCGCAACATGATCTGTCTTCCCATGCGCACGCGCAGAGGCATCATCGGCGTTTTATATGCGCTCAACAAACGCGAGGGAGAATTTACCCGCCGTGATGTGTGGATGTTGGAGAGCCTTGTCTCCACAATCGCCGTCGCCATAGAAAACGCCGTTCTCTATGGCGAGCTGAAAGATCATGCCACTTCGCTGGAGCATGAAAACCGGCGCCTGAGACGGGCGGATCACACGCGATACAATCTCCAGGGCATGGTCGGTTCAAGCCGGGCCATGGGGCGAATCTTTCAGCTCTTTGACAAGGTGATGGATACATCGACGCCTGTTCTGCTGCTGGGGGAAACCGGTACCGGCAAAGAAGTCGCCGCAAAGATAATTCATCACAACGGCCCGCGCAGGAACCTTCCCTTTATTGCGGAAAACTGTGCTTCGCTATCGGATTCACTGCTGGAGAGCGAACTGTTCGGCCATGTGAAAGGCGCATTCACCGGAGCCGCGGCCGATAAAAAGGGCCTGTTTGAGTTGGCTGCGGGGGGAACGGTTTTTCTGGATGAGATTGGAGAAATTCCCCTGAGGGTGCAGGCCAAACTGCTGAGGGTGCTGCAGGACGGGCAATTGCGTCCGGTGGGCGGCAGCCGGTTCATTCGGGTAAAATTCCGGTTGATATCGGCGACGAACCGGGATCTGCCAAAGGAGGTGTCCGCCGGCAGGTTCAGAGAAGACCTGTACTACCGCATCAACGTATTTCCCATCACACTGCCGCCCTTGCGTGAGAGAACGGCGGACATCCCCCTGCTCATCGATCACTTTATAAAAATCCATTCAAAGAAGCAGAAACGAACGGTTCAACGGCTCTCGCCCCGAGCGATGGATTATCTGATACACTACCGGTGGCCCGGCAATATCCGCGAACTGGAAAACGAAATCGAGCGGGCCATTCTATTGGCTGCGCCGGGGACGACCATCGGCAAAACCCATCTATCGAGAAGAATTATCGCCCGGGATCTGCCGCCTTCGTTGCCGCAAAAATCAGGTGAAACACTGCGCTCATATGTCCAGCGCATCGAAAAGCAGTGGATTGAAAAAAACCTGGAGAAGCCAAACGGCAACCGCACCCGTGCCGCCCGGATTCTAGGATTGACGCGCCAGGGGCTGCTCAAGAAGATGAACCGCTACGATGTTGCTTGATTTGGAAGCATATAGGGTCAACTCAATTAGACACGGTCACAAAAAAGTATTCTGTTCTAATCTGATGTCCCAAAATGTCGGCGGTTCAATCTTTCACTGCTGAAACAATATCCCGTCCATATTGCTGGGCCATCTGGATGCCGCCTTCCAGCTGGCTTGATTTCAACGCCAATGGGCCGCTGACCATCTTCATCTTGTAGATGTTGCGCATGGTGTCGAAGATGCGTTCCGGTGCTTCGCCGCTCCAGCCGAAGGCGCCGAAGGCAGCCCCCACTTTTCCCTGGAGGGCGGCTTTTTCCGCCAGAAAGAGCAGTTTTTTCATGCCTTCCATCATTTCGCCGTGGTAGGTGGCCGATCCCAGCACCAGCGCGTCGCAATCTTCCAGCTCCTGCGCTTTTTTTATGGTCTTTGCTTCAACCACGGTCGCCTCGTGACCGGCGATGCGCACACCCTCTGCGATGAGGTTGGCGATGGCGGTGGTCTCTCCGGTACGACTTGTATAGACGATCTTAACGTGGGCCATGGGTGTCTCCTTTTGCTATTTTTTATGCAATATTGGGGTTGACTTTGAAGGTGGTTGCTTCTATATTCCGTCGTACTTGGGAACTGAAGTTTCCGTTTTTCCATTTGTAATAGATCAGAATTACTTTAAATCAGCAACACTCAATTCTAGCCACGAAGGCCGGTTCACTTTAGAGGTGATCTGTCTCTCGTGGTTTTTGTTTTTCTCGGGGCTGATCTGTACATGTCTATGGATTTTTTGGAACAGAAGGAGGCTTGATTAGATGAAGAAGATGACACTGTGGTTGTTCTGCTTGGTATTGATTTTGGGTTTTTCCGTTCCCTGCGCGGCGCACGAAGCGACACCGTCCGATTCGCCGACGCCCGGCGGGGTCAAAAGTCTCGAAGACCGGATCAAGCAGTTGGAGGCGGCCATGGACCGGACGCCGGAAAGCGCCAGGTGGTATGATCGCATTCAGGTCAGCGGCTTGATTGAGGTCGAGGCCGCCTACCAGGAGATCGATTACGGCGATCCGGGTGAGCCGGACGAGAAGAGCAGCGATGTGGACCTGGCCACCGTCGAGCTGGCGTTCGATGCCAAAGTCGCGGACAACGTCGACGGCCATGTGCTGATCAAATACGAGGACGATGAGGTTTTTGTGGATGAAGGCTTTATCACCCTGTCAGGCGGCGAAGCCTTTCCCGCTTACCTGATCGCCGGTCGGCAATACATTCCTTTCGGCAATTTCGACAGCCATTTCATTACCGATCCCAATACCTTGATCCTGGGCGAGACCAACGAGGGCGCCGTGGTGGCCGGCTATCGGTTGGGTGGGCAAATGGTGGATTTTTCCGCAGGCGTATTCAACGGCAGAGCCAATGAAGCCGGAGACGACGACACCGTCGACAGCGTCGTCGCCGCAGTCGTCGTCAATCCGTTGGAAAGCGTCCTGTTCGGCGCTTCGTATACGTCCAATTTGGCCGGTTCGGACGCCCTGAGCGAGGTCCTGGTGGACGCGGATAATCTCGATTCCCTGGTGGGGGGCTGGAGCGCCTTTGCCAGCGTCGAGTTTCTGGAACGGTTTTACCTGATCGCCGAATACGTTGCCGCCGTGGATGATTTCAGAGCCGGTGAACTGTATGCCGCAACCGATTCAAATACCCGCAAACCATCGGCCTGGAACCTGGAGCTTGGCATTGCCCTGGCCGAGGGACTTGAGGTGGCGGCCCGTTATGGCGGATCGGACGACGGCGCCGACTTTTTGCCGGAATCCCAGTACGGCGCGGTCATCAGCTGGGGCATTTTCGAGAACACCAACCTGGCTTTGGAATATTTGCACGACGAATTCGAGGACGATGTCCAGGAAGTCGATACCTTGACAGCCCAGCTTGCCGTTGAGTTCTAAGCATGACAGGCGGTGGTTGCCGGATGATGCGTTCATCTTTTTACACACGAATTATCGAGTTGTTCCCATTCATTCAAAATAGAGGAGGTGTGGTATGATGCGTTCGGTTCGTTTGCTGGTTGCGGTTGCGTGGGGATGTCTGTTGTCTGCGGGCGCTGCATGGGCTCATTTCGGCACTCTGACGCCGTCTGACGATATCATCACCCAGGAAGATGCCAAGACTTTGGATATTCAGGTCAAGTTCATTCATCCCATGGAAGGGCATTACATGGAGATGGTCAAACCCAAGCAGTTCGGCGTCGTGCATGACGGCAAGAAGAGCGATCTGCTGAAAACGCTGAAGTCGGCCAAGGGGAACAGTCCTGACCAGCCTGAGAAATATACCTTCTGGACCACGGAATATAAGATCCGACGGCCGGGGGACTATACTTTTTTCCTTGAACCCGCACCTTATTGGGAGCCTGCGGAGGATGTATTCATCGTCCATTACACCAAGGTCTGCGTGAATGCCCTGGGGCTGGAAAAAGGCTGGGATGAGCCGGTGGGGCTGGAGACCGAAATCATCCCCCTGACCCGGCCTTATGGTCTGTGGACCGGCAATCTGTTCACCGGCCAGGTGCTGCTCAAGGGAAAACCGGTTCCCTTTGCCGAGGTGGAGGTCGAGTATCTGAACGAGTCCCCGGGCAATCCCGCAGTCGTGAAGGCGCCTGCCGATCCCTATGTGACCCAGGTGGTCAAGGCGGATGCCGCCGGCGTTTTCAGCTACGCCATGCCCAGGGCCGGCTGGTGGGGATTTGCGGCCCTGAACGAAGCCTCGTGGACTCTGAAAAAGGACGGCCAGGAAAAGGGCGTTGAGATCGGCGCCGTTTACTGGGTGCATACCCAGGATATGAAATAGGATATGAAATAATTTCCGACGAACCGGTGCCCCTCCGGCAACCCGGCGCCCCTCTGGAAATCTGCGCAGGCAGCCATTTCCGGAGGGGCTCAAACATTAAAGGAGCCTGAAATGAAGAGACTGAATTGTCTGTTGTTTGCCATCTTTGCGGTCCTGTTGTGCAGCACGGCGGCCATGGCGCATAAGGTTAACGTGTTCGCCTACGTGGAGGGCGGCAAGGTGTATACTGAAAGCTATTTTCCGGACGGCTCTCCGGTGGAAGGCGGCAAGGTGTTGGTTTACGACAGCCAGGACAAGCTGCTGCTGGAGGGCAAGACGGACAAGGCCGGGCTTTTCAGCTTCGATGTACCCAAAGTCGATGATTTGACTATTGTCATCCAGGCCACCATGGGGCATAAGAACAGGTTCAAGCTCAAAAAAGCCGAAGTGGAGGCCGGTAAATGAGAATGGTGCGAAGAGGAGTGATAGTCGGCATGCTGTGGGCCTGCCTGCAGGGGGCTCCCTGTGCGCTCTATGCCCAATCCCCCGCAGAGCCAGCCCCTGA
>JARRKU010000124.1:0-10482 GCA_037387725.1 Desulfobacteraceae bacterium
TGCACACTTGTATCCCTTCCTGGGAGAAATGTGCTTTTGATAAATTGATATAGATCTCATTGCCAAGTCAGCAAAAATAGACATATTCAAAACACCGAACGCCCGGCGTCTGCGGCGAGCAAAGCGAGTCCGACAGCACGCCGTGGTTATGAATTCAAAACCTTTTTGAAACTGCTGCTGTTCAAAAAATATAATGCAACAAGAGAAAAGGCCGCAGATATAATTACCTCCCAATTAAAGGAGGAATGAAAAAATATAAAACTCCCATCCGATTCCAATAATGTATATCCGAAATAATTTGGAAAAAATTTTTCGAACAAGCTCAAAAAGAACAATATGATTATGGAAGCTAATGAGATATTTGCAAAATATCTTCCCCAATTCTTGTAGAAATACAATCCGATTGAGCTTATGAGTCCAACTGGAGCCAAAATAGTAATCGTAGTTTGAAGGAATAGTGGGTAGCCAAAAACGATTTTATACTCATTTAATCCAGCCAAGTATTTTAATGACAACAATAGCCCGATCACAGCACCAACTGTGGCAATTATAAAATAAATAAAAAGGATTACAGATATAGCTCTAACCATTTTTCTCATAATACATTCATAACGCCGTTCTCATGGGCCGCAAAAGGAACAGGAGGTGGCCAATGGAACGTTTAATGATAAATTCGATAAAACCAAAGTCGCCCGGCTTTTGCGGTCCCGTGGAGATACAGGTTCGGCGCAGCCGATTTATTAACCTTAAAATAATTCATGAGATCCAAACAATTCGAAAATTAAAACCTGTAAGCGAGCCGAGGTTAGCGCATACATCGGCAGCAACTATTTCTGCAATTTCTCGCTCGATTCCTTCCTCAAACGATATTTGAAAGCCTGATAATTCAGGCGAAAAATCGATGAAACGATCCCCACCAATATCTATAGTCCATTTTCCAGGTCCCAAAGTATGGGGCAAGGAAGGACGAATAGCTTTTTCAAGGATATCCTTGTGAATAATCATCTCTTCGTCATCATTTTTGACCAAGCATTCAATCATTGCTGCTATATCCTTAGTACGCCGAACATATAATAGGGTGCGACTAGCTTTTATTAGATTATAGTCAATCTATATCACTATATTACAAAAATGTAGCTTTATCAAAAAATAGTTGCATTCCCCTCGTAAATATGTAACTATCTACTATCATTACGTTCCTACCTTTTTCTGTGCATTCGGCACCATTTTTAGAATAGTTGCTTCGCTTGTTTATACCGGTATTTCCGATGTTAGGGAGCGCGCTCCCTAAAAAGGGAGTTTACTTATTCGCCATGGATGATTTTATTCAATATCTGTCCAAAAAGCGCATCGTTGATGCAAAAAAACGATCTTTCTATGCGCTATGGATCCGAAATTTTTATCATTTTATTCATAGACAGGTTGGTCGGCCATTTTCGGATGATGAAATGAAGCGGTTTCTTGTGGCTATTAGCGACACCCATGAAAATTGGCAAGTCGATCAGTCAAAGGATGCCATCCGATTATACCGCTATTATCTGGACCGGCCTAAAGCGGCTCCCTCCCCTCAAGCACCCGCAATCGACAAGCTGTGGGCTGATGCCGTGGATCAGATGATCGTTTCCATGCGTCTCAAGCATTTATCGCATCGCACGGAGCACACCTATATCACTTGGATGCGTCAGTTTTATCGCCATGTAAAAGGTGCTAAACCTTCAGATCTGAATTCTAAGCATGTAACTGACTTTTTAACATATCTGGCCATAGAGCGCAAGGTGGCCAAATCTACACAAAGCCAGGCTTTCAATGCAATTTTATTCTTCTTTCGCCATGTTCTCAAAAAAGACATCACGGATTTATGGAACAGCATCCGCTCGAAACGCAAACAGCGACTTCCGGTGGTATTGTCGGTCAGTGAGGTGTCGCGCCTTTTCGAAAACCTGGCCGGCCCTTCGCGTTTGATGCTGCAAGTCATTTACGGTGGTGGCTTGCGGTCTACAGAGTGTGTCCGCCTGAGGATCAAGGATCTTGACTTTGATCGCGGTTGCATGACCATACGCGCCGCAAAGGGTGATAAGGATCGAGAGACATTGCTCCCGGAAAGTCTGATTGGGCCTTTAAAGGACCACCTGGCCGATGTTAAGAAGATCTACGAAAGAGATCAAAGCAGCAAAGTACATGGCGTGTATCTACCCAACGCGCTGGCACGCAAGTATCCTAAGGCCTGCTTTGAGTGGCATTGGTTCTGGGTGTTTCCGTCCGGCAAATTGTCACCGGACCCGCGCAGCGGAAGGATTATGCGCCATCATCAACATGTCAGTGTCATTCGCAAAGCCTTTAAGGCGGGCCTACATAAAGCCGGTATTGCAAAACACGCCAATGTGCATGCGCTTCGACACAGCTTTGCGACCCATCTGCTGGAAAACGGATACGATATCCGGACGGTCCAGGAATTGTTAGGCCATGCTAGCGTCGAAACCACAATGATCTACACCCATGTTGCCAGGAAGAATCGGCTGGGAGTTCAAAGTCCGCTGGATGCCATCCAGATCGAATAATTAATAAGAAATTGGCCAAAAGACTCTTTTGAATTCGCTTCCTACCCGCATTTGGTAAACCCGCAGAAGTGGCACTTCTGACAGCCTTCTTCGAAACTGATGGTCTGCCCGCATTCGGGGCATTTGCTTCCCATCAGTCCGGCGCCTGTTCCGGCTTTGATGTCATTGCCTTTCAGATAGCGGCTTTCCAGGACGTGGCCGATGGCATCGGGGATGGAGAGAACCAGGCCGCCGTTTTGGAAGATGGGGTGCTCTCCGCCGATGCCTTTGAGCTGCTCGACGATTTCTTCCACCTTGACACCGCTGCGCAGGGCCAGGGAGACCAGCCGTCCGATGGCTTCGGTCTTGGCGGTGGTGGAGCGGCCCGACTTGCCGATGGTGGCAAATACTTCAAAGGGACGCCCGTTCATCTCAGTGACGGTGACGTAGAGGCGGCCCAACCCCGTTTTGACCCGGGTGGTGAATCCTTCCAGGGTCTCGGGGCGCTTGAGGGTGGTGCCCGGCGTGGGGTCGGTGGTGCCGGAGCCGGCGCTGGTGGAAAGCACCTGGTGGTTTTTGCTGCCATCGCGGTAAATGGTCACGCCCTTGCAGTCGAGCTGGTGGGCCAGGTCGTAGATCTTGCGGACGTCTTCCACGGTGGCGTCGTTGGGCAGGTTGACGGTTTTGGAGACGGCATTGTCGGTATACTTCTGAAAGGCGGCCTGCATGCGGATGTGCCATTCAGGGGAGATATCGTGGGCGGTGACGAAGACTTTTTTGACATCATCGGGAATACCGTCGATGTGCGCAATGCTTCCGGTCTCGGCTATGGTCTCCATCAGTTCCGGGGTGTAGAAGCCGCGTGCTTTGGCCACCGACTCGAAATTGGGGTTCACTTCGGTGAGCTTGTCGTCGTCCATGACGTTGCGGGTAAAGCTGAGGGCAAAGAGGGGTTCTATGCCGCTGGAGCAGTTGGCGATGATGCTCAGGGTGCCGGTGGGGGCGATGGTGGTTAATGTGGCGTTGCGCGGCTGGCGCTTATCGTCTTTGAAAATGCTCTGATGGGCATTTTTGAAAGCCCCCCGCTTTTTGGCCAGGTCGCATGAGGCGGCCCGGGCCTGCTCCTGGACAAATTCCATGACTTTTTCGGCCATGGCCAGGGCCTCTTCGGAGTTATAGGGGATGCCCAGCTGGAAGAGCAGGTCGGCAAACCCCATGACCCCCAGCCCCACTTTGCGGTTGCCTTTGACCATGGCGTCGATGGCGGGCAGGGGGTAGCGGGACATGTCGATGGTGTTGTCCAGGAAGTGGACCGAGGACCAGATCACTTTTTTAAGCGCGTCAAAGTCGAGTACCCGGGCATCGCCCTGGTCGGTGATGCATCGCACCAGGTTGATGGACCCCAGATTGCAGGCCTCCATGGGCAGCAGGGGCTGCTCGCCGCAGGGATTGGTGCTTTCGATGCGGCCGATCTCAGGGGTGGGGTTGTCGCGGTTCATACGGTCGAGGAAGACGATGCCGGGATCGCCGTTTTCCCAGGCCTGGTGAACCAAAGCACCGTAGACCTCCCGGGCGTCCAGGTCGCCGGTGATGTGGCCGTCGCGCGGATCGATGAGGTTGTATCGCTCACCCTTATCCACGGCCTGCATGAAATCGTCGGTGAGTCCCACGGATATATTGAAATTGTTCAGCGCGTCGTCGGTGCTCTTGCAGTAGATGAACTCCATGATGTCGGGGTGGTCCACCTGCAAAATGGCCATGTTGGCGCCCCTGCGGGTGCCGCCCTGTTTGACCTGCTCGGTGGCGGTGTTGAAGATCTTCATAAAGGAGACCGGGCCGCTGGCCACCCCGCCTGTGGTGCCCACCATGGCGTTGGTGGGACGCAGCCGGGAGAAGGAGAATCCGGTGCCGCCCCCCGACTTGTGAATGATGGCGGCGTTCTTCAGGGTTTCGAAGATGCCCTCCATGGAGTCTTCCACGGGCAGGACAAAACATGCCGCAAGCTGCCCAAGCGTGCGCCCGGCATTCATCAGGGTAGGCGAGTTGGGCAGAAACTTCATCTCGGTCATCAGATCGTAAAAATCATCTTCGACGGCGACTATGTCGGCATCGGGATCATAGTTCATCTCGGCTTCCGCGATGTGGCGGGCCACCCGGTGGAACATCTGGGCCGGTGCCTCGCTGGGCTTGCCGTCGGCGTCCTTGCGCAGGTAGCGTCGCGCCAGCACCGTGTTGGCGTTGTCCGAGAGCTTGAGTCCGTTGCGGATAAAAAGTGATTTATCCAGCGGCACTTTGGAGATTCTGGACAGGCCGTACTGCTCCAGGGTGTCGTTAACCACTGCGTCGATCACCGGCGGGGTGATCCGGTAGATCTTGAGGTCTTCTATGGCTTCGCGTACGAAACGGCTGATGGACTGGGCCTGTTGATCATCCATGGGCTGCTGGGCCTTGAGGGACTGTGAAAACCGATCATCGTCCCAGTTGTACATGCTCAGATCAATTTCGCCGTCATGTGTCTCTATGATTTTTGATTTTTTGCCCACGTGCCCTGCTCCTGTTGACTAATGGGGTGGATATTGATCCTGCTCATCCGGATGGGTGGTCGCTGCCGGGGCCGGCCATGCAAAGGGGGCACTGATCTGGTTTGCGCCGGTACTATAATAAATGGTGATGTATGTAGAAGATCCCCCCGTGGCTGCCCAACTTCAAACCACATAATTTTTTTGGCACACAAGATATGGTATGTCAATAGCAATTATTCTCTATATGTAGAAAAATGTAATTGACAGCCCACTCCATCTTGTTGTACTGGTTTCTCTCGTCACCTAATCATCGTCCATATTTTTTTCCTTACAGCCCTTTGGGGACGGCGACAGATTGATTACCCTGTTAACCCTTTGCCCCGGGAGGAGAGAGCGTTGTTCGAGCAAATCAAGAAACGCGACAGCCGTATTGTTGAATTTGACTCCACAAAAATCACCGCTGCCATTGCCAAGGCCGGCGAAGCGACTGGAGAGTTCGGCGAAAGGGAGGCCCGCAAGCTTACTTTGCGCGTTCTGACATTGGCGCACGAAATGCGACTGGGGGCCCAGCCCGAAGTTGAAGAGATCCAGGACATCGTGGAGCACGTGCTGCTCGATTCTCCCTATCCCTCCACGGCGAAGGCCTACATCATCTACCGCGAACAACACGCCCAGATCCGCAGCATCACCACCAAAGCCAATGTGGACCTGGTGGACCACTATATCCAGCGTCTGGACTGGAAGATTAAAGAGAACAGCAACATGTGCTACAGCCTCCAGGGGCTCAACAACTACATCTCATCGGATATCACTTCGGAATACTGGCTTAACAAAATCTATCCGCCGGAGATCCGCCGCGCGCACAAAGACGGCGACCTGCACATCCACGACCTGAGCCTGCTCTCCATCTATTGCGTGGGCTGGGATCTTAAAGACCTGCTTAAAAACGGCTTCAAGGGCGTCGAGGGCAAGGTGGAGAGTGCGCCGCCCAAGCATCTGCGCTCGGCCCTGGGACAGATCGTCAATTTCTTCTACACCTTACAGGGTGAAGCCGCCGGCGCCCAGGCCCTTTCCAATTTCGACACCCTGCTGGCCCCTTTTGTGCGCCATGACCGACTCTCCTATAACAATGTCAAGCAGGCGCTGCAGGAGTTTGTCTTCAATATCAACATCCCTACCCGGGTGGGCTTCCAAACGCCATTTACCAATATCACCATGGATCTCTACGTGCCGGCGATCCTGCGGGACCATCCGGTGATCATCGCCGGACAGGAGCAGGAAGAGACTTACGGACAGTACCAGCCGGAGATGGACCTGATCAACCGCGCCTTTGCCGAAGTCATGATGGAAGGCGATGCCAAGGGGCGGGTCTTCACCTTCCCCATCCCCACCTATAATATCACGGCGGATTTTGATTGGGACAACCCCAACCTGGATCCGGTGTGGCAGATGACGGCCAAGTACGGCATTCCCTATTTCTCCAACTTCGTCAACTCCGATATGTCTCCGGAAGACGCCCGTTCCATGTGCTGCCGTCTGCGGTTGGACAACCGGGAGCTGATGAAGCGCGGCGGCGGGCTTTTCGGGGCCAATCCCCTGACCGGCTCCATCGGTGTGGTCACCCTCAACCTGCCCCGCATCGGCTATCTGGCCGATAACGAGCGTTCCTTCTTCGAACTGCTGGACAAACGGGTGAATCTGGCTGTCGAGAGCCTGTTGATCAAACGCAAGGTGCTGGAAAAATTCACCGAGAAGAACCTCTATCCGTACTCCCGGTTCTACCTGCGGGAGATCAAGCAGAATTCGGGCACTTATTGGAAAAACCACTTCTCCACCGTCGGCATCATCGGCATGAACGAAGCGTGCCTGAATTTCATCGGCAAGGATATCGGCACCATGGAGGGGCAGGCCTTTGCCCTGCGGGTGATGGACTACCTGCGCGACAAGCTCTCGGAGGTCCAGAATGAAAGCGGCGACATCTTCAACCTGGAGGCCACCCCGGCCGAAGGCACCTCCTTTCGCCTGGCCATGCTCGACAAGCAGAACTTTGAGAACATCCGATGCGCCAACGAGGTGGAATACGGCAAAGGGGCGGCGCCGTTCTACACCAATTCCACCCAGCTGCCGGTCAACTATACGGACGATCTTTACGACACCCTCCAGCTGCAGGACCAGCTCCAATCCAAATATACCGGCGGTACGGTGCTGCACATCTTTTTGGGCGAACAGCTTGGCGACACCGAAGCGGTCAAAGCGCTGGTGCGAAAGATTTCAGCCAATTACCGGCTGCCCTATTATACCTTGACCCCCACCTTCAGCGTTTGTCCTTCCCATGGATATCTGAAAGGGGAACAGCCGCGCTGCGCCCATTGCAACCAGGAGACGGAGATCTATTCCAGGGTGGTGGGCTACCTGCGGCCCATCAAACAGTGGAACGACGGCAAGCAGGCGGAATACGCCCTGCGCAAGACCTATCGCCCCGATTCGGTGGATCCGGGTGTCGACACCACTGTGGCGCCCCGTCCGGCGGCAGCTTCTGCAGCAGTTCCCGCCGAAGAGAGGCTGGAAAGAAAAGAAGAGGCCTCACCCAAGCGGGTCGCATCAACGACAAACGCATGAATGGTTTGCGCCAAACCGTGCGCATCGCGCGCGGTGAATGCCGTCCGTCAACCTTGAGGAAGCCGTCGTCATGATCGTCGCCGGGCTTCAAAAAAACTCTCTGATCGATTATCCGGGCAAGATTAGCGCCGTTGTGTTTGTCTCCGGATGCAACTTCCGTTGCCCCTATTGCCACAATCCTGAACTCGCAAAAGGGCGGTATCCCCTCAAAATCCCCGTGACCGAGGTGCTCGATTTTGTCGGCCGCCGGCGGAAACTTCTCGACGGTGTGGTCATTACCGGAGGAGAGCCCACCCTGTGGCCCCATCTCTATGCCTTTTGCCAGGACCTCAAACAGCTTGATATGGCGGTTAAGCTCGATACCAACGGCAGCCGGCCCGACGCTCTCCGTCAGATCATCAGTGGGGGAGCGGTCGATTACATTGCCATGGACATCAAGACCAGTCTGGATCGCTACGGCCCGCCGCTGTGCGACAGCACCGAAGCGCCTCTGATCAGGGAGAGCATCGGGCTGATCATGGATCACGCCAGGGACTACGAATTTCGCACCACCTGCGCTGCGCCCTTCGTGGATGAGCGCATTATGGCGGCCATCACCAAAGAGATCCCCAACGCCCGCCGGTATATCCTCCAGCCCTTCCGTCCACAAACCGTGCTGGATCGAACGTATTTCCAAAGCAATGGCGGCCAGCTCCCCGACGAGCAGATCGATCGGCTGCGGGTGACGGCCCTTGCTGCGGTGCCTTCGTGTCGCATTCGATAAAGGATTTGAACGTTCCAACTTCGGCCCACCCGGGCCCTGAACCCACTGTATTTCAAGGGCAGGAGGATGGTCTGTCGCCTTGATCATCCGTCAATTTTGACCCGCACCACACCATCGAGGACAATCCATGTATTTTAGGCGGACTACATTTCATTTCCTATCATTCATACACTGTATAGCGTTCATTTTTTATCTTGACATTCTAAATGAGCTTTTTTAGATTGAATAAGTGCCGGGCATTCAATCACACCTGCGCCACATCTCTTTTCGGCTTGTACAGCGGATTTGCGCCGGCGAACGACGTCGATTTGAACAGGCTTGGTACACCATCCGAAGTTTGATGCGACTTTGCCGGTTGCTATTAATAGGTTTCCCAATACACACTCCCCCGGCGTCCGGTGCGCTTGCGCCGGACGCAGTGCCTTCGGGTTTTAGCGTTAACGATATAGAAGCAAACCGAACGTTTGAAAAGGAGAGGGATATGACCAATGCCTATCAGACCGCATTTGACCGATCGATCAACGATCCGGACGGATTTTGGGCCGAAGCGGCCAAGGAGATCAGCTGGGACAAAACCTGGGACAAGGTGCTCGACGACAGCAACAAGCCGTTCTACCGCTGGTTCAGCGGCGGACGTCTGAACACGTGCTACAATGCGCTGGACGTGCATGTGGACAGCGGGCGGGGCGGGCAGCCGGCGTTGATCTACGACAGCCCGGTGACCGGCACCATTAAGACCTACACCTATGAGCAGCTGCGCGACGAAGTGGCGCTGTTTGCCGGTGCATTGAAGATGCAAGGGGTGGACAAGGGCGATCGGGTGGTGATCTACATGCCCATGATCGCCGAAGCGGCCATCGCCATGCTGGCGTGTGCGCGCATCGGCGCGGTCCATTCGGTGGTGTTCGGCGGGTTTGCCTCCAACGAGCTGGCCACGCGCATCGACGATGCCAAGCCCAAGGTGATCGTTTCGGCCAGCTGCGGCATCGAGATCAAGAAGGTGATTGCCTACAAGCCGCTGCTCGACGGGGCCATCGATATGGCCACACACAAGCCGGACCGGTGCATCATCTTTCAGCGGCCCATGGAAGCGGCCTCCCTGCAGCCGGGCCGGGATATCGACTGGCACCAGGCCGTCTCCGATGCGCAGCCGGCCGACTGCATCCCGATCGAGGCCACCGATCCGCTTTACATTCTCTACACCTCGGGCACCACCGGCGAGCCCAAAGGGGTAGTGCGCGACAACGGCGGCCATGCCGTGGCCCTAAAATGGACCATGAAGTACATCTACGATGTGCAACCCGGCGACGTGTACTGGGCCGCCTCGGACGTGGGCTGGGTGGTGGGCCACTCGTATATTGTCTACGCCCCGCTGCTGGCCGGCTGCACCACCATCCTGTATGAAGGCAAGCCGGTGTTCACCCCGGATGCGGGTGCATTCTGGCGGGTGATCAGCCAGCACAAGGTCAAGACCATGTTCACCGCTCCGACGGCGTTCAGGGCCATCAAGCAGCAGGATCCGGAGGCTGCGCTGATCAAGCAATACGATCTGTCGGGGTTTAAATATCTGTTTTTGGCCGGCGAGCGCACCGACCCGGACACGCTCAAATGGGCCCAGACCCACCTGGGCGTGCCGGTGATCGACCACTGGTGGCAGACCGAGACAGGCTGGGCGATCTGCGCCAACTGCATGGGCCTGCACGCCTTTCCGGTCAAAGAGGGCTCGCCTACCAAACCGGCACCGGGTTGGAACCTGCAAGTATTGGATCCGGAGACCCTTGAGCAGGTGCCCCCGGGCCAGATCGGTGCATTGGTGGTCAAGCTGCCCCTGCCGCCGGGAACACTGCCCACATTGTGGCAGAACGACCAGCGCTACATCGAATCGTACCTGGACGAGTTCCCGGGCTACTACAAGACCGCCGATGCCGGCTACATCGATGAGCAAGGCTACGCCTACATCATGTCGCGCACCGACGACATCATCAATGTGGCCGGCCATCGGCTGTCGACCGGCGCCATGGAAGAGGTGCTGGCCGATCAT
>JARRKU010000125.1:0-24469 GCA_037387725.1 Desulfobacteraceae bacterium
AAAGATGGGCAGGCATCTGATTCAATATCCATGGGATACGCCATCGCAATCGGTCATGCAAAGCAGGGAGACCAGCCCAGGGAAGGCCATCCTTCTCAAAAAAAGGGCCGATGAAGCGATCTCCGCATCACCCCCATGACAATTGGCCTGAACGTCTTAACTTTGAGGAGTCAACGACCACCTGAACAGCGACCCAATCGTTCAACTTGGGAGAATTAGCGGAGGCCTCAGCTTTACCGATGGGCAGTGGATTCAAAATTAGCGTTCGCTGGTTCAGTGCCATGGCGGCGATCGACCGGACCCAGTGGGACCAGCTGGCCGTCCCGCTGCAAACCCCCTTGCTGGAATGGTCCTGGCTCCATCACCTGGAAGCATCCGGCAGCATTGCGCCGGCGAAGGGATGGCAGCCGTGCCATTTAACCGTTTGGGACCGGGATGAGATGATTGGCGCCGCACCCCTTTATATCAAATCCCACAGCGAGGGGGAGTTTATCTTCGACCACTGGTGGGCACAGCTGGCCAGGGATTACGGTATCCGC
The DNA here is from genome assembly GCA_037387725.1 of Desulfobacteraceae bacterium. GTDB lineage: Bacteria > Desulfobacterota > Desulfobacteria > Desulfobacterales > Desulfosarcinaceae > JARRKU01. The sequence continues at coordinate 540 of JARRKU010000125.1, forward strand.
TACTACCCCAAACTGGTGGGCATGAGTCCGGCAACACCCGCCGTGGGATACCGGTTTCTGATATCCCCCGGATCGGATCAGAACCGGGTGATGACCGGCATGCTCTCCGCCATCGACGGATTCTGCAAGGATCATGGCCTATCCAGCTGCCATTTTAATTTCGTGGACCGATCATGGTTTGACCAATGGTCCTCCAACGGATTTGTCAGCTGGCAGCACCAGTCTTTCATGTGGCGCAACCAAGACTTCAAGGGCTTTGATGACTACCTGCAGACCTTCAAATCCTCCCAAAGGCGCAATATCCGCCGCGAACGACAGCGGATGAAGCATTTCGGCATTACGTTCAAGGCAATGACCGGAGACAAAATCCCCTCCGACATGGCTGACACCATGTTCCAATACTACCTCCACACCAACGCCCGCTACGGGCCATGGGCAGCTCGCTATCTCAACCAGGATTTTTTCAAACGGATTTTCCAAAGCTGTCGTGAGCGTCTGCTGATCATCGCCGCCTACAGAGCCCCAGCCAGCCATCCTTTGGCGCTCTCCATGCTCCTGATCAAGGACCGCCATCTCATCGGCCGCTATTGGGGCTGCAGCGAACCGGTCAAGGACCTGCACTTCAACATGTGCTTTTACGCCCCCATCGAATGGGCCATCGATCACGGCATTCAATCCTTCGATCCCGGGGCCGGGTCGGCCCACAAAATCTACCGGGGTTTTCAGGCGGTGACCAATACAAGTCTCCACCGCCTATATGATCCCCGGCTTAAGGCACTGTTTCAGCACCTGATTGAAGAGGTCAATCAGTTGGAGATCTCAAATGTCGAAGCGTTGAATCGGAAGCTGCCTTTCGCCAAAAGGAATTAACCCTATCGTTGCATTTCGAGGATTGAATGGTTCGGCCCAGGACAGAGATCGGGCATAGGGGGAGGTTTTTCACTGCTTCTACTCGTCCGGCTCTATGGACATCTTCAGGGGGAATCCGTTCTCACGGGCAAGGGCGGTGGCCGCCGCTGCCTTGGTTTCAGCGATCTCCCGGGGATAGACGCCGGCCACACCGCGTTGACCGCGATGGACGCGCCACATCAGCTCGGCTGCCTCGGCAAAGCTTTTATGGAAGAGACTGATCAGGATCTCCACCACGAATGCTTTTGGCGTGAAGTTATCATTGTAGAAGACCACCCGGTACATGGGCGGCTCATCGGTCTTCTCCTCGACCTCCTCTTTGGTTTGTTCGATAATATCGTTCAGGGTTTTGGCCATGGCAATGTCCGTAAGCGGCTGTAATGGGTTAAAGGAAAACGATCATGACACTTCAACATTAACTATTATCAAAGTTGAGTCAACGCAAGACCGTCACCGTTATCGTTTCATCCTCGCCAGATGCTTTTGACAAAATTATCCATACCGCATAAACCCTGTCGTTGCCCCTGGCCGCTCCGGCTTTTTAACCGACCAAGGCAAGGGAGCGGCCGGACCTCTGGATAAAAGGACGTGCTATGGCGCTGATTACACTGCGAGATATCAGTTGGGGCCTGGGAGATGCACCACTGATTGAAAAAGCTTCGCTTCAAATTGAGCCGGGCGACCGGATATGCCTGTTGGGCCGCAATGGTGTGGGAAAATCCACCCTGCTCAAGATTTTGGCGGGCCGCATCCCGCCGGATACAGGCGATATATGGCGACAACAGGGGCTCTCCGTGGCTGTTTTAGCCCAGGAAGTGCCCGATGAGACCGAAGGCACTGTTTTTGAAGTGGTGGCCCGGGGACTCGGCGATCCGGGTCGCCTATTGGCTGATCACCATCGGTTGAACGCAATGCCGACAGATGCACTGACGCCGGAGCTATCGAAAAGGCAGGCGCGGCTCCAGAACCGCATGGCGGCCCAGGCGGGATGGGAGCTCTCGCGACAGGTCGATCAGGCGCTTTCAAGGGTGGGTCTTGATCCAACGCTGGATTTCCAAACGCTGTCGGCGGGCATGAAACGGCGGGCCCTGTTTTGCCGCACCATGGCGCGTCAACCCGACCTGCTCCTGCTGGACGAACCCACCAACCATCTGGATATCGACACCATCCTGTGGATGGAGGCGTATATACAGCGGCACGTGAAGACCCTGCTCTTCGTCTCCCACGACCGGGCCTTTGCCCGAGGTATCGCCAACCGGGTGATGGAGCTGGATCGCGGCCGCCTGATCCGATATGATTGCGACTATGCCCGCTACCTGAAACGCCGGCAAGCGGATGAAGAGAGTGAAACCAAACAGATCCGGCGATTTGATAAAAAACTCTCCCAGGAGGAAGCCTGGATCCGTCAAGGCATCAAAGCCCGCCGCACCCGCAACCAGGGTCGGGTTCGGGCGCTGAAAAAGATGCGCCAGGCTTTCAGGGAGCGGCGGCAGGACATGGGCCAAACACGGATGCGGCTCCAAGAGGCCCGGCGATCCGGAAAATTGGTGATCCAGGCTGACAGCGTCCACTATGCCTATAACGGAACACCTTACATTACCGACTTTACCGCCCTGATCATGCGGGGGGATAAAATCGGCCTTATCGGCCCCAACGGCGTGGGCAAGAGCACCCTTCTGAAAATTCTTTTGAAGCAGATCCGGCCGGATCAGGGCCGTGTCCGGCATGGCACGCAGCTTGACGTCGCCTATTTTGACCAGCTCCGCAGCCAGTTGGAAGAAGAAAAGACCGTTGCCGAGACCATCGCCCAAGGCAATGATTTCATCATCTTCGACGGCGACAAGCGGCATGTCATCTCATATTTGCAGGATTTTCTCTTTCCGCCCGAAAGGTGCCGCACGCCGGTCCACATCCTCTCCGGAGGAGAAAAAAACCGATTGTTGCTGGCCAAGCTGTTCGCCAAACCGGCCAATATCCTGGTCATGGACGAGCCCACCAACGATCTGGACGTGGAGACCCTGGAACTGCTGGAAGAGCTGCTGTTCGAGTACAGCGGCACACTCCTCCTCGTCAGCCATGACCGCGCCTTCCTCAACAATGTGGTAACCGGCACCCTGGCCTTTGAGGGCGACGGCGTCATCAGGGCCTACCCCGGCGGCTATGACGACTGGCTTGATCAAAGGCCGCAGCCCGAACCGCCTGCAGATAGGGCTTGCGCCGACAATAAATCCGCGACGGCGAAGAGAAAGCCCAAACGGCCAAGGAAGCTCAGCTACAATGAACAGCGGGAGCTGGAAGCGCTCCCCCAACAGATCGAAGCGTTGGAGCGTGAACAGCAGGAGTTGTTTTCCGCCGCTTCCGATCCGGAATTCTACAAAAGGGAAAAAGCCGACATGGCCGCCGTCAAAAACCGGTTGTCCTTAGTGGCGGATGAAATCGCCGAGGCTTACGAACGGTGGGAGATGCTGGAAAAAATTGTTGGGATTTAGAAATCCGCCGCTCTAAGGGTGCAGATCCCATCTGATTCGCAGGCAAGACAAAGATAGAACCGTGTACCTTCCTCTCTGGACGAATGGAAGTAAACCCGTCCGCCCAGGAGCCTTTCTGCGATCAGTTTCATCGAGTAGGTGCCTATCCCTCGTCCGACGCCATCTTTCGTGCTGAAATTGCGCTGGAAGATGCGATTCCTGATGGATCGGGGGATACACTGATGGTTCCATACGCTGAAGACGATTTCATCGTCCTTCTGCTCAGCCCCAAGAATAACGTCGCAATTCGCATCAGAAGCTTCACAGGCGTTGATGAGCATGTTGGTGAGGGTCCTGATGACCAGCGCAAAATCTGTCTGCACGAGGGCACTGGCGGCACGGTTTTCGACGCGAATGATCCTGCCCTGATTAGATGGATGATGGATAACGGCCTTATAGGTTTCTTCAATGATCAGATCTATGGGAATCGGCTTTCGCTGAATTCCCACCCCGTCAGGACCCGCCTGGCTCAGGTGGCGCTGCAGCTCAACTTCCCTGTTCAGACGTTCTGTCAGGCTGATAACATACTGGGCCATTTCATGGCTGTCCTTTGGCGTGGCCAAGGCCAGCAACTCACCGGCATTGAGCAGTCCTGAAATGGTATTTTTGATGTCATGAAAAAATGTACGTTCCAAAGACGCCTGATATTGCTGATGGGTGCGGTCGTGCAGGAAGATGAGGATAAAGGGTTCCCCCTGGATTTCCACGGGAGATGCCACCACGTGGAAGAAAAGATCCTTACGCTGGCCGCGGCAGTCGACCACCATGGCACAATCGGCTTCCGCCGGTTCCTGCGAGGCCTGGGAGGAGACGATGGCAATGGCCGCCCCACACGAAGGGCAGTAGCTGCTGGTGCCGCAACCGGCATCCATCTCATTGGCATAGACGCAGCCCATGGCTTCACCAGGGCGCAATCCTATGACCGCCTGTGGATCATTGACCCCGAGCTGTTCCAGCAAATGATGGTTCAAGGCCACGATTTGCCGATTTTTGTTTAACACGGCAATAAGGCCGCCAATCAGGCGCATCACCTCATCCACCAGCGCGTTGTGGGCAACGGATTGTATCTGACGCTTCAGCTCCTCGACATTCGATCTTCCTGGAGTTGCGAAAAAAGTCTTCATATGAACACGCTCCATTGTCAAAAGCAGTTTGCAACCTCCCTTCAAACCGAACCGCTGCGTTGGATGTCAGAATGTACGCTTCGAAATAGCAGACTATTTCTCCGGCAAAAATATGACGTCCACCGTGTTTTAGGCCCGGATGAAGGTTGAAATCCGCTTCCAAGTCCGAGTCTTCAAACCTTGATTTAAGCAAATATCAATGCAATCGAATACCAGGCGGTATGCGGGAAATGCCTGTCGATAAGCGTACGGAATCGTTAATTCAGCGCAAAAGAAAAGGGTAAGGTGTGAAAACAGATTAAGTATAGACAGCGTTTCCGAAGAATGCAATATGCAATGGCATCAGAGAATGGTGGTGCATAACATATGACCTACGGCCGGGAATCCAAACCCGTCGCCCTGTGGGCGGCCGTTGACGCCAGCAGTGCCTCGATGCGGGGGGTGCATGTTTTGCCCCGGCATGAACCGGTTCCTGCGCCGCTCACGCTTCGGAGTTCTTTAACAGACTGGATTCCCCGGGCGATGTGCTGAAGCAGCGTTTTTTTCGTTACCCCCTTGCATAAACAGATGGGCTTGAGTCCCTCTATAATCTCTGATTCATTCATTGTGTCTGGTCTCGCTTCCTTGGCGCATCAATTGGGTTCGGTGTTCCGATTTCCATACCGGTTCGCATAAGGCCCATCGTTGACAAGTTAGGGCGGTATATTCCCCGGTCAAGATAGGCTTGAAAATCCGCCCCAAGGCCAAGGGGCTTGACATGGCCGTGACATGTTAAGAAAATGGGAATTTCACACCGCACGGACAGCCCTTTCATGGAGATCCTATGGGAAAAGATCTAATTCTGCTCGGTGGCGGGCACGCCCACATGGTTACCCTTGCCAATATCGGGGATTTCGTTCGTCAGGGGCACCGCGTCACCGTCATCGGCCCCTCGGAACATCACTACTATTCCGGCATGGGTCCCGGAATGCTCAGCCAGACCTACACGCCACAACAGATCCGCTTCAACACCCGCCGGACCGTCGAAAAAAACGGCGGCCGGTTCATCAAGGACCGCGCCTCCCATATCGATCCGGATCGCCGGATCGTTTACGCCGCTTCCGGCGATACGTTTCCCTACGATGTCCTATCGTGCAACACCGGCAGCCAGGTTCCCGATTATATGATTGAAGGAAGCCGCGACAAGGTATTCACCACCAAACCCATTGAGGGAATGATCACGGCGCAGGAGGCGCTGCTCCAGCTTGCCAAAACCCAATCTAAAACCAGAGTTGCGGTGGTGGGAGGCGGAGCGGCAGGGATTGAAGTGGCCGGCAATGCCTGGTCCCTTCTTTCCAAGAATGGCCGGCATCGTTTCGAGGTGGTCCTGTTCAGCGAGGGAAAACTGCTTCCCCGGTTCCCGGACAAGGTCCGCAAAGCCGTTTTGGGTGTTTTTCTCAAAAGAGGGATAAAAATTCTCGAAAACAACAAGGTGGATCGGATCGGCGATCATGTTCTCTTGCTGAAATCGGGCAAGCGTTACCGCGCTGACCTGATTTTCATCGCTATCGGGGTTAAGCCGTCTCCCATTTTCGCAGCATCCCGTCTGCCCACCGGACCGCTGGGCGCTCTGGCGGTCAACGAATACCTGCAGTGTTCGGCGTATCCCCAAATTTTCGGTGGGGGTGACTGCATCTATTTTGAGAACCATCCGTTGAATAAAGTCGGCGTCTACGCTGTGCGGCAGAATCCAATCCTCTACCAAAACCTCATGGCGTCATTGGCCGGCCAACCCCTTACGCCGTTTTCTCCAGGTGGGGCCTATCTGCTGGTATTCAACCTGGGGAAAGGCATTGGCGTCTATTACAAACAGGGCATCGCGTTCAAAGGCCGTCTGGCCTTCTTGATCAAGGATCTCATCGATCGCAGGTTCATTCGCAAGTTTCAGTAGAAGTTGTCGGCAAAAGTCTTCGGGCCCAATCCGGGCGTTGGCTCCGCGTTCACATCCTCGACATACTGCAGGCTGCCTGCGGTTTGAAACCGGCTCCGCCTTCACCTTGGGCCAAAATCCGTTTATTAGACAGCTGCAAGTAAAATAGATTCGCTACTTACACGTCCATTCGTAGGCGATATCGACCTTGCTCGGAAAATTCTTCGGTGCGCTGAACGATGCCGGCTCCAGGCAAACGTTGATCGAATAGCCGGAGCTCAAATCCGGATTCGGGATTTTGCTCCATGACTGACCCGGCTCCAGAACGGCGAGCGTTTTCTTCACGTTGTGGCAGAGGCCGCCATGGTTTTCACATGCCATGGTACCGAGTTGGCCCTGGGTGTTGAACTGCTGGATGATTTTGATCCGCCAGACCTTACTGGTGTTGGTGATCTTTTTCAGAACACCGGCTTTGACCTTTTTGATGATGCCGGAATAGCCGTGGACCAGACCGGTGGGGCAGTTATCCGTTTTTTTCAACAGGGACAGGGTGCCCTTTCCGGGGGTGCACTGAACGGGAACCGGTGTCACCGGTTCGGGCTTGACCGTCAGCATTTTCGAAAAGACATTGTTTTGTTCGTCGGCCTCGAAATACTGCTCACCGGTCACTTTCGGCCCGATAATCGATGCGTCGGCGCTGACCACGATCTTGTACAGTCCGGGCTTGGGCAGGGTGATCGGCTCGCTCATCTGCACGGAAAAACCGGCATCCAGAGGATTGGCTGTCCGCACCCGGGAAACCCCATAGCCGGCAGGCGGCTGATCGATGACCTGAATGCCGACGTTGAACGGCTTGATGGCATTCATGCCGCCTTTGTTGCGCACGGTAAATTTCAGGTCGATCTTATCCGCTGTGGTTGGGTCGTTCGGCAGGACGTCGAGCGCGTAGACATCGATGTCCACGGATTTCAACGGGTAGGTCTTCTGCACCCCGTTGTTTGCCTCTCCGCCGTACAAGCTTTCGGTGACGTTCCCCTGCTGGTCCACCGTCGCGGAAACCTTAACGCTGCCGGGCTGGGTGTACAGCTGCTTGACCTTGAAGGTATGGGACGCCTTGGATTCGAGATACTGGCCCTTGGGGAATTCCAAAGGCGCCACCAGTTGGCTGAAGGGCGAGGAGCTGAACTGGGTCACGAACGGGCCGTATGCACGCCCGAAACCGTTGTTGGTCACGATCACTTTCCACTCCGTGGGTTGCTCGGTGACCGGCCCGCTGCCGATCTTGGGGATCTCCGACGGTTCGATATCCACCACAAGATCCGGCGGCAGCTGGGCGTTGACCGCAAGGGTCAATTCATTGCTGGTTGCCCCCTCGTGCTGTTCATCCACCGTATTTTCGGTGTCGGCGATCCACCGCAGGGTGTGTTTACCTTTCGAAATCGTTTGAAGTACATATGTATAGAGCCGGCTGCTGCCGGGTTTGAGCAGAATGGGTTGACCGGGTTTGGCGTCCTGCTGCTCTGCTTTGGAGGGAAAGGTCCATGTCTGGACCTTTTTGCCGTCGAGTTCCAGAACGATCTTGAAACTTTGCTTGACAGGCTGTGTACCGGTATTCACCACTAAGGCATCAAATGAAGCGGGGCGGTCGATCAGTGGTGGATTTGGAATGGACGGGCCCACGTTGTCCATCAACTGAACCACCAGATCGGGCTTGTTCGAAGGCGGTGATCCTCCACAACCTGTGCTGACCGCCAACCAGACGCACATCACCAACATAAGCGCTGGACTCATGGACCGTTTCATAAAAGCGATGGAATTTATCATGGCCTCCTCATATGGTATTCATCCTTAATAAACGATGATATGTAATCAATATGGAACAATCGAATCAGGAAAATAGGGAATGGCGAAATGCTAATCCCATTTGCACCCAGAGGGCAAAACCGAAGCAGCGCAGTTGGACTAAGCCGCGTCGAGATTGAGTGAGCCGACTATGTCAAAATGGGTCATGCGTGTCAATAAACTGATCCATAGGCTCCGAGAATGCGGTTCGTTCCGGTGCCCGCTGGCATCTTTGTCAGAGTCAACGTCCACCCGCGAACCAGACGGCTTACAACGGCGATTTTCTTCGATGTTTTTTCGATTTCGACTATTTGCGCCATTGACGAAACGTTATATCACAGCCTGCATTCTCATCCTGCTCATCCTTTTCACACCGGCTATTCCGATGGGACCCGCCTTCCAGGAAGTGCGCCTGTTCGTTGTCGAAAAGAGCAAGAATCCGCAGAATATTCTGGTGGTCTACACCCAAGCAGATTCACAATGCCGGGTCGAACCGGTGGCTTCCGGTAGTAAATCCTATCTTTTTGATTTCTATTGGTTGATGGGCGGCACGCGCTATAAACCCACCCATCCGCTGATCAAATTATACGCGCGCCGGCGGTTCGTCGCCCAGAAGAGATTTGAAAATCATAAGGGGTTCAAGGTCAGGTTGGCGGATTTGAAAGAACTGGACCACGATCTGCCTTCGGACATGGTCACCGTCACCCTTTACAGGAATTCCAAAGACGGATGCAACGCCCGAGTTCTGATACCACTGGGGCCCAGCGCCGAAGGCCGAACATTGGAGATTCAGTCGATCTATTCCAAGGCACGCACCCTGCTGGGCATTCCCATCGGTGTCCGGTATGTCGAGTTGAAAGGACGGGATGCGGATAATCAAACGCCATTGACTGTCAGGTTCAATAGCAAGAGAGGCAAGAAGGCTCAGCGTCCTTGATTTGTTTGGATTAATTAAGGATACAGCAAATTAAGGATAAAGCACCCACCACCGCCGCCCGATCCACCGCCGGCTGCGACGCTACTGCTGAGGCCGGAGGAATTATCGATACTGCTGCCGTATTTGAAAACGACTTCGTTTGAATCGCCGCTTTGATTACCTTGGGCATCCGTGGCCCTTACCACAAAAAAGTATGTTTTGGATTCATCCAGCTGGCCAATGGTCGTTTGGGTACCCGAACCTTGCCAATCAAAGTTGTTGTAGTCATATGAATTGCCAATTTCACGCAGATAAAGCTGGTAGTAGACATTTGGTTCCGAATTGGGATCCCATTGAAGGGTTACCTGGCAATCAGCCCACAGATTGAGGGGAAGAAGCAGGATGAACAAAAATATCAGGGTGTGAATTCTTTGGTTAAAAAAGCTGCAATTTATCAAAACCTCAACTATCTCCTATTTTGGACCGGGTCAGTGGCCTTTTGACCGTTGTGCCCTTGCTCGACAGCTGCAAACGCCTTGGGAGCTACAAAGTATTTTTGATAAGTCGGCAGCAAGTAATATGCCACTGCGCCTGATTATAATTCATATTGAAAAAACAGAGTGTTGAATGGGTCGGGAAAAACCGGTGCCGACTCGATTACCAAATTTGCACATCGGAGTACCAAGTTCTTGCTCCTGGTTGTCGTCAATTTGATGCCAACCCAAAGATTCGATTCGATAGGAGGTTTCAAACCATTTGTCATCATAGGCGCCGCGATATTTTATGGCCTACAAATCGGATTTTCACCTTTATCAGATGCCGCAATGGATCCAATAATCCATTGCGGGCGGTTGCGCACATGCTGGATCAAAGATGCCGATCCCCCAGGATCCATTTTTTGAGCAGGCGGGTGATGCCTCGGGCAGGGCCCCTTGACGCGGCGTAGCCAATGGTAGCCAACATAAGATAAACTATAACCCGGGCCGGCAGGGCCATATCGGGTGAGAGGATCGACGGCGTGACCAGGTATGCGGCCAGCACACCGATCAGCACCTGCCAGGTATCCGGTAAAAAGAGGATATAAAACAGCACATAGCCGGGCGTGATGCGTCTTTTGTCGCTCAAATGGGCACCTGTTCATTTATGGGTCGACATCCGATGAGACGGATTCAGGATGGCGGCGATCCAGCCACCGGACAAGACCCTTACCAGTTTAGCCCTTTGAATGCAACATGGGGGGCCGGACGTATGCGCCATTGATTTTTGGGCTGTGCTGGTTTACATCCATACTGCCCCCAGCGCATTGCGACACGAACCAAAGGGAGCCGCACCATGCCTGAAAGCGCCTATCCCCATCTCTTTTCCCCCCTGCGGATTGGAACGCTAACCACCAGGAACCGGCTGCTGATGCCGGCCATGAGCATCAACTTCGGCGTGGACCGTCACGGCCGTGTCACCGACCAGCTCACCGCCTACTTCAAGGCCAGGGCTGCCGGTGGCGTGGGCATGATGCTGGTGGGCGGCGGCGGCGTCCATCCCACCGGCCTGGAGCTGCCGGATCTGCCGGCCCTCTGGGACGACAGCTGCATCCCGGCCCTGGCTGCCATGGTCAAAGGGATGCGTCCGTACGATGTTCGCTTCGGCATGCAGCTCATGCACGGCGGCCGGCAATCGTACCATGAAAACAAGGTGGCCCCCTCACCCATTCCTGCGCCGGCAGTGGTCAAGGGCATGCCCCATCCGCTCACCCGGGATGAAATCCGGGAACTGGTGGCGGCTTTCGGCGAATCCGCCCGTCGCTGTCGTGAAGCCGGTTTCGATTTCGTGGAAATCCACGGCGCCCATGGCTACCTCATCAATCAATTCCTCTCTCCCAACGCCAATCAGCGCACCGATGGCTATGGGGGTGCATTTGAAAACCGGGTGCGGTTCTACCTCGAAATCGTCAGATGCATCAAATCCAAGTGTGGGGAAGATTTTATTGTGGGCGCCCGCATCAATGGCGATGACTATATCGCCGGGGGCTGGACCACCAGGGACGCTCTCCAGCTGGTGCCCCTGCTGGAACAGGCCGGCGCGGATTATCTGCATGTCTCTGCTGGGGTCTACGGCAGCCGGGAGCTGACCATCCCCTCCATGTATGTGAAACAGGGATGTTTCGTACATCTGGCCGAGACGGTCAAATCCGTGGCCAGGGTCCCGGTGATCGCCGTGGGACGCATCAAGGCGCCGGAAATGGCCGAGGAGATCCTGGCCCTGGGAAAGGCCGATATGGTCGCCATGGGCCGCAGCCTGCTGGCCGATCCCGCCCTGCCCCGAAAAATCCAGGAAGACCGCAAAGCGGAAATCCGCCCATGCATCGGCTGCTGCCTGGGGTGCATCCATGCGGTCCTCCAATTGGAGCCCGGCGGCTGCGTGGTCAACCCGGATGTGGGACGCGAGTACCTGCTGGCCGAAACCGCCCCACGAACCAGGCCCCAGAAAGTGCTGGTGATCGGCGCCGGACCTGCCGGCCTGGCCGCAGCCCGCATGGCGGCCCGATGCGGGCACGCACCGGTTGTGGTCGACCATCATCCTCAGCCCGGCGGTCTGCTGCGGCTGGCGGCCAAGCCGCCCGGCCGGGGCGAACTCAACGAGATCATCACTTATTTTGTCAAGGAACTGGAGCGCTATGAGGTGCCCCTTAGGTTGGGTACAGAGATCGACGCCGAACTGATTCGGCAGATCGCTCCCGATGTCGCCATCCTGGCCAGCGGCAGTCTGCCCAAAATGCCGATCATCAAAGGCTTGTTTCAAGCCCGCAACCTGTGCACCGTAGTGGAAATATTGGAAGAAGAGGCCAAGGTAGAAAAGAAGGCCATCGTCATCGGCGGCGGCCAGGCCGGGCTGGTCCTGGCCGACAAACTGGCCTGCGACGGAAAAACCGTGGCGGTGCTGCACCGCGGCGCGCATTTCGCCCCCGAGATGTCCGCCAACGACCGCTACTACCTCCGCGAACGCCTGAAACACCCGGCCGTCACCCTCTACAAAAAAGTCACCGTCCATGGCTTTGCCCGGGACAGCGTCTCCTTCCAACATGCCGGCGGTGATGCAGAAGAGACCGGTTTTGACACCGTGATTATCGCCGAAGGCGGCGAACCGGTCCGCCATGCCCTACCCCTGCTGAAAAAGATCGGATGCCCCGTCCACATCATCGGTGATGCCAATGCCCCCCGCCACCTCATGTTTGCCATCGCAGAGGGCGAAGAAGCAGCACGCAGCATTTAAACCCTATCGCTGCAAAAACCGGAGGACTCCAGATCCCGCGTTGCCAAGGGCTTGCAGTAGCTGACTACGGCTGCGCCCTTGGCGGGGCCGTACTCTGAAGCCCTCCGACTTTTGCAACGACAGGGCTTACGATATCGTTGCATAAAAAAGATGGCAAATGGCCTGTAATGGTATTCTGCTGATTTGTATAATGATGGAGCGAAGCGACCTCCTCATTCGATGTTCGATGTTGAACGTTCGATGTTCGACGTTCAATTCTTTTTCACATTTCAAATTCTGGATGCAAGGCAACGCCGATTGCCTCTCTCCTAATCCTAAAGACCTTATTTTATTACTGTAATAAACTGACGGCGGACCTTTAGATAGCAATGTATATTTATAATATACTTGACATATATATTGAGTGTATGTATGACCAGACCTGAGCTTAGGCATTTCATCTCATCCAGCAATTTTCAAAGGAAGGCTTTATGGCCGTTGTTACCACTCCCGCTCCAGTTGCCAATGGTCGCCGCTCCCTGGGCACCACAGCGTATCAGGCCGTCTATGCCGACATCATCTCCCTGAAATACGCCCCCGGCCAGCACCTGGAAGAGGCCGCGCTGGTGGAAGCGCTGGGAATCGGCCGAACCCCTGTAAGGGAGGCCTTGCAGCGGCTGGCAGCGGATCTTTTGTTGGAGTCCCAACCCGGAAAGGGCTTTGTGGTCCGGCCGCTGACCCTTCAAAACACCAGGGCCGCCTTCACAGCATTGGTGATTCTGGAACTCGGCGTGGCATCGCTGGCCGTACGCCAGCGTACCGCCCTGCTCATGGACGAAATGCGGGACGCCAATTCCATGGTGGCCGATGCGGTGGCCGATATGGATATCTACCGTCTGGTGGAAGCCAACAGCGCTTTTCACGACGCCTATGCCCGTTGTTCGGACAATATCTATCTGGTTCAGGGCCTTCAAAAAGTACGTTGCGAGACCAACCGCCTGGCCTATCTCTCCTTTGACAATGAAATCGATCCCGGTCGGACCCTGCAGGAGCATTACACTTCGGTCATCGAACAGCACAACCAGATCATCGAGGCGGTGCGATCCCGCGAAGAAGAGCCCCTCAAGGCGCTCATCCGGGAACACATCGAGATCTTCAAAAAACGCATCATCCATTACCTGGCAGAGCTTTAACTTGGGCCTTGCCGTCGATCATTCAAAGGAGGGAGAAAATGAAAAGATTACTATCCATCGCACTGGTCCTGTTTGTGGTGCTTTTTGCCGCCGGCGATCTTTCGGCCAAAACCAAGTGGGACATGCATCTCAACTATCCGGCCGGCAACTTCCACTCCCAGGGCGCCCAGCGGTTTGCCGACCGGGTCAAGGAAGCCACCAACGGGGAGCTGACCATCGTATTGCACCCCGGCTCGGCGCTGGGTTTCAAAGGCCCCGAATTGCTTCGGGCCGTGTCCGAAGGCCAACTGGCCATCGCCGAAGTGCCCACGGGGATGGTGGAAGGCGACGCGCCGGTGGTGGCGCTGACCGCCCAGCCCTTTATCTCCACCAATGCCTTCGAGCAGCGGCTCCTCTATCAGCTGGCCAAACCTACCTACGCCAAGGAGCTCAAACGCTTCAAACAATTCACCCTCTACACATCGGTCTGGCCTTTCTCCGGTATCTACACCCAACGCCCGGTCGCCTCGGCCGATGACCTGAAGGGACTGAAGATGCGGGTGTACGACGGCACCGGCCTGGCCTTCGGCAACGCCACCGGCATTGCCGCACGCAAAATGCCCTTCAGCGAAGTCTATCCGGCCATGAAAGCCGGTCTGCTGGACTCCATGTACACCAGCTCGGTTTCCGGCGTGGATGCCAAAGCGTGGGAAGTGCTCAAATACTTCACCCCCATCAACATCGTCGGTCCGGTCAACATGGTGAACGTCAACCTGGATGCCTGGAACAAGCTGCCGAAGAACATCCAGGAGACCGTTCTGGAAATCGCCGCCGAGATGGAAGACGAAATGTGGAATCTGGCCGGCGACATGGACCGCAAAAGCCGCGATAAGCTGAAGCAGAACGGCATGACGGTCAGTCCGGTGAGCAAATCATTTCGTAAGGAATTGGACGCCATCGGCATCCAGCTGCGCAAGACATGGGCTGAAAAAGCCGGAGCGGACGCAAAGAATATCCTTGACGAATACAGCCGCATCACCGGTCGATAGAATGGCTTGCGCGCTATCGTCCACCCGGAGGGTTCCAACGATACCTGACCCAAAATATCAAGAGAGGTGGGAGCACCCTCTCCCCGGACGCCTATGAACCGTTTTGCTGCCATGATCGAATCTCTCAGTACCTGGGCGGCGCGCCTGTCGGCCGTCGTCCTGGGGCTGATGACCCTGTTGATACTCGTGGAAATCCTCCTGTGGAACACGGTCCAGAAAACCACCTTGATCGCCGATGAGTATTCCGCCTACGGGTTGGCGCTCATCATCTTTCTCGGAGCCGGGTATTGCCTCAAGGAGCGCGGCCACATTCGCATCACCCTGGTGCTGGGATTGCTGCCGCCACGGGCGGGGCGGGTCGTCACCTGCTTCGCCACAGCGGTGACCACCGTCTTCTTCGGCTATTTGTGGTGGTATCTGCTCAAGATGGTGCTCTCCACCATTCGCTACCAGACCACTTCGGGGACCCTGACCAACACCCCCTTGTGGATCCCCCAGGTGCTGATGCTCATCGGGGCGGCCTGCTTTTTCATCCAATTTGTGGGGACCACGCTTCGCACCTACCAGGCCATCGGCAGCGAAGAGGAGGTGGTCTGATGGAAGCGAGCATGGCCATGATGGCCCTGGTGGTCTTCGGCGTGCTTTTTCTCTGTCTGGCCTGCGGCATCTGGGTGGGCTTTTCCCTGTTTATCGTGGGCTTTGTGGGCATGACCCTTTTCAGCAGCCTGCCGGCGGGAAACAACATGGCGTCGTCGGTCTGGGCCACCATCGAGAAATGGGAGTATGTGGCCCTGCCCATGTTCATCCTCATGGGGGAGATCCTCTTTCGCTCGGGGATTTCCGAAAAGCTCTTCCGCGCCCTGGTTCCCTGGCTCTACCGGCTGCCCGGCGGATTACTGCTGATGAACATCCTCTCCTGCACGCTGTTCGCCGCGGTCTCCGGTTCCAGCGCCGCCACCACGGCCACGGTGGGACGCATCACCCTGGCGGAGCTGGACAAGCTGGGCTACGACCGGCGCATCGCCATGGGGTCCCTGGCCGGCGCCGGTACCCTGGGGTTTCTCATCCCCCCCTCGCTCATCATGATCGTCTACGCCATTCTGGCCAGCGTCTCCATCGGTAAGATGTTCGTGGCCGGCATCCTGCCGGGGTTGCTGCTCTCCGGGATCTACGCCAGCTATATTATCTATCGCGGCATCCGCAATCCCGAGATCGCCCCGCGCGCTCAGGAGCACTATACCTGGGGTGAGCGGATTACAGCGCTCAAAGATCTGGCCCCCACCCTGATCCTGATCCTCATGGTGCTGGGCAGTATTTACGCCGGCGTGGCCACGCCAACCGAAGCAGCGGCCCTGGGGGTCTTCGGCGCAACGGTATTCGCCGTCATCAACCGCCAGATGAACCTGAAGATTATAATGGAGTGCCTGATGGGGGCGGTGAAGACCAATGCCATGATCATGATCATCGTGGTGGGCGCCGGCTTTCTCTCCCGGGTCATGGGATTTTTGGGCATTCCGGCGGCCATTACCCAGGCTATCACCGAAATGCAACTCTCTCCCTACGTCCTGATGATACTGCTCGGCCTGGTCTATGTGGTGCTCGGATGCCTGCTGGACGGCTTTTCCATCGTGGTGATGACCCTTCCCATCGCTTTGCCCATGGTCACAGCCGCCGGTTTCGATCCCATCTGGTTCGGCATCTACCTGATTTTGATGGTGGAGGTAAGCCAGATCACGCCTCCCGTGGGGTTCAATCTCTTTGTCATTCAAGGGTTGACCGACGAGCCCATCATGCGGATCGCCAAGCATGCCCTGCCCTTTTTCTTTCTCATGCTCCTGGCCACGGCGATCATCACGGCGTTTCCGCAGATTGCGCTATATCTACCGCAGCTAATGACAGTAAAATAATACGCTGTTGCTGCATAAAAAAGCCGGCAAAAGGATAGATAACGCCATGAGCATTGAACAAGATATTTATTTGAGAGGGGTTCAAAAAATAAACCGAGGGTATACTGAAGGATCAGGTCTATTTTATGCCATCTTTTTTCCCCTTCGGGAAAGCCGGAGGACGCCAGATCCCGCGTTGTCAAGGGCTTGCAGTAGACTCGCTACGGCTTCACCCTTGACGCCTCGACTCTGGAGCCCTCCGACTTTTGCAGCAACAGCGTTTACACTGTCGTTGCATGAACAATTACGAAAAACAGGAAGTAAAACTGATGTCCGATTCAAATAAATTCCGCTTCTCCGTGGACCGGGGCGGCACCTTCACCGATGTCTATGCCGAGATTCCCGGCGAACCCGGATTCAAGGTGGTCAAGCTGCTCAGTGAAGATCCCCAGAACTACCCGGACGCCCCGCGCGAAGGCATCCGGCGCATTCTGGAAGAGGTCCTGAACAAGCCCATCCCCAAAGAGCGCTTCGATGCCGAAGATATCGAGTGGATCCGGATGGGCACCACCGTGGCCACCAATGCGCTCCTGGAGCGCAAGGGCGCCCGGTGCGCCCTGCTGGTTACGCGCGGATTTGGAGACATCCTGCAGATCGGCAACCAGGACCGTCCCCGCATCTTCGATCTGGAGATTCATAAACCCGATCTACTCTATGAAACCGTTATCGAGGTGGATGAACGGCTGCGTATGCTGCGACCGGACGAGCCGCAGCCGGAGGCGCCGGTGGTGCAGGGCATTACCGGCGACCGGCTGGTGGTGCTCAAGGCACTGGACATCGAGGCCCTTCGCCCCCAATTGCAGAACACCTATGACAGCGGCATCCGCAGCCTGGCCGTGGTGCTCATGCATGCCTATGCCTGGCCGGATCATGAAGCGGCCATCGGCCGCCTGGCCGCGGAGATCGGATTCACCCAGATTTCACTCTCATCCGACGTCATGCCGCGGGTGAAGCTGGTGCCCAGGGGCGACACCACCATGGTGGACGCCTACTTGAACCCCCATATCCAGACCTATCTGGGCAGTTTTAGACAGGGATTCAGCGACGGCCTGTCCAAAACCAGCCTGCTCTTCATGCAGTCCGACGGCGGGTTGGCCCGGGCCGGCGGCTTTACCGGCAGCCGGGCGATTCTCTCCGGACCGGCGGGGGGCGTCGTGGGCTACGCCATGACCACCTGCGGCGGCAGCTGCGGCCAGCCGGTGATCGGATTCGACATGGGGGGCACCTCCACCGATGTCTCCCGCTACGGCAAAGCATACGAGCTGGTGTTCGAGACCGAGACCGCCGGCGTGCGCATTCAGGCGCCCCAGCTGCACATCAAGACCGTGGCGGCCGGCGGCGGCAGCCGGCTCTTTTTCGAAAACGGCATGTTCATGGTGGGCCCCGAATCCGCCGGCGCTCATCCCGGCCCGGTCTGCTACCGCAAGCAGGGGCACCTGGCGGTCACCGATGCCAATCTGGTGCTGGGCCGCATTCAGCCCAAGTTCTTCCCCCATATCTTCGGACCCACGGAAGACCAGCCCCTGGACCTTGACGCCAGCCGGACCGCCATGTCCGACCTCACCGATCGCATCAATGCCTTTTACGCGGACAAGCATCGGCAGCCCCTCACCGTGGAGCAGGTGGCCCTGGGATTCATCCAGGTGGCCAACGAAGTGATGGTCCGGCCGATTCGTGAGATTTCCGTGATGCGGGGCTTTGATATCAAAGAGCACATCCTGGCGGCCTTTGGCGGCGCCGGTCCCCAGCACGCCTGCGCTATCGCGCGGTCTTTGGGCATCGGCAAAATCTTCATCCATCGCTTCTCCGGAATTTTATCGGCCTACGGCATCGGCATGGCCGACGTGGTGGTGGACCGGCAAAAACCCTCTTCAGCCGTTTTTAGCACCAGTGTGCTTCCTGAAGTGGAGAAGGAGATCGAAGCGCTGCGCACCCAGGCATTCACCGCCCTTGCCGAACAAGGATTCGGGCCGGACGACATGGCGTACACCGCCTTTTTGAATTTGCGCTATCAGGGAACCGATACGGCCCTTATGATCCCCCGGCCGGAAGATGAAAACTATGCCGGCGCTTTCCGGGAAACCTATCGACGGGAGTTCGGCTTCAATCTGACCGACCGGGAGATTCTCATCGACGACATCCGGGTACGGGCCCGTGGCAAAACCGCCGGATTGAACAAAATCCCCACCACCGAGGCCCAGGGACCGCCCATCAAGCTCGATACGGCAAAGTGCTACTTTGATGCCGGCTGGCAGGAGACGGAGATCTACAACCTGGATGATCTGGGCGCCGGCCACGAGATCGACGGACCGGCCATCATCATCCACGACACCTCCACCATCATGGTGGAGCCGGAGTGCCGGGCGCTGATTACCGCCTATGGCGATGTGGAGATCACCGTGGGCAGCGGTGTCAACCGTACTATCGGCACCCGGGTTGACCCGATCCAGCTGTCGATTTTCAGCAACCTCTTCATGTCCATTGCCGAGCAGATGGGCCGCATGCTCCAGAAAACCGCTATTTCCACCAATATCAAAGAGCGGCTGGACTTCTCCTGCGCGCTGTTCGGTCCCAACGGCGAACTGGTGGCCAATGCCCCTCACCTGCCGGTTCATCTGGGGGCCATGAGCGAAGCGGTGAAGGAACAGATTCGCAGAAAATCCGGCGATATCCAACCCGGGGACGTGCTGGTCTCCAACCACCCCGCGGCCGGCGGCAGCCATCTGCCGGATATCACGGTGATCACGCCGGTGTTCAGGGAGGAAGAGATCATCTTCTGGGTGGCGGCCAGGGGCCACCATGCCGACATCGGCGGTATCTCTCCCGGCTCCATGCCGCCCAACTCCAGAACCATCGAAGAAGAAGGCGCCTGCATTACTTCTTTCAAGCTGGTGGAAAACGGCATCTTCCAGGAAGACGGCATTCGCCGACATTTGCTGGCACCCGGCGATATCGCCACGGCGCCGGGAAGACCGCCCATCTCCGGCACGAGACGGCCGGCGGACAACATCTCCGACCTGAAGGCCCAGGTGGCGGCCAATCAGAAGGGCATCGAACTGGTTCTGGAGATGGTGGACCACTACGGGCTGGACGTGGTCCAAGCCTATATGGGCCATGTGCAGGATGCGGCCGAGGAGGCGGTGCGCAACCGCCTGAAAGAGTTGTCAGAGGGCAAAGGCCTGGCGGAAGTGGATACGGTGCGGGCCATCGACCATCTGGATGACGGCAGCCCCATTGCACTGGGGCTGACCATCGATCGCCGGGACGGCTCGGCCATCCTGGACTTCGACGGTACCGGCCCTGAAATCTGGGGCAATTGCAACGCACCCAAGGCGGTCACCAAATCCGCCGTTCTCTACTGCCTGCGCTGCCTGATCAAAAAAGATCTGCCCTTGAACTACGGCTGCCTGATCCCCATCACCATCAAGATCCCCGAAGGGTCTTTGCTGGATCCTTCACCGGAAGCGGCCGTGGTGGGGGGCAATGTGCTGACCTCCCAGCGCATCACCGACGTGGTGCTCAAGGCGTTCGGGGTGGCAGCGGCCTCCCAGGGCTGCATGAACAATTTCACTTTCGGCAACGACCAATTCGGCTATTACGAAACCATCGGCGGCGGCGCCGGCGCCGGACCATCCGGAAATTCTCGAACGGCGTTATCCCCTACTGTTGCGAAAGTTCTCCATCCGCCCGGAGTCCGGCGGAGAAGGGCGGTTCAGGGGGGGTAACGGTCTGGTGCGGGAAGTGGAGTTTCTGGAGCCGCTCAATATGGGCATCCTTTCCGAGCGGCGCGTCTTCGCGCCTTACGGCCTGGAAGGCGGCCGGCCCGGCCGGCGCGGCGTCAACCTCTTCATCCGGAAGAACGGCCGCCGCATCAACCTGGGCGCCAAAAATGAAATCCTCGCCCAACCCGGCGACCGCTTCCGCATCCTGACACCGGGCGGCGGCGGATTCGGGGCGCCGGAAGAGGAGTAAAAAGCCTGCCCCAAATGGCCAGGCTCGCATGATTCTTCAGTAGAATGGGATTTGATGCTTTGGAAACATTCAATGGAAACTAAATTCTATCCAATGTTTTCTATTGCAAGTTTTTGGACCCATATTTTGGGTTGATTTTACGCCGAAATAAACTTTTACTTATTATTTTAAGTAGATAAAAGTGTCAACCAAAGGGGCCTTTCCGATGTATTCAACCCACTATCTCTCCCTCGACGTTCTTGTCCATATTTCATTAAATTTCCATCATTTTTTGTGGCCACGCTCAGCCCTCACAGAGACATTTCTGTCGTCCATTTTGTGATCTTGTCAAATAATTCTTGGGGATTTATCGGTTTTGGCAGGTAATCGTCCATACCTGTTTCTATGCACTTTTTTTGATCGCCAATCATAGCGTGTGCCGTCAAGGCAATGATGGGTATTTTGGGATTGAGTACCTTCGAATATTTTTTCCGGATCTGCATTGTCGCTTGATAGCCATCCATTATGGGCATTTGGATATCCATCAGGACTAGATCATAAGATACCATTTGGAGTGCTTCGACAGCCTCTTGGCCATCGGCTACGGCATCTGCATGATAGCCAAACTTTTCTATGATATGGAGCACCACCTTCTGATTGATTGAATTGTCTTCGGCAATGAGCAAGCGTAAATTTCGTTTTTTGTTCTCTGCGAGAGTATGTTTGGTAACAATGGATGATAATTTTTTCGCGTCAGCCTTTTGTTGTGGTTTCGTGACTGTGATTAAACAGTCGTAAAGCTGTGAACTTCTGATTGGCTTTGTGAGGTAGGCTGCAAAACCGATTTCCTTCATTGCGGCCGAATCGCCTCGCAGACCCAGTGACGACAACATGACCAAAGTGGTATCTTTAATTAGGGGATCATTTTTGATACTTCTTCCCAAATTCTCTCCATCCATTAGAGGCATCTGCATGTCTATAATGGCGATGGCAAAGGGGTCGTCAGTTTTAGCGGCTTTTCGCAGTATTTCCAAAGCTTTGATTCCGTCTGGCGCTTCATCATATTTACTACAATTCCAGGCTTTTAGTTGCTCTTTCAAGACCAGTCGATTGGTTTTGTTGTCGTCCACGATCAGTATGCGCTTTTTTTGAATGCTCACAGGCACAATCGACTCGTCCATCGCTTCATGGGGTTGCTTTTTTAAAACAGCCGTGAACCAAAAGGTAGACCCTTGGCCTTCGACGCTTGTTACACCAATTTGGCCTCCCATGATCTCACATAGTCTTTTTGATATGGCCAGACCAAGCCCGGTTCCGCCATATTTACGGGTCGTGGACGCGTCCACCTGGGAAAATGATTGGAACAGGCAATCCACGCGATCTTCAGGAATTCCTATGCCAGTATCACTGACACTGAAGCGTATGGTGGCTTCAGTCGCGGTCTCATGCTCAAGCGAGGATACGATACTGACCTCTCCGTGTTGTGTGAATTTGATGGCGTTGTTGACAAGATTTACCAGGACTTGGCGAAGCCGTCCCGGGTCCCCATTCAAAAACACAGGAACATTAGAGCGCAATAAAGAAATCAGCTCGAGCCCTTTGGCATGGGCTCCTGCTGCCAGCATCTCGGTCACGTCTTCCAAAGCGTATTTCAGGTCGAAGTCCAGAAACTCAAGGTCAAGTTTGTCAGCTTCGATTTTGGAGTAATCCAGGATATCGTTGATTAACGACAGCAGCGCCTCGCCGCTTATTCGCGCGGTTTCCGCGAATTGTCGCTGTTCACGATTCATTTCGGTGGCCAACAAAAGGCCGGTCATACCAATTACACCATTTAATGGCGTACGAATTTCGTGACTCATATTGGCCAGGAATGCACTTTTTGCCTGATCAGCCGCTTCGGCCATCTCTTTGGCTTTGAGTAGTTCCTCGGCAATTCGTTTCTGTTCGGTAATATCCTCAAGAGTAATGACGACACCGCTGAATTTTTCGCTTACATCGATGATGCGTGAAAGTCTGACATAAAACGATTTTCTTTCATTTTGCATCAAGACGTTTTTCTCAACACTGATCAACGTTTCCTGGCTGGAGATAAAATTCTTCAAATCTTCAACCAGCCAGGGAAGTAGTTCTTTAATGTTTGTCTGCTCCTGAGCCGGCATGTCGGTTCCGCTTGCGTATTTGGCCTGATGATCGAGCTGGGCCGATTCATTAATGGCATAGCCGGATGTTTTGTCCTCGAAACCCACCGAATCCAAATACGTTTTCGCGGTTAAATTAAATGCGATGATATTGCTGTCCTTATCAAGAATGAATACCGGTAAAGGATGGCTTTCAAATATGGTCACATACCTTCCTTTATCATCGGCCATGGCTTGATTGCGCTGCTGCAAGTCCGCGATGATTTCGTTTTTTCCGGCTTCGGCCCATTCCAGACAGAATGCGATTTCCATGCGGTCGAAAATACGTTGGACCACTTTTAGACAAGCATGTTCAATGTTTGGAGAGTCTCTCTGTTCGCGGATCAATTCAAAATAGGCTTCCCTAAAGTATTTCATCAGTCCTAAAAACATATCCAACTTGACCCCCCGGGAACGATGTCTTTGGGCCTCCATGACGGCAAACGCGGCAATGGGATCTTTGGCATAGTCTGCATTAACCGGAAGTTCATAATTGGGATAGAGGTTAAGCAATCCTTGTGAAATGGCTGCGGAGAGACCTACGATGGCCAATCGCCATGCCTCTTTGGATGTGGCTGTAAATTTTAAATAGCCTTGTTCTCTTGCATGGTCCACAGCTTTTTCAAGGAGTTGGTCTTCGCTGGTGTTTATGAGGGTGCCCAATTTTTTAATAATAGGTTTAGTTAGTTTCACAATGAATTCTCACATCACGTGTCTTTGAAATCTTTCTGGGGTTTGTCTGTTAAATCGTGATTTCAAGATGATAGGCACTGTCACCAAAAAAACCACACAAACTTTACAAACATCTTGGCCACGGCACGATCTTGCTTCTCAGCCACTTTCTTTCATCGCCCTTATTTGGCTAATCCTTTAGCTAAACTAAAGTTTCGCAGATGCTAATCGAGGTGCGGAACCGATTCCTGCGATATCATGCATTAAGAAAATCCAAACGCTGGTTTTTTCCTTTTTATTCAATTGGATAAGGGCAACACCGGCAAAACGAAATCGCCTTATCCAGACTTGGTCGTTGGGTCCGGGCCCCGCTGGCGACATCGGTGAATAGTTTCTCACAGCCTGCTTCTGACAGAGAGTCTGTCTGGGGATTCAAGCTTTGATCGGTTGTCGACACACGAGCGTAGCCAATTTTCATGGTCCACGAAC
>JARRKU010000126.1:0-2721 GCA_037387725.1 Desulfobacteraceae bacterium
TGACCGCAGGCAACGTAAATGCAGTAGATGTCGGTCTCTTTCTGGGCCAGGATGGCATCGACGGCTACAGCGGTCTTGCCGATCTGGCGGTCGCCGATGATCAGCTCGCGCTGGCCGCGGCCGACCGGGGTCATGGCGTCTACCGCTTTGAGGCCGGTGTAACAGGGCTCATGCACGGACTTACGGGCGATAACACCCGGCGCCACCATTTCGATACGGCTGCTTTTGCTCTGATCGATGGGGCCTTTGCCATCCAGGGGCGCGCCGGTGGCATCCACCACGCGGCCAAGAACGGCTTCGCCAACCGGAACCTCGGCGATACGGCCGGTGCGCTTGACGATGTCCCCCTCTTTAATGGCGGTATCGTCGCCCATGATGGCCACACCCACATTGTCCTCTTCCAGGTTGAGCACCAGTCCCAGAACCCCGCCCGGGAATTCCACCAGCTCCAGCGCCATGGCTTTTTCCAGACCGTATACGCGGGCAATTCCGTCACCAGAGGAAAGCACCACGCCGGTCTCGCTCAGCTCAACCTTTTTGTCGTAATCGGTAATTTGCTCTTTGATAATCTGACTGATTTCTTCGGCTCTAAGTTCCATTATGCACTCTCACCCCTTTTTAAAGATTCTCTCATATTGAGTAACTGTGTTTTTATGCTTCCATCCAAGACGAGGTCACCAATCTTCGTCACAATCCCTCCAATGAGTCCCGGATCCTGTTCAACATCCAGGATAATCTCTTTACCCGTCTTTTTGGAGAGGGCCGATCGGATCTTCTCAATGGCTTCGTCCGACAGTTTCGTGGCCGAAACCAGGCTGGCTCTGGCCACACCCTTGAGTTCATCAGCCAGCTTTTGAAAAAATTCGTTAATGCTGACGATAAAAGAAACACGCCCTTTATCGAACAGCAGCATCAGGAAGGAGGTCATCACAGGAGAGAGCTTGAGTTTGTCGATGACCCCTTTGAAGACCTTCTGACGCTCTTCCAGGTTATATAGTGGATTGGAGACCGTATCAGCCAGTTCCTTCTGCTGGGCCATCAGCTTGGCCACCGCATCCAACTCCTGGCGGTATTGTTCGGTCTGCCCGTCCTCTTTACCGATCATTAACAGTGCCTTGGCATATCGCCGTGCTATTGCCAAATTTTTCACTAGGCCACCACCTTCGCTAAGTATTCATCCACCAGTCGCTCTTGATCTTCTGCAGAGATCTGATCTTTGACCGCCTGCTCCGCCTTGACCAACGCTTTCTCCACTATTTCGGCCTGCAGCGTTTCTTTGGCCTGTTTAAATTCGTTCTCGATATTCTTCTTGGCTTGTTCTTCGAGTTTGTCCGCCGCCGATTCCGCTTCTTTGAGGATTCTCGCTTTGGCTTCCTCTCCCTGGCGAACGTACTCAGCGATCACCTTCTCTGCTTCATCGTCTAAAGTGGCCAGCTTGGAGTCATACTCGGCCAGTTGTTTCTCCACCTCGGCTTTGCGGCTTTCCAGCTCTTCCAGCTCTTCCTTGATTCCTTTGATGCGATCGCCGAGGGCCTGTTTCACCGGTTTGCGCAATACCAAAAAGAGCCCAATAGCCAGAATGGAAAAATTAAGCACCTTGGCGGTATCTGTTTGCATCCAAGGTTTGCTGTGGGCTACACCATGCCCCCCTTCAGCCGCGGCTTCACCATGCCCGCCTTCAGCTACCGCGTCACCCCCATGGGAACCGCCGCCAGCAGCTTCACCATGGACGGCTTCCCCGGTTGTGCTACCGTGGCCGTCGCCCTCGGATGCGCCATACGCCGGGGCAAGTCCGATCAACAGGATCGCCGCCACAATTGCAATCATGACCCAGCCGGTTTTTCGTTGATATTTCCCGCATCTTCCAGGAATCTTCATTAAGCCGCCCTCCCCAATATTTTCTGCGTAATGGCATCGGCAAAAGCATCCACTTCTTTTTCCAATGCTGTTTTCACTTCCTCGGCCTCTTTGGTGATCTGCTCTCTGACAACAGCCATGTCTTCTCTGGCTTTGTCCATAATTTTACCCACAATCACCTTTTCTTCTTCGCCGGC
Organism: Desulfobacteraceae bacterium; assembly: GCA_037387725.1. Taxonomy (GTDB): domain Bacteria; phylum Desulfobacterota; class Desulfobacteria; order Desulfobacterales; family Desulfosarcinaceae; genus JARRKU01. The sequence goes on from JARRKU010000126.1 coordinate 2,055, forward strand.
CTCCTGAAGCAACCCTTCCTTTTCTTTCTGTCCTTTGGCGCGAGCTTCGCGAACGCCTTGTGTGAAGGCTTTGTCTTTTTCTTCACTTTTCTCGGAAGCCGACGAAATATTGTCCGTCAAACCATTCACCTTGGCTCTGCGTTCAAGCAGAATTTTGCGAATCGGTTTGTAGCAGACCACGTTGAGGGCAAAGATCAGAATAAGGAAGTTGATAATTTGGGGTATGAGCGTCCAATTAATCTCAACCATAAAGGCGCCTCCGTTACGGCTTGGAACTAGGTTAAAAAACGATCAAAATATCTTTTAAAAGTTGTTACTTATGGAAAAACCAAGGGGCTGGTATATCACCAGCAGGCGCTTTATGTCAAAGGTTTTTTTCTGGTTTTCAGCGTCACGAAGCGGCTTTTTCAGGCGCTTTTTCCGCTGGTTTGGGTTCGGGTTTGGATTTGGGATCAATGGCTTTCGCCTCGTGCTGCATTTCGCATTTGCCGTTGAAGATGACACCGGAGTCGATGGTGATGATGGGTGCGCTGATATCCCCCTCAACCTGGGCGGGCGCATAGATCTCGATCTTCTGACGCGCTTCGATGCGGCCGTTGACCTTCCCCCGGACGATGGCCACTCCCACATGGACATCCGCATCGATCACGGCGTTTTCCCCTATGAT
>JARRKU010000126.1:2744-12845 GCA_037387725.1 Desulfobacteraceae bacterium
TTTTCATAAGACCCCCCAAAAATAATTCTTAGTTCAAAGTTCAGAGTTCGAAGTTCAAAGTTCCGTTATCACTGCAACACTGCTGCAAACCAATTGTCGCCATCCTGGCGAAAGCCGGGAACCCGTCAACTCGTTTACCCTATCGTCATAGCCATCACCGAAACCAATCAGGTTTCCGCAATGGCACAAGTGCAAGCAATGGCGGCTAATTATATAAGGTAACATCTCCCGACCTCAGCGCACAACTTTGAACTTTGAACATTAAACTCCGCCGAAGGCGGCTATTGTTCAAACATAAACCGCCGCATGCTCACATTGAGCAGCAGTCCCACCCCCGCCATCATGGTGATGATGGAGGAACCGCCGTAGCTGATGAACGGCAAGGTCACGCCTACCACCGGCATCACCCCCATCACCATACCAATATTAATAAACACCTGCCAGGCGATCATGGCCGTGACCCCCACAGCCAGTATCTTGCCAAAAGGGTCGCGGCTGCGCTGGGCAATGCCGAGCCCCCACGTGATCAACATTAAAAAGGTCAACATCACCGCCAGGGAACCGATAAGCCCCCACTCTTCGGCGAGTACCGAGAAAATGAAGTCGGTGTGCTGCTCGGGAAGAAAGTCCAGGGCGTTCTGGGTCCCTTTGAGAAACCCCTTGCCGGCCAGCATTCCCGATCCCACGGCGATCTTGGACTGGATGACATGGTATCCCGCCCCCAACGGATCCCGGTCCGGATTTAAAAAGGTAAGGACCCGCTGTTTCTGGTATCCTTTAAGAAGGAACATCCAGACCACGGGAATAACCAAGGCGCACCCGGCCACCAGGCAGCTGAAGGTGCGCCGTTCTATTTTTACATAGAAGGTGATGGCACCGGCAATGAGGGCCACCACCATGGCCGTGCCCAAATCAGGCTGCTTTACGATCAATGCAAAAGGGATGGCCGTCAATACAACGGGGGTAACCAGTTCACGAAATCCGACGCCGTTGATGTTGGAAACCCGGGCGTAATATTTGGCCAGTACCACGATCACGGCCAGTTTGACCATCTCCGACGGCTGGACAGTAAAGGGTCCGATGGCCAGCCATCGCCTGGACCCGCCCACATATTTCCCAAACAAAAGAACGGCGACCAGCATGGCGATACACAGGATATAATAAAGATGCCCCCACCGTTCATAGGTTTTGAAATCGAACAAAAAGGCGACGACCATCACCACCGTTCCGGCACTGTACCAGACGATCTGCTTGGTAAACAGATTGGCGTTCGAGGTATCAACACCGGCGTGGATGGCGCTGTAGAGTGCCACAAGTCCGAATCCAGCCAGGATGGCGGTAAGGGCCAGCATCCACCAGTCGAAATACTCCACCAATCGTCGATCAATCATTGGGTATCTGCTCCCCGCCCGCGGGCGCTGTATCCTCCCTTTCGGGCGTTTCGATCACTGCGTCTTTTTGAGGTGTTTCGGCACGCGGTCCGCCGGCACGAGCGCCCTGACCGCCACCGGCCGAAGCCGCCTCAGCTTCACCAATATTGAGATAGGCGACAATGAGCGCTTTGGCGATGGGGGCCGCGGCACTGGAACCGTGCTCCCCATGTTCCACGATCACCGCAATAGCGATACGTGGATTTTCGGCCGGCGCATAAGCCACAAACCAGGCATGATCCCGGTGCATTAATTTGATCTGATCTTCCTCCAGGCCCTCCACCGTTTTGCGGCCAACCACTTGGGCCGTCCCGGTCTTGCCGGCAAACTCGATGGTTTTCAGCCGGGACGAGTGGGCCGTCCCCCGTCTATTATTGACCACCGACCATAACCCCTTCTTCACCAAGGCCAGGTTTTCGGGTTTGACCGGCAAATTGCCCTCCATTGTCGGCACGGTGTCAACAACACGTTCGTCCTGGAGGCTCTGCATGGACTTTATCAGGTTGGGCTTGAACAAGGTCCCCCCGTTGGCGACGGCCGCCATCAACTTGGCCATCTGGAGCGGGGTGACCAGATTGAACCCCTGCCCGATGGAAACTGAAATGGTCTCGCCGCCCTGCCAGGCGGTCCCGAACCGCTTGCGTTTCCACGCCTTGGTGGGCACCAATCCATCGGATTCCTGGTCCAGATCCACCCCCGAACGCCGGCCTAGACCGCTTGCCTTGGCAAACTTGGCCAACCGATCGACCCCCAGGGCCTCGCCCACCTGATAAAAGAAGACGTCACACGACTGCTCGATCGCCTTGACCACATTCACCTCGCCGTGCCCGCCGCGGCGCCAGCAACGGTAAATCCGGTTGCCGTACTTGTAAAATCCAGGGCAGAAAAAGGTGGTGTTGGCGTCGATGACCCCCTCTTCCAGACCGGCGAGGGCGGTAACGATTTTATAGGTCGATGCCGGTGGATATTCGGCTTTGATCGCCTTGTTCTCCAGCGGACGGAAAGGATTGGCGACAATGCCGTTCCACTGTTCGGGCGTCATGCCCACCACGAACCAGTTGGGGTCAAAGGTGGGGCTGCTCGCCATGGCCAGGATTTCACCATTGTTGGGGTCCATGGCCACGACGGCACCGGATTTGTCTGCCAGCAATCCTTCTGCAACGGTTTGAAGCTGATGGTCGATGGTGAGGATGATATTATGGCCAGCCTGGGCGGCAACGGTATTGAGCACGTTGACCACCTGGCCATTGGCGTTGACCTCCACCTGCTTTCCGCCGCGTTTGCCCCGCAAAGAGGTTTCAAAGGATTTTTCGATGCCGAATTTGCCGATATAGTCGCCGCCTTTCAGGTCGGCGTATTCCTTCAGCTTAAGCTCCCCAGCACTGATCTCGCCCACATAGCCGATCATATGCGCCGCGCTGCGGGTGAAAAGATAGTGCCGGCGCGGCGAAACCCGCACCACCACTCCGGGCAGGTCGTATTTGTCCACCTCAATGGCCGCCAGCAAATCCCGCCCCATATCTTCTTTCAGCAAGATGGGGGTGTAGGGCCCCTGGCGCTTGTTCTTTTCGATTTGCGCCTCCAAATCCTCAATGGATTCGCCGGTTACCCGGCTCAGCTTGGATATGGTTTCATCCAGGGGCTTGGCGTCCTTGAGGATAATGTGCAGGTTGAATGAGGGGCGGTTGTCCACCAGCAGTTTGCCGTGGCGGTCGAACATCAGACCGCGCGGGGCGTCGATATCTTGCAAGCGGATGCTGTTGATTTCGGAAAGGCGGCGGTACTCCTTGCCTTCGATGACCTGCAGGTAGACCAGTCGCGCTACTAGAACGGCAAAGACGGAAAAGACAAATATTAAAAGGATCGTCAACCTTTGATTGAACCAGTCGCTGTCCGTGCTTTCCAGATAGGTACGGACCACGTCACTCACCGTTGCTGTTGAGCAGATCAGGGAAGATGCGATCCCGCCAGATATCGATCTGCTTCTGGGCCCATCCGATGATGCCCAGGATCACCGGACCGGTCAGCAGGGACCAGGTCAACTGCATCGCAAGGGTCCGGCCTGTATCTTCGGGAATAATGGCGGTGGGTGAGAGCAGCGCCATATAAGCCACCATCACCATACCTTCAAAGGCCACGCCGAAAGTAACGGAGAGGGAGAGCAGCAAAAAACTGCCGGTATGCAGGAAACGGCTCAACCATCGCATGCCGGTGTAGAGCCAGATATAGGTCGCCAGATAGAGGCCCACCGGTCCGCCGCACAGGCTGTCCATGATCAGGCCGAAAAAGAGCACAATTGGGGCGCCCTCCCGGATGGGTCGAAATAGGCTCAGATAGATGATAATGGGAATCAACAGGTCATAGAACCTGTCAAACAATCCCAACCCGGGAATCAGTGTGGTTTTGATGATCACCAGGCAGAGGGAGACCAGAATATAAAAGGCTACGGTCATAAGGCATCATCGCTTTGGGGCAGAGAAACGACCAGTACTTCCTCAAGCCGCTCAAAATCCACATAGGGTTCGATGGTGACGTCCTGGAATATCCCCGCTTCCTCTTTGACGATGGACGCCACGGCTCCTATGGGGAGCCCTTTGGGAAACACGCCGTCCATGCCGGATGAGACCACCACCTGGTCTTTTACCACCTCGTGTTTTCTCAGGACAAAGTTCAATACACAATACCCCGATGTGCCGCCTTTAACAATGCCGCGGGCCCGGTTCTCCTGTATAATGGCATCCACTGCACTGTTAGGGTCGGTGATGAGCATGACCTTGGCAAAATGGGCGGTGGCGTCGATCACCAATCCCACGATACCTTCCGGGTTGATCACCGGCAGGCCTCTGCGGACGCCATCGTCCGTACCTTTGTCCACCATGATGGTCTGAAACCAGGGTGAGGGATCCTTACCGACCACTTTTGCGGCGATCATCTGACGGGGGACCTCATCCTCTATCCCCAGCAATCGCTGCAATCGCTGGTTGGCCAGCTGGGTCTCCCGGTACTTATGGTTCCTGGCCTTGGCTTCACGCAGCTGCCGGCGCAGGGCATCGTTCTCGTCCACCACAGAGATAAGAAAGAAGTAGTGCTCCCAGATATCCCGGAAGAACCGGCTGGTGCCCACCAGCATTTTTTGGAAAGGGGCAACGAGGGAGATGGCAATCCGTCCGGGTCCGTACACGGGGTAAGGTTCGCGACTGCTGACGGACAGGGACAGGATACTGATGGTGACCAGGGCAATCAGGCCGACGATTATCACCATTTTTTTCGAGAACATGAAATCAGTAAATCACCACTTGTTTTAGGATTTCCAGGGTGTCGAGCGCTTTACCGGATCCCAGTGCGACAGTGGAGAGCGGATCGTCGGTGACCGTAATGGGCAGACCGCTCTCCTCACGCAACAATTTGTCCAGGTTGGTCAGCAAAGCGCCGCCACCGGTCAGCACAATGCCGCGGTCCACGATATCGGCGGCCAGTTCCGGCGGTGTCTGTTCCAGAGCGATCTTAACCGTCTCCACAATGGCATCGATCTGTTCGGAGATGGCCACACGCACCTCTTCCGAGTCGATGGCCAGTATCTTGGGAATCCCGGACACAAGGTCACGTCCTTTAACTTCAATGGTTTCCACCTTGTCCGGATCAGGGTAGGCGTTGCCCACCGTGGTTTTGATGGTTTCTGCTGTGCGCTCGCCGATCAGCAGGTTGTATTTGCGTTTGATATACTGGATGATCGCTTCGTCCATCTTGTCGCCGGCCACGCGCAGCGAGCGACTGTAAACGATGCCCGCCAGGGAGATCACCGCAACTTCGGTGGTGCCGCCGCCGATGTCCACCACCATATTACAAGTGGGTTCGGTGATGGGCAGGTTGGCGCCGATGGCGGCGGCCATGGGCTCTTCGATCAGAAACACCTCGCGTGCGCCGGCTGATTCAGCCGACTCCCGGACTGCCCGTTTTTCCACCTGGGTAATGCCCGACGGTACCGCAATGATCACCCGCGGCCGCACCAGGGAGCGTCGATTGTGCACTTTATGAATGAAGTGCCGCAACATGGCCTCGGTCACTTCAAAGTCGGCGATCACGCCATCACGCATGGGCCTAATGGCCACGATATTGCCAGGGGTACGCCCCAACATGTTTTTGGCTTCAGCCCCCACTGCCAAAACCCGGTTGCGGGCGCGGTTGTCTGTACGAACCGCCACCACCGACGGCTCGCTCAGCACGATGCCTTTGCCCTTGACATAAACCAGGGTGTTGGCCGTTCCCAAATCAATGGCCAGATCGCTGGAGAAAAAGCCTAAAATTGAATCAAAGAAAAAATTCATACCTACGCTTTCTGTTCTCAATTAATGTGAACGGGATCTGTCAGCGCCGATCAGTACGCTTTATCATTGCGGCGAAATGGAGCCAGTTTCCCTATCGCTGCAATTCTTCTACAACCATAGGGTTATCAGCACGCAATCCTATATCGCTAACATTATCCCTTTGCATTTTCAAGATTAAATTACGGAAATTGCGCCAAAAAATGCCAAAATGAAACATTGTGTTTCGTGCCGACAACAGGTCGGACGATTGAAATTTTTCCGTCTAAATCGATTCCATCACCGCATCATGCAGCCGGGGTCGAAAAGCTTTGATGCCATCATTGAAACGAAAGGGGTGCACCCGATTGGTCAGCAACACCACGATCACCCTTTTCCGGCGGTGCACCCAGAATGAGGTCCCCGTAAACCCCAGATGCCCTACGCTATCCCCCGGGAAATGTTTTCCCGCGCTGGATTTGTCCGGAGAAGGCGTATCAAACCCCAGAGTCCAGCGTTTCAGGGCAGGAGCGCGGAAGAAGACACGCACCAGATCGGGCGCAAACACCCTCTGTCCATCCTCGCCGCTATCGGCTGCCAGAAATTCGGCCAGCAAACGGCAAACAGCCTTCGCCGTACCGAACAATCCCGCATGCCCGCCCACCCCGCCGGTCACAAAAGCATTATCGTCATCCACGGCCCCAACCATTAGCCGGCGGCGCCACGGACACAACTGGGTGGCGGCGTAAGGACGGGTATCAGGCCCAAGACGCACGCTGTTGTTGAAAAACAAGGATTCAATCTTCAACGGCGCATAGATCTGCCTGGCGACGAATTGGTCAAAGGCTTCGCCGCCAGCGACCTCCACGAGCCAGTGGAGCAGCATATAGCCCAGATCGCTGTAGTCCTCATTTTCACCGGGCCTGGAAACCAGTGGCTCATCCCGGACCATCTCCCGCAAGGCGCCCAGTCGCCGCTCCGGGGTCAGGAACCGCAACCGCATGAAATAAGGACGCCATGGCGGGAGGCCCGAACTGTGGTTGAGCAATTGACGCACGGTGACAGCGGCCTTGTCCGAACCGGAGAGTTGGGGCAGGATATCGCCGCATGGCTGGTCCAACGCCAATCTCCCTTGTCGGATCAGCGCCATCGCTACCGGCACGGTAGCCAGCGGTTTGGTCAGCGAAGCCAGGTCAAAGCAGGTCTCCAAGGTCATCTCCCGCCGGGAGAAGAGATCCGCCCAACCATAGGCTTTTTGGAACACCGTGCGGCCTTGGGCCTCGACCTGCAACACACCGCCGGGAAAGATCCCTTGGTCGACCCCGCTTTGCATCACTTTGTCAACTTTATCCATGCATCGCCTTCGGCGTAGTTCAAAGTTCAACATTCAGAGTTCAAAGTTTAGAGTTTAGAGTTCAAATCCCTACGCATAGCGCATTTGTCATCCCGACCGGGATCCAGCCGGCACTAAATGCCGGGATAGCTCCAGCCACAACTTTGAACTTTGAACCCTGAACTTTGAACTTCTCCTACTCCCTAAACACCGGCTCCAGAAGAGAAACCGCACCAAGATCCGTGTCCATCCGCGCCGGTACGCCCAGCGGTACGATCACATTCTCCCGGCCATGTCCGAAGGGAGCGCCGGATAAGATTGGAATATCCATGTCTCCGAACCGCTCCAGGACAATTTCATCGATCTCATCGAAGCGGCCGCAATCTTCGAACCTTCCCACCACCAACCCGGTGACACCGTCCAGCACGCCGGCCAGTTTCATCTGGGTGAGCATGCGATCGACCCGGTAAGGCACCTCCCCTACGTCTTCGATGATCAGGATTCCCCCCGAATACCCTACGCCGTAAGGTGTCCCCACCATGTGACAGAGGGTAGCCAGATTACCGCCCACCAGCACTCCTTCCGCGGAACCGGGTTTCAGCACGCGCAGATCGGAGAATAACGTTGAAAAATCCCGGCGCCCCGTCAAGGCGTCGCACCACATCTGCCGGCCTTGCCCTGTCAGCTTTGCCAGGGTGGTAACCATGGGGCCGTGAAATGTCACCAAGCCGGTCTTCATCTGAATGACCTGATGCAGCGCCGTGATGTCGCTGAACCCGATGACAGGTTTGGGCCGGTGAACCATGGCGTCATAATCCAGCTGTTCGAGAATTCTCAACGTGCCGTAGCCGCCCCTGGCGCACAAAACCGCCTGGACCGCCTCGTCCGCTATCATGGCGTTGAAGCAAGCAGCCCGGTGTGCGTCCCCCCCTGCCAGATAACGATCCCGCTCATAGACGCCGGGATCGATCCGGGTATTGAATCCCATTTCGTTGATCAACTTGATGCCGACATCAAAAGGCGATTTGTTGAAAGGGCCGGCCGGTGCAACAATGCCGATGGTGTCCCCTCTTTGAAGACCGTGGGGCCGAATGATTCGCTGTAAATTGACGTTCATAAGGGATGCTTTCATGCCTTGACACACCCCCGCCTAAGTGCTATCAAGCGGTTTTTGTGTCGGAGCGTAGCGCAGTCTGGTAGCGCACTTGAATGGGGTTCAAGGGGTCGGAGGTTCAAATCCTCTCGCTCCGACCAAAATTATTATAAGATTTAAGCGGGTTACAGAGCAGGTCTGGCCCGCTTTTTTCATGGTTATTGCCATCAGGCGACCAAATGGGACGCCATTTTCAATTCTCTCCTTTGCGTGCATGGTATTCATCGGGCTTTTCCTGTGTATGCCGCTTATGCAAATAGGTCAAATGAGAATATCGACCGGTCGATGATAGATCCTTATGCCCGATCATCCCTTTCACTTCTTTGACCTCGTTTAGATCCAAACCTGAGCGTATCAGATTCGCACAGAATGTGGGCCTCAGGCCATGATAGTTCAGGTTATCAAATCCTGCAATGCGGCATGTGGGAAATATAAATAACGAAACTGACCGAAACAAACGATTAGATCGACCGATTATTCAGCAACCCTAAGCATAAGGCGCTGTTGGCGCTATGAGACATGCTGAAGGACAATATGTCAGAAGGTTCACAACAGTCGAAAAAATGGTTGAATTGGCCTGTCCTCTTTGTGTAAAGTTGAAAGGATTGGGTCTATAATCCTGCTTTCCATCGGTATAGGTGCGGAAGTATAATTTGCCTGATCGATAGCATTGAGGAAGCAACACTCTTTCTTGGTTCTATTACACTTGGAGCTATGCACCCAGTGACATCTGCCACTGCAGATGCACTCGGATTGCTTTCATATTTGAGGCCGACAACCCGAAACCCGAGCCGGTAAAATTGGACAGTGATATCCAACGTTGCGCCGTGAGGTCATAACTACATTGATTTCGAAAAAGAGGAGATTTCCTTTGAAAAAGTATTTTGCCAACCTGTTCCGAAATAGCCTGTGTATATTATTCGTCCTTGTTTTTCTTTGCGCGGCGGCCACTGCTTATGCCGCTCCGGTCCGTGTGGCCATTCTCCCCTTTACCATACACGCCGAGAAGGATCTTAGCTTCCTGCAAGGGGGCATTATTGACATGCTGGGTTCCCGTATCGCCTACAAGGATCAAGTCGAGGTGATCGGCAAAGATGAGACCCGTTTGGCTCTGAAATCGGTTAAGGGTCTTGAAGGGAAAGGTCGTGCCTTGCGGGTGGGGGGCAAGCTCAAGGCCGATTATGTTCTATTCGGCAGCATTACCATGTTGGGCGAAAGCGTGAGCATCGATGCAAAGATGGTGGACATGCGTGGGGAAAAGGCACCGCTGCCATTGTTTGCGCAAACACGGGGAATGGATAACGTCATCCCCCAGATTACCCAGCTGGCCACGACCATAAACGAAACCATTTTCGGTCGTGCTACAGCTCAGCGCACTAAATCCACGACATCGCCAATCGCCGAGAGCGCGCCTTCTTCGCGGATTCGGTCCGGGTCCACCGTGCGTGACAGCACCAGGACTGAACAATTGCCGCAACCAACGGTGCCTTCCACAAAAGGACCATCCGCCCAAAGTACTGCTCAGTCGAACCAGCTGCCTAATCCACTGCTGGTGGCCGCACCTTCTGCCAAGGGGCAGCATGATGGATCTGCTATTTGGAAGAGCAGAAACTTCAGCGCGGTCATCTCTGCCATGGACATTGGCGATGTGGACAACGATGGCAAGCTGGAGACGATTATCGCGATAGACAACACCATCGAAATTTACAGAGTGGCCAAAAACCGCCTGGTAAAGATTGCAGCAGTAAAAAACACTCCCAAAGGCAACTACATCGGCCTTGATGTCGCCGATATCAATGGCAACGGAAGGCCCGAGATCATCGTCTCAAGCGTCGCCTTCAAGCGCGACCGCTTCAATTCATTCGTACTGGAATTCAACGGGAA
>JARRKU010000127.1:0-9930 GCA_037387725.1 Desulfobacteraceae bacterium
ATTTACTGGTGTATGACATCAGAGAGGATGTTATTCCGAAGTCGATCCAACTGGTTGCCGGAAGAACGGCCAGGGAGTATAATATCCGGAAAAAGCGGGCGGGCGCATTCTGGGAAGACCGATACCATGCAACGGCGGTTCATACAGACGACCATTTTATCAGATGCCTGGTCTATATCGATTTGAATATGGTTCGGGCCGGGGTTGTCCAGCACCCTTCACAATGGGCTTTCGGCGGGTATAATGAGATCCAGAACCCAAAGCAGAGATATTCCATCGTAAATCGTGGTGAATTGGCAAAGTTGCTCGGGATCAGGGATGATGCTCAAATGATGGAAGTGCACCGGCAATGGGTTGAGGCGTTATTGAAAACCTGATCAAACAAGCGCAATGCGCAATGGACGGAGAGCATTGCGGTTGGCGATAAGGATTTTGTGATCGAAACAAAAGCAAGGCTGGGCGCAAAGGGCGTGGGCAGGAAGATCACAGGGGAAAAAAGCCAATATGAACTGAGAGAACCCCAAATTCCTTACAGTCCTCTTTTTACCATTGAAAAGTGCGGTTTAAGAGATGAAAATAGCTATTTTTGGGATGTTTTACATAAAAATTCAATAAGATAATTTGGTCCGACAAGGCAAGCAAGGCAAGCCAATGGGGGGTAGAAAAGATGGCATAAAATCGACCCGATCCTCCAGTGCACCGTTGGTTTGTTGCTCGAACGGGTTCCAACTTGTCCATCAGTTCAATGTTTATGCGGCTTTATAACCTTTTTGTTATCTTTTTTATGCAACGATAGGGGTACGTCAACCCGAAAGAGATCGGATCGGAGTCATGTTCGAAATCGCCGTCGTCTGCCTCGTTCTCACGGCCGTGCTGGCTTATTTGAACCATCGCTACGTGCGTCTGCCCACGACCATCGGCGTGATGGGCATCGCCCTGTCGCTTTCCATTGTCCTGGTGGGGCTGGACAAATTGGGCATCCATGTGCTGCGGACCTATGCCCAGTCCTGGTTGTCCACCATCGATTTTTCCTATGTGCTGATGCAGGGCATGCTGTCCATTCTCCTCTTTGCCGGAGCCCTGCATGTGGACCTGAACAATCTGAACCAGTACAAACGACCGGTGGGCCTTTTGTCCGTGGCCGGCACCTTGATGTCGACCCTGCTGGTTGCCGGGGCAGTCTGGTGGATTTTAGCGGCTGCCGGCCTGGCCTTGCCGCTGCCGTTCTGCCTGCTTTTCGGCGCCTTGATATCGCCCACCGATCCCATTGCGGTCATGGGCATCGTCAGGGCGGCAGGCGCGCCGAAAAACCTGGAGATCGTGATTGCCGGAGAATCGTTGTTCAATGACGGCATCGGCATTGTCTTGTTTTCATTGTTCCTGTCCATGGCCACCGGTGGACAGGCGCCGACCTTCAGCCATGGGGCCATGCTGCTTTTGCGGGAAGCCGGCGGCGGCATTGTCTTCGGGCTGGCGATCGGCTTTCTCACCTACCGCATGCTGAAGAGCATCGACAGCTATCAAGTGGAAATCCTGATGACCCTGGCCACCGTCCTGGGCGGTTACGCCCTGGCCCACCGGCTGCATGTCTCCGGACCGCTGGCCATGGTGGTCGCCGGGCTGCTGATCGGCAACCACGGCCGGGCGCTGGCCATGTCGGACAAAACCCGCGAGCATCTGGATATGTTCTGGGAGTTGCTGGACGAGATCCTCAACGCCGTGCTCTTCATGCTGCTGGGATTGGAGGTGATCCTGGTGGCCTTTTCTCCCCGCATCGTCTTGATACAAGCGGCTGCCATTGTGGCCGTCCTCTTTGCCCGATTGGTGTCGGTGGGAACGCCCGCCTGTTGGTGGAGCCGGTTTCTTCGATTGCCTCACGGATCCTGGCAAGTGCTGACCTGGGGAGGACTGCGCGGCGGTATATCGGTTGCCCTGGCGCTTTCCCTGCCTGTTGGCCGGGCGCGGGAAATTATCCTGGCAATGACCTATGCCGTGGTGGTGTTTTCCGTCATTGCCCAGGGATTGACCATCGGGCCTCTGGTTCGCAGGACGATACCGCAGAGGGGGGACGCCCGCCCTCGGTGAGCGGGCCACTGTGGACGATCTATTCGTCGTAACGATTCGGGAATTTTCCCCATTGCTTGTCCCGATACATATTCCTTGATCCATTTTGTAGTGGTTGTATATTATGTATCCATTCAATGCAAAAGGAGCGGCATATGATGGAATCCGTTCCAGTTTCAAGTCGTGTAGACAGAGCGGTTTCGGATAAATTGGATATCTTATCCAAAGCCACTAAACGCTCACGTTCGTTTCTGATCAGCGAGGCCATCAAGGACTATGCTAAGGACCAGGCCTGGCAAATTGAAGCCGTTGAAGAAGGCATCCGGCAGGCAGATCAAGGCAAATTCGCTTCTGATGACAAGGTTCGCAAAGCCTTTGCCAAGTTTGGTGTAGACATTGACCCGGATTAAATGGCTCGATTTAGCCGTTGATGACCTTGAGGAAATAGCCGGATATATTTCTCAAGATAATCCAGAGACCGCCCAACGCATCGTGCAACGTCTTTGGACGGCTGTTGCATTTTTTCCAGGTTATGGCCTAAGAACTTCTGGTATTGATTCTTTCATTCCAACAACCAGAGAGCAAAAACAGGCGACGGTTCAATGCCCGATAACGCATTTAAAGACTATTTTTCCGATCACGCCGCCGGCTACAGCAAGTACAGACCGCTGTATCCGGATGCGCTGTTCGACTATCTGGCCGACATCGCGCCATCGACTGCGCTGGCCTGGGATTGCGCCACCGGATCGGGCCAGGCGGCGCGCAAGCTGGCCCGGCGCTTTTCCCGGGTGGTCGCCACCGACGCCAGCGCCGACCAAATCCAAAAAGGCAAAGCCGGTGGACAATATCACTTATCGCATCGCACAGGCCGAAAATTGAATAGTAATTAGTCAAAATAGGTCAAAATAGGGTCAAGTCTGCTCTTGACTCATCTGATCGACATAATGCGTCAAGAGCAGACTTGACCCTATTTGAGACCCCATTTGACATTTTTCTGATAATCACAGAACCAATTGGGTATAATCCTATATTGTTGTGTGCGTTTTTCTTTTTAGTTTTTTCATTTCTATATTTATTTCCAACCATTTCTATTCGCAAATACTCTGAAAAATTACCAAAACAGATTAGAGCCATTTTATATAGTGGATTAACATTATTAGAATTATCATTATTTTTCGCTCTTGGATGGATTTTTCATAAAGCTTCGATCTCTACTACGAACTCAGATATTAATATTGCCCTTATTGGGCTAATTTCGATGATTTCAATTAGCGCGGTAAGACGAAGCTATTGCGATTATATAAAAAGATTGACATAACAAAGCTGCTGCTCCCGACGCGGCTTTGCCGCGCCGGAGAGCAGCGCCGTTATAATCTTAAGGGAAAAGTGGATGGAGAATTTAATGCAAGTTCGGATGGATATTAATCAACAGTTTTTTAACCTCCGTTTTCACTTCGAAGCGGCTTCGCCGCGCCGGGTGAAACGGGGCGGCTATACCAAAGAAAAGATAAGAATATGAAGTTAGAAATAAATCGTATTTTCTGGCTTTCTATATTTGGTATTATTTTGAGTGCAGGATGCGCGGTGCCGCAACATTTTTGGCCTCAGAAGGACATTGTCAAGTCTGATATGAACACAATTCCTGGGCAACGCACTGTTCTTATAGCTTCACGCGCAAGCGAGTATAAAAAACTTCTCGTATCGGAACTCCAGAAACAGCTCTCCGCAGCGCACATCTCACACATGACGATCGGTGTTAAGCAGTTGGACAAGGTCGACCCAAGTGACTATGCGGCTGTTGTCGTTATTAACACCTGCCTGGCGTGGGGCCTTGACCATGAGGTCCGTGCCTTCCTGGAAAGCCAGAAGACGACCAACAACATCCTCCTCCTTACAACTTCAGGCGATGGGTCCTGGCTTCCTGACAAACGCGGGCGCGATTTTGATGCTATCTCCGGTGCGTCGATAAAGGCAAACGTCAGCGACGTGGCGCGACATCTATTGGAGAAAATTCAGCAAAGACTGTAGCATGCGACACCGAGAGTTGAATAAGAGTATAACTTGACACTTCACCAAAAAGCCAGGGCGAAATAGGGGTCAAGTCTGCTCTTGTCTCATCTGATCGACATAATGCGTCAAGAGCAGACTTGACCCCATTTCAAGAGCAGACTTGACCCCATTTCTCATTTCATTCAAAGATTCAAGATGATTTAAAACGCACCAGACGCGGACAATTGTTGAAACGCGGCTTCAATTCGATCGAGTACGGTTTTAGCGTTGTCCATCCTCCAGGTTACCACAAAATACATGTCAAGGGTTGAGATTTGGTTAAACAGGATACCCGGCAGATCAATCTTTTTCAATACGGTCTCAGACGGATATTTATAATCCAGAAGATAAATATTCGGAATTTGTGTCGATAAATTCTCCAAACGTTTGAACGCGGCCTCATGGGAATCAAACGCCAGGTAGCGGATCTTATTGGACGTGTCTTTGATAAAAGGAATTCAGCCGCCGTAGCTGTATCCCCTTTACATCAGAAGGGTCTCCTTCCGCTTGCCGATGGGCTGGTTGTTGCCGATGGTATACGCTCTCAGGATCAATTGTTTCATAACGGTTTTATCCACATGGGTGGTTCCATTGAACTGTGGCATGGTGGCAAGTCCGATCCAGACTTGGATATCGCCCGTGGCCATCGATTTTGCCATTCTTTTGGCAGGCAGCGAAACTGCTGTCCAATCAAATCCTGCCTTTTCCAGGGATTTGACGCCAATGTCCATGACGTAGCCCGCGGGTGGTCCATTCTGATCCGTGCAAGTCATGGGCGGAAATTCCACACACCCTATTTCTTAGAGTCTGCGGAAAGGGGGAGTATAGCGGAAATGGCTGAAACCATTGTATAAATTGTACAGAACAAGACAATTTTCTTGAATAATGTGTTTCAATGTATTTATAGATCGGTTCGATCTGTCGATATAATATCTTTCAGCGGATGATAAGGATCATGGGTCCGTTGAAGAGTACGTTTAGCTGATAGATCCACCGACAAAATGAGGAGCAAAAGCCCAAGTGAATCAGTCAAGAGACAGAATACTGGACAGACAATCACTTATCGAAGATTTGTTGCGCGACAAATTGATCAACAATATACTTATTATGACGACGTTGTATGGGATTATTGTTTTTGCAATGACACAGGTAAGAGCCCGTGAAATAGGCTGGACCGTACGTGATCTTATCTATTTAATCATCCTCGTCAGTGGGATTATCATCACCCTAAAGCGCAAAAAAATCAAGGCTCAGCATAAGGCAATTTTAATAATAATTCTTTATTTAATTATTGGCGTTGTCGGGTGCTATACATTTGGAATGTTGGCAGGTTCTGCTTTCTTTTTTCCAATGTCCGCTGTAATTTTAGCGCTTTTCTATGCAGCACGAACAGTCGTGGTTTTTAATTTGATTTCCATTGGATTCCTTTGTTCTACTGCAGTTGGCTTTTCAACGACATATTTAAGATTAAGAGTTGATGCAAATATTCTGATAACAAATTATTCACACTGGAGTGTCTATATATTATCTGTCATTTTCTTTTTTCTGATTAGCAGCGTAACAATTATCAATTACCGTAGAGCAATGAATAATTTGATTAAGAACGTAAACAGCCAGAGAGACAAGATAGAAAGAACTAAAAACGACCTTCAAAAAGCTTTAGATGAAATCAGAACCTTGAGGGGAATCTTACCCCTTTGCTCCTTCTGTAAAAAAATCCGAGATGACAAAGGGTACTGGGAGCAAGTGGATGTTTATATTCAAAAGCATTCTGAAGCGGATATCAGCCATAGTGTTTGCCCAGAGTGTATGAAAGTCCATTACCCCAAATCGTATGCCTCTCTATTGTCTAAAAAGAAAATAGCCGAACCAGACGGCTGAGTGGGCATGGTTTTACCCGCTATGCTCTTTAAACCAAATCTCTTCACTGGATTCCTGCTTCGCTGTTTTTCGTATATGCCAGGAAGTGTAAAGGAAAAAGGAGAGTCGCATGCCGGACATTCGCTTTGTAAAATCATTTGGCGCCCGGATTGAACCGGATGACGCCCTGCAAGGGGAAATCGAAGAAGGATTCACCTTGAATTCTCCTGTGGGGATTGCCAAAGACAAAAACAACCGGATATGGGTGTGCGATACCGGAAACAACCGGGTGCTTATCCTCGATATCCATCTGGAGCAGATCATCCAAACCCTCACCTTGGCAGACGATATCGATTTTCTGCTGCCGTTTCATGTGTGCGGCCATCCGGATGAAAAGAAGATGTTCCTCACCGATATGGGAAACAGGCGGGTGGTGGTGTTCAATTATGGCGGTAAAGAACCCTACGCATCCTCTGAATATGCTTTTGGCGACAAGAAACAGAAAGGCTATCTGCCCCTTAGCGATCCCAACGGGATTACCCTCGTAAAGGAAAAAAACAATGGCGTTACCGTTTATGTGGCGGACGAATTCTACAACACCAAACAGGACCCGCTGCTCAATCGCGTGGTCAAGTTTGATGAGAAGGGAAATTACCTTTACCAGTTTAATAAGATCATGACCGGCAAAGGAAAAAGTCATGCATTGAAATGGCCCCAGGGCCTCTCCTCCGATGCAGACGGCCACATCTACATCGCCAACACCGGATCTTATGAGGTGCTGCAATGCGATACCGGCCACGAGATCGAGGCGGGCACCTGCTGTAAAACCGGGCAGGGAAAAGTTCTGCTGCACTCCTTTGGTGATCCTGACGGATTGGGGTTCGGCAATATCATCCGGAGCGTGGACGTGGTAAACGACCTGGTGTTTGTGGCCGATCAGAAGGCCAACACCATTTCTATCTACACCACCAAGGGTGAGGCGGTAACCATGATCACCGGTTTAATGCCGCTTTTTGACCACACCCCGCAGACCGCCTGGAAATCATTTTCTGATACCGCTTACCATGAAATTCTGGACACGACCATGATCAGCCCTTACGCCCTGTGTGAAGGGGAACGGGAAGGCATTTATTTTGTTACCGAGCCATTGACTTCCCGGGTCTTAAAAATCGAAATCCCCTTGCCCGTTTCCAAAGCAACCAATGCAGTATTATTGAAAACCATCGGGCAGCGCAGGAAAAAAGTAAATGTAAAAGAGATGGATTCTCAGTTCAGCTGCGTCAGTTCGTCTGTGGGCATTAAAAAAGATATCTCCAAGCAGCCCATAGAGGGACCCGATCTCTCATCCCTGCCGCCCTGGATTCGCTTCAACCCGCTCCAGCTTATGTGGATGAGTATGAGCAAAGGCCTGAGTGCCCAGTATGACTTCTGGTATTCATTTGCCGGGCTGCCGTCCATTGGGGAACGCGAGATTAGCAATTTGCCCCACGTCTCCTTTACCATGGATGCGGGAAACTGGGATATCAAGGCGTATGCAGCGCATAAAAACCGGTTCAGAGAGCGGCCGAAAACCCTCGAGGGGATCCACATCCCCGGTGAAATCGGTCTGGCTGTATACTACCCGCCGGAAGGGATGATGGGGCAGATCTGCCCGGGTTCCCCTCTTTTGTTTTCCACCAATTTCAGTTTTTCCTGTGTCACTATGTACCAGTTCGACCTTGACGGCAGGCTGACCAATTACGGCGTGCCGTTCGGCATGAAGGGCGTCGGCAACTTCTGCCTGTTCGGCCCCCAGGGGCTGCACATTACCGAAGACGGAAAGATTTATATCGCCGACTCGATGAACAAGCGGATCTCCAAATGGCAGATCCTGCAAAGCGGCCAGGTCGTCTTTCTGAAGACCTTTACCTGGACGGACGGGGGCAAACCCAGCAATCGCTTTATGCCCACCGATGTATCGGTTGACGCAGACGGTCGGGTCTTTGTGGCCGATCAACTCAATAACTGCATCCGCGTATTCGATGCGCAAGGCCGTCCGCTATGGCGCTACGGCAAGGAAGGCTATTGCACAAAAGACCCCTGCGTCCAATTCGAAAACTTTATGCTGCCGGCAAGTCTTTGCGTTGACGGAGACAAACTGGTGGTGAACGATCTGGTCAACCGGGTGCTCAAGGTCTTTACCATCCGTGAAGATACGCTGGAATTCTACACCGCGAAAAAGCTGTTTCGTGATCCTCCGGGCAAGGGCGGTATCTGGATGCCCTATTTGATCTGGGCGCACCGGGGAACGGTCTATGTTCCGGATTGCGCGTATAATCTGGTGAGTGTGTTCCAGTACGAATAGAAGTGCTTATTCCACTTTGCCTTGTTTCTTCAGTTTTTTATAGGTGCTTTCTAGCCGGTGCAGCACGGTCTCGGCATTGGGGGTTTTTTTGGATACCACAAAATAGGCGTCCAGGCAGTTTATCGGGTTCTTCTTCAATTTTGCCACCGGATAGGTTTGCAATGCTTTATTAACAGGCTGTTCATAATCCAGGAGAAAACATTTGGTGCCCGTGTTATTGTTACGCTCCAATACTTTCAACGCACTTTCGTGGGAGCCGACTTCGACGAAATCGATTTCATTGGCCGGGTCTTTCAAATAGGCGACCCAGCCACCATAACTGAAACCGCGCAGACCGATGATCATTTTTTGATTCAGATCTTCCTTTTTTGATATGGAGGGAACCTCCCCAAGGCTGTAAGCGTTCAGGCAAATCTGCAAAAGGATTGAATCCCCGGCAAAGGTGTTGCCTTCAAACCCCTCTATGGTTTTCAGACCGGCCCACAGATCAATTTCCCCTTTGATGAGGCTGTTGGCCATGCGCTTTACAGGCAGGGATTCCATTTTCAATTGATAGCCGGCCGCCGGAACGACCTTGCGGGCCAGATCCACAAGCAATCCCTGGGGAACGCCGTCTGCGTCCGTATAAAAAACAGGCGTGAATTCAATATACCCCATGCGGATGGTCTGGGATTCGGCGGCAAGAGCCCGGGCTTGGTTCCCTCCTGCAAAAAAAGGCGTCAATACCGATAGTGTTAGAATCAAGAATGGGATTCGCCCATGTTTCATATTTGCCCCCAATATGGTAATAAAACGAGGATTTGCATACAAAATTACACTAAACAAGTATGGAACGCAATTCATAAAAAATTTACAGGAACAGTGGATATCTAAAACATGAAGCGAAAAAACATAAGCCAGCAGCTGGTGTTCCTGATGGTGATTCTGAGTTTAGGATTTACTGTCATTGCCGGTGCCATCGGCGTATGGATGAGTTTCCGCCGGGAAATGGATCAAATCGATAGGCGCATGCAGCAGGTAAAAGCCAGTTATGTGCCGACGCTGGCCCAGAGTCTGTGGGTAGAAGCGGATGAAATGCTCAAAGTCCAGCTGCAGGGCATATTCGAGCTGCCGGATATGCAGTATGCCGAGATCGAAAGGGAAGCGTCCCCCTATCTTTTCCTGGGGGGAAAACGTGAAAGCCGCATCCGCACTTATTCATTCCCGATCGTCTACGTCCATGAATCCGGAAAAAATAAAACCGTGATGGAGATGGGAAGACTCAACATCCAGATTGACCTGGAAAAAGTCTACAGCCGTTTGGGGAAAAATGTGCTTGCCATCGTCTTCAGCCAGGCGTTTGTGTTGTTTTGCGTGGCATGTTGCATGCTTTTTATCCTGAAGAAGATTGTCGTTACCCCCCTGCATTTTTTGAAAGGCAGTGCTGAAAAGGTGACCGCCGGTGACTTTGACCACACCATCGACGTCGGAAGAAAAGATGAATTCGGCGATCTGGCCCATAGTCTCGAGTTTATGCGCAGCACCATCAAGGCGAAAATCAATGAACTGCGCCAGGCCAATGACAGCCTGAATACGTTGAATCTGGAGTTGAAATCCGAAATTGAGGAACGAAA
>JARRKU010000127.1:9955-33597 GCA_037387725.1 Desulfobacteraceae bacterium
GGACGGTACGCTGGTTGGGGGGAATCCGACCGTGGCCAAAATGTTTGGATATGATTCAGCCGATGCCATGCTTTCCGCTGTCGATAATATTTCAGACTATTATGTTTTCCCCGAAGCCAGGGAAGCATTCGTCAGACAAATTAATGAGAACGGTAAAGTGCTCAATTTTGAAACCCAGCTATTTAATAAAGAAAAAGAAAAATTCTGGGTCTCCATCTCCGCCCGCCTGAACTCCGGCGAACAAAATGAACAGGATCTGATTGAAGGCATGGCGATGGACATCTCCGCCCGGAAGGAACAGGAAAAGGCGGAGGAAGAGCGCAAGACTGCTGAAGCGGCCAATCAGGCCAAGAGCCGCTTCCTGGCCAACATGAGCCACGAAATCCGCACCCCCATGAATGCGGTCATCGGTTTGACCGATCTAGCCCTGCGCACCAAGCTGACGGAAAAACAGGCCGATTATTTGAAAAAGATCTCTTTGTCCGCCAACTCGTTGCTCGGTATCATCAATGATATCTTGGATTTTTCAAAAATTGAGGCCGGAAAACTGGATTTGGAGAACATACCGTTCAACCTGAACGAAGTGCTGGAAAATCTGGCCTCGCTTATCACTCTGAAAACCGAAGAAAAAGGCCTGGAGCTGATATTTGACATCCAAAGGAACCTGCCGATGAATCTGATCGGAGATCCGCTCCGGCTGGGGCAGGTCCTTGTTAATTTGTCGAACAACGCCGTAAAATTCACGGAAAAGGGCCAGATCATCATTAAAATCACCACCGGCGATGGAACGACAGGCAAGACAAAGCCCCAAACCAAATTGACATTTTCCGTGGCCGACTCCGGAATCGGCATGACACCGGAACAGATGTCAAAGCTTTTTACGTCATTTTCCCAGGCCGATTCCTCAACCACTCGAAAATTCGGCGGTACCGGACTCGGCCTTTCCATTTCCAAGCGCCTGGTGGAAATGATGGGTGGGGAAATCTGGGTTGAAAGCAAAGAAGGGCATGGCAGCACATTCCGGTTCACAGCGATATTTGGCCTTCAACATACCCAGCCCCAGGAGAGCGTACAGATTGAAAGCCATTTATCAGGCATGCGGGTTTTAGTGGTGGATGACAACGACACCTCAAGGGAGATCATCGTCAATGCATTGAAAGAATTTTCCTTTGCGCCGGAAGAGGCGGTATCCGGTATCCATGCGCTGGAGATGATTGAAAATGATTTGAGTCAAACCCCATATAAATTGATTCTCATGGACTGGCGCATGCCGGGGATGGACGGGGTCGAAACCGCAAAACGAATTAAAAGCAACCCTGCTTTATCGGAAAAACCCTGCATCATCATGCTGACGGCTTTTGGTCGGGAGGAAGTTCGCCGACGGTCCGAAGCGGCAGGTATCGACGGTTTCCTGGTGAAACCGGTGAGCCGTTCCCTTTTGTTTGATTCCATCATGAATCTGCTAGGGAGACATGCCGGCGACAAGGCCGTACCTGAAAGGCACAGCTTTCATCCTCAAGCGGAAAGCGAATCTTTTGAGAATGTTGTTGTACTTTTGGCGGAAGACAATGAAATCAACCAGCAGGTCGCCGTGGAATTGCTGGAAAGTGCCGGTATAAAGGTCGACACGGTGCCAAACGGCCATCTGGCCGTTAAAGCCATATGCCGGGAAGAAGCCTATGACACCTACGATATGGTGTTGATGGATATTCAGATGCCTGAGATGGACGGATACACCGCCACTGGAACGATTCGGGAATTTGAGAAACAGCACGGCAAAAATCCCATTCCCATCATAGCCATGACGGCCCATGCCATGGCCGAGGAAAAGGCACGATGCAGGGCAGAAGGAATGGACGACCATATCAGCAAACCGGTGAATCCCCGGTTGCTGTTTTCCACCATCAAACGCTGGCTCGCCCCGGAAAAGATTTCGATTCCCGGCCATGTAACAGGCCGCCGGAAAAACAAAACGCCAGCTATTGACGAAGGCCTCGAGGCGCCTTTTGAAATGCCTGCCAATGATTTGCCGGACGCTTTGGCCGGTGTGGATATGAACGCCGGATTGCAACGCATGGCAGAAAACAGGCAACTCTATTCCGAAATTTTAAAAAAATTCGGCACCAAGTACCGTGATCTGCCGGATCAAATTCTTACGGCCATCAAACAAGAGAAATTTAAACAAGCCGCGGACCTGACCCACAGCATCAAGGGAATGGCCGGCAACATCGGGGCCCAGCAGGCCTATGAGGCCTTGCAGCAATTGGAAACCGCCCGGGATGCCGCAATAGATACGGAGGTTGTCCGACAGGCCTTTGAAGAGCTGAAAAGTTATTTGAGCGATTACAATACGGATGCCATTGACCTATTGACACGGCTGGAAAGGCTGACGCAGGGACACAACCGGGAAGAACTCGATGAAATCCGCGAATTGGTGGATGAGCTTGAATTTGACCAGGCAATGGATAAGTTAAAAGCCTTATCTGAGACCTGGGCATGATGCAAAAATAGCCCAATGTTGCAAAAAAAGGCAGTAGGGCAATGCATAGGCAACAGAAAATTCTCATCGTAGATGATTCAGCCGAAAATATAAAAATACTCGCCAGTTTGTTGCGGGATGAGTATACAACCTTTTTTGCCAAAAACGGAAAAACCGCATTAAAGCTGGCCAGGTCCAAACAGCCGGACCTCATCCTGTTGGATATCGTTATGCCGGAGATGGACGGATTCGAGGTCTGCCGCGTTTTGCAGGAGGACCCGGAAACGAGCGGGATCCCCGTTATTTTTGTCTCTGCCAAGGGAGAGGAGGGAGATGAAACCAAAGGCTTTGAAGCCGGGGCCGTGGACTACATCATCAAACCGATCAGCCCACCCATCGTTCAAGCCAGGGTAAAAACCCACCTGAGGCTGCGCGAAGCCGTTGCCGAACTGAAGCGGTTGAACCGGTTGGCCATGGATGCCAACCCCATGACCGGCTTGCCCGGAAACACCGTGGTGACGGAACACATTAAAACGGCATTGGAAAATAAGGAAAACGTTTGCGTGGTTTACGCGGATCTGGACAACTTCAAAGCCTATAACGACAAATACGGATTTGCCATGGGAGACGACATCATCCTCTTTACGGTCCAGGTCCTCAAGGATGCGCTGGCCGCCGTGGATTTGGCCGATGGGTTCGTCGGGCACATCGGCGGCGATGATTTTGTGGCCATCGTTCCGTCTGAAAAAGCGGAAGCGATGGCGGACCGGGCGATCAAGGTATTTGATGATGGCGTAGGCCGGTATTACAACGAGGAGGACCTGACAAGGGAATGCATCAGTGCCAAAAACCGGCAGGGCGAAATTCAGACATTTCCGCTCATGAGCATCAGCATGGCCGGTGTAGACCTGGCCCATGGCGTCTATTCACAGTATTTTCAGGTAATTGATGCCTGCACGGAAGCCAAGAAAGAAGCCAAGCGCCTGCGCGGAAGCGCGTTCTTCAGAGACCGGCGGCAAAATTTGATTTGACCGTCCGGTCATGATACGAAGTAAGACCTTATAGTTTGGAGCGCACATGTCAAAGCAGCCAAAAGACAAACCAACCGTCTTGATTGTGGATGATGTAGCGGAAAATCTGCGGATCCTGATCGAACTTCTGAAAGATGATTACCATGTGATTCCGTTGAAAAGCGGGAATGCCGCCTTGAAAAAGCTGGCCCAGGATCCCCTGCCCGATCTGGCGCTGCTGGATATTGTCATGCCCGAAATGGACGGATATGAGCTCTGCACCCGACTCAAAGCCGATCCCAGGACAAAGGATATTCCGGTAATTTTTATCACCGCCGTTTCAGAGGCAATGGACGACGCCAAAGCCTTTGCACTCGGTGCTGTGGACTATGTGCCCAAACCTTTCAATCCGCTGACCGTAAAGGCCCGCGTCAACACCCACATCAAACTCCACCGCACCCTCAAAGAACTCCAGAACGCCCTGAAGGACATCCGAACCTTGAGCGGACTAATCCCGATCTGCTCATCGTGCAAGAAAATCAGGGATGACAAAGGATTCTGGAACCAGGTGGAGATTTATATCGAAGACCGCTCCGATGCGCAGTTCAGCCATGGGATCTGCCCGGATTGCCGGGACAAAATTTATCCAGAGTATTCCAAAAAATAGACTACCGCAGAACCAATCCTTGCAGCATTGAATTGCTGGAAAAAGGAGAGCCAGGTGAAGCTGCTATTCAAAGGGACTTGGAAAAAAGAGCGTGACCTTGTGGACGAAGGCGTCGTACTGGATTACTTCAAAGCGCTGGCCCACCACCTTGTTCGAAGCAACCACGTACTGGTTCTTTCATCGACGCGGCGACACCACATGCTTCTGGCGGAGGAGGTCTCCAAGGCTGCCGCGCTATCTGGAAGAGATGTCAAGGAGATCTTAACCTTTATGCTGCCGGATCGGGAGTCAAAAATTCCGCAAATGGGGCGCGTTCAACGTTACTCAGGCGCCCAATGGAAGATCGGAGATCGAACCTATCTGGTCCAACAAACCGATGCGGTGATCGCCATTGGCGGTGGTAAAGGGACTTCGGATTCCATCCAGAAAGCATTTCTCGCCCGGAAACCCGTATTTGCCGCGTGTGCTGTATCAAGCGTTATCTCCGATGCGTGGCGGCGTCGGCCGGACGGAGCTGAATATCATTATGTTGAAAAGGGAGACGCAGATTTTGTAGAAGACGTGAATACGACCCCCGATGTTTTTTTTGATGCAGGTCGTAGAGAAACTTGGCTTTGACGTCATCGTCCTGGCCAAACAACCCAACCAGAGCCTGACCGTAATTGAAAAGTTGGAACGAGATATTGAACGCGTGGGCTTTGCTTTTATCATTTACACGCCTGACGATATCGGAGGCCTGCAAGGATCGGATCAACGGCCTCGCGCCCGTCAGAATGTTATCTTCGAGCATGGTCTGCTCTCCGGCAAAATGGGGCGTGATCGCACCTGCGCAATAGTGGTTGGAAGCGATATCGAATTTCCTTCCGATATCTTTGGCATGCTGTATGAAGAATTTGACAGCTTCGACGGAAAGGACTTGAACCACATAAAACGCATTGTCGATATTTTAAAAGCAGCAGGATATGAAGTCGATCTGTCGCCGTTCCTGCAATAGCACATGGTTACCGCAAATAAAGCAATGAACGCAGACACGGCCGGTTGCCAGAGACAAAGATAGATGGTAATTTAAAGGCATGCGAGAAAAAACCATCCAGTTTGATGAAGTTTACAGCGAATATCACATACCATTGGTGCGTTTTTTGGCGCGAATGGTATCGCCGCATGAAGCTGAAGACTTGGCCCAGGAAGTGTTTTCCAAAATCGCCAAAAGCCTGGATAAATTCGAGGGTCGCGCCAAACTCTCCACCTGGATCTATCGCATTGCCACCAATACCGCCCTGGACCGCCTGCGCCGGAGCAAAAGCCCGCGCGTTGAAATCCCCCTCATGGAGGAGATCGACCGTCCCCAATCATTGGATGGACCGGCGGCCATTTCCGACGACAGCCCGCTGTCCAGCGTCATCGATTCGGAAATGAACGCCTGCATCCGCCAGCAGGTGGATAAATTGCCTGAAAAATACCGCACGGTGATGGCGCTCAGCTCCATGGAGGAGTTGCAGAACCGCGAAATCGCCGACATTCTGGAAATCAGCCTCGAAGCGGTAAAAATGCGGCTGCACCGCGGCCGCGCCATGCTGAAAGAGATCCTGGAAAATGAGTGCCGCTTCTACCACAATGCCGAATCCGGCGCCCTGGCCTGCGACCGCAAGCTGCCGGATGAGTCTTGAATATCAATAGAGCCGCCTTTTTTCCGTCCCCTGCCTAAAACATATAGAACCCATCTACAAAACGGATTTTGGTCCAATATGTATGCGGAGCCGGTTTCCAAACCGCAGGCATACTGCAGTATGTCGAGGATTTGGAAACCGGCACCAACACCCAGATTGGGCCAAAAGACTTTTGTAGATGGGGTCTAAAAAAAGTATCCCCAATGCTCCAGGCTGCGTCTAAGCAGTCAAGTTTGTGAACTTCGGTGAAAAGGAGCCGGCCAGGGATCGGCCATCTCCCAAATCCGGGCCACGATTAATCACCCGAAAAAGGAGTAAGTCATGAATTTATTCGTAAAGGACCTTCCCCCTGACACCCAGATTCTTATCGCCACCGGTGCCGCTGTGGCGGCCGGATGCCAGCTCTGTCTGACAAAGCTGGTGGACCTTGCAAAGGACGAAGAAGTCGACGCCGTGCGCATGCGCGCCGCCGCCGCCATCGGGCAATTCGTCAAGGATCAGCCGGCCCAGCAGATGCGTGCCCTGGCGGACGAGCTGCTGGGCGCCGATCCATCCGATAAGGCATCGGAGATGGGATGCATGTGCGAGAGCACCCAATCCGCCGAGGCCGCATGCTGCGGTTGATGGGATTTTGGTCCAAGATGCAGGCGGAGCCGGGTTCCAAACCGCAGACATACTATAGTCTTTTGAGGATTTGGAACCCGGCTCCAACACCCGGATCGGGACAAAAGACTTTTGTAGATAGCTTCTAATACAGTGACAGCAACCACTGATAGCCGGCAAATACCGCCATGCCGCCCACGATGGTGATCAGCAGATTCTTGCTGGCCCAACCGATCAGAGCGGTTGCGACCGCTCCCACCAGGTAAGGATTTTGGATCGAAAAATGGAGGGTGCGACCGTCCGGTATCAAGGCTGCGGGAACGATGATGGCGGTGAGCACGGAGGGTGGCACATAAGCCAGGGCCCTGCGCATGCTGTCCGAGAAACGGAATCGTCCGGACAGGGGCAAGAGGATGTAGCGGATGGAAAAGGTAACCACCGCCATACCGCCCACCAGCAGCACGGTTTCCATCTTATGCATCTCCTTCGGAGGGGATTTCGGATCTTTTGCGTCCGGCCATCCGGTACTCGGCGATGACCCCGGCCACAATGCCGAGGACGGCCGCCACGATCAACCCCAATTTGTGCGGCAGATCATAGAAAACCAGCGCACTGCCGCCGGCCACCATGACGGTGGCCAGATTGGGCTTGTCCTTTACATAGGGCAGCACCATTCCGATAAAAGCGGCCACCATGGCAAAATCCAGCCCCCATCCGCCCACATCGCTCAGCATCCGTCCGGCGGCCAGGCCAAGCACCGTACATAGGTTCCAATTGGCATACATGAAAATCATGGAGCCCAAATGATACCAATGCTTGTGCGGGCTGTCGTCCGAGGCGCGCCAGCGGCCGACGGCCACCGCAAAGGTTTCGTCGGTCAATCCGAATGTCAGCAGCATCTGCCAGCGGCGGGGCAGGCGCATGAGGTGTTCGAGCAGGGTCGCCGTATAGAGCAGATGGCGAAAGTTCACCACGAATGTCGTCAGCACGATCATGGGCCAGGCAGTTCCGGCGCCCACCAATCCCATGGCGATAAACTGGGCGGATCCGGCAAAGACGAACAGCGACATGCCTATGGTGCCGGCGGCTGAAAGCCCGGCTTTGGCGGAGAGGGTCCCGAATATGATTCCAAAGGGGATGGCGCCGATGATCAGCGGCAGCGTATCGCGGGCGCCTTTCCAAAATTCCGATCCGCGGGTCGATTCAGATATGGAAGGATCGTTTTTCATCGCGTTGCATCATCATTTCGGGAAACCCGGCCGGGGGTCCGGGAGTCCTCTTCCTTTACGAAGCTGGAAGAGATAGGCGTTTCGACACTTCTACGGCGCGGGCGAGTATCGCAAGCCGCCAGTGGCGTGTCAATGCCAATTTCAAAGCGGCATCCAACGATACAGGCGTCCCACAGACCCGCCTAAACCGCAGGGCGATCGCATGTAAAAAGATCTGAACGTCCAACATCGAACATCGAACGCCCAACGTCGAATAAGGTATTCTGCCGATTTATAAATTGGTTGAGCGCAGCGAATCTATCCTTCGACGTTCGATGTTGAACGTTCGATGTTCGATGTTCAAAAGTCACATACAGGTACCGGACCAAAGATACATGCGATTGCCCTGGTCTAAACCGCTTCCCTGCTTGACTCGCCATCTCCATTTTTCTATACATTCAGGGTTAAGCATAAAGATCCAGCGACCAACCATATACGATCCTATAGATTCCCAATAGCAGGAGGGGGTATGAAAAAGAAGCTGCTTGCTTTAAGTTTAGTGTTGATGTGCATCGGTCCGGCCATGGCCATGGCTCAACCCAGCACGATTTCCGTCAGCCAGTTTGTCGAGCATCCGGCCCTTGACGCCGTACTCAAGGGATTTCAAGACTACATGGAGGCCCAATCCTTTGAAGTGAAGTATAACATCCACAATGCCCAGGCCAACATGGCCACAGCCAATCAGATCGGTCATCAAATCATGGGGGAAAAGCCGGACATGATCCTGGCCATCGCCACACCGACGGCCCAGGCGTGCGCCCAGGCGCTCAAAAAGGCGCCCCACATGCAAAAGACACCCATGCTCTTTACCGCTGTGACCGACCCTGTCTCCGCCGGCCTGGTGAAGAACCTTGTTAAACCCGGTGCCAATATCACCGGCGTCTCCGACATGCTTCCTGTGGCCAAGCACCTGGAAATGGTCAAGACCTTTTTGCCGGAGATGAAACGGCTGGGATTTCTCTACAATGCCGGAGAAGTTAATTCCAAAATTTTAGTCCCGTTATTCCAGGCGGAAGCCAAAAAACTGGGCGTTGAAATGGTGGAGGCTACGGTTTCTAAATCCAGCGAGGTCTTCCAGGCCGTCAAGAGTCTGGTGGGCAAGGTGGATGCAGTCTATATCCCCACGGACAATACCGTGGTGAGCGCTCTGGAATCCGCCATCAAGGTGTGTGAACAAAACAAACTGCCGCTCTTCAACGCGGATGTGGACTCGGTCAAACGGGGCTCCATTGCCGCCATGGGATTCGACTACTACCAGCACGGCTACCAGACCGGCGCCATGGCCCTGCGCATTTTCAAAGGGAGCGACCCGGCGATGACCCCGGTGGAGACCCAGGAGACCCTGCAACTGCACATCAACCTGGCGGCCGCAAAAATATTGGGGGTAAAGGTTCGGGATGCTTTATTGAAAAAAGCGGACAAGACCTACCCATAGCGGTCTTGAGTGAGTAGTAAACCATTGGATTGACGGCCGGCTTCGCCCGAACCGGGGCAGCCGGCCCGTTATTAGGTATGTGCGATGCGTAGAGTGTTGAACTCGAACCGATGACCTTATATGCCCTTATCGGCGCCCTGGAGCAGGGCCTTGTTTACGGGATCATGGTCCTTGGCGTCTATCTGACCTTCCGGGTGCTGGATTTTCCCGATCTGACCGTGGACGGCAGCCTGCCGCTGGGCGCCGCCGTGTCGGCCGTCGCCATTACAAACGGCATCAACCCCTTCTTCTCGTTGCTGCTGGCGGCAATGGCCGGTTTTGCGGCCGGCGCGGTGACGGCGCTGCTCAATACCAAACTCAAGATTCTCCACCTGCTGGCCTCCATCCTCACCATGATCGCCCTCTACTCCATCAACATCCGCATCATGGACGGTCCCAACATCTCCCTGCTGGGGGTCGATACGGTCATTGACCCGGTCATGTCCCTGGGCGTTCCCGGATATGTCGCCGCTCCGGCGGTTTATGGGGTTTTTGCGATTCTGATTACGGCCATCATCATCTGGTTCCTGCACACCGAATTGGGACAGGCCATGCTGGCCACCGGCGACAACCCGCAGATGATCACCAGCCTGGGCGTCAATACCCACAATATGATTATCCTGGGGGTGGGACTCTCCAATGCCCTGGTGGCCGTCAGCGGTGCGCTGGTAGCCCAGAACCAGGGTGCGTCGGATGTGAACATGGGCATCGGCACCATCATCGCCGGTCTGGCATCGGTGATATTGGGCGAAACCGTATTCGGCCGCAGCGGCGTGGTGCGCGCATGCATCGCCGTGCTGCTGGGATCAATCCTCTACCGCATCGCCATCGCCCTGGCCCTGGGGCTCAAGTTGGGCGCGTTTGCCTTCACACCCAGCGACCTGAATTTGATCACCGCCGCCCTGGTGGTGGTGGCCCTGATCGCACCCAAACTCAGGAGCAAAATAACCGGAAAGGCGGTGACATGATCCGCCTGGACCAATTCACCAAATACTTCCACAAGGGCAGCGTCAACCAGGTGCTGGCACTGGACCGGATCGATCTCCAGGTCTCCGCGGGCGACTTCATCACTATCATCGGCTCCAATGGTGCCGGCAAATCCACCCTGCTCAACTGCCTGGCCGGGACTTTTCAGCCCGATAACGGACGGCTTTTGCTCAACGGTGCGGATATCGCCCATTGGCCGGAGTACCGGCGCGCCAAATTCATCAGCCGCGTCTTTCAGGACCCGCTCATGGGGACCTGCGCCACCCTGACCATCGAACAAAACCTCTCCCTGGCCCTGCGGCGGGGAGCAAAACGCGGTTTGGGCATCGGCGTTAAAAAATCGGATCGCCAGCGATTCCGTCAAAAATTGAACCGCCTGGGGCTGGGCCTGGAAGAACGTCTTTCAGACCGCGTGGGCCTGCTCTCCGGCGGACAGCGTCAGGCGCTGACCATGCTGATGTCCGCCATGGTCCAACCGGAGATTCTTTTGCTGGACGAACATACCGCCGCCCTGGACCCCAAAACAGCCCGCCAGATCCTTGATCTGACCCGCGCCATGGTCGCCGAGCAGCAGCTCACCACCCTCATGGTGACCCACAACATGCGCCACGCCTTGAAGTTCGGGAACCGGTTGATCATGCTGCACCGCGGCAGGATTATCCTGGATATCGCCGGCGACGAGAAAAGCGCGCTCAACCAGGAAGATCTGGTGGCGCGCTTTTATGACATCCAGAAAGAAGCCGTGGCTTCGGATCGCATGCTCCTGGGTTGACCCTGCCCCCCCTCTCTGATGCTGATGCCCAGCGGCAGAATCACCGATCGTCCCATCAAAAATGGAAGAACGACGATTCCATGCACTGCCGCTGAATTCCAGGAGCTGGAGGCCCCGATGACATCGAAAGGTTGCCTTAAGCATTCTCCAGTTTCGTCAGGCAGGTGTAGTCGCCACCCGGATTGTCTTTGGGGATTCCGGAGTAGCCGGCCGTTCCGGGACGGCCGCCCACGCTCTCCGGGTAGCCGGTGTAGAAGACGCGATCCGTACCGCTGATCCACAGGTCGATGGCGCTGTCCGAGGGAACATCGGAATCGATGACGCAGGCAAATTTATTGCGGCCGCTAAATTTGCCCTGTTTTTCGCCGGAAGCGCTGAATTCGACCTGCCAGAAATCAAAGTCTTCCGATCCCGGGCCGGTCTCGTATTTGCGTTTCAACGGCCCCCATTTTTCGCCAGCGGCCAAACGCTCCTTGGTGTAGACGTCTTCGCCGATGCTCTCTTTTGAAGTGCTGAATTTAAGGGTGACATTCTCAACATCGCTGCCCCACAGATTATGAAAATACACGTCGATTTCATGTTGCTTCGCCATGCTATCCTCCTTGTTCATCCTGATACAGGTTGCAATTGTTTTGCTCATCTGCGGTTCCAGACCAGCGCCAGGCTATTGGCGCCCGGGTGAGTCCTGGAACTCCATCAGGCGATGATTGTAATTTATACTTGATAGAATAGGGATAAATTTCGATTCGTAAAGCCAAAGCGCGCCCCCAGCGCACCGATTGATTGACAAGCCGGGTCAGGGACATAACATAGGGAAAGCGTTTTGCGCCGCCGAAGAACTTTCAACCCCATATGGGGCAACCTGAAAATGTCACTTGGGGAGACCGACCATGCCGAAAATCGTTCGTTTTCATGAGACAGGAAGCGCAGATGTACTGAAGATCGAAGACCTGCCGCTGGTCGAACCCGGCCAGGGCGAAGTGCGGCTGAAAGTGGAGGCCATCGGGCTGAACCGCGCCGAGGTGCTTTTTCGCCAGGGACAATACCTGGAGGCCCCGGAACTGCCGTCCCGCATCGGCTATGAAGCGGCCGGTATCGTCGATGCCGTGGGGCCTGATGTTCGCGGCGTTCAGGTGGGAGATCGCGTCAGCACGATTCCCTCTTTTTCCGTGGGCAAATACGGGGTGTACGGCGAGAGCGCAATCGTACCGGCTTATGCGGCGGCGCGCTATCCCGACAATTTGTCGGCCGTTGAAGGCGCCGCAATCTGGATGCAGTTCATGACCGCATACGGCGCCTTGGTGGAATTCGGCCAATTGGATGAAAAACACACCGTGCTGATCACCGCCGCAAGCTCCAGCGTGGGTCTGGCCGCCATTCAGATCGTCAAGTCAATGGGCGCCCTCTCCATCGCCACCACCCGGGGCGCCGCCAAGCGCCAATTCTTGCTGGATAACGGCGCCAACCATGTGGTCGTAACCGATGACGAGGACCTTGAAATCCAGGTCAAAGAGATGACCGGTGGGAAGGGGGCCGACATCATCTTCGATCCTGTCGGCGGGCCCTTTTTGGGCATCCTTGCCGAAGCCGCAGCGCCCGGCGCCATCATATTTCAATACGGGGCATTATCCCTGAAGCCCACCCCCTTTCCATTGTTCACGGCCATCGGCAAAGGCCTCACCGTCAGAGGCTATACCGTATTCGAAATCGTCAAGGATCCCAACCGGTTCGATGCAGGCAAACAGTTCGTCTTCTCCGGCCTCGAAAAAGGCACTTTCAAGCCGCTCATCGACAGCACCTTCACGCTGGAGAACATCGCCGAGGCCCACCGGTACATGGAGTCCAACCGGCAGATGGGCAAAATCGTGGTGACCGTCTGATTTCGCAATCAGGCTTACGATAGAGAGTGCTGGGTCAGTCCATAAGCAGGGTTGCCCGAAAGCATCGATGACGCCACGACTGGTTAATGGACACTAAGCAGGTGCGCCGAGTCCAAACCCCTGCCCCGCAAATTCTCTGAGGTTGGCCTCAACCTCCGCAATGGTGCGCCCCAGCGGCCAGGGTTCCATAAAGCCGCATAAAAAAAGCTTCCACTGCCCATCCTCCTGATAGAGCTCGGAATCGCTGCAGGCGCCTGCGCAGCCCCCCTCCCCCACAATCTCATACAGCAGGTCGTATATTTTTTGACGGTCATCCATAAGCCACCTCCGATATCACGTAACGGAAAATATTTTCCCGATGATTATCCCTTAGAGGGTCCCTTTCAATACGCTAATACCGAATGGCCGATTTGGAAGAGAGCGGATTTCAGGCCAATTATCTTGACATCAAGACGAATGAAATTAGATTAGCCTATGCAGACGGCAGCGCACATACGACTGGTATTATGGAAAGCGGCCAAATCCATCGAACGCCTGGATCATGCCAGCATTGCTGAAACCGGTCTGCAGCTGAGCGAATTCGCCATTATGGAGGTCCTCTTGCACAAAGGCCCGCTGCCCATCAACACCATCGGCCATAAGGTGCTGCTCACCAGCGGCACCATGACGGCAGCGGTCAACCGCCTGGTGGACAAAGGCTATGTCAACCGCGTCAGGGATGTGCAAGACGGCCGCTGCTTTCAGGTTCATCTGACAGCCAAAGGACAAAGGGTGATTGAGCAGGCCTTTCGCCAGCATGTGGAAAATCTTGAAACGGTCGCCAGTGTGTTAACCGACCATGAACGCGATGAACGGTCCGGATTTTTCTCTCTTTAGCCATGGTTTATTCCTTTCAACGCCACGGCTGCCAGCGCTTCCAGCAAAGCCCCCACGGGGTTATCGGCAGCTTCAGGTGCTAAAGAGAGAAAAATCCGGACCGTTCTCAAACGCTCACCGGTCATAGAGGGCGCCGGCGTACACCTTCACCGCGTCTTCGGCTTCAGTGAAGCACCCGATCTCGATCCATTTCTGCTGTTGGATGATTTCAGGTCGGATCGAAGGGAAGATTATATCAGCGGATTTCCGTGGCACCCCCACCGCGGCATCGAGACCATCACCTACGTCCTCAAGGGCGACGTGGCTCACGGCGACAGCCTGGGCAATGAAGGGGTGATCTCCGCCGGCGACGTTCAGTGGATGACAGCCGGCAGCGGCATCATTCATCAGGAGATGCCCAGGGGCGATAGCCAAGGCGCCATGTACGGCTTCCAGCTGTGGGCCAATTTGCCGGCCAAACAAAAGATGATGGATCCCCGGTACCGCGGCATTACGGCCGACGAAATCCCCGAAGTCATACTTGACAATGGTGTGGCCGTCAAAGTGATCGCCGGCACCGTGGCCGGCGCTGCCGGTCCGGTCACTGACATCGTCATCGACCCCCAATACCTGGATTGCCGGCTGCCGCCGGATACCGATTACGATCATCAGACCGAATTTGACTACACCACCTTCATCTACGTGATCGATGGAGAGGCGCTGATCGACGGCACTGTTTCCGGTAACGGCACCCTGGTGTTGTTTGAAGAGGGCGACCAGGTGCACATCGGCACAAAGCGCGGCACCCGCTTCCTGCTGCTCTCCGGTCAGCCCCTCAAAGAGCCCGTGGCCTGGCAAGGGCCCATCGTCATGAATACCCAGGCGGAACTGGACATCGCCTTCCGCGAATACAGGGAAAACACCTTTATCAAGCATAAAAAGTAAAACCATGTTCTACTTTGAAAAGGAAAGGAACACCTTATCATGAAGATACTTATCGTTTACTACTCGACCTATGGACACGTCCACAAAATGGCCGAAGCAGTGGCCGAAGGGGCCGGCCAGGTGGGCGGCGCCGAGGTGGTGATGCGGCGGGTGCCGGAAACCCTTCCGGCTGACGTACTTGAAAAAATGGGCGCAACCGAAGCACAAAAAGCTTTCGCCCACGTACCCGTGGCCACTGTTGAGGAACTGGCCGAGGCCGACGCCGTGATCTTCGGCACCCCCACCCGGTTCGGCAACATGTGCGGCCAGATGCGCCAGTTCCTGGATGCCACCGGACAGCTCTGGCAGACCGGCGCACTGGTCGGCAAGGTCGGCGGGGTCTTTGTCAGCTCCGCCACCCAGCACGGCGGCCAGGAATCCACCATCCTATCCTTCCACATCTCCCTGCTGCATCAAGGCTTCGTGGTGGTGGGGCTGCCCTACGCCTTTCAGGGACAAATGCGTAACGACGAGATCACCGGTGGATCGCCGTACGGCGCCTCCACCATCGCCGGCACCGACGGCCAGCGCACCCCCAGCGAAAATGATCTGGAAGGCGCCAGATTCCAGGGCCGGCATATCGCCGAAATTGCCGGGAAGTTGGCCGGATAGAAGAGATGATACCCGATACGATCCGGTTCGGCCCCATTTTGTCTCGCTGAAAGGGATGGAGATAGCATTACCGAACGTCCGGCATTGAAAAAGGCTTCAATAATTTTAAAGAACGCCGGAGCGCAGCGACTTCATTCTTCGACGTTCGATGTTCACTGTTGATGAACCCGTAAGAAGTCGCCCAAAAGCAATGCTTTAAAATACCATGAAGGGCATGAAGAGCACGAAGTTTTAATTATTATATATTTTTGTCCCTTCATGCTCTTCATGCCCTTCATGGTGAGAATTAGACTTTTTACGAAATCATCAATGTTCGATGTTGGGTTCGATGTTGGGTTCGATGTTGGGTTCGATGTTGGACGTTCACGCCCTTTATTCTCCATCATCGGATGCAACGAACCGTGACTTCAATATCCATTGGGGACCATCGTAGCGTGTAGTAAACGGGGAACCGGTGTTGACCCAGAAATTGTCGCGGTTGAACTGGTGGGTGGGATGGTAGGCTGTCATCATTGAAGCAAGGGGGATGGCGCCCATGCGGCGCACCCGCTTTTTGCTGGTGGCCTCCAGCAGATACGTCTTACCCCTGTCGAAGTAAACCACCCAGGCGTGCCCCTGTCCCCGATGGGCTCCCACCGCCACCCTGGCATCCACCCCCATGGCGATCAGCCAGTCCGCCAGGATGATGGCATGGTCTTCACAATCCCCGCGGGTGTAATAAAACGCCTGCTTTGAGTTTTGCCACACGTCCTGGAGACCGCTGTATTGCAGACGGTCGTATTGATATCGTTTCCGCAGGGTCAGGGTATAGAGCGGCACCCAGACATGTTCGCTTTCAAAGGGCTGGTATCCCAACAGGTAGCTGTTGGCAAAATGGTGACGGCGGTCGATCCCCAGGGCCGATGCCGTCGCTTCCGGCACCCCGCCCCAGTTCCAATAATAGATCAGGTCAGGATCGAGCCCTTCTTTCCCGATGAGAAAATAAAGGTCCCGCGTGGTAAACGCCTGCAGCACCCCCCGGACCTCCACATGCCCGTCACGGTTCCCGGCGTCCCGGCCGGTTGCACCCAGATCGGCGATAGAAATATCCGTCTTCTGCCTCAGGTCCCGGTTGGTGCGCCAGTTGGTGTAAATTTCCGGGCCGGTCATCAGGGCAATCAGCACCACCAGTGCCATGATGAAATACTTCATTAAACCTACGCTTTAAGCCCAAAGGAGACAATCATGGCCACGAAAAGCAACACAGTGGAAGCGAAAATGGCCATGGCGATGTTGCCCTCTTTCAGCTCCTTTTCCACCTCTGTGGACTTCAACAGCTTCCGGTCAATGACCACCAGCGCCGCCACCCCGACGATGAGCGCCAATATCGTGTAAACCAGATTCATACCCAGATTGAAAAGTGTGGCAAAAATGAACTCGGTATTCATATCTCCTCCATTCAAGCAGGTGGGTGATGGAAACCAGGTCAAGCAAAAAAGCCAACAATCGCCCCTGCGCACCAATGCCCTGGCCTCAATAAAATGACGGTTCTGTATATCGGAATTTAAAAAGGCAATCAAATCAGAATCGGTGGGCGATTTTACAGCAGTACACTGCAATGTCAGAGCTTTTTCAACGCCCGTTCGATATTGGATCGGGCTTGGACTTCGAGACGTTCCCGAAAATAGAGGGTGCGGTAGATGGGTTTACAATTGAGGAAAGCCTTCAGGAGCTCCCGTCGCCCCTTTTTATAAAGCAGATTCGGCACATAAGCATACTCTTTGCGAATCATCTCCTCGTAGCGATCATACTGCTCGCGCTCAGCGCCCAGAGTGGAAAGATCAATATCGATCAAATACTTTTCATCATCGGTGACGGGATTGGAAGGGTGGCGGGTCAAACGAATCAAGCGGCCTATTTCGGAAATATTGGCCGGATCGACCCCCGCGGAAGCCAAAAAGGCATTGGCATATGCCGCGCTTCGTTCCTCATTTTTGCCGCTTTTGGGATCGTAAACCACATCATGAAACCAGATGGCCGTCTCGATGGCAAAAGGATCGGCCAGCCGGCCGGCAATCCGGTCAAATGCGTCCAGGCACCCGCTGATATGGTCCAGGTTATGGTAATGGCGGTGCGACTCAGCATACCGGCCCACGAGTTCATCGAGACCGCTTTCAAGGTTGCAATTCGCCGCAAAGGGCTCAAACAGGCCCATCCACCTGGCTTTTAATCTCACGATATCCAACTTTATCCCTCGGAATACGCCGCCCAGCCCTCAGACTCACCTGTGCTGCCGGCATTACGATCACCCGTTGATGCGTTTATCGATAGACTATTTAGATACCACGTTCACAGCCCCAATACAATCGATAAGCTTTCAATGATCATAGACCCGGGCGTCAACCTGTGATCTAAAAGAAAGATGGGGTCAACTCCAAAGCGGTGACAGCATGTAGAAGGGTGGGCATCGTCCACCATAATAATTCCCAATGCCCACTGATGATATACGATTCGAAGACTCATCAGCAGGTTCGCTCCGGTCTCGATTAAATCGCATGGACGGGATCAGTGTCAGAAACCGAAGCTGTATAGACTGAGAACAGTTCCCCTCAATTACGGAGGGAGATGCCCACCCTACAACTTATGATGCCATGCCATTGCAAATAGCTGTAATTAATCTGTAGTCTATACTCCGCAGTGACAAAGTCCGATTTAACCGGATATTATTTTAGGCCAAAATACATATGGCTTTCACTCCGTTTGCATCGCATCCGTTACAGCTGCGATGATTCGTGCTATGTTTAAAGAAGCCAAATGAAAGATTGAACCATGCCGGATCGAAGAACATTTCTAAAATTTTGTATCGGAGGGCTCATCGGCAGCTTCAGCATCGCAACCAGCCTGAAGTACTACCGCCAAAATAATCTTCTAAAAATCGTGGAGTACCCCAATCCGATATTGCGAGCGGTTTCACGTCCGATCAGACGCATTGACGACAAGATCGTCAAGCTGAGCGAATACATGATTTCCACGCTGCGGTACGAAGCGCTGCTCGAGTTTTTTTCCAGGGCTTCCCTCTATAAGGGATTGGCCGCCCCTCAGGTCGGCCATTCCATCCGGATGATCGTCTGCGGGCTCTACGGCCAAATCACCGTATTGATCAACCCTGAAATTATCGAACAAAAAGGAAACTACGCCAGCAAGGAATTCTGCCTCTCCCTTCCGGATCAGGAAACCCGGACCATCCCACGCGCAAACCTTGTCAAAGTCAAACACACAAACCTGGACAGCAAGGAAACCATCCTGACGGCCCATGGCAGCTCCGCCGCATTGCTCGCCCATGAGATCGATCACCTGAACGGTATCCTGTACATCGATTATTGAATTCCACTGCGAAAGAAAAAGCGTTTATCGATTCCAATATCCTGATCTATCTCTTATCGGCCGATGCCGGCAAAGCCGATCCGGCCGAATTTCCGGAAAAAATCAAAAAAACAACAATCTCTAATGCTACAAATAAGCCCGTGTAATTTGCATGCAGATGTTGGCTCTCCGCCAAACCTCAAATTTTCTTGATACTACTATAAAACTCGGATGGATGTGACGCATATCACATCTATTCCATTGTTTTGCTGTTACTAAAACAATGACCACCTGTTTTTTATGAGGGCTTTATCGGTAAAAACACTTAAATGCTGATTATTATTTTAACAATCCGTGCCCCTGACCGATGCAGCAGTTGGAAAAGATGGGGACTCTTCTATGTACACACGAATTATTAAGTGTTCCATCTTCCGTCAAAGTACAATTATGATCCTGATAAGGAGTGATCATGGAGGTGAGCAAAAACCTGTTTGATATCCTCGGTATCTTCATCGGTTTTGTCTGCGTCATCCTGTTGTTGAGCATCGTAGTGACATCGATGGTGCAAACCATTCAAGCGTCTATAAGATTGCGAGCCCGCAATCTGCAAAAAGGGATTCAAACGATTATCGAGACCCTTTATGGAAACGAAGACCACGACCCTAAAGTGCTGGCATTGAAAGCACTGCATGCCAAGAGCGTCTGCTTTTTCGGGCGTATAGATAACAGACCCGAGATCAGTCTTAAACGCTTTTTAGGCCCCCCGATCTCCTATATAGATCCCAAAGATCTGCCAAAGGCCTTAAAGATGGCCGGATTGGAGGATGCGGAAATAAATGAAAAGGCGAAGCAGATCACCGAAAGTTTTAATAAAATGTGGAACCAGCTCGAAAACCGTTTCATGGTAAGAATCCGTTTCGTCACCATTGTGTGTGCAATTATAGTAGCCGGCTATTTCCAGGTCAGCACACCGGATTTGCTGAAAAAGCTTTCGGTGAATAAACCTTTTAGAGATGAGATCGAGCGTGTTGCCAGGGGTATCGAAAAGCCGTTGGCGCTGCCCACATATGGGGCGCTGTCTGAAAAGGCGCTGGCCACTCTCGAAGGGGAGTTTCCAGAAGTTGAGGAGAAGATTGAAGGGGCCAGCGGCGTCGGGGTAGACAAAGCAGACCTCATCGAAGAATTGGAAACCCTCCTGACCGGTATGGGAGAACGGAAGGACAAGATAATCGAGCGGTACAACGAGCTCCTTGATGGCATGTATATCGAGCAGAGGGACGCGGCTATCACGGCAGCCAAAGACGCCGAAGGGACGCTCGCCACAATCGATATTACGGGATGGCCCGAGCATTGGACGTTTTACTATAAAAACGGTGCCGTAAAGTGGGGCAATACTATTGGTGTGCTGATCACAGCCGTGTTGCTCACGTTTGGGGCGCCGTTCTGGTTTGAACGCTTGAAAGAGGCGTTGAGGCTAAAGGACGTTTTGTCCAAGGGCATCAAACCCGAGGACAGCAAGGAGAGCAAAAAATCCGATAAGTAAGCTGAACGAGGAAAGGGATGCGGCTGTACGAAAGGATGTTCAAAGCGATCTTCCGGCCCCGAATGCCTTTCCCTGCCCGGACGCGGGCATCAAGAAGGTGACCATGACGCCTTTTGTGAAACATCTGGCTTTCTTGTTGATGGTGGCGATGTAGCAGGCTGCACTTCTACGCGGCGAATCCATGACCCGGCGTCCAATGTAACGGTCATCGATTATTCGGCCGGCCGTCGTGGGGCCTATCTCCTGAAGGACGCCAATGAATAAGGGGGGCGTATGAGCGAAGATCACTTGGATGAAGTTGAAAAACAGCAACCGGCTTACATCCAGCGGTGGATAGAACATGCGCCGGATCCGCCGGAGCGCGGGGATAACATCTACGATGTGTTCATCAGCTATCGTTCCACCGACCGTGCTTGGGCCATGGCGTTATATGACGCGCTGAAGCAAGCCGGCTGGGAGCCGTTCTTGGATCAATACATACTGGTGCCCGGATCCAATTTGGAGACGTCATTGATCGAAGCCCTGGAGGCGAGTTCATCTGGGGTGATCCTCTGGTCTAGCAAAACCAAAGACTCCGACTGGTGCAAAAAAGAACGCCAGGCAATGGACACGCTCAGCAAACGGGAAGGGTCCTTCAATTACGTCTTTTCCAAACTCGATGGCGAACCATTGCCGCTTTTCGCTCAGGGGGATCTCTACATTGATTTCGAGGACAGCCCGGACGGGCCTCGCGGCGTGAACTTGCTCAGGCTCATATGCGGTATGAGAGGGGTGCCTTTGTCACCGGACGCCGTCAAACTGGCCCAAGAGGTGGACCAGAATGAACAACAGTCTTTGGTTGCCATTAAAGCTGCGATCGAGGCGATCAATCCGGAACAATTGTTGAAGCTCGGAACGTCCTCTGATCCAGGCCTGCTGGCATCCCCACACCCGGTATTGGCTGCAGCACAGGGTCTGATCAGCATGGGGGAATGCGACATGGCGGAGTCGGTTCTGAAACATGCGCTGACCTGTTTCCCCAAATCCCTGCGAGCCAGGCAACTCAGAGGGTTGGTGCTGCGTCGCCAGAAACGATATCAAGACGCGATCAATGTTCTGTCGGAACTAAAGGCAGCCGGGCATAAAGACCCCGAGACCCTGGGTATTCTTGCGGCGGCATGGGACGGTAAATACCAGGAGTCCGGTAAATCGCTCTACCTGAGAAAATCGCGGGAACTCTACCGCGAGGCTTTCGAAACCGATCCCACGGACTATTACACAGGGATCAACACGGCCTCAAAATCTCTATTTTTGAACGAGTCAGAAGTATCTGAAAAATTTGCCGCAGAAGTATATGAGCTGGTTAAACAAAGTGCCGACGGCAAAGATTTTTGGGCCGCATGCACACTGGCCGAGGTATACTTATTGAAGAAGAAATTTGATTCTGCTGAAGAGCTGTTCCAAAGGATCATAGACCGCCATTTTTCCAAAAGCGGTGACCTTGAAGGAACGCGGCTGCAGGCTATAAGGATTTGCATAGCGCATGGATTATCAGAAGCGGAAACAGCCAGGGTGCTTAAGCCTTTTGACATTCTTGAGTCTTAAGTGATCCTGAACGATTTAAAGGCATGAAGCCAAAGCTGCTTAATACAGCCTACGATACCAAATGGCTTTAAAAATAAGGGGACGAGAATATGGTTCAGTACGGCGAAAGGGTAATAAAAAAGGATCACACGGGAGAAGATGTCGTTGAACTGCAGGTGCGTTTGGCGGGATTTCGAGGAACCTTGCCCGACGGAATATTCGGATCGGGCACCGAACTGCAGGTGGTCAGCTTTCAACGGGACTACATGGAACGTGATGCGCCCACCGGTGTGGTGGATGTGGCCACCATGGATGCCATCGATGCCTTTGCCGCCCAATATCCCATCAATTTTGAAAAGCTCAAGTGCCCTTGCGGTGAGTGCGGCGGATTCGGCCAGGGCAAATTTAAGGGCAAGTATCGATCCGGCAAGGATAGAATCGAGGCCTTTTACCGGTATGAGTACCCCGGTATACACCGCATGTTGTTGTGGGCGGTCCGGGGCGTTTTTCATTACTTCCCAAACTATGATTTCATCATCACCTCCGGCTATCGCTGCAGCGTGCACAATAAGATGAAAAAGCGTTCCAGCACCAATCATCACGGCAAGGCCATCGATCTCGATGTCCCCCGCAAAGCCGGAGAAGATAAACGCGATGATATGATACGGTGCGACAAAATCCGAGGAGGCTTGGTTGAGCTGGCCAATGCCCAGATCGGCTGGAATGCAAATAATCGAAAAGCCCTGGAACCTTCTAATATTGCTCCCACCTGGGTTCATTACGACGTGCGCTCATATCAGCGAAAATATTTGAAAGAGCACTTTTTTTGCACCGATCTCGAAACGCTTGACAGTCCGGTACGCCGCACGGATGCTTCTGAAGATTAGATCCTGTCAACAATAATCAAACCGCATAGCCGGTGATCCAGTATCATTGCAATTATATTGGCATCGCTGTCGCCTGAGACAGCATAAATTGCCTATCACAGCTGGTGCGAGGATGTATTTACCCCCAATGTATGGGGTAGCGCTCTGTAAACGCCGGCGTAGCTGAAAAGGAAGCCTCAACACATTTGGCAAGATTCAGCGAAAGGCAAAAGGCAATGAGCAATAATTCTAACAAGACGAGTGTACATTTGGTTCTTGGCGGGGGCGGCGTCCAGACCCTCTCATATGCCGGGGCATTAAACGTGCTTTACGAGAACGGAATTGTTTTTGACAGCGTGTCATGCTGCTCGGCGGGTACCCTCATCGGTGCCCTGCTCGCAGCGCGAAAAGGGTCTCCGGAAAAGCTCGTCGAAGATGTTCAAAAAATGCCTTTGGCGAAACTGAGAGGCCCGATGGCGTTGCCACAAATTCCCGACATGTCCAGCTTCATGAAATATGGCCCCATGGCCATGCACCCGATGTTGCGATGGCCGTTCGCCATGTTCAGCAAATCCGGTTTCTCCCAGGTTTTCCAGGAACTGTTGGGAAAAGATGTGACTTTTGGTGAAATAGAGGCACCTCACTTTGCCACCGCTGGTTTCGACATTGCGCAACAGCGGTATCTCGTCTACGACAGCTTGACGCACAAGGCCATGAAAGTATCAGATGCGTTGTCGATCGCTGTGTCCTATCCGTTTGTGTACCCTCCCTATAAGCCTTCTTATGAGCAAGATGGGCGTATTATCCTGGATGCCGGGGTGGCCTCAGAGTGCCCCGTTTGGATGGCGGCCGACCAGGATACCACATTACCCATCGTGGCCCTTCGACCGAAGAGAAAGGCGAAATCAACCGATGATCCGCACACATTCGATGCATACACGTTTTTTTCCAAGACCGTGGGCTCAGTATCCCGAGGCCTGGACGACTACATCATTTACCAGATGCCGCGCGTGAAACTTATGGAAATAGACTGCGGCAAAATTGAAAGCCACCGTTTCGACCTGAACCAG
>JARRKU010000128.1:0-12938 GCA_037387725.1 Desulfobacteraceae bacterium
CGCCGGAAGGTAGGGGCTCTCCGTGGCCGGCCGGCCGTTGATGGTCTCTACGGTGATGTGGCGCAGGGGCTGGAAGCGGCGGTTGAGCAGGTGGTGCAAAAAGCCGAGGGCAGCGCTCAGATCAGGGTCATCCGGCGCCATCTCGAAACGGATCCTGCCCCCCTTGCGCCGGGAAGTCGCGATCAGCTCGGCTCCGCGATAGACCAGGTGGTTGGAGGCGATGCGGCGGGGCAGGGCATGGGGCAGTTCATTCAACCCCAGACCGCACATGGACGCCGGGTCCACGGCGTTGAGCCAGTAGATCGGTTTCGTCTCCGCATCCTGCTGCAGCAGG
Organism: Desulfobacteraceae bacterium; assembly: GCA_037387725.1. Taxonomy (GTDB): domain Bacteria; phylum Desulfobacterota; class Desulfobacteria; order Desulfobacterales; family Desulfosarcinaceae; genus JARRKU01. The sequence continues at coordinate 335 of JARRKU010000128.1, forward strand.
GAGAGGTACTCCGGGGCGATAAACTGCAGGCCGGCGATGCCCTGGAAAAAACAGCCTGAATGGATCTCGCCCGACAGATCCATCAGCCGCAAGGTGCGCACCAGGGCGGCCCAGCGGAACATGGGCATCTCCCTTGCCAAAAGCTCCCGGAAGAGAATGCCGTACCGCTGCAGCAAAAGGCGGATGCGGTCTTTTTGTCTTTCCTGTTGGGAGAGCAGGTCGTCTTCCAGCACCGGGACGACGATCTTGAACCAGTTGCCGGCCCGCGGCAGCGCCGCTTTCCAGCGGGAGAACGCCTTGCGGCCGGCGCCCCGCCGCGACCGGATGCCGTGGCGCGCCGGCGCCCCGGCCTGGGGCGGCTTGAAGCCGGTGGCCAGGCCCTGGCGCACGGCGGCAAAGGCGTCATTGCTGTAGACCCCCTGCCAGACCCCCTCCCACAACTGCCGGCTGGCCTGGGCCGGAGAGATCTCGGCCAGATGGCACAAGGCCGAAAAATCATAGCGGCCGGCCGAATCGAGCACCTTGTCCAGGCGCGTTTTCGCAGCCGGCGGCGCTTGGGCCCCAGGGCCGTCTTCTTCTTCCAGAGCCTCAGGACCGGTCCCCATTAACAGATCCAGGTCCGGTTCGAAGCAGAAGAAGAGCTGCCGGTTCTCCCGTCCGATCCATTGCAAATCCGTGGTTTGCATGAGCGAATCGAGCCAGGACGGATCATAGGCCGGCATGCGCGCGGGAAGAATTTCCCCTTCCCACAAATGGGCGCCCAAAGCATAGCCGCTCATCTGCTCGCCGATATCGAGCAGCCGCTCCACCGGATCCCGGCGGTCGGCCGATCCGGGCACCAGCCCCTGGACCCGGGCCAGAAACAGGGCCAGCCCCTCGCAGGGCTGGGGCGCCACCACCGGCTGCGCCGCCCGGCGCTCCAGCCGCAGCAGCATCTCAAAGTTGCGGGCATCGCAGTAAAAGCGCTCTTCTTCTTTCTTGATCAGCGGCCCCCAGATCAACCGCTGATCCTCCACCAGCTGATCCAGGCCGGCCGCTGCCTGCGGCATTTCGATGCCCAGGGCGCCGGCGACAAATTCCGCCGGGACCGGACCGTAGAACTGCAGCCATTCGCCGAGCAGCCACCCCATATCGAGTTCAGCCGTATCTGCGTCGCCGGCGCCATCGGTCGGTGCGGATGCCACACCCGCCGAATCCGGCGCCAATCCATTGATGATGACGTGCTCTTCGGAGTGGGGCAGGGCCGTCATGATCGGCGTCAGCATCTCCCGGGCGGCGATGAGGGGCTCCCGCGCCCCGGGCAGCTCCATCCGCACCAGCCTGGGCGCAGCCGCCTGCAGCCATTCATCACGAGGAATTTCTGCTTCCCGCTCCATCAACCCCAACAGCGCCCGCCATTCCGTGTCGGGGATCAGCAGGCGCTCCTTGACCCACTCCACCAGGTCCTGCCCGTCTGATGGGGCGTAGCCGGGGACCAAACGCAAACTCTTCTGTTCGAATCGGTCGGCCACGTCCCGGGAGACCGACGGCCGCAGGGCCGGGCTGTGGACGATTTCGTGGAGCAGGTCGCCGCTCAGTTTGGAGGGCCGGTCGTCGGACGGGGTGTCGTCCATGTACATGTACTTGTTGATCTGAAACCAGGCCATCTGCCGGGCCATGGGACTGGCCTGATCCGTGTGGACTTCGGACCATGCGATGGCGCCGGCCTCCACCTCTTCCAGCAGGCTGCGCAACCGCTCCAGGTCGAATTCGTCCTGCAGGCAGGTGCGCCACGTTTCGAGAAGAATGGGAAAGTCTTCGTACTGGCGCACCGCATTGAAGAGTTTCTGGGAGCGCAGTCGGCTCATCCACAGCGGCATGCGCTTTTTGAAGTTGGGCCGGGTGAGCAGCAGCGCCCGTCCGGCGCACTCCCTGAAGCGGGCGCCGAAAATACCGGAACTCTCCAGTCGTTTGCGCAGCAGTTGGTCGAGATTGCGGCTGTTGACCATGGCCAGCAGCTCTTCTGCAGTCACCTCGTGGGGCAGCAGCAGGGCCACGGCGTCGTTGCCGGCGAATATCTCCAGGCGCTGGCCGAACTTCTCGTGCCAGGCTGCGTCCAGTGCCAGGGCCAGGGGTTGGTTGACTTTGCCGCCCCAAAAATTGAGCAGCACCGCCTGGTTGCCCGGCGCCGAACCCGGCGCAGAGTGGACGAACTCCACCACCATGTGGTGGCGGTGGGGCAGGGGAGCGTGCACGGCTTCCTTCTGGCTTTTCAGAAATGCCATCAGCCCATCAGCCGCGGACGCCTCCATCCGGCTACGCTCCTGCACCGATTCCCGCCAGGCGGGGTCGCCCATGGACCGGTCGGCCTCCTGCAGAAAATGCAGGATCTTCTCCGAAAAGTGCCAGTCCCGCTGAAAAGCCTCGCCCTTCCAGAAAGGGGTGCCCAGGGCATTGGGGTGGCCGGGGACCACCAGCACTTCACCGGCGGTGATCTTTTCGATCCGCCATTTCTGGGCCCCCAGGTTGAAGGTCTGACCCACCTTGGCCTCCCAGACAAACTCTTCGTCCAGTTCGCCGATGCGCGCGCCGCTGCGGGCATGGCGCAGGTGATAGTACCCCCGGTCGGGGATCACGCCCCCGGACATGTAGACCGCCATCAGGGCGCCCTTGCGGGCCCGCACCGTATTGGCCAAAGCGTCGACGGCCACCCGGGGTTTGAGATCGCGCAGTCGCGACATGGCGTATTTGCCGGCCAGCATCTGCAGCACCAGGTCGAACTGGCGGCGGGAGAGCTCCCGAAAGGCGTAGCAGGTCTTCAGATGGGCATAGAGGTCGTCCACATCCCAGGTGTCCACCCCGGTCATGGCCACGATCACCTGGGCCAGCACGTCCAGAGGCGCCTGCACCGGCTGCCGGGGCTCGATGGCCTGCTCGGGAATATGCCGGGCCAGCACCGCCGCCTCCAGAAAGTCGCGGGCATGGGTGGGAAAGAGGCTGGCGCGGCTGACCTCCCCCACCCGGTGGCCGGCGCGGCCGATGCGCTGGACCGCCGCGGAGAGCGACGGCGGGCACTGCACCAGCAGTACTTCGTCCAGGGGGCCGATATCGATGCCCAGTTCCAGGGAGTTGGTGGCCACGATGGCCTTGAGCTTTCCGTTTTTAAGATGGGACTCCACGGTCTGTCGGATCTCGCGGGATAGCGAACCGTGGTGGGCATAGGCCAGGGGCTCGACCTCGCTGCGGTTGATCTTGAGCACCAGTTTTTCGCACAACTGGCGGTTGTTGACGAAGACCAGGGTGGAGCGGTTCTCTCCGATCCGGGCCCTGAAAGCCTCGGCCATCGTATCCCAGAGCGCATCACCCCTGGGCCTCTCCGCCGCCGCAGGCAGCGGAAAGCGCACCTTGATCTCGTACTGCTTGGAAGTGCGGGACGCGGCGATGACCACCGCCCGTTTTTCATAGGTCCCGGCCCCGCGAAGTCGAAAGCCCCCCACAAAATCGGCCACCGTCTCCAGCGGATTGACCGTGGCCGAGAGGGCAATGCGCTGAAATTCTCCGGCCAGCAGCACCAGCCGCTCCACCGCCGTCATCAGGTAGGTGCCGCGCTTGGTGTCCAGTACCGCATGGATCTCGTCAAGGATCACGGTGCCCACCGTGCCCAAGATGGAGCGCGCCCGGGGCGAGGCCAGCATCAGGTTCAGGCTCTCCGGCGTGGTGATCAGGATCTCCGGCGGCCGCCGCACCATCCGGCGCCGCTCGGAAAAAGGCGTGTCCCCGGAACGGGTCAGCACCCGGATCCGGGGCATCTGCTGCCCGGCCGCCTCGAAGCAACCCCGCAGTTCATCCAGCGGCTGCAGCAGGTTGCGCCGGATATCGTTGTTCAGCGCCTTGAGCGGAGAGACATACAACACCCGCGTGTGGCCCAGGGCCTCCCCCTCGCAGGCCAGCTCATTGATGGCCCACAAGAAAGCGGTCAGCGTCTTGCCGCTGCCGGTGGGCGCGGTCACCAGCACATGCTGCCGCGCCTGGATCAGCGCCCACGCCTCGGCCTGGATATCGGTGGGGGACGGGTATTGATCCCGAAACCATCGGGCGATGACAGGATGAAACCGGCTCAACGGATCTATGGGGGTATCGTCGGTATCCATTACATTCCAGACTGCGAATGATCCTTAGCGATTCGGTTCGTTTCATGAAGAAAAATCTGATATTCACCACGAAGGACACGAAGAGCACGAAGCTAAAAATATCAGCTATTATTTGGTTCCTTCGTGCTCTTCGTGTCCTTCGTGGTGATTTAACCTGTCACTTTTAGCCGACTTTATGCAAATTTATCAATAAGGGGGGGCTATAAACTGCTTCTAAAATTTATTGGACTCCCCCGGTTTCATCACCACCAGCTCACCGGAATAACCAGCCAGTTCTTTCTTGAACTCCTCCGGGGTGCCCTTGAGCAGCCCGAATGTCCCGTAGTGTATGGGCATCACCTTCTTCACCTTATTGAAATAGGTTTTCACCGCATAGGCCGCATGCACCGGGTCCATGGTAAAGTGCCCGCCGATGGGCAGCAGGGCGAGATCCGGTTTGTAGTAGTCGGCGATAAAGGCCATGTCGGTAAACACGCCGGTGTCGCCCGCATGGTAGATGGTGTAGCCGTTCTCCAGCTGGATAATATAGCCGCACGGCTCGCCCCCCGGGTGCACCGTCTTTTTATTGGTCGTCGGGTCGGTATGCACCACCTCGGAGCTGTGCTCGGCCCGCACCATGGTGATGCGGATGCCGTCGCCCAGCGGCGTGATGGGACCGCTCTTGTTGAACCGGATCAACCGGTCGTAGGGTACCCACCCCAACTCGGCAAAGGTGTGCCCCATATCCGCATTCATGGCCACCTTGGCATTGTACTGCTTGGAGAGCACCGCTGTATCCCCGATATGATCGCCGTGGCCGTGGGTCAGCAGGATTAAATCCACCTTGCCGATCTTGCTCAGGTCCTTGAGCGCCTCGGGCGTCTTGGGATTTCCGGTGATAAAGGGGTCGATCATGATCACCTTGCCCCCAGGGGTTGTGATCTTGAAGGCCGACTGTCCGAACCATTGGATATCAATGGCCAAAGCCGGCGCTGCACCCAGCATCACGGGTGCGGATATCGCCATAACCATGAAAAATAACAGTAGTATGAATTTCATTGGAGTTGCTCCTTATTTGTCGTGTCATTAAAGCCTAACTATCGGCGGAATGCATGCAAAAACAGAAAGTAACGACAACGTAAGCCTGAACCGGCCGATGTCCAGAGCAGCGCCAAGGGGCACCGCGTTTTCAGTGCCGGTTTCCGGAATTGAAACCGGTCACAGAGATAAGAATTGAACTTTATCGGGGAAATAGGTATGAAGGGTCACCAAGTTTCTCAGATCTGGTGAGAAACCTTTGGCCAACCACGGAAAACATGCGCCCGTAGCTCAGCTGGATAGAGCGCCGGACTTCGAATCCGTAGGCCGCAGGTTCGAATCCTGCCGGGCGCGCCAATTTTTGAATGGGCTATGTAATGATATTGCATAGCCCGCTTTTGTTTGACATGATTTTGTATCTTAGAACTGATCAACGATAATGACATCTTTTTCCATATGCCCGAGGAAAAGCATCCGTTAGAAAATTATGAATTAATGGATCTATAGTCGTCGGTGTGAGTTCAGGTATCACTTCCCCGGTTTGGGGCAGGCCCGCCACCGTCGACAACTGCATCAGCAGGCATTAAACTATCTACCGGGCTCCGAACCGCCATCCCTCCTTTCTTGATGACATGGGTATAAATCATCGTCGTGCTGACATCCTTGTGCCCCAGCAGGTCCTGAATCGTTCGGATATCATACCCCTGCTGAAGAAGATGGGTAGCAAAACTATGCCGCAACGTATGGCAGGTCACATGCTTAGGAATACCCACTGTCTTTGCCGCCTTGCGTACCGCCTTCTGGACACTGCTCTCGTGGAGGTGATGTCGTTGCTTTTTTCCGGAACGCGGGTCAATGGATAGGGTCCGCGATGGGAATACATATTTCCATATCCACTCATTTTGCGCATTGGGGTATTTTCTGGCCAACGCATAGGGAAGATGAACAGTGCCAAATCCTTTATTCAAATCGTTTTCATGCAAGCGTTGTGCATATTCAAGTTGAGTTTTCATCAGGGGCTGAAGATTTTCCGGAAGCATCGTAACTCGATCCTTGAAGCCCTTCCCATTCCTGACTACTACCTGATTCAATCCGAAGTCCAGGTCTTTGACCCTCAGTCGGACGCACTCCATCAATCTGAGGCCCGCACCATAGATGAGTTTGGCCATCAATTGCTGAGTGCCCTGCATGGCGCTCAACAAACGCCCTGTTTCATCGACCGTCAAAACCGTGGGTACCAGCGCAGGCCTTTTTGCCCGGAATGCATTAATCGGTTCTTTAATCTCACGCCGGAGAATATGTTTATACAGAAATATCAGTGCATTGAACGCCTGGTTCTGCGTGGAGGCCGCTACATTAAGGTTCACCGCCAAGTGTGTTAAAAACGCTTCGATCTCTCTTACTCCCATATCTTTGGGGTGCCGTTTGCCATGATAATAAATATAACGTTTGATCCAGGCGACATAGGTTTTTTCCGTTTTTCTCGCATAATGTCGGACCCTTAGGTAATGGCGGACCTGATCCATCAGTTTAGGTGGTTTGTTCACAACAACACCTCCTCATCGAGACCGATTGCGCAAAGGCCTAACACCGCGCAATATGACCGGATACTTGAGCAAGCCAGTTTTTGTTTGATGTAGCTAAAGATCTAGTATAGAAATGAGAACAGACTTCCAATAAGACACACATTGAACTTTACATATATATTTACATTATGGAAAATGTAAAGTCAACGATATATTTAATTCCGCATTTCACCCTCAATATCCGTAATAGACGGAATTTTTTCTCGGATATTGGGATATTGGCGGAAAAATACGGAATTTTTTCCGCATTTCGCCCCAATATCGGTGCTATACGGAAAAAAGTCAGGATAATAATCTAGTTGAACTCAACCGCTTCGCGGAAGAGAAGAAATTAAGAGAAGTAAAAGAGTAATATGAAGTAATCTTCAGTTTGAGTTCTGCCAACCTATAGAACCCAACATTTACATACAAGCCATATTTGATTTCGACTGGCTATCTATTGTCTCATGTCAACAGGTAAGGATTGATTTGATCAACCCCCTATTGATTGAAAGGAGGCAATGATGGCAAGCGATCTAAGAGAAAAATTTGAAAACTATTTGGTATTAAACCGGCTTTCAGCCAAAACCCAGGAGGCCTACCTTAAATCGGTTGAAGGTCTTGCATTTTATTACAATCGGTCCCCGGACAAGCTGACCGATGAACAGATTCAGCAATACTTGTTGTATCTGATACGCCAGCGCAAATTGCAGTGGAGCTCATGTAATGTGGTATTTAGCGCACTTTACTGTTTTTACAAAAGGTTTCTTAATCGCGATAAGATTGAGTTTAGTATCCCGCCGCGGCCGCGGCAGACCAAATTACCTGAAATTCTAAGCCAAAAAGAGGTTAAACACTTGATCGATGCCGGCAAAGATGTGCGCCAGCGGTCATTGCTGATGCTGACTTACGGCTCGGGGTTGCGTGTGAGCGAAGTTGTCAAACTGCAACCGCGCCATATTGAAGCCGATCGTATGTTGGTGCGTGTCGAACAAGCCAAAGGGCGCAAGGACCGTTATACGCTGCTGTCGAAAAAAGCACTGGATGAACTGCGTATCTATTGGAAGTATTTTACGCCGGATCAATGGCTTTTTTACAGCCGAGACAAAAAGCTTCCCATGGCAGTTGCCACAGCCCAGAAGATTTACTATCGCGCAAAAAAAGCAGCTGGGATCACCAAAGGTAAAGGCATCCACACGCTGCGACACTGTTTTGCCACCCACCTTTTAGAAAAAGGCATCGATATTTATCTGATCAAGCGGTTTTTGGGTCACAAAGCAATTAAAACCACAATGGTCTATTTGCATGTGGTACCTAGCCGAATGTGCGAGGTTAAAAGCCCGTTGGACGATCTATAGCAAAAGATAGGAGCGATGCCATGACAGACAACGTTGATGTGGCTGCTATCTTTTGCCGCTATGGCGACCAGTATTGCCGCACATATGGGATATCGCCTGAGCAGTTCAAAGTGCTGAACCTGATCAAGATCTGTCGCACGTCGGCTTTGGGTGGGCATCTGCAGCAATGTGACGGTTGCGGTTATCAAAGACCGGCCTACAACTCATGCCGCAACCGACACTGCCCCAAATGCCAAACGATGGCAAAGGAAAAATGGATCAATGATCGCAGCATGGAGCTTTTGCCGTGCGGGTACTTTCACCTGGTCTTTACCCTTCCCCATGAGCCCAATGGGCTGATCATGGGCAACAAGCGTTTGCTGTTGGGTCTGTTGTTTAAAATCTGCGCCGATGTTCTCCAATGCTTTGCCAAAGATCCAAAGTGGCGCCTTTGCGGCAAGCTGGGCCTTATCGCTGTTTTGCACACTTGGTCACAGACGCTGATGGATCATTTTCATTTGCACTGCCTGGTGCCGGCCGGCGCCCTGAGCTTTGACGAATCGGCTTGGATCAGCACTCGCAAAAAGTTTTTGTTCTGCAAAAAGACCCTGGCAAAGGCGTTTAAACACCGCTACATTAAACAGCTTGTGGCTCTGTATGAACACGACAAGATCGAATTTAGCGGCAAAACGATGGCCTTGGCCGGTAAAGACGCCTTCGGGCGCATGATCCGCACGTTGCGAAAAAAGAAATGGATCGTCGAGGCCAAACGTCCCTTTGCCGGTCCGGACCAGGTGCTCGATTACCTTGGCCGTTATACCCACCGCGTGGCCATCTCCAACAACCGCATCGTGTCAATGCAAAAGGGCAAGGTGACCTTTACTTATCGCGACCGGGCCGATAACAATAAACAAAAGCGCATGACCCTTGACGCCACCGAGTTCATCCGTCGCTTTTTGCTCCACGTACTGCCCGATGGGTTCGTCAAGATCCGCTACTTTGGCTTTTTGGCCCATCGCAACAAAAAACGCTGTATTGCTTTGATCCGTACATTGATCGACCCAAAAGCCGAACCGATTCGAAAACGCGATGAATCCACAGCTGAGATGATGCTGCGTTTGACCGGCATCGACGTTACCCGTTGTCCGCAATGCAAAAACGGACAAATGGTAGTGGTAACGCCGCTGGCAAAAATAAAAGCCACCATCTAATCAGGGCACGGTTGTCGATCAAACAATCGTGCCCGATTGTGCTGTATCTAAGCTTGAGCGACCCCCAGGCGCCTGCGGAAAAGCCTTTAATACTGGTGCGCCTAAAGGGTTGCGATTGCGGTAAAAGGGAAGGCCAACCAGGTGTGTTTTATGTCCCAAGCACGCTATATCGTAGTTTTTCCACACGATGGGCCACTGCTATGGTCCAGAAGTCCCTTGCCAACCCAATCCGTGCTTTATATAATCCCCATAGCGAAAAATACGGTGCCGCGGTTATAAATGCGGTTAAGTTCAACACCGTTTTATCCATCATCCCTTAAGTATTTTTATCTTTTTCTTCTTTGTAAATGAATCGGTACAGCCGATCTAAAATGATACATACATTGGCAACAGGGATGACGGATAAAACGCTATTCGTTCGATGTAAAGATATTAAATGGAGATATAATAATGGGATTGCTTGGAAATGATTTTTGGGATGATATTGTTGACATAAATGATAAACATAAAAAACGAAAAGATTGGACTCCTCCCCCTAAGAAAACCGAAAAGCCACCATCCAATGATTTGGACAAAAAAGGTATCTCTGGCCTGACAATATTTTATAGATCACTTGGCAGTGTAATTCTTGTTGCAACGATGATTAAAGCTTGGTTTTGGGCGGCATCTCTATTTGATTGGATATTATTGATAGTTTCACTCATTCTGATTGGAGTTCATAGAAGACTTGGAGCTGAATCAGCTATTGATAGATTCAAACCAGCTTTTTTAGATCTCCATAATAGATTAAAAGCTGTTGAAGCAAAACTTGGCGCAGAGGAAAATCTGCAAAATGAAAAACTGAATAAATGAAACCCCATCGAACAAAGCGCTTGTGAGGACGGCGAGGACCGTGCCGCCCCACAGCTCAACGTTCGAGTAAGATAAATCAGGAAAGACCAACATATCAACGACTTAATCTGCATCAACACGCACAATAAAATTTACTGCAATTGATGTGATTACTCCAAAAGAAAATACCTCCGCATATGAAGTAGCAGATATCTTCAGGTTGTATTCGGAAGAATATCTTGCCGATCACAGAATCACAAAGAAGCAATATAACGTTATACGACGCATCCGAGACTGTCGGACTGAAGCCAACGGCTACCATATCGACCAATGCGACAGCTGCGGCCATATCGAACAGTCTTTCAATTCGTGCAGAGATAGACATTGCCCCAAGTGCCAGGGCATATCGCAAAGAAAGTGGATCGAGTCCAGATTAGAAGATATCTTGCCTGTTCCTTACTATCATGTTGTATTTACCCTGCCGCATTTTCTGAACGAGGTCATCTCATACAATAAAAGATTGGTCTATGAGCTTTTAATGGGATGTTCTTCCGAGACATTGCTGGCATTTGGACAAGATTCACAATGGCTAGGAGGGGAGATCGGTTTTTACGGCATTTTGCATACCTGGGGGCAGACGCTGTGGCCCCATGTTCACGTGCACTATATTGTGCCCGGAGGAGCCTTGAGCGATGACAACCAATGGATCGAGCCAAAGCATGACGACAAATTCCTGTTTCCCGTGCATTCACTTTCAAAAGTGTTCAGAGGCAAGTTCATTGAAAGATTCAAAGCCGCCCATCATGGTCAAAAGATCGTATTGCCCGACACGCTCTCGCATTTGTCTGACCCGCAGTGCTTTGAACGCTGGATCGATCAACTGGTTGCCCGCAACTGGGTAGTGTACTGCAAAAGGCCCTTTGCCGATGCACCATCGGTAGTGCGTTACATCGGCCGTTATACGCATCGGGTTGCCATCAGTAACAACCGCATCGTCGACATCACTGACAACAAAGTTCGATTTTTATATAAAGATTACAAGGCATCTCGCATCGTCTGGCTGCAAATGACGCTACAAGCCAAAGAGTTCATTCGCCGTTTCATATGGCATGTGTTGCCCAATCGGTTTCATAAAATTCGCCATTACGGTTTTTTGGCCAATGGCAAGTGCAAAGAAAAAGTTCAATATATCCGCACATTATTAAATGCAAAAACGTCAGCTGTAGCCGACGAAGACGATACTCCAACCAATTGTCCGGTTTGTCGAAAGGGTTTGCTTGCTCCGATACTGATTGTCACAAAACATGCTCAACGGATGCTCAGCCGTTTTTATATTGCCAACCCCCGTATGGTATATGATACATCGTAAATACGAAGGCTCAGAATTTGAGGGCGTCACAGGTACTTTCCACCATATAAAATGATTTAATGATTGAGACTCGAACAAGGCGCTGAACCAGACCGCAGACTGACAGTGCTGTGCCAACAATTCATTACAGGCGACTGTTCTTGATAAATCGTTACATGGTCGCAGCGGCTGGTTAGCTTGGCGTTCGGCGCATAATGAATGAATAGAGAAATAACAAGGCAAGAAAAAGACTGGTTGTTGAAGGGGCTTGGAACCCTTGAGTCTGGTAAATATTTTGGTGGCGGTCGATGGATTGATACCGAGACCGGCAAAACAAAGCTATTGGATGAGCCTGTTGATCCGAAGTTTTGGCTCAATCAAATAAGTGATTTGCGTGTAATTGATTATTGTGATTGCGGTGAACCGAATTGCCATACAGTGAAATTTCAAAATTTTGAAACTGGCAAATCAGTGGCATTGGTATGCGATTCAACGGACGATGGACGAATGTTAATCATCCATATTAATGAAGATAATGGTCTTATCGCAGAGCTTGAAATTATTTAAAAATTAATCGGCTGCGCCGAACATCGGCGTGCAAGGGACGGCGAGGGTCGCGCCGCCCATGACGCCGGGCGTTATGTGAGGACTCACCAATGGCAATTGATATAAGCATAGAAGGTGGCAAAGGCGCCAATCACCAAATGTCATTGGATGACGATGGATATTATTGGTATTTGCATCCACTGTTTGTGGAACTCCGAGACCGGACGGGTATCTATATTGATTTATATGGGGATGCTACTTTCAATCGTGGAAATATTGCTCAATTTGAATTGTTGATTAACAAGGCTAATGACCTTTTAAAGAAAGAGCCGGATAAATGGAAAGTAAAAACCGGTGTTCAAACTCATCCAGTAAAGAAGGCGATTTTCCAAGAAGTGACCAAGAAAACATTTGAAAACAAACTTAAGACGCTATCTGCGATGGTTAAGGTGGTAAAGAACTCAACAGCCAAATTGGTTTTCTTCGGAGATTAAATCACATAACCAGGCAGTGTAGGGGACAGCCAGGGCCGAGCCACTACGAAATACTGTGCTTGGCGAAATATTTTTTCATTAGTAACGGTTTGCGGGAGCATTGGCTGCCCATAACCGCCGCCGTT